>JBJOEZ010000003.1:0-187819 GCA_046048995.1 Verrucomicrobiota bacterium | reverse complement strand
GAGGTTCGCGCCATGCGGGGCGGAAGGAATTACCTCGAGCAAATGCCGCTTCCCAAACTCAGGCAGGAACTGTCCTGGCAGGCGGGACAGGGGGAGTTCTACTTGTTACTAGCGAAATACAATGGCGCGCGAATAACAATATAGAAACTGAGTTTTAATTTAAAAACTTCACTGACACCAGTTTACTACCACCAAAGATAGTTTGGATCTCCCTTCTCATACGCATCCAAGGTGCTGTAATTGGTCGGAAAGCTAAAGAACTCAGCATGCGAATCAGCAAAGACAATACAGAAGGAGCGTTTCTTACCGCTACTATGCCATTGGGTACGCTTATCGTTAATAGGGCGATTTGCATGAAGCGGCCAGTCTCCGACGAGTATTTTATTATCCGTTCGGACAAGCGAACTTAGTTTTACTGGGGGTCCATAGCTGCCATTGCGAAGCGCTGTGACATACTTGATACGATAGCTGTCATCCGCACATTGCATGATGTAGCTATTTCCGTAGGCCTGCCATAGGGGCGTGTCAATTGTAGTTAATGCATCTCCCTTATCACGAGGACATCGAAAAACACCTAAAGCAAACCCTACATAAGGATTTAATGGTCGGTTGGTGGGATCGTATAGATCGGAACTATAAATAATGCTGGTCCCGCGGCTGCCCCCAATAGCGGGGTAATCCTCTACGGTTGGGAGTGTGGCATCATTGTCCTCCGCATACAAAGCAACCGCATGCCCTATCTGTCTTAGATTGCTTAAGCATTGCACCCTGGCCGCTTGCTCTTTTGCTTGGAGAAGCCCGGGCAAAAGCAACGCGATTAAAATGCCAATAACTGCAATTACAACAAGGAGTTCTATTAGGGTGAAAGCGGTCGCTAGCTTTTTCAGGCTTATAAAAGCTTGGAGCGGCTGAGGTCTTAGCGATCTGGGTGACATAGTGTGATAATACTATGCGCCGAGTGAATGAAGTGTGAGCGAGCCTCCGAGTGCCTGCTGCACCCCGGTTCTCGCAAACCCAATAGCCAATGCGTCACAACAACAGTATTGCCGCCCATGAACGATTGCCGACATCGGCTCACAAAAATAGTGTACCCGACCTCTAAGTCCTTGTTAATGAGCGGCTTTTTTGAAAAATAAGTAATCAGTAGCCCCAACTTTACGTGAGGCCCAATTATTCCCAAGGGCCGCACTTACCTTGGTAAGGTGGTCGGCGCTTTCGGACTCCATTATTACGTAGTCGGTTTGAGATAGGCATTTGAGGCCCCCTTTTATCACGTTGCACTCAAAGCCCTCGACGTCGATTTTCATTAACAATATGTGTCTACTTGCAAGAACCGCATCAAGAGTAGTCGTGTCTACTCGGATGCGGTTGCCGGTAGATTCCTTGTCTGATGCAAGTTTTGAGGTCCCGTCATAGCCGTGAGCTGTTTCAAACCAAGCTTCTCCGCATTCATCGGACACGGCTTTTTGGTGAATCTCCATGTTCATGCTGGTCCTATTTTTTAGCTCGTTAAGGCGTTGAACCATTTTTGGTAGCGGCTCAAACGCTATAAAGCTGCTATCATGTTTTAGGCAGTGCACGTAATGTGAGAATACTCCAGCATTAGCTCCGACATCTACTATGAGAGGATTCTTTGTGGAAAGGAGCGCGCGCACCCATTCGGAGGCGTGTAACTCACGCTCAACAAACATCGACCAGTAAGCGATAAGTGCATCTGGTGTTGCGATTAAAAAGTTCTGGGGCGTGAGAAGTGTTTTTGTAAGTTCGCGTCGCAAGAAATACTTAGCCCTGCAGGTTAGTAGTTTCGCAGCAAATATCGGATGACTCATGGCCAATCGGACGATACCACGCGCGCTACCCAAGGCATGCTGGGCTGCGAATTGCCATTTCTTCTCCATAGTGAAGTTAGTGACTCGAATTACCAAAACGGGAAAGAAGTTCTGCACGCCAATTGACTAAGTGTGGGCGTAAAGCCAATTGCACTTTTCTGAGAAACTGTTCCTGCTTTGTGAGTGGGCGTAGATCTGATGGCAGTGCTATGAGAGAGGCTTTAGAGTTTTTGCCTGCGATTTGCTTTGCTTGCTCTATACAGGTTGCATTGTGGTATAATTTAACACCATCTAAGTGCCTTACTGAGGCAATATTCCACTGACGTTTGGGAAGTAAATGGCACCTATAATTATACTGACAAGGCAGGATTCTTAGCTGGTCGTAGTAGAGGGTTTGGACGACTTCATTGAGGCAGAACTGGTCGTCGGCGATGGTGCGGAAGTGGCGGCGGCCGCGTTCGACGATTTGGCGGCGGATGTCGCGGCTGGCGGGGATGTTCCAGAAGACGACGCCGCAGTTGAGGAAGTTGGCGGTGTATCCTTGGCCCATGAGGTAGCGGCTGCCCTGGTGCTCGGTCACGGCGGCCAGGGCGGCGTCCCCGACGAGCTTCTCGAAGGGGGGGAGTGGCTGCAGGCAGAGGACATCGAAGCTGTCGACGACGAGGGCGTACTCGACGTCGAGCTGGTCGATGAGTTCCATGCGGCGGAAGTAGATTTCGCGCAGGGGGTCTGAGAAATCCGGGATGGGTGGGACGAGGTGGTAGGTGACTTGGGGGAGTTGGCGGGTGGGGAGGCGATCGCCGAGGATGAAGGCGTGGAGGGGAATGCCGGGGTTGTGGTCGGCGAAGCTGGTGAAGGTGTAGTCCAGTTTCTCGGTGGACTGGCCCATGGCCACGGTGACGATGGCCGAGCGTGGAGGGGTCATGCGGAGGCGGGGTGGGGGAGGCCGAGGAGCTGGCGGGTGGCGGCCTGGATGTTGGGGGCCCGCATGAGGGATTCGCCGACGAGGATGGCTTGGGCGCCGCAGCGCGCGAGGCGCTGGACATCGGCGTGGGAATGGATGCCGCTTTCGGCGACGAGGAGGGACCCGGGGGCAGCGGGCGTGGCGTGGAGGCGGGCGGCCAGGCGTTCGGTGGTGGCGAGGTCGACGCGGAAGGTTTTGAGGTCCCGGTTGTTCACGCCGACGAGGTGGGCGCCGGCGGCGAGGGCGCGGTCGAGTTCGGGTTCGTCGTGCACCTCGACGAGGGCGGCGAGGCCGGCCTGGGTGGCGAGGCCTTGGTAATCGCGCAGTTGGGCGTCATCGAGGATGGCGACGATGAGGAGGATGGCGTCGGCGCCCCACTCGACGGCCTCCAGGATTTGGCGTTCGTCGATGATGAAGTCCTTGCGGAGGAGGGGGAGCTGCACGGCCGCGCGGATTTGCCGGAGGTAATCGAGCGACCCCTGGAAGAAGGCTTCGTCGGTGAGGACGGACAGGCAGCTGGCGCCGGCTTGTTCGTAGGCTTGGGCGATGCGGACGGGGTCGAAGTCGGGCCGGATGACGCCGGCGGAGGGGGAGGCCTTTTTGACCTCGGCGATGAGGGCGACCTGGCCGGCGCGCGGTTGGCGGAGGGCGGCGAGGAAGTCGCGGGGTTCGCCGCGTTCGAGGACGGCGTCGCGGAGGTCCCCGGCGGCGAGGGGGCGGTTGGGGAGTCGGGCCACCTCGGTGCGTTTCCGGGCGACGATGGTGTCGAGGATGTTGGCCACGGGTAAGGGAAGGGGGGGTCAGTCCTCCATATCCTTGACCCCCTGCATGCGTTTGGCGGGGCAGCCGGCGCGGAGCCAGGCATTGACGAAGGCATCGAGGTCACCGTCCATGACACCCTGAACATTGCTGGTTTCGACCCCGGTGCGCAGGTCCTTGACCATGCGGTAGGGCTGGAAGACGTAGCTGCGGATTTGGTTGCCCCAGGAGACACTGCCTTTTTCCCCGTAGAAGCGTTCCATCTCGGCTTTGGCGGCGTCGAGGCGCTGGGCGTAAATCTTGGAGATCAGCATGCGCATGGCGGTGGCCTTGTTTTGGGCCTGGGAGCGCTGGGCTTGGGAGGCGGCGACGAGGCCGGTGGGGAGGTGGGTGATGCGGACGGCGGTCTCGACCTTGTTGACGTTCTGGCCGCCCTTGCCGCCGGAGCGGTAGGTGTCCACCTGGAGTTCGCTGGGGGGGAGGATGATTTCGGAGTTGTCCTCCTCGATTTCGGCGATGGCATCGACGCTGGCGAAGCTGGTATGGCGCCGCTTGTTGGCGTCGAAGGGGGAGATGCGGACGAGGCGGTGGACGCCGCGTTCAGCCTTGCAGAAGCCGTAGGCATTCTCGCCGGTGACGAGGAGGGTGGCGCTCTTGATGCCGGCGCCCTCGCCGGGGAGGGCGTCGGTGACCTCGACCTCCCAGCCGCGGCTTTCGCACCAGCGGGTGTACATGCGGAGGAGCATGTTGGCCCAGTCGCAGGCCTCGGTGCCGCCGGCGCCGGCATTGATGCTCAGAATGCAGTTGCGCCGGTCGTGGGGGCCCTTGAGCAGGACCCCCAGCTCCATGGCGTCGATGGTCCTGAGGAACGAGTTGGTGTCAGCGTCCAACTCCTGCTGGTGTTTGTGCTGGGCGGCCTCGGGTTCCGCCTCGCAGAGCTCGACCATGACCTGGAAGTCGGCGAGCTTCTTTTCCGCGTCGAGGAGGGGGTCGAGGCGTTTGCGGAGGGTGGATTGTTCGTCGAGGACCTTGCGGGCCTGCTCGTTGTTGTCCCAGAAGCCGTTGGCGCTGACCACGACCTCCAGTTCGCCGAGGCGTTTGTTCAGGCTGGGGACGTCAAAGAAACCTCCGCAGGTGCGCGAGCTTCTCGGCGGCGTTGGCGAGCTGGGACTTGGTCGTTTCGAACATAATGGTGAAGGCTAGCGGACCGCTCGAGGGGGCGGCGAGTGCAAAAGCGGTCCGTGGAGGAGTCGAGGAGCCGTTTTTTTTGAAGCCTTCGGTTTTACCTGCCGGTGGCACAGCCAGGGTTTGGGCTGGGGCGGAAGGGGCATCCCTGCCCTTGTGGATTGTCTTCTGCGACAGGGATTTCGTCCAAAAAATGGACACGCTACCCCGGAGTGGGGAGTGGGTCTGCCAAGGAGCAGGCACCGTGGTCGAAACGCGCGCAGTGCCTGCAGCGCAAGGTTTTTTGATTGTCGGGCGTGGGCGCCGGGTTTACTAGAACCCTGTTCCTAACGTCCTTTTTGCAGGTGGCACACGGGTTGCGTGCGCCCACGACCTGAATGGTCAGATTGGGAACAACCGCAGTAATGGATGACATGACGGCAATGCCGAACGCTGCTGATTCCACCGGTGGGGTGGGCGGTGCTTTGGGGGCCTGCGGTCGCGGAGGCTGTCCTCCGTGCGGATCTGGCTTGGAAGCTTGGAGACCAGCCGTGCTTTTGGCGGCTGCGCGCTCCCTGCTTTGCCGTCCGAAAAACCAGCCACGGAATTGGGCCTTTATGCCTCGTGTCGCATGTCATCCCAGAGTCGTTCAATCGTGGTTGCCCAACCCCACAATGCCGTCCGGCGTCCGGCCTTCCCTCCGGCCCGCCGCCCGGTTCCTGCCTTCGGCCCGCGTCGCCTGAGTTCCGCGGCGCTCCTTCTGGGGGTGCTGGCGGCCGGGGTCGTGCCGGCCTGGGGTGCGTCGTCCATGCGCATGACGGGCATCACTGTCCGGGACGGCAAGGCGGTGGTCCGATGGGAGGGTAGCGGTGGTCCCTACCAGCTTCTTTGCCGGACCAATTTGCAGCAGGACTGGGTGAAGGTGGGCCCGGTGACCAGCGGCACCAGTGCGACCAACCCCGCCGTGGCGGGGCCCTACTGCTTCTTCATGGTGACGAGCGATCTCACCCCGCCCGCCGTCCCCTCCGGTGTCCAGGCCCAGACGAACAACTGCTCGGCGATATCCCTGCGCTGGAATGCGGCTTTTGACAATTTTGGCGGTTCGGGCGTCCGCGCCTACTCGGTCTACCGCAACGGGGCGCTCCTGCGCCGGGTCAATGCCATCAGCAACTCGATTGTCGATGCCGGGATCACTTCCCCCGCCACCTACCAATATACCGTGGTGGCCACCGACACGGTGGGCAACCAGTCGGCTCCCTCGGCCCCGGTGGTCGTGACCATGCCCAACTGCAACAACCTGCCCCCCGTCGCGCGGGCCGGCGGAGATCGGACCGTGACCGAGGGGGTGGAACTGGTCTTGGACGGGACGCAGTCGTATGACCCCGACGGTTCCCTGGCGGCCTATGAATGGGACCTGGGGGACGGCACCAGCGCCACCGGAGCGATGGTGACCCATGTTTTTGCGAGGCCGGGCAGCTACTTGGCGACCCTGCGGGTGACGGATTCGGCCGGGGCCAGCGCGGCCGACAGTGTGGTGGTGACGGTGATGCCGGCCAACCGGCCGCCGGTGGCCGTGGCGGGTCCCGACCTTGCCGCGGCGGTGGGTGCCGGCGTGGCCTTCAACGGCGGCCAGTCCTCCGATCCCGACGGGAGCCTGGTCCAGCATGCCTGGAGCTTTGGCGATGGCAGCAGCGCCAACGGGTTGTTGGTGACGCATGCCTATGCCGCGCCGGGGACGTATGTGGCGACGCTGACCGTGACGGACGACGGGCAGGCCACGGCCAGCGACAGCGTGGTGGTGACGGTGACCAACGTGGTGGTGCCGAACCTGCCCCCGGTGGCGAATGCCGGGCCGGACAAGTCGGCGCAGGTGGGTGCGCTGGTGTCCTTTGATGCCTCCCAGTCGCGGGATCCGGATGGGTTGATCACAAGCTACGGCTGGGAGTTTGGCGATGGGACCACGGGCACGGGGCCGACGGCTTCCTGGGCGTATGCGGCGCCGGGCACCTACGAGGTGACGCTGCGCGTGACGGACGAGTGGGGTGCGGTGGCCGTGGACAAGGCGGTGGTGACGGTGACCGCCGTGCCGGTGGGGAACCAACCCCCGGTTGCCGATGCGGGTCAGGACCGGACCGGCACCAACCGTGTGCCGGTGTCCTTCCATGCCGGCGGTTCGCGGGATCCGGAGGGCAGCGCCCTGGTCTACCAGTGGAATTTCGGGGACGGCAGCACCGGGGCGGGCCTGTTGGTGTCGCATGTCTATGCTTCGGCCGGGCAGTATGTGGTGGAGTTGACGGTGACGGATGCGGGAGGCGCGACGGCGCGGGACACCGCGGTGGTGAGCGTGGTGGCGTCGGCCAACCAGCCGCCGGTGGCGGTTGCGGGGTCGGATCAGACATGGCCCGTCAGTTCGGATTTCGGCTTCAGCGCATTTGCCTCGCGGGATCCCGACGGGACGATCGCCTCCTATGAGTGGGATTTCGGGGACGGCACACGGGGTTCCGGGATGACGGTGCTGCATCGCTACGCCAGTGCGGGGTCGTATACGGTCCGCCTGACGGTGACGGACAATGGCGGCGCCGTTTCCAGCGCGTCGGTGCTGGCCAACGTGCTGGCCCCGGGCTCGGGTGCGTTGGCCGGGGGGACTGTCCTGCGGGGCACCAACATGGGCGGCACGGGAATTGAGCAGGGCCTGTCGGTGGCGGTGGACCGCCAGGGCAACGTGGTGCTGGCCGGCGTGCAGGCCGGGCGCCCCTATGTGGTCAAGCAGAGCCCGCTGGGGGAGACCCTGTGGACCTTTGTGCCGAAGGGAGGGGGGGGCGGAACCGTGGAGGGCGTTGCCATCGACTCGCAGGGGGACATCCTCCTGACGGGGAACTTCCTTTACACGCAGGATTTTGGCGGCGGTGCGCTGGTCAGCGCGGGTGGTTACGACATCTTCCTCGTCAAGCTTAGCGCGGCGGGCACCCACCTTTGGTCGAAGCGTTTTGGCGGTTCGCTTTCGAGCAGCACCCCGACGGAGAGCGGCCTGGGGGTCGCGGTGGACACCAATGACAACTCGGTGGTGATGACTGGATTCTTCCAGACGGAGGTGAACTTCGGCGGGGGCGTGCTGTGGCCGGCCTACCTCGACATGTTCGTGGCCAAGTTCTCCGCCGAGGGCCAATACCTTTGGGCGCGCCAGGCCGGGGGCAGCACCGCCGGCACCACCGGCCGCGCGGTGGCGGTGGATCGCAGTGGCGCCATCTTTGTCGGCGGCGAGTTTGCCTGTCCCGCCCGCTTCGGGACCCAATGGGTGACCAACTACGCCGGCATCAATTCCGACCTGTTTGTGGCGAAGTATTCCTCCGCGGGCGATTTCCGCTGGGTCAACCATTATGGCCAGCTGAACACCCAGTGCCGCGCGGTGGCCCTGGCGGCGGATGGCCGCGGTGACATCGTGGTGACCGGGGTGTCCATGGGCCCGAACAGCCTGGGCGGCCAGGTCCTGACCAATCGCGGCATGGAGGACATCGTGCTGGCCAAATATGCCGGCGACACCGGCCGGCACCTCTGGTCGAAGAGCTTCGGCGGCACCTACTGGGACATGGCCCGGGCCATCGCCATCGATTCCGCCAACCAAATCACCCTCGCGGGAACCTTCAGCCCCAGCATCGACCTCGGGTTGGGGGCCTTGCAGCCGTCCGGCGGCGCTTCCGGTGGGGCTTTTGCCGCCAAGTTTAGCCCGGAGGGCGCTCCTCTGTGGTCCAAGGGCCTGCCCTATGGTGCGGTCCCCACCTGTGTCAGCCTGCGCACCGACGGTCGGATTTACCTCGGTGGACGCTGCAGCGGCAGCCTTTCCTTCGGGGGTTTCAACCTCACCTCGGCTGGCCAGTCCGATTTCCTCCTGCTGGAATTGGCGCCCTGAGCCTCCTTGGCGGCGCCAACATCATCCCGCCCGGCGCCCAACCCCGGTGTTCCCCCTGCCATTCGGCTGGCGGCAGCGAACGCCTTGAGCCCGCCTGAATTCACACGGCCAGTTCCGTTAGCCAATCTTTTTCCTTGCCACAAGGACACACGACGGCGTTAATGCGGACGCTGTCAGGGATTGTACGGCAATTCGGTGGGATGGTCTCGTCCATGGAGGGGATAGACCTCAACGTTCAGAACTATGATGCACATGAACAGTCTCTTTTTGTCCCTGGCCGGCGCTCGCCGGGCTTTTCTCCCCCTCCTCCTTCTCGCGTTGGCCGGCAGCCTCGGCCATGCCCAGTTCCACGGCGGAGCGATTTTCAACGACCCCTTCGGTCCCGACGGCACCACGCGCGTCAAAGTGGGCGACTGGGTCACCAACCGCATCAGCCTGCTCAACTTCGACGAGTGCAATGACTCGCTTGAGGTCAATGAAATCACTTTTTCCGTCCAGCACTTCGTGGGATTGAGCAACTACACCGTCTCCTTCCCCGTCCCCCTGTTGCTCCGGCAGAGCGTTTTTGAGAATCCCGCGGAGGCCTTTTATGAAACCAGTTTCCGCTGGCAGGTGTTGCCGGGTGACGAAAACCTGCCCCAGGGAGTGATTGTCCAGAATGCGCAGTGGCGGGGGACCGACCAGCGAAACGCCCTCCCCTGGGTCATCAACCCCACCCCCCCGGCCATCTGCGAACCCGGCGTCCCGGACACTTTCCTCCTCACCTTCCCCGCCCAGGTGGTCGTCAGCAACGCTCCTCCCTCCACCAACCTCTGCGTATTGGAGGCCGTGAGCGACAAATGGAACCAGGGTGGGTCGCGCCACGCCGTCTGGATGCCGGGGATTTATACGGACTTCATCTTCAATCCACAGTTCGGCGGCTGGACCTCCAACGGGGACATGGCCACCCTTACCGGCACCATCCGCCGTCGCGACGACCTCTCCAGCGGCTTCCAGATCACCGTCAACCTCTCCGGCAAAACCACCGTCCCCCCGGTGGACAGCCCCCATCTGGACCTGGACCCCGAGGCCTACATTTGGAATGGCGGCCCCATCGATCCCGCCACCTGGTGTTATTACGAGGAGTTCACCGGCGTCTTCGTGGGATTCGGCCGTTACGACGGCGCCATCGTGGACATCATCCGCCACGGACCGGCCTGGCAGCTGGGTGTCGGTGCCAACAACAAGAACGACAATTTCGGCGCTGCAGCCTGGTTCACCTGGATGCTGCGAACCCCGTTCGGGTCCCTGCCCATGAGCGGCATCGGCGACTTCAACCTGGACATTTTCGAATGCATCCCCGCCTCGCTCGGTGACCTGGTCTGGTTTGATGCGAACCAGAACGGCCAGCAGGATGGCGACCCCGAACTCGGTCTTCCCGGGGTCACTGTCCAGTTGCTGACCTGCTCCGGCACCCTCCCGCTCCTGACCCAGGAATCGGATGCCGCCGGGGCCTACCTCTTCACCAACCTCCAGGCCGGCAGCTATCGCATCCAGGTCGTCCTGCCCGCCAACACGGCCATCACCCCCGCCGTCAATGTCGGCAACGACGCCACCGACAGCGATGTGGATCCCCTCACGCGGCGCTCCGGTTGCGTCACCCTCAGCAACACCCTGCTCGGATCCAACAATCGTTCCTTGGATGTGGGCCTCATCGGTGCCTCCGGTCCTGCCCCCGCCCCGCGTCTTCTCGGCATCGCGCCCGAGGCGGGCAGCCGCATGATTCTTTCCGTGGAGGGACCCCGGCTGCGCCGCTACCTGGTCGAGACCACCGGTGATGGCGCCCCCGGATGGGAGCCCGCCGCAACCGTCTGGAATCTGGATGGCACGCTCCATTTCATCGACCCGATGCAGCTTCCCAGCTGCCTCTACCGGATCAAGCTGCTGCCATAGGCCACCCGTCCAGGCGGACCTCCAAGAACCAAGAAGGGATTCCCATGAACTCTTTCCGTCACCCCCGTTTCCAAACCGACTGGCCGCAGCCTCCGGCCCGAGGCGCCGCCAGGCTCTCCCTGGCCCTCTGCGCGGCTTGGCTTTTGCTGGCGGGCCTGCCCCCGCAGGCCCTCGGCCAGGGGTTCCCCACCCTCCAAACCAACAGCGGCGCTGGCATTTCCAAGGCCGTGTCCGTCCGGGGAAACGCCCCCGGCGATCTGCGCGTCCACGTCGGCGATACCGTGGATGTGTTCATTCGCGTCAACAACCAGGATGGCGTCTACGCCAACACCCAGAGCCCCCCCCTGCCTGGTTTCTACCTCATCCCGGTGCAGGCCCGTGACACCCTTCGCTTCAACCGCATCTACGATGTCACCCACTACCCCCTGCCTACAGGCAAGGTGACCAATGAGATTTTCCTCCCTTCCCCGGTCATCCTGACCAACCTCTACAACCGCCAGAATCCCAACGCGACGGGCACCAACTCCTCCTTCCAGACCAACTTCTCCTTCGTGGTGCTCCCGGACGCCGCCAAGACCAACCTCCTTTTCGATGACGCTTACGCCCAGGGCATCGACTCCAACAACGTCTCCGGCGGGTTGAGCCTGCCTTTCACCAACACGTTCCCGGCCCAGCTCCGGGTGCTGGCCCCCTGCATCAAGGTCACCGACACCTGCGTGGGCGCTTCCAACGGCGTCGCCTACTTCAGCGGAAGTGTCAGCAATTGCGGCAATGCGCGCCTGCTGAACGTGGTGGTGTCCAACCTGGTCGGGGGGGTCTCCTCGCTCGCTTTCGGGCCGACGGAGCTCCAAACCAACCAGGTTCTTTTCTTCACCGGCACCTACGCCTACGACACCAACAACCCGGCTGCGCCCAGCAACACGCTGGTCGCCTACGGCACCGACGAACTCGACCTCACGGTCACCAATTCCGCCTCCGCCACCTGCCGCCCCTGCCTCGGGGACTTCGTCTGGCAGGACGCCAACGGAAACGGACTCCAGGATCCCGGGGAACCGGGCATTGCCAAC
Organism: Verrucomicrobiota bacterium; assembly: GCA_046048995.1. GTDB lineage: Bacteria > Verrucomicrobiota > Verrucomicrobiia > Limisphaerales > JADJPG01 > JBJOEZ01. Next base: position 176,197 of record JBJOEZ010000003.1, on the reverse strand, counting down.
GTCACGGTCACCCTCCGCGATTGCGACACCGGCGCCCTCATCCGCCAGACCCTCACCGATGCCAATGGCCTCTACCTGTTCTGCGAGCTTCTGCCCGGCAACTACCGCGTGGAGATCAACGTCCCCACCGGCTACAGCGTGACCGCATCCAACGTCGGCCCGAACGACTGCCTCGACAGCGACGCGGTGACCCGGATCGCCTCCAACCTCTGGTCCACCGCCTGCATCCCGTTCTCCGGGAATGCCTATAACCTGTGCGTCGATTTCGGCCTGCGACCCATTGGCGCCCTCGGTGACTTCGTCTGGGAGGACCGCAATGGCAATGGCCTGCAGGACGCCGGCGAACCCGGCATCCCTGGCGTCACCGTGCAGCTCTACAATTGTGCCACCCAGTTCCTTGGCGTCACGATCACCGATGGCAGTGGAGGCTATCTCTTCCCGTTCCTGCCGGCGGGGGGCTACCTCGTCCGGTTTGTTGCCCCGCCCGGCTACCAATACACCCTGCCCAATGTGGGGGCCAACGATGCCCTCGACAGCGACGCCCTCACCGATGGCTACACCACCTGCTACACCCTCAGCCCCGGCCAGACCAACCGGACGGTGGACGCCGGGCTCTACCAGCCCGTCTGCCTGGGCGACTTCATCTGGGAGGACCGGGATGGCGATGGCATCCAGGATGTGGGCGAGCCGGGCATCCCGGGAGTCCAGTTGGTGCTGCAGGACTGCACCACGGGCGGAACCCTGCGCCTGACCAATAGCGGCCCCACCGGCCTGTATAACTTCTGCGACCTGCCCCCGGGCAATTACCGCGTCGGGATTACCGTGCCGTTCGGCTATGGGGTCACCCGCTCCAATGTCGGCCCCAATGAATGCGTGGACAGCGACGCGTCCACCTTCCTCGGGGGCGTCCAGTGGCAGACCGACTGCTTCAACCTCTCCAGCGGCGTCAGCACCAACTGCGTCGACATCGGCCTCCGCCCGCTGGGTGCCATCGGCGACTTCGTCTGGGAGGACTACAACCGCAATGGGCTGCAGGATCCCGGCGAGCCCGGTGTGGCCGGAATCTCCGTGGAACTGCGCAACTGCACCGGGCAGGTGATTGCCACCACCACCACCACCGCAGGCGGCGGCTACCTCTTCACCTTCCTGCCGGCCAGCAATTACGTCGTGCGCTTCACCTCCCCTGCGGGCTCCGTGTTCACCACTCCCAATGTCGGGGTGAATGATGCCATCGACAGCGATGCCGATGCCGCGGGCCTGACGGCCTGCTTCTCCCTGGCCCTCGGCGAGACCAACCTCACCCTCGATGCCGGCTTCACCCGGCCCTGCCTCGGGGACTTTGTCTGGGAAGACCGCAACGGCAACGGCCTCCAGGATCCCGGCGAGCCGGGCATCCCAAACGTTCTCCTCGTCCTGCGCAACTGCACCAACGGGTCCATCCTCCGCCAGACCAACAGCGGCCCGGCCGGCCAATACGCGTTCTGCGATCTTCCTCCCGGCAATTACCAAGTCGATGTCACCGTTCCGGCCGGTTACGGGGTCACCACGGCCAATGCCGGGACCAACGACTGTGCGGACAGCGACCTCTCCACCCTGGTTGGTGGCAATGTCTGGCGCACCGATTGCGTCGTCTTCACCAACGCCCAGAACAATTTCTGCATCGACATGGGGTTGAAGCCCCTTGGTGCCATTGGGGATTTCGTCTGGAACGACGTCAACAAGAACGGCGTGCAGGACGCCGGCGAACCCGGGCTCTCCAACGTCGTTGTTGAGCTTCGCAACTGCAGCGGCCAGTTGATTGCCTCCACGCTCACCGACACGGCGGGCGGCTACCTCTTCACCTTCCTCCCGGCCAGCAACTACGTTGTCCGTTTCGTGGCCCCCGGCGGCCTAGGCTTCACCCTCCAGAACGTGGGGGATGATGCGAAGGACAGCGATGCCGACGCCAGCGGCTTCACCGCCTGCTTCCCGCTCGCCCTTGGCGAAACCAACCGGACCGTGGATGCCGGCCTCATCCCCATCTGCCCGCCCTACCAGCTGGTCTGCGCCCCCAACCAGTCCTACGAATGCACCGCCCTGCTGGCCGCCACCAACCTGTTCACGCCCCCGACCGTGGTTGGCGGCCTGGGCGTTGTCGTGACCGTGGTGTCCACCGACGCCAACACCAACACCATCTGCCCCGGCAAATACACCCTGACCCGCACCTGGCAGGCCGTGGATGCCTGCACCAACATCCAGCGGTGCAGCCAGACCATCACAATCGTGGATACCACTCCGCCCAACATCACGTGCGGAGACAGCCTGATTGTGGAGTGCAACCAGCCGTGGTCCTTCACCCCGCCGTATGCGGTGGACGGTTGTGACGGCACCAATATCGTGGTTCGCATGCTGGGGACCGTGACCAACGCGGTCAGTCCGCGCTGCCCGGGCCTGACCAACATTGTGCGCACAACAGCAACGTGTGCAGCCAGACGGTGACGGTGATTGACACCACTCCGCCCAACATCACGTGCGGAGACAGCCTGATTGTGGAGTGCAACCAGCCGTGGACGTTCACGGCGCCCTATGCGGTGGACGCGTGCGAGGGGACCAACGTGACGGTGCGCATCCTGTCGACGGTGACCAACGCGACCAACCCGCGTTGCCCGGGCCTGATCAGCGCGACGCGGACCTGGAGCGCCAGCGACAGCTGTGGGAACAGCAACGTGTGCAGCCAGACCATCACGGTGGTGGACACGACGCCGCCCAACATCACGTGTGCGGCCAACCAGGTGGTCGAGTGCAGCCAGTCGTGGACGTTCATACCGCCCTACGCGGTGGACGCGTGCGAGGGGACCAATGTGACGGTGCGCATCCTGTCGACGGTGACCAACGCGGCCAGCCCGCGGTGCCCGGGGCTGATCAGCGTGACCCGGACGTGGAGCGCCAGCGACAGCTGCGGGAACAGCAATGTGTGCAGCCAGACCTTCACGGTGGTGGACACGGTGCCGCCGGTGTTGACCTGCGCATCCAGCCAGACGGTGGAGTGCAGCCAGCCGTGGGCCTTCACGGCGCCCTATGCGGTGGATGCGTGCGAGGGGACCAACGTGACGGTGCGCATCGTCTCGACGGTGACGCCACGGATGCCTGCGGCAACATCAGCGTGTGCAGCCAGACCATTACGGTGGTGGACACGACGCCGCCGAACGTGACCTGTGCCGACAACCTCATCATCGAGTGCAACCAGCCGTGGGGTGAGTTCACCCGTCCCTATGCCGTGGATGCCTGCGAGGGGACCAACGTGGTAATCCGGGTGCTTTCCACGGTCACCAACACCCCCAACCCCCGCTGTCCGAACCTCTACAGCGTGACGCGGACGTGGAGTGCCAGCGACAGCTGCGGCAACAGCAACGTGTGCAGTCAGATCGTGACGGTGATCGACACTACGCCCCCGAACATCACGTGCGCGGACAACCTGATCGTGGAATGCGACCAACCCTTCACCTTCATTCCGCCCTATGCGGTGGACGCCTGTGAGGGAACGAACGTGACGGTGCGCATCCTGTCGACGGTGACGAACGCGGCCAACCCGCGCTGTCCGAGCCTGGTCAGCGTCACCCGGACGTGGAGCGCCAGCGACAGCTGCGGGAACAGCAACGTCTGCCGCCAGACCATCACGGTCATTGACACCACGCCGCCCAACATCACCTGCGGCGACAACCAGTTGGTGGAGTGCAACCAGCCTTGGGCTTTCACTCCGCCCTACGCCGTGGATCTCTGCGAAGGCACCAATGTGGTCATCCGCACCCTTTCCACCATCACCAACACCCCGAATCCGCGTTGCCCGAACCTGATCAGCGTGACGCGGACCTGGAGCGCCAGCGACAGCTGCGGGAACAGCAACCTGTGCACCCAGACCATTACGGTGGTGGACACGCTGCCGCCCGAAGTCATCTGCCGCCGGGACAAGGTGGTGGAATGCGGCATTCCCTGGAGCTTCGACGCGCCCTCGGCCGCCGATGCCTGTGACGGCCTGCTGAATACGGTGGTCGTCGTCGGCCAGGATGTCACCAACCGGCTCAACCCCGCCTGCGTGGGCTCCTACAGCGTCACCCGGACCTGGCGGGCCACCGACAGCTGCTCCAACAGCGCCACCTGCAGCCAGACGGTCCTCGTCATTGATTCCACCCCGCCGGCGCTCAACTGCTCCCCCAACCGCATTGTGGAATGCGGCCTGCCTCTCGGCTTCACCCCGCCCGGGGCCTCCGACCTCTGCGGCGGCACCAACGTCACCGTGGTCATCCAATCCACCGTCACCAATGCAGTGACCTGCGGCGTCGCGGTGACGCGGACCTGGGTGGCCACCGATGCCTGCGGCAATTCCTCCAGCTGCAGCCAGACCCTCGTGGTGATCGACACCCTCCCGCCGGTGCTGACCAGCGTCCCCGGGGACATCACGGTGCGCTGCCTGTCGGATGTGCCTGCGGCGCCGGGCGTGGGGGCCTATGACCTCTGCGATCCGTCCGTCACGTTGGTGACCACCCGCGTCACCAACGGCACCTGCCCGACTATTATCCGCACCACCTGGACCGCGCTGGATGACTGTTCCAATTCCGTCAGCCAGACCCAGTTCATCACGGTCCAACCCCTGCCGCCCACGATTACCAGCGCGCCGGTGGATGTCGCCACCTGCGTGGGCTCCAATGCCGCGTTCTGCGTGACGGCGGTGAATGCCTGCCCGTTGACCTACCAGTGGTCGTTCAACGGGGCTCCGCTCACCGGCCAGACCAACAGCTGCCTGGTGCTCACCAATGTCAGCGCGAGCCAGATTGGGCGGTACTGCGTGGTGGTCGCCAATGACTGCTACCGCATCACGAATTGCGCGGACCTCGTGCTCCGCGGCAGCATCGGGGATTATGTGTGGCATGACCTCAATGCCGACGGCTGCCAGACCCCGGGCGAGCCGGGCCTCTCCAACATCGTCGTCGAACTATGGTCCTGCAGTGGATCCACTCCCCTCCGCACCACGCTCACCGATGCCAGCGGCTTCTACCGGTTCGACTGTGTCGAGGCCGGTGCCTACAAGCTGCGCTTCCAGGCGCCGTCCGCCTCGTGGACCTTCACGGTCCAGAACAACCCCGCGTGTGGTCCGGCGGCCGACAGCGATCCGAATGCGGCCGGCGTGACCGCCTGCTTTGTCCTGCCTCCCGGTGCCAGCGACCTGACCCGGGACGCCGGCCTGCGGATGGTTCCCCGCTGCCTCGACGTGAAGGAATATGTGGCCTGCTACCTGCCCGGGGATGCCTGCGGCGTCTTTGACAAGGCGGCCCTCGGCTACTCGGCGGGCACCAACTATCCGGCGTTCTGCTACGCCATCACGGTCAGCAACTGCAGTTCGGTGGCCCTGACCAACGTGATGGTGGTTGACGACCAGTTCGGGGATGTGACGAGCCTCTTCTTCCCGAGCAAGCTGACCCCGCTGGCCCCAGGCGAAAGCCTGACCCGCTACTGGAAGGTCGCCGTGGATCAGGACGTGACCAACACGGTCAACGCGACCGGCAACTCGGTGGCGGATGGCCTCCCGGTTGCCGACTCGGATTCCGTGACCACCCAGGTCCGCCCGGCCAGCCTCGCCTGCCGCTCGATGGTTTACTCGCCCGCCGACACGGATGGCTCCTTCACCGATGGGAGCGTCACCCTGCCGGCTGATGGCGCGGCGCACCCGGTCACCTTCATCATCGAGGTCTGCAACACCAGCCCGGCGGTCAACCTGAACAACGTGCAGGTTCGCAGCCCCGGCCTTGGCCTCCTCTCCGGCTGCCCGGAGGTGGTCAGCTTCAACCTGGCCAGCAACTCCTGCCGGACCCAGATCCTCTGCACCGTCAGCCTCACCTGCGATGACCTGCCCATCTGGTTCACCAACCTCATCACCGCCCAGATCGACACCAGCAACGGCCAGTGCGGCTACGACCTGCGGGGCTCCAATATCACCGTCCAGGTGGCCGGCGACTGCCGCATGCAGGTGGCCTGCGAGCCGCCCAACGCCTGCCGGGTCACCGGCGGCGGCCGCCAGGAAACCAGCTACCCGCCCGTCCGCTATGTCACCCACGGTGGCCAGGTCGGCGCCCCGGTCGGCATGGGGATCAACTTCGGCACCTTCCAACGCGAGGGCAATCCCTGCATCCACGGCAACTGGGAACATGTGCGCCACGAGAAGGGTGGCAACCGTGGCAACTTCCACGCCAAGATCTTCGACAGCATCCAGTGCGCCTGCCTGGGCTGCGACGAAAACCCCGGGTCCGGGGTGGTGGTGGGCGCCCTGTGCAACCCGGACGACCGCATCTGCGGACCCGAGCCCCGGCGCGCTCCCGGCAACAAGATCTGCTTCTCCGGCATCGGCGACTACGCCAGCAGCAGCGGCAACCGCACGCCCAGGGCCGTCCTCTTCCGGGTGGACATCGAGGATCGCAGCGAGCCCGGTAACAGCTCCGCCGGGGGAAGCCAGGCGCCGCATGACCGTCACCGGATCCGCATCTGGGTCCTGACTGCGGCCGAGCTGGCTCGCCTGAACAATCCGTCCGACCGCCTGCTGGCCATGCGCCAGGCCATCGCCTGCACCCCCGGGACCACGGTCCTGCAGGACGGCGCCGTCGGCGCCGATGGCAAGGCCGTGCCCCTCGGCACCGCGGTCTTCGGAATCCGCGCCCCCGATATCGACGACGGTGGCGAGATGGACCATGGCAACCACCAGCTCCATCCCATGATTAAGGCTTGTCCGTAACCCGGACGACAGCGACTGGGCGACAGGCGGGCTGATTCAGCCCGCCTGTCTGCTTTTTAAGGCTGGGGTTTGGAAGGAGGGTCGGTAGGCATCCAGCCATCATCCGCCCCGTTGCGCGTCGGCGCGTCGGCACACCGGCATGCCGACGCCCGGTTGAGCAGGACGATGGCCGGGCCGCCTCAGGCCGCGGCGGCCTGGGACCGGATTTCCGCGAAGACGATCACGCCGGCCCCGGTCTGGTGGAGGCTTTGCACCTGCAGCATGACCTGCTGGCCGACCAGCCCGGAGGCCCCGTTGACCACGACCATGGTCCCATCGCCCAGGTAGGCGACGCCCTGGCCCTTTTCCCGTCCTTCGCGCGCGATTTTCAGGGTGAGCGCGTCGCCGGGCAGGACGGTCGGTTTGAGCAGGGCGGCAAGCTCACAGAGGTTGGTGTGGGGAATGGCCTCGATCTCCGCCACCTTGCCCAGGTTGTAGTCCGTGGTGTAGAGGCGGGCGTTGAGGGCCCGGCAAAGCTTGAGGAGCTTGGTGTCCACCTCGCGCTCCGCCGGGTAATCCAGCTCATGGATGCGCACCTCCACGCGCGGGCTGTGGCGGATGTGCATGAGCACCTCCATGCCCCGCCGGCCCCGCGCCCGCTTGAGTGGATCCGTCGAGTCGGCAATGAGCTGCAGCTCGTTCAGGACGAACTTTGGCACAATCACGATTCCCTCGATGAAGCGGTTCTCGATCAGATCCGCAATGCGGCCGTCAATGATGGTGCTGGTGTCGAGGACGATCAGGTTCTGCGGCTTGTTGTCCGAGCGGAACCGGATAAACGGGATGATGAGGGCGAAATCCTCCTTGTTGCCGCGCACGGCGAGGACCATGCCCAGGTAGCCGAAGGCCAGGAACAGCGCCAACCGGATGATCCAGCGGGTCTTCTCGTCCGCGCCGTAGAGGAACAGATCCTGCCGGTCGATGAGGCCCGCCACCAGCGAGCCCAGCAAGAGGCCGAAGCTTGCGGCTGAAAAGGTGCGCAGGGAAAAACCCTTGATGGCCTCGTCGATGGCAATGAGCAGGCCGCCCAGTCCGAAACCGATCAACACCCCATAGAGGCCGCCATGGACGAGGTCAGGCCTGCTCTGGCTCACCGCGTAGCCGGCGAGGGTGCAGAGCAGCAGAAAAAAGGTGCGAAGGAGAACCAGCGGTTTGTTCATGGCCGGGCCGGCGAATAGCCGGGGTAGGGGGGACGCAGATCCGTCGTGGGGCGGGGCTGCTTGGGTTTGTGGAGCAGGCCGTAGCGGGCCAGGTTGCTGCTGAGCGTGGCCAGGTTCTGCACGGTGGCCGTCAGGTTCGACTGCAGTTGCTCGTCCTTCAGCAGGCTGCCCGCCACCCCGCGCCCCGCCTGCAGGTCGCCTGCCACCCCTCCCAGCGAGCGCGACGAGGCCTCCAGGTTGGCGAGGGTTGAGGTCACCGCCGGCCGGCTCTCGGCCAGCATCGCCCGCACATCCCTCGACAGGCCATTCAACTCCTCCGAAAAGCGCGCGAGGTTGGTCAGGGTCACGTGCACCGGCACGGCGTTGGAGGTCAGCGCCGCATTCAGGTTGTCCAGCAGGGCCTGCGCCCGGTCGGACGACGCGCGGATGCCGCCCAGCCCCGAGGCCAGGTTGGTCAGGGTCTCGTCGGTCAGGAGAAGCTGGTTCACGCGCACCATGGTGTCCTTGAGCAGGCGGGTCGCGTCATCCACCCGCTGGATGAAACCCACTGCGGTCACGGCGACCGCCTGCAGGTTGAAGGGGGGCCGGCACTCCACCTCGTCGCCATCCTGCAGGACGGGGCCCAAGTTGGCCGTAGGTGTAATGACGACATACTGGTCCCCGAGCAGGCCAATCTGTTCCACGTTGAACTGGGCGTCGCGATGGATGCGGTAGCGCTGGTCGATGCGCAACAGGATGGCCACGCTGCGGCCGTCCGGCGCCAACTCCGTCGAGGTGACCGCCCCCACCCGCACACCCGAGATGAAGACGGAGGAGCGGGCCTTCAGCCCCCCCACGCTCTCGGCCCGCAGCCGGAGGGTGTAGTTGCGCGCCAGCAGTCCCTCCCCCTTGCTGAAGACCATCAGGATGATGGCCGCCAGCGCGAGGGCGAACGTGATGAAGGCTCCGACTTTCCATGCCGTGCGCGTGTCATTCATAGGGTCCATCCGCGGGTGCTGTGCCGCTCTGTGCGTTCCATCGCTCGTCGCTTTCAGCCCGCCCGGTCAGGACTTCCCCCGGACCCGCCCCAAGGGGCCGGCCCGGCTCCCTTCCTTCACGGCTGAAACGGCCGGTCTCTTAAGTCCGAAATTCCCTTCACGAAACGGCTGACCACCGGGTCGGCCGACGCGAAGATCTCCGCCGGGGGGCCGCTCGCATGAATGCGGCCCTCGTGCAGCATCAGGATGCGCTGGCCGATGCGGGCCGCGCTGCGCATGTCGTGGGTGACGGCGATGGAGGTCACCTTGAGCCGCTGGCAGATGCGGATGATGAGCTGGTCAATGCTGTCCGCCACCACGGGGTCGAGGCCGGTGGTCGGCTCGTCATAGAGCACAATCTGGGGCCGGTAGGCAATGGCGCGGGCCAGGCCCACCCGCTTGCGCATGCCGCCCGATAGCTCGGCCGGCTTCTTCGCCTCGGTGCCCGGCAATTCCACCATCTCCAGCGCCTCGGAAACCCTGCGGGCGATGTCCCCCTCCGTCCAGCGCCGCGCCTGGCGCAGGCCAAAGGCCACGTTCTCCGCCACCGTCATCGAATCAAAGAGGGCGGCCCCCTGGAACAGCATGCCAAACTTGCTGCGAATCCGGATCAGGTCGCGCTCCGCCATGCCCGTGATGACCTCGTTGTCCACCAGCACCTGCCCTTCGTCCGGCTCAACCAACCCGATCAGGTGCTTGAGCAGCACGCTCTTGCCCCCGCCGCTGCGCCCGATGATCACCACCGCCTCGCCGGTCTCGATGCGCAGGTCCACGCCGGCCAGGACCGCCTGGCGGCCGAAGCGCTTGTGCAGGGAACGCGTCTCAATCATCGCGGCGGGTCGGGGTGGGTTCAGCCGCCGGGCAGCACCCGGTTCAGGAGGAGCGTCAGGAAGAAGTTGCTGATCAGGATGGTGATGGAGGAGGACACCACCGCCTCGGTGGTGGCGCGCCCCACCCCCTCGGCGCCCTGGTCGCAGGCCATCCCCTTGTGACAGCTGATCAACCCAATGCACGCCCCGTAGATGACAGCCTTGATCAGGCCCATGATTGGATGCCGGGCGTCGGTGTAGGAAACCATGTTGTGCCAGGCATAGCCGGCCTCGATGCCGAGGAACTGGACGGCCACCACGTAGGCTGCGCCAATCCCGATGGCCACGGACTCGGCCGTCAGCAGGGGCATCGCAATGACCGTGGCCACCGTCCGCGGGACGGCCAGGTAATCAATCGGGTGCGTGGCCAGGGTGCGCAGGGCGTCGATTTGCTCGGTGACCCGCATGGTCCCCAACTCGGCGGCCAGGGCGGCCCCCACCCGCCCGGCAACCATCAGGCCGGTCAGGACCGGCCCCAGTTCGCTGCACATTGACACGCTCACCACGGCCAAGGTGGCCGTGTCCATGTGGACCTTGTGAAACTGGAAGTAGGTCTGGGCCGCCAGGACCATGCCGGTGAAGGCACCCGTAATCAGGACGACCGACTGGCTTTTCACCCCGATGAAATACAGCTGCCGAATCCATTCCCGGCCATAAGGCCGCCGGGTCAGGGCGCTGGTGAGGGTTTCCTGGGTGAAGAGCGCCCACCTCCCGAGGCCATCCAGGCCGTTCAGGATCCACGCGCGCGCCGCGGCCATCATCGTGGAGGTGTTTTAGCAGGGGCCAGCGTGGTCTCAAAGGCCAAAGCCGCCCATCCCGCAAACAGGCCCCAGTCTCCGTCCGGCGACGTGCTGGCCAGGCGGTTGGCGCGGCCCATGGGTCCCGCCGCCACCCCCGCCTTCCGGGCTTCCTGGGACCCGCTTTGTGCCCTTCCTCCTTTGAGTCAATGGGTTGCATGGCTGTTTCGGCCGACCTTGCACCGGGAAGGGGGGCTTTGCGGTCGCAAGGTTAGGCTTGCCAAAGCGGCCTGCCTCCTTAGATTGGCCGCCCCAATCGATGGGTCCTTTATGATGACCAGCTATTCCGCCGTGCTTTTGGCCTTGGCCCCACCCCCCGCCGGACAGCAGCAAGGCACAGGGAGCGTGCTTTGGAACATGGTCCCGCTGCTGCTGGTCATGGTGTTCCTCTATTTCGCGATGATCGCCCCCCAGCGGAAGCGCGCCAAACAGCACGAGGAGATGCTGAAGACCCTCAAGTCCGGTGACCGCGTGGCCACCTCCAGCGGGATTGTGGGGACGATTGTCAGCGTCAAGGACCGGACGGTCAGCCTCCGTTCGGATGACAGCAAGCTCGAGGTGGTGAAGTCCTCGGTCACCGAAGTGCTTGAGCGCAAGGCCGACACGTCGGAAGCCAAGTCCTGATTCCCCCCTCAAGCCCGGTCTTCTCCTGCCGATTTCCCTCCGCTTCTGCCATGCAACGCAAATACTTCTGGCAACTGGTTCTGGTCCTGATTGCCCTGGCGTTTTCCATCTTGTCCATGGTTCCCCCGACCTCGCGGGACCTGGTCCAGGAGTTCAAGGACCGGGCCCGCAACCGGGATGCCGCCTTCACCAATATCCTCGAAGTGGCCCAGCGCATGCAGGCCACCAACGCCACCCGCATCTACGGGAACCTTCGCGACGCCATCGGGACCAACAATATCGCCGCCTACTTCCCCAACATCAACGTTTCCGCGGTCAAGAACCCGACCGCGCACATCCTGAACCGCCTCCAGCGCGACGCCGCCGGCAAAATCCGGCTGGGCCTTGACCTCCAGGGGGGGACGTCGTTCCTCCTGCGCATGGATGTCGCCCAACTGGGCACCAACTTCGACCGGGGCGCCGCCCTGTCGCATGGCGTCGAGGTGGTCCGCCGCCGCGTCGATAGCCTGGGCCTGTCCGAGCCCGTCATCCAGCCGGCCGGCGAGGACGCCATCCTCGTCCAGCTCCCCGGCATCTCCGAATCCGAGAAACAGCGCGCCCGCGAGCTGCTGCAAAAGTCCGCCTTCCTCGAGTTTCGGATGGTCCACCCGGAGAGCGACGCCCTCGTGGCGGCCGACATCATCGAGCCGGGCTACCAGCGGCTGGACATGGAGACCACCCGCCGGGTCAACGGCCGCGAGGTCAAGGGCAAGGAAACCCTCATGGTCAAGCGGGGCCCGGAGCGCGGCCTGACCGGCCAGTACCTCAGCCGGGCCTACCTGACCCGCGACCAGTTTTCCAACAAGCCGGAGATCGGTTTTGAGCTGAACGACGAGGGCGGCCGGCTGTTTGCCGAGGTGACCCGCGAATGGCAGCCCAAGGGCGATCGCAAGTACCGCCTCGCCATCGTGCTCGACGGCGAACTTTACTCCGCCCCCGTCATCCAGGGCGTCATCCCCGGCGGCCGCGGCGTCATCCAGGGCGATTTCGACGTCAAGGAGGCCCTCGACCTCGTCAACGTGCTGCAGAACCCCCTCCAAGCCCCGCTCCGCATCGAGGACGAACGCAGCGTGGAGCCCTCGCTCGGCCGCGACTCCATCCGCAGCGGCGTGGTGGCCTCCGTCTACGGCACCATCGGCGTCGCGGCGTTCATGCTGCTCTTCTACTTCTTCGGCGGCGCCGTCGCCAACCTGGCCCTCCTCCTCAACGTCGTCCTCACGGTCGGCGCCATGTGCGCCTTCTCTGCCACCTTCACCCTCCCTGGCATCGCCGGCCTCGTCCTCAGCATCGGCATGGCCGTCGATGCCAACGTGCTGATCTTCGAGCGCATCCGCGAGGAACTCGCCGCCGGCAAGCCGCTCAAGGCCGCCCTCCAGGCCGGTTACTCCCGCGCCTTCGGCACCATTCTCGATTCCAACCTCACCACGCTCATCTCCGCCGTCATCCTCGCCTACCTCGGCACCGGCCCGGTCAAGGGCTTCGGCGTCACCCTCTGCATCGGCGTCGCCGCCAGCTTGTTCACCGCCCTCGTCGTCACCCGCCTGATCTTCGAGTTCCTCATCAGCCGCGGCATCCTGCGCAGCCTCTCCATGCTGCCCGTCGTCAAGCTCACCCGCATCGACTTCATGGCCTGGACCCGCCCGGCCTTCGTCCTCTCCGCCCTCATCATCATCGGCGGCGTCGGCTACGGCACCTTTGTCCGCGGCAGCAAGATGATGGGCGTCGATTTCCTCGGGGGCGACTCCATCTCCTTCGAGTTCAAGCAGGCCGTCGGGGTCGACAAGCTGCGCGAGGCCGTCGGCCGCCTGGCCATCGGCGACGCCACCATCCAGTACCAAAAGACCATCGCCACGGGGAAGGAAACCCTCCAGGTCCTCAGCGCCTATAACACCGGCCAGAAGGTCGAGGAGGCCCTCAAGCGCGAATTCCCCCAGGCCGGCTTCAGCGTCGTCGGCACCGACCGCGTCGGGCCCACCGTGGGCACCGCCATCAAGGCCTCCGCCATCAAGGCCTGCCTCCTCGCCCTCTTCGGCATCCTCGTCTACGTCGCCTTCCGCTACGAATTCTCCTTCGCCGTGGCCGCCGTCGTCGCCACCCTGCACGACGTCCTCTTCACCCTCGGCGTCTTCGCCCTCGCCGGCTTCGAGCTCAATGCCACCTCCGTGGCCGCCTTCCTCACCATCATCGGCTACTCCGTCAACGACAAGATCGTCATCCTGGACCGCATCCGCGAGGACCTCAAACTCGGCGTCCACGGCAGCTTCCGCGAACTGATCAACCTGGCCCTCAACCAGACCCTCAGCCGAACCCTCATCACGGGCGGTTCCGTCATCCTCGCCACCCTCGCCCTCTACATCTTCGGCGGCGGTGTCATCAATGACTTCGCCTTCACCTTCCTCGTCGGCATCGTGGCCGGCACCTACTCCAGCATCTTCATCGCCTGTGCCGTCGTCCTCCGCTGGCACAAGGGCCAGCGCCCCCGCATCGGCTCCGGCGTCACCGTGGAGGCCGGCACCGTCCGCACCACCCCGGCCCCCGCCGCCGGCCATGCCTGACGCCGCGTGACCGGCCCGGCTGAAATCTCCGCCCTCCCCTGGGCTGTCTTCATCGCCGGGGTCGTCTTCTTCCTCGCCCTCGATCTCGGCGTCTTCCACCGCAAGGCCCACGTGGTGGGCATCCGCGAGGCGCTCGCCTGGAGCATCGTCTGGTTCTGCTGCGCCATCCTGTTCGCCTTCTTCGGCGCCCCCTTCCTCGTCTCCTCCTGGTCCAAGGAGGATACCGTCCTCTTCCTCACCGGCTATGTCATCGAGTTGTCCCTCTCCATGGACAACGTCTTCGTCATCGCCCTCATCTTCGCCTGGTTCCGCGTCCCCCCCCAGTTCCAGCACCGCGTCCTCTTCTGGGGCATCCTCGGCGCCCTCCTCATGCGCGGCGTCATGATCGGGCTCGGCGCCGCCGTGGTCAGCCGCTACGAGTGGGTCCTCTATCTCATGGCCCTCATCGTCCTGTTCTCCGGGCTCAAGATGATCTTCTCGGGGGACGACGACGGGGTGCACCCCGACCGCAACCCCGTCGTGCGCCTGGCCCGCAAGCTCTACCCGGTCAGCAACGACTACGACGGCCAGCGGTTCCTCACCCGCCTCGACGGCCGCCGCGCCCTCACCCCGCTCGCCCTCGTCCTCCTCTGCGTCGAGACCACCGACCTCATTTTTGCCATCGACTCCATCCCGGCCATCTTCGGCGTGACCCACAAGGGCTTCATCATCTTCACCTCCAACGTCTTCGCCATCCTCGGCCTGCGCAGCATGTATTTCCTGCTCGCCGGCGCCATCGGCTACTTCCGCTACCTCAAGACCGGCCTCGCCGTCGTGCTGGTCTTCATCGGCGTGAAAATGCTGGTCGACCCGCATGGGGCCGAGCCGAAATGGTTCCAGTTCGACATTTCCACCACCCTCTCCCTCAGTGTGGTCGGCGGCATCATCCTCCTCTCCATCCTCGCCTCCCTCGCCGCCGCCTGGCACAAGGCCCGCTCCTCCCGCAAGGAGCCCTAGACGGCCCTCCCCGCGTGGAGTGCCGCTGCGCAGCCGCCGCTTTGTGGGGGGAACGTTGCGCCAGCTGCGCTGGCGCTGGAAAAGCGGCAGCTGCGCAGCCGCACTCCAGGTGCCGCCTGCCGGGTAAAACGCTCCCTTCAAGTGGCACTCGGTCACTCGCTCACTCATTCACTCGCCCGGGTTCTTCTGGCGGTTTGTGCAGGGCCGGGGTAACTAGATGGGCGCCGCTGTTGCCATGAAGTTTCGCTGGACCCTCGCCCCGCCACAGCCGGTCCTGGCCGCGTTCCTGTCCCGGGAACTGGGCGTCTCCCCGCTGCTCGCCCAATGCCTTCTCAACCGGGGCCTCAGCGAGCCGGAACCCATCCGCAGGTTCCTCCAGCCCCGCCTCAAGGATCTGGCCGACCCCTTCCTCCTGCCCAACATGCGCACGGCGGTGGAGCGCCTGTTCACGGCCAGGGACCGGGGCGAACGACTGGTCATTTTTGGCGATTACGACGTCGATGGGGTCACCTCCACCACCCTGCTCAGCGAGGTTCTCACGACCCTTGGCTGGGGCGTGGATGCCTTCCTGCCCCACCGCATGGAGGAAGGCTATGGCCTGAGCCAGGCCGGCCTTGAGCATTGCCTGCGCCGGTTCCCCGTCCCGCTGCTCCTGGCGGTGGATTGCGGCTCCAACTCCGTGGAGTCCATCCGCTGGTTGCGCGAGCGCGGGGTGGAGGTGATCGTCCTCGACCATCACCAGGTCAGCCAGCCCTTGCCGGAGGCGGTTGCCCTGGTCAATCCCCAGCTCGCCGCCCCCGGCCAGCCCGCTTTCCGCGAACTGTGCTCGGCCGGCCTTGCCTTCAAGCTGGCCCATGCCCTGATCAAGGAGGGCCGCGCCCGCGGCCTGCCCGGGGCCGATGCGTTCGATGTCCGGCCGTTGCTGGACCTGGTCGCCCTGGGGACCATCGCGGACCTGGTCCCGCTGACCGGCGAGAACCGGATCCTGGTCCATGCCGGGATGGAACGCCTCAACGACACCCGCCGCCCGGGGCTGATCGCCCTCAAGCAGGTGGCGTCCATCCGCGGCCGGGCCGGGGCGCATGAGGTGGGGTTCGCCCTCGGGCCCCGGCTCAATGCCGCCGGCCGCCTGGAAACGGCCGAGGCCGCCCTGCGCCTCATGCAGGCCCGTGACCTGGCCACCGCCGAGCCCATTGCCCGCAGCCTCGACGCCTGCAACCAGGAACGCCGCGACCTCGAGCGCAGCATCGCCGAGGAGGTCATGGCCGACCTGCGGGCCCGCTTTCAGCCGGAGCGCGATCTGGTGCTGGTGGAGGGCAGGGCGTCCTGGCATCTCGGCGTGCTGGGCATCGTCGCCTCCCGCGTCCTGCAGGAGTTCAACCGGCCCACCCTCCTGGTGGGTGGCGAGGGGGCGGAGTGGCGGGGATCCGGCCGCAGCATCGAGGGCTTTGACCTCGCCGCCGCGCTGCGCGACTGCGACGACCTCCTGGTGCGCCACGGCGGCCATGCCATGGCCGCCGGGTTGACCGTGAAACCGGAGCAACTGGAGGCCCTGCGGGCCCGCCTGAATGAGCGGGCCCGGCGCCTCCTGCAGCCGGACGATTTCGTCCGCCCACTGCGCCTCGACGCCGAGGCCATGCCCGGGGACCTCGGCCTGGAGCAGGTGCGGGAAATCGGGGGACTCCAGCATACCGGCATCGGCAATCCCGAGCCGCGCTTTGTCCTGCGCGGGGTGACGCACGCCCGTCCGCTGCAGCGGTTGGGCGCCGAGAAGCGGCATGCCAAGATGTGGATTACCGACGGCCGGGCCACCCGGGAGGCGGTGCTCTGGAACTGCGGCGACGGCCCCCTGCCGGTCGGGCGCTTCGACCTCGCCTGCGTCCCCCAGCTGAACGAGTGGAATGGTTCCGTCCAGGTCCAGCTCAAGGTGCTCGACTGGCAGAGCGCCGGCTGAGCTCATGCAAATACACGGGCCGCCGATGGAAAATGGGGACTTGATCTTTGGTCCTCCCCTCGCAACATACGCAGACGCCGCAAGGCACCCAATCGCTATGGCTGACATCGCAAATCGCTACCCCGAAAACACCTCCGGCAAGTATTACGTCGACAACCAGTGCATCGACTGCGACCTCTGCCGCGAGACCGCCCCCAACAATTTCACGCGGAACGACGATGGCGGTTACTCCTACGTCTTCAAGCAGCCCGAGAACCCGGATGAGGAAAAGCAGTGCACGGAAGCCAAGGAAGGCTGCCCGGTCGAAGCCATCGGCGACAACGGCCCGTAGTCCTCACCGTCGCGGATAACCTCCGCGCGCCCCTGTTTTCGGGGGATTTCCCCGAAGCCACCGCCAGCCCCATCGGCTGGCGGTTTTCATTTCCCCCTTGCTGTCCGGGGCTCAGGACAGCGCCTTGACGGTGGCCTCGAGCGAGGCGGCGTCCCCGACGTTCAGCATCTGGGCCGTGCCATCGATGCGTTTCATGAAGCCGCTCAGGGCCTTGCCGGGGCCCAGTTCGATGAAGCGGGTATAGCCCTGGCCGAGCAGCCAGCGCACCGAATCCTCCCACCGCACGGGCGAGGTCACCTGCCGCACCAGCAGGGGCGCCATCTCCGCCGGCCCGCCATGGGGCTGCGCCGTCACATTGGAAACCACCGGCACGGTCGGCGCCTGCAGGCTCACACCGCGCAGGGCTGCCTCCAGCTTGGGTTGGGCCCCCGCCATCAGTTGTGAATGGTAGCCCCCGGCCACCGGCAGGGGCATCGCCTTCTTGGCTCCCCGGGCCTTGGCCGCCTCGCAGGCCTTCTCCATCCGGTCGGCCGGGCCGGAAATCACGATTTGGCCCGGGCAATTCAGGTTGGCCAGTTCCACCCCGGCCTCCACGCAGGCCTCGCGGGTCTTGGCTTCGTCCAGCCCGATGATGGCGGCCATGCCGCCCCGGGTCGCCTCGCAGGCTTCCTGCATGTACTGCCCGCGCTGCCGCACCAACCGCAGGCCGTCCTCAAAGCGCAGCACCCCGGCGGCCGCCAAGGCCGTGAACTCGCCCAGGGACAGGCCCGCCGTGGCCGAGAAGGCCAGGCCCGGCACCCGCTCCCGCAGCAGTTCCAGGGCAACCCAGCCCACCAGGAAAATGCCCGGCTGCGCATGTTCCGTGCGCGTCAGGTCGGCCTCCGGTCCCTCCCAGCAAATCCTGGCCAAATCATAGCCCAACGTGGCATTGGCCCGCTCAAACCAGGCCCGCGCCGAGGGGAATTGCTCCGCGAGATCCCGGCCCATCCCCACGAACTGGGCTCCCTGCCCGGCAAACAACAACGCAGTCTTGCTCATGCGCGCGGAGGGTAATGACCACGGCCGCCGGTCCAAGCACAAATTCACCCGCCACCGCCACCACCACCACCCCGCCTCAGGGTGCGCCCGTCTCAACCACGCGGTAGAAGCGCTGCTCCCGGCCGGCGGTCCCGGTGTCCATGAAGCTCCCCGTGCCGTCCGGGCCGACGATCAGGCTGCCGAGGGGCACCCAGTCCCGCAGGTTGGCGCTGCCTTCGACGGCCAGGGACCGCCCCGGCGGCCCGGCCAGGGTCAGCTGGAACCGCCCGTCCGCCAGCCGCAGGGTGGACACCAGGCGCGCCCGGTTGTCCACCGTGAGCAGTCCGGCCGCAAACAGGGCGGTCAAAGGCCGGCCCGCCCCGTCGAGCAGCGCCCGGGCCACCGGGCTGTCCCCAAAGCCGATGGCCACCTCGGTGCCATGGACCGCCGCCGGGGCGACCTCAAACACCACGTGGGCCAGCTCGGTCTCGTGCGCGGCGGGCAGGGTCTGCCCGGCGGGCAGGGCCAGGCTCAGGCCCAACCGCCCGGCCGCCAGGTCGTTGGTCGTGAGGATCAGGGTGGCCGTGGCCAGGTCATGGCCCGGGATGACCCGGGGATTGCCCAGCAGCGCCGGGGGGAAGAGCAGGGTGCACCGCACCGTGTTCTCGTCGCCGAGGGTTTCCAGGACCAGGGGCACGGCCGCCGTTTCCCCGGCGCGGGCGAGGGTGGTCTCGGGATGGATGACGCGCGGGTTGTCGAGGACGATGAGGTTGGCGGGGATGCTGCTGGTGGCACCGTGGGGGTTGCTGACCACGACGTCGTAGAGGCCGGCGGCGGGCGGGAGGATCTTGCGCAGGGTGAGGATGGGGGTTTGGGCGCCCTCGACGTAATCCCCGTCGGCCAGGGGGACCCCCTCGCGCCGCCATTGGTAGGCCAGGGTGGGGCTGCCGGTGGCGGTGACGCGGAAGGCGACCGTGGCGCCGGCCGGGGCATTGGTGCTGAGGGGAGAGGCGCTGATGGTGGGCGCGGCGGGCCCGGCCCAGTTCAGCCTGACCACGCCGATGGCCGACCCGGCGCCGTCCACGGCGATGCGGTAGGCCGTGTTCGACACCGCAGTGAAGGTCGCGCGGCTGGTGCCGTTGCTGCCGCCGTTGTTGTCCGCCGCCACCGGGGTGAGTGCGCCCACGGCGGAGCCGGTGTAGATGGCGAGGAGGGTGTCGAAGCTGCTGCCGAGGGTGTCGAAGGTGAAGGAACCGCTGAAGGGGGCGGTCCAGCAGAACCAGATGGAACTGGAGCCCGTCACACCGGCGTGGAGGGGTTCGCCGGGCTCGCGGGTGGCGCCGCGCGTGCTGCCGCTGGCGGAACCCGCCGGGCCGGCGAGGGCCAGGCAGTTGGCAAAGGCGTTGTTCTGGGCGGGGTTGAGATGCAGTTGGATGCCGCCCACGGCGCTGGAGTAGCCATCGACCGCGATGTGGTAGGTGGTCCCGGCGGTGGCGCTGAGGGTCACCTGGCTGTTGTTGCCGGCCCCGCTGTCGTCGTCGTTGCCGACCTGGGCCAGGCTGCCCAGCCCGGATCCGGTGTAGATGGCCAGGATCGTGTCGAAGCTGCTCCCGTCCGTGTTGATGACCACGGGCGCGGTCACGGGGGCGGTCCAGCGCCACCAGACGGAGCGGGCGCTGCTGGTGCCCGACCAGTGCGCCGGCTCATTCAGCTCGCGGGTGGCATTCGTGTTGTGGCTCACCCCGCCCGCCGTCCGGCCCTCCAGGAGGAAGGCGTTGGTGAACGAATCATTGGCCGGCACCGCCAGGCTGGGTTCCCCGGGGTGGACGAAATCGATCAGGATGCGGGTCGCATTGTTCGATTCATTCAGCTCCACGATGCGGTTGGCCGGATCCACCACGCTCTCCAGCCAGTAACGGCCCGACGGCACCGCGGTCACGTCAATCCATTGATCCAGCAGGTTGGCCGAATAGATGTCCATCCAGCCCGACGTCAGGCCCTGGATGAGCCCGCCGTTGTATTGCGACGCCCGCGACCCCGAGTAGCGGCTCAGGTCGATGATGGCAAAGCTCGTCTTGTCGCCCGAGGCCACAATCTCGCCCACGCCGTCATTGGTCAGCACCCGGCGGAGGTGCAGGTTGATCCAGTTGTCGAAGTGCAGGTGGCCGTGGCCCTCGTGAAACGTGAAGGTGCCGGCGTAGCGCTCGTAGGAACCTCCGTCGGCCCGGAAAATGCGCTGGTAGACGCCGGGTGCGGTCGAGCTGCCGCGCAACTCCAGGTTGCCCGGCCCCGTGTTCGGCGTGGCCGTCGCCACCCGCAGCAGGGTCCGGCCCGGCTGGGTGGCTTCCTGCTGGTCCAGATACCAGCCATACAGGTAGCCCCGCGCCGCATCGGCCAGCACCCACAGGTCCGGCAGCAGATCGGGACCCGCCCCGGCCGGCTGATCCCAGCTGAGCAGGGCAAACCCTTCCGCCCCGGCCGCGCCGCGGACGGAGACCTGGTAGGTCATGCCGGCCGCAGCCGTGAACGTGATCACGCTCGCCCCGTTGCTGCCTCCGTTGTCGTCGCAGGCCACCCGCGCCAGCGTGCCCAGCGCGCCTCCCGTGTAGGCGCACAGCACCGTGTCGAAGGCGCTCCCCTCCGTCCGGAATGTCACCGTCCCGTTGGTGTAGGCCGTCCAGCGGAACCAGATCGAGTTGCCCGGGTCCGGCTCACCCGCCTCCGCCGTGGCACCCCGTGTGGTCCCGCCCGCACTCCCCGTCGAGCCGGCCACTACCTGCGCCGCCGCCAAGGCGTCGTTGGCCGGCGGCGGCACGGGCGCCGCCCCGTCCGTCAACAGGATGTCATCCAAATACCACCCCTCCCGCGTCACCGACCCATCGGTCAGGAACTCAAACTTGAGGTTGCGCACGCCCCCCAGATGGGACTCCAGGCCCAGGGTCACCTGCGTCCAGTTGGTCTGGGCCTGGGAGGTCGACCAAATCTCGGTCGCATCCACGTAGACCCGCGCCACGTCGTAGCCGGCCTCGATCGAGGGAATCTTCGACCAAAAGCTGAGCGTGGCATTGGTGTAGCCGGTCAGGTCCACCGTGCGGGCCAGGTAGGCGGTGGCGTTGTCACGGTAGAACGGACTGGCCACCGTGTTGGAGTAGCCCACCGCGGCGCAGTAGGCCTTGAACGCGCCGCCGCGCGCGCCCTCGCCGCCAAAGGCCGCATCCACGACGCCCCAGTGGCACAGGGTGCCGGCGGGATTGCCGTCACCCAGCACCCATCCGGACAGGGGGACCTCGAAGTCCGTGAAGAAGTTGGTGGTGGCCGCCCCGGCCGGCCGGGCCAGGCTCAAGGCCAAGGCCAGCATCGCCAGGCTGGAGGGGAAGCGGATGGTCATGCGAGGGAGCGGAACGCCTATTGTCTCCCGGATTCGCCCGCGAAATTCAAGCGCCGGGTGGTGCGGGGCGGGCCTCGACCACCCTCAGCGCACCACCGCCACCGGCCGGCAGAAGGCCCCGGTGTGTCCCCGCAGGTTGATGGGCAGGCTCATGAACTCAAACGGCTGCGGCAGGGTGAACACCTCGTCCGGAAAGCCCAGGTCCTCCACGATCCAGATGCCCGCCTCCAGCAGCAGGGTGTGCGTGACCGGGTTGATGTCGTCCCGGCTCCCGGCGATGGAGAAATGATCAATGCCCACGCCACGGATCCGGCGCTCGACCAGCCAGCGGGCCCCGTCGGGGGACACATAGGGCGGGTGATGCAGCCATTCCTCGGACTTGGCCCGCTTCCGTCCCCAGCCGGTGGCCAGCAGGACAATGCGGTCGCGCAGGTCGCGGCCGCGCAGGCGCTCCTCCAGCAGGGCGGCGTCCAGCGGACGGTCCGGCGTGGAATCCCGCAGGTCGGCCACAAACGCCTCGCCGGTCCAGCGCTCGAGCGGAATCTGGTCGAGGTTCGCCCCGCCGGCCAGCTTGTGGTAGGGGGCATCGACGTGGCTCCCGGTGTGACTGGCCAGGGTGAGCAGTTCCACGCGCCAGCCGGTTTGGGGATGATCGGCGATGATCTCGGAGCGGACCGGCGGATGCGCCGGGCAGTTGGGGGCGCCGTCGTAGAGGGGTTGGCTCAGGTCGATCAGGCGCATGGGCGGGGTGGGCTCAGTTGTTCTCCTTGCGGCCGCTGGCCCAGATCTGGTTGCGGATGGGGGTGAGGATGTCCTGGACCTCGGCGAGCAGGCTTTGGTCGATGGGCTGCGCGAGGGCCTTGACGCTGTCCTTGATCTTGGCCGGGTTGGCGGTGCCGACCAGCGTGGTGGCGATGTCGCGGTGGGAGGCGGCGAACTGCAGGGCCAGCCGGGCGAGGCTCGCGCGCTTTTTCCGGCAATGCTCGACCGCCCTGGCGCAGGTGTCGCGGACCAGGGCGGGGGCGGGGTGCCACTTGGGCGGCCCCTTTTCCGTGAGCAGGCCCATGCCGAGGGGTGCGGCATTGATGATGCCGGTCCTCTTCTCCAGCAGCAGGGGCAGCAGCTGCACGAGGGTGGTGTTGGTCAGGCAGAAGTGGCAGTAGGAATGGACCGTGTCCACGGTCGTTTTCTCGAGGACGCGGCGGAGGGCGCGCAGGGGGAGGGCGGTGATGCCGACCTGGCGGACCTTGCCCTGGCGCTTGAGCTTCTGGAGGGCGGGGAGGGTTTCCTCGACGATTTGGGTGGTGGTGGCGAACTCGATGTCCTGGCACTGGATGAGGTCAATGTGGGCGACCCCGAGCCGTTTCAGGCTTTCGTCCACGCTGCGCGTGACGCGGTCGGCCGAGAAATCAAAGTCCACGGTGTCCGTGCCATGGCGGCCGACCTTGGTGGCGAGGAAGTATTTCTGGCGGGGGATGCCCTTGAGGGCCTGGCCGAGGACCGCCTCGGCCATGGTGCGGCCGTAGTAGGGGGCGACGTCGATGAAGTTGATGCCGAGGTCGATGGCGGTGTGGACGGCGCGGATGCCGTCCTGCTCGTGGATGGCGCCGTGGGTGCCGCCGAGGGGGGCGGCGCCAAAGCCCAGCACGGACACCTTCCAGCCTGTCTTGCCCAGTTCGCGATACGTCATGGCCGCTGCAGTTCGGACGGCCAAGATAACGCGGGCGCGCGGCGGGCCAAGCAGATTCAGGCGGGGCCGTCGGCGGCGGGGGCGGGTTGCACGCCGCGGAAGGCGAGGAGGCCGGCCAGGGCGCCGAGGACGGGGGCGGCCAGGTAGATCCAGAGGTGGGCGAGGTGGCCGGAGACGAGGGCGGGGCCGAGGGACCGGGCGGGATTCATGGAGGCCCCGCAGGCGGGGCCGGCGAAGAGGGCCTCGAGGGCGATGACGGACCCAACGGCGATGCCGGCGGTGATGCCCTTCTCCTTGGCGCCGGTGGAGACGTTGAGGATGACGAACATGAGCAGGGCGGTGAGGAGGAATTCGAGGATGAAGGACTGGGCGGCGGACCCGGCCGGCTGGGTGGCGCCGAGGAGTTCATTGGCGGGGAAGAGGGCGCGCAGGGTGGCGCTGGCGGCGAGGGCGCCCACGCACTGGCTGGCGACATAGCCGGGGACGGTGCGGCCCGGCAGGCGGCGGGCCGCCCAGAACCCGAGGGTGACGGCGGGGTTGAGGTGGGCGCCGGAGAGGTCGCCCAGGGTGTAGACCATGGCCAGGACGATGAGCCCGAAGGTGAGGGCAATGCCCACATGGGTGATGGCGCCGTTGCTGGCCTGGTTGATGACGATGGCCCCGGTGCCGGCGAAGACGAGGGCGAAGGTGCCGAGGGCCTCGGCGAGGCATTTCTTCATGGGCGAAGCAGGGGGTGGTTCAGCGGGCGGCGGCCTTGAGGGCGTCCCGGCGGCCGTCGGCATAGGCCTCGAAGACGCGGCGAATTTCGTCCCGCACGCGTCGGAACACGCGGAGTTGTTCCTCCTCGGTGCCGGTGGCATGGGCCGGGTCGTCGAAGGGCCAGTGGTGCCGGTTGCGCTGGCCCGGGAAGACGGGGCAGGCCTGGTCGGCGTTGCCGCACACGGTGATGACGGTTTCCACCGGCGCCTGCAGGAACTCGTTCATGGATTTGGAGTGGTGGCCGGAAATATCGATGCCGACCTCGGCCATGGCACGGATGGCCAGGGGATGCACATAACCGGCGGGCTTGGAGCCCGCGCTGCGGACGTCGAGCAGGTCGCCGGCGGCGGCGCGCAGGAGGCCCTCGGCGAGGTGGCTGCGGCAGGAATTGCCGGTGCAAAGGATGAGGACGATGGGCTTGGCAGCAGAGTTCATGGTCGTGCAGGCATTGAACGCAAGCGGTGTCGGCGTGGCAAGCGCGAGCCGGGACGAGGACGGCGGCGGCAGGCCGCTAGGGCTGCTGGGGGGTGACGAGGCGAAGGAAGCGGCCGGGGGCGGGCGGGAGGGTGATGGAGGGGGTGCGGTTGGTGGGGGCGGCGGCGAGGTTGGTGAGGGAGGTCCAGGGGCCGGGCAGGGAGGCGGCCCCCTGGATTGAATAGGTGCGATTGGACACGGCGAGGAACTGGAAGCTGGCCTGGCCGGCGGCTTGGGTGAACTGGGAGACCTGGAGCAGGCTGGCCGGGTTGGCGGGGTCGGTGCCCGCGTTGTATTCATCGACGTTGACCATGCCGTCGCTGTCGAGGTCGAGGCGGGCGTCGGCGGCGTTGTTGGTGTTGAGGCCGAACTGGGCCTCCCAGAAATCGGGCACCCGGTCACGGTCGAAGTCGGCAAGGACGGTGATGAAGGCGTTGCTGCTGGCGGTGCCCTGGCCGGTGGTGACGGGGCTTTGCACGTCGCAGCGGTAACGGTTCACGTTGCTGGCGGCGAGGGGGACATTGGTGACGAGGATGGAATTGGCGAAGGCGGAGACACCCCCGTTGCTGGCGATGATGGTGGACTGGTAGCGCCAGACGAAGTTGAAGGGCCCATTGCAGACGTTGCTGAGGACGACGGTGAGGGTGAGGGGGTCGCCCTGGAGAAGGGTCTGGGACTGGGGTTGCTGGGTGAAGACCGGGCCGACCAGCGTGGAGAGGACGGCGTTGCTGCTGAGGGCGGGCCCGATGCTGTCGGTGAGGAGGCAGGAGTAGGTGCCGCCGTGCTCGATGAGGACGTTGGTGACGACGAGGTTGCTGGAGGTGACGCCGAGGAAGTTGGGATGGCCGGCGGGCAGGTTGGTGCCGTTGAGGCGCCATTGGTAGGCGATGGGGGAGCTGGAGAAGGCGGCCACGCGGAACGTGGCGGTGCGGGTGGGGCTGGCGGCGGGATCGGGGGGGACGCGCAGGGAGAGGTTGGTGGGCTGCTGGGTGAGGGTGGCGGGGACCAGCACGGTGAGGGGGGCGTCCTGGCTGACCACGGCGCCGGCGGTGTTGGCGACAAGCACACTGTAGGGGCCGGCGTCGTTGGTGCGGACGGGGTGGACGACGAGGGTGTGGTTGGTGGCGCCGGGGAGTTGGAAGCCGTTGAAGCGCCACTGGTAGGTGAAGGGCGGGGTGCCGCCGGCGGTGACGCTGAAGGTGGCGGATTGGTCGCGGATGGCGGTGGCGGGCTGCGGTTGGGCGGTAATGAGGGGCGGGAACTGCACGACGAGGGTGGCGGCGGCGCTGAGGACGCTGCCGGCGGCGTTGCCGACGAGGACGTCGTAGAGGCCGGCCTGCGCGGGTTGCACGCCGGTGAGGGTGAGGGTGGCGTTGGTGGCGCCGGCCAGCAGGTTGCTGCCCTGGAAGCGCCACTGGTAGGTGAAGGGCGGGGTGCCGCACACGCTGACGCTGAAGCTGGCCGTGCCGTTGGTGGCGACGATTTGGTTGCGGGGCGGGACGGTGACGGCGGGCAGGCCGGCCGGGAGGTTGGCGCGGACCCGGCCGGCGGTGGGGGGCTCGGCCGTCCAGTTGGCGGGGTCGCTGCCGTGGGCGGCCGCGGCGAGGCGCTGCAGGCTGTTGCCGCTGCCGTCGCTGCCGCACGGGAAGGGTGCCTGGTCGGCGTAGATGACCTCGTCGATGAGCACCCAGCTGAGGCCCGCGTTGGTGCCGTCACCGCGCTGCGGTTTTTCGAGCGCCACCCGGTCGCTGTCATTGGCCAGCTTGCCCGTGTAGGGGCCCAGGATGGGCACGGCAGGGTTGGTGATGCCGTAGAGCGCGCGGAAACCGGCCAACTGGGTGAGGTTGGTGGAGGGATCGAAGTTGACCACCAGCAGGTGGCCGCCGGCCGGCAGGGTCAGGCCGGAGGGGAACTCGAAGACGACGCCGCCGTCGAGGCGCCAAGCCCCGTTGGTGTTTTCGAGGGACACCGGCGTGCCGGTCGGGTTCCACACCTCGACAAACTCGTCGAGGGCATTGTCGGTGGCGTTGGTGCCGGAACCCGTGTCGGGCGGCCGGTAGAGGATTTCGCTGACCACGAGATGGAGCGGGGGGGCGGCGTTGCTGGCATTGGGCGTGCGTGGGGCCAGGGCGTGCCAGTAGGCGCCGCCGTCCGGGTAGCGGCCGAGGGACCACCCGGGTTCCTGGGCCTTGAACCGGACGGCATCGACCACGCGGTCCTGGGCGGTGCCGGGGAGGTGGGAGAGGAAGAGCTGCTCGCCGCCCTGGTCGAGCCCGAAGCCGGTGTTGGTGGGGAAATGGAACCCGGTGGCCTCGTCGAAGGTGAGGAACCCGCCGGCGGCCACGACCAGGTTGGAGGGCACGGCCCATTTCCGGAGCGACTCATGGGTGGACCCGTCGTCGCTCAGGTACCAGCCCGGGCCCAGGGTGATGGGCGAGGCGGTGGGGTTGTGCAGTTCGATCCAGTCGTTGGAATCCAGCCCGGCGGCCGGCTCGGTGTTGGCCGCCAGCTCATTGAGCACGAGGGACGGCGGGGGGGTGGCGTCGGCGCCGCCGGCCGAGCCACGCAGGTAGCCGCTGGCCCGCCAACTGCCCCCGTAGGAACCCGCCCCGGCGCCCTGGGCGTCCAGGGCCGCGTCCTGCAGCACCAGCGAGTGGCCGCTGCCATCCGCCGCCGCGGGCCAGCCGCGTCCGTCGCCCAGCCGGAAGCTGACAATGTCCGTGCCGCCGGCCGCCGTGCGCAGGGTGAGCACCTCGCCGGCGTTGTTGAGGCCGCCGTCGAAGGGGCCAAGGACGGCCACGCCGCCGGGGACCCCGTGATAGGCGCGGAAGGCGGCCAGGTCGGCGGTGCCGGCGAGGACGAGGTAGGCGCCGGGGCCGAGCAGGGTGCCCTGGGGAAAGGTGAAGTCGATGCCCTGGGTGAACTTCACCCCGGAGAGGTCGAGGGTGACGCTGGTGCTGGCGTTGAAGAGCTCGACGAACTCGTAGCCGCCCGGGGGCGGATGGAACATCACCTCGGTGACGCGGAGCGAGGCGAGCAGGTCGGCCAGGCTGGTGGGCTCGCCCACGGTGAACTCGTACGGGGGCGACCAGTTGCTGGCGCGGCCGGTGGCATCGACGTGCTGGACGCGTGCGCGGTAGCGCCGGCCGGTGCGCAGCCACTCGGCCGGCACGGTGACATCCGGGCTGGCGGAGGCGAGCGATCCGCTCTCCCAGGCCGCCTCCAGCTCGTAGGCCATGGGTTCGTCCGGGCGATAGGCGGGGCTGTTGGTGTCGGTGACCTCCCCCACGCGCCAGCGGATGGCGCCGAAGGCATTGGCCCCGGCGTAGGCGGAGGCACGGAAGCTCAGGCGGTTGATGGGGTGCCCGGCCGGCCCGGTGTAGGCCAGGGTCGGCTGCGCGGGCCGGGTGGGTTCGGCGTTGAGGGTATCAAGGAAGATCCCGCGGATGCCCACGTAGTTCTTCATGATTTGGACCCCGGCGGCAAAGGACCCCTGCAGGGTGGCGTTGGTCCCGGTTTCCTGGCTGAACTTGTAATACTCGCCCTGGCCGGCCTTGCTCAGGTTGGGGGTGTAGGTGCTGCTGGCCATCTTGGGGTTGTAATCCCACATCATCCGGTCCGCATCGAGGATGCTGGCCGCGTTGGTGCCGCGCAGCCGGGCCGCGTATTCGTCGATGAGCCGGTGGGCCTGGTCGCCGTTCCAGAAGAGGTCGCGGAACTCCCGCATCCGGTTGTTCCATTCGATGCGGAGGTTGGGCTTGGCCGGCGTGGTCTCGTCGAAGATCCGCTGGTAGACCCGGTCCTTCCCGCCGCACCCGGCGTCATACATGTTGTTGGCCCAGGTCAGGTCCAGGTCCCAGGAACAGACCTCCCAGAGGCGGTTCGACGGGTGGTAGTAATAGAAGAAGTTCTTGTCGTAGCAGATGTCGTAGTGGTGGATGGCCTGGGCCACCGCCTGGTAGCTGTAGTACTTGGGCAGGTTCCAGTTGGTGCGCCACCATGACTCGGGCTTGCCGGTGTAGTTGTTGAGGATGTAGTTGAGGTCCGACTTGTCGGTCGGCCCGCTGGGCCCCACGTTGTTCAGTTCGCCCGTGCCCGCCTCCATCTTGTAGAGGTTCGAATCCGGCAGGTCGTGCTCCTCGAGGAAGCGCCCGTTTTCCTGCTCGACCACGAGGTAGAGCCCCCAGAAATCGCCCTCATATTGCGTGGCGGGATCCTGCTCGAGGGCGTCGTCAATGACCCGGAGCGTGGCGAAGGACGCATGGGGGGAGGAGACGCCGGCCATCTGGAAGATGCGCAGCCCGACCGACTCGAACATGCCCTGCTCGCCCCGGTGCCAGAAGTCCCGCTGCTGGATGCAGGAGCCGAGGTTGATCTTGGTCCAGGGGGTCTTGTATTTGCGGCCCCAGGGGTCGCGGATCTCGATGTCATGACCCCGGTTGAGGTCGAACTTCCACATGTTCTTGACCATGGAATAGCGCCAGACGCCGCCGCGGGCGCGGTAACGGATGTGGTCATAGACCTTGCCGTCATAGACGAGGGTGCCCTGCCACTGGTAGGCGTCGCCGGTGTAGCGGCTGAACCAGGTGGCGGTGGTGACCGTGTTGCTGCGGCCGATGAGGTGGAAGACGGGCAGGCGTCCCATTTCCTCGGCGGGCACCGTGCGGGCTGTGCCGTTGGCGCCGGCCCCGCCCGGCTGGATGGACCCGGTCCAGGCGGGCACGCCGTCGTAGACGAAGTAGGCGAAGTTGGGCTGGGGATCGTCGGCGTAGGGCACCCGGACGGACCGGCCGCCCGGGTCGCCCACGGTGATGCGGTAGCGGATGAGGCGCCGGTGCGCCTGCACGGAGGCGGGGATCTGAGCGCTGTAGGTGTCGTCCCCGGCGATGGCATCCCCGGCCGTGCCGGCGTCGTTCATGGGCAGGGCCACCCAGCTGGCGGCGTTGGTGTAGGCGGCATCGGTCAGCTCGATGTAGCTGCCCGGGGCGACCACCTGGTACTCGAGCAGGACGGACGCAACCCCGTCGGGATCCGTCACCTTGGCGGTGATAAGCACGGGTTCGGCGCCGCGGGGCTGTTCGGGGGCATGGACGACCTGGCGGATGGCGGGCGGGGCGTTGGTGGCGAAGCGGCGGTTGAGGCGGCCGGGGGAGGGTCCCGCGCCGGTGGTGCCGCCGGCCTGCCCGATCAGGCGGGCGTCGATGAAGAAGTCGCTGCTGCCGGCGAGGGAGGAGTTGTGGGCCTGGATGGCGAGGACGTTGGTGCCGGCGACGAGGACGGAGGCGGGGGTGGCGGTGAGGTTGAAGCTGGCGAAGTTGAGGTTCTCGATGGCGGCGACCGCGCTGCCGTTGTAGGCGACCTCGCCGGCCGGCAGGTTGGCCTGGTTGTCGATGACGAGCACCCCGTTGATCCACGCCTTGAAGCCGTCGTCATACTGGGCCTCGAGGACCAGGGCCGAGAATTGCGCGGGGTCGGCCACGGTGAACTCGCGGCGCAGGAAGACCGAGGTGTAGAGCCCGTTCATGTCGGGCAGGGTGGTGGCGAGGAAGGTTTCGCCATAGCCGATGGGCAGGGGGGCGGTGGCCCAGGCGGCGTCATCGAAGACCCGCTGGCGCCAGGCCGTGGTGGGCTGGGAGGCCTCGTTGGTTCCCTTGCGCCAGCGCCAGGACTGGCCGGAGGCCACCAGCGTGGTGTTGGCCGGCGGGGTCCCGCCCGTGGCGGAGGAGGAGCGCCAGTGCCCGGCCAGGCTGTTGTCGAGCGCCGGATGAATCAGCTCCAGCGAATCGCCCTGGCCCGGCACGGTGGCCCCGCCCACCGTGGGCCAGGGGAAGCCCAGCTGGTATTCCACCTCATCGACCGCGGCGCCCGTGGCGTCGCGCAGGACAATCTTGTCCCCGTACTTGGACAGCGCGGAGGTGCCGTCGGCGCGCATGGGCCCGAGGGCGCCCGCCGTCCCGAACTTGGACTGGAGCGCGGCGGGGTTCTGGGCCACCACCACGTAGCCGCCGGCCGCCACGTTGGTGCCGGGGAACAGGTAATCGAGCCCGCCCCCGTCCCCCAGCCGCCACCCTTGCAGGTTCACCGCGCCCGGCCCGGTGTTGTGCAGCTCCACGAATTCCACCGGCTCCGTCTTCACGTCCGGGTCATAGTGGATCTCGTTGATCACGACGGCGGCGGGCGCGGCGCCCAGTCCGGCCAGGAGTCCAAACAGGGGCAAAAGCAGGCGGGCAAGGGGAGTCATGATGATTGGGAACCCATCGACAGTACACGAAACGGCCGGCCGGGCAACAGGGGGAACTGCGATCCAGCCCCGGCTTCGCGCTTGTCCCGGCGCGGCATCCGGCTACCTTGGGCGTCCCATGTTCCGGTTGGTCCTGTTTGACATTGACGGCACCCTGATTGCCAGCGGCGGCGCGGGGGAGAAGGCGTTTGCGCGCGTGTGCGAGCATGAGTTTGGCGTGCGCGACGGCACGGTGGGCCTGCATTTTGCCGGGCGCACCGACCCCGCGATCGTGCGGGATTTCTTCGTGAAGCACGGCATTGCGCCCAGCGCGGAAAACTTCCGGCGTTTCCTGGACCGCTATGTCTTCACCCTCGACCACATGCTGGGCCAGCTGCACGGCCGGGTGCTGCCGGGGGTGACCATGATGCTGCGGGCGCTGCAGGCGGCCCCGCGGCCGCCCGTGGTGGGGTTGCTGACCGGCAACATCCAACTGGGCGCCCAGATCAAGCTCAGCCATTACCGGCTCTGGCAGCACTTCGAGCTGGGCGGGTTCGGGGACGACCACGAGGACCGGAACGAGATTGCCCGCGTGGCGCGGGAGCGCGGCGAGCACCGGCTGGGCGGGCGGCTGCGCGGCGAGGAGGTTTTGGTCATCGGGGACACCCCGCGCGACGTGGAGTGCGCCCGGGCCATTGGGGCGCGGGTGCTGGCCGTGGCCACCGGGGGGTATTCCCTCGACCAACTGGCGCGGGAGCAGCCCTGCTGGGCGGCCCCGACCCTGGAGGAGTTCCCGCTCGGGAACCTGCTGGGCGCGGGCTAGGCGGCCGCGCCTCAGCGCAGCGAGGGGTCGAGGCGCCAGTCCTCGCCGAAGAATCCCGCCGCCCGGATGCCCCCGGGGCCGCGACTGGTCATGGGAACGTTGACGTCGATCACCGCGTAGTCGGGCAGCTTGGGGGTCTGCCGGGCGTTGTTGAGGTAATCGTATTCCCGGAAGGTGAACCCGCTGTTGAGCACCACGTAGCGCCCGGGCGAGAGGGGGTTGGGCTGGATGCAGACCAAGGCATGGTGCGCGGCGGGGAAATCCGTGGCCCCCAGCCGCATCCCATCGGCGGTCCACCGGATGGCCAGGCGGCGCGCGAGGCGGCCGAGGAGCCGGTTGGATTGCGGATCCCCGAAGAGGATGAGGTGATGCCGGGCGAGGTCGTCGTCGGTGATGGCGGTGTCGTCCTTGACCCGGGCATCGCCGCGGTAGTGCTGGCGCCAGTGGTTGGTCATGTGGGCCAGCTCCGCGGCGGTCCAGGCCCCCACTGAGGGGTGGAGCGGCTCGCCCGTGGGCCGCACGACCAGGAAGCTGTCCATGAAGGCGTCGTCGATCGGGCCCTGCAGGCCGTGGCGCTTGCGGGGTTCGTCCGGGGGCAGGGTGCCAAGCCGCCAGCGGCCGCCACGCTTGACGGCGGAGAGGGAGGGGGGCCGGCCGGGGGCGGCAGCCGTGCGGGACACGCGCAGGGGCTGGCCATCGAGGACCACCTCGGTCAGGTGCTCAAAGGTGATGGCGGCCACGTTGGTGGTGCGCACGGACAGGCGGCCGAGGACCGTCTCGCCGCTGACCCGGGCGGGTTCCCAGTGCTGCTCGAGGGCGTCGATGGTGCCGCGGTCGAACCGATGGTAGCGGGTGGTGTAGGTGACAAAGGAGAAGCGGGTGGGCTGCGGGTCCCGCCCGCGGGCGGCGAAGGTGTCGATGAGCTCGTGGATGCGCCGCTTGGCGTCCGGATGATACTTGTGGGCCGTCTGGGGCCCGATGACATGGGTGAAGGGGATGTCGGCCTTCCGGTAGGCGGCAGCCATGATGTCGGCGGCCTGCTTTTGCCGGTCGAGCTCGCCACTGTAGGCCACGAGGGGGAGGTCGCGGAAGTTCTCGATCCAGTCCGGCGCGTCATGCAGGCGCCAGAGCTTCTGCTCCCACCAGGCCGGGGCCAGCTGCTCGTTCTGGAACACCTTGAGGAAATCGGCCGTCTCGCTGAACCCCGCGCCCGGGGCCGCCGCCGCCCAGCGCGGCGCATGGTGCGCGGCGAAGTGCCAGGCGCTGGCGCCGCCGAGCGAGAATCCCCGCACCACCAGCCGCCGCTCGTCCACCGCGTAGTCCGCCCGGACCGCGTCCAGCGCCTCGAAGGCGTCCGTCTCGCCCGCAAACCGGCTGCCATTGCAGTAGCGGCCGTAGGGATGCAGGACGAGGGCGCCGTCCGGGGCGAACTCCCCGAGGTTCTTCGGGTTGTTGCGCTGGGTGAGGAACTCCAGCTCGGTGAGGGTCTCCCCGCGTCCATGGAACCAGAAGTCCAGGCGCAGGGACGGGCCGCCCTGGCGGGCCGGGCGGGCGCCGGGCGGGACGACGAGCCCGTAAGGCTGCACCGAGCCGTCGATGCGCGACAGGTAGCCGCGGGCCACCGCCCCGGTGGCCTCCAGCCAGGGTGCGCGCCCGGCCCGCAGGGCGGCGGCCCGCGCCCGCCCCTCCTCCAGCAGGGCCCGGGCGGCCTTGAACTGGTTGGTGTGGAAGAACTCGTCGTGGCGGAGCGCCCAGTCGACCGCCTTGTGGAACACCATCACGTCCGGCAACAGCCGCGACCACCGCGGGCTGTCAGCCAGGTCGGCCCGCAGCCGCTCCAGGTCGGCCCCCAGCGCCGCCACGCCCCCCGCCAGTTCGGCCCGGACCGGCTCCGGGACCGCCAAACCCGGGGGCGGGATGCGCCGGACCTTGTCCGGGAGATTGTCGGCCGGGCCGTCGGCCAGGAGGAGGGCGGGACAGAGGAGCAGCACGGCCAGCAGCGGCCGCAGGGGGCGTTTCATGGGGGGCCGTGGTAGTCGAAGCGGCACCGGGGCGCAAGCCCGGCGCCGGCCGGGGCGGGATTTGACGGTGGGATTTGGCTTGAGTCCCGGGCCGGTTCTTCCGATCTCAACACCCACTATGCCCTTGGCTCACATCAAGTTTGGCACGGACGGGTGGCGTGCCATCATTGCAGAGGACTTCACCTTCGCGAACGTGGAACGGGTGGCCCAGGCCACCGCGGACTACTGGGCGGCCCACCCGGCCCCCGGCACGGCGAAGAAGGTCGTGATTGGCTACGATCGCCGGTTTCTTTCCGACCAGTTTGCCCGGCGGACCGCCGAGGTGATGGCCGGCAATGGGTATCAGGTCATCCTGACCTCCGCCCCGACGCCCACCCCGGCGGTTTCCTACCTCGTGAAGGCCCGGGGCTGCGTGGGGGGTGTCATGATCACCGCCAGCCACAACCCGGCCGCCTTCAACGGCTTCAAGCTCAAGGCCAGTTTTGGCGGCTCGGCCGAGCCCGCCACCTGTTCGGCCATCGAGGCCCTGGTCGATCGCTCCCCCATCCAGCGGGCCAGCCTCGACGGCAACAAGGCGGTGCAGGTGACTGACATCCGGCCCGCGCATTACGCGGCGATCAAGAAGTTGGTCGATTTCAAGCTCATCGCCCGTTCCCGGCTGCGCTTTGCCCATGACGCCCTCTTTGGGGTCGGGGCTGGTTGTTTTGCCGAGCTGTTGCGCGGCACCACCTGCCGGGTGACCACCTTGAACGGGGCGCATGATCCCAATTTTGGCGGCATCAACCCGGAGCCCATCGCGAAGAACTACGGGCCGAGCACGGCGTATCTGCGGAAGCACCCGCATGATGTCTGCCTGGTCACCGACGGCGACGCCGACCGGGTGGGGGGGATGGACGGCCGGGGCAACCCGCTCACGACGCACCAGTTGATCTGCCTGCTGCTGCAGCATTTCATCAACAACCGGGGCCAGCGGGGGCGGATGATCAAGGCCCTGACCACGACCTCGATGGTGGACAAGATCTGTGCGGCGCATGGCCTGCCCTGCGTGGAGACGGGGGTCGGTTTCAAGTACATCGCGGCCGAGATGATCCAGGGCAACGTGATTCTGGGCGCGGAGGAGAGCGGCGGCATCGGGTTCCCGGGGCATGTGCCCGAGCGGGACGGCATCCTGGCCGGGCTGATGCTGCTCGAACTGCTGGCCACCGAGCGGGTGCCGATCACCAAGCTGCTGGCCCGGCTGGAGAAGGAGTATGGCCCGCACCGCTATGCGCGCATCGACACGCACTTCCCGCTGGAGAAGCGCGCCGCCCTCATGGACTTCTGCAAGAACAACCCGCCGGCGCGCCTGCTCAAGTCACCGCTGGCCGGGGTGAAGAGCTTCGACGGGGTGAAGTTTGTGGCCGAGGACGGTTCGTGGCTGATGCTGCGGGGTTCGGGCACGGAGCCCATCCTGCGCATCTATGCGGAGGCGAAGTCCGATGCGGATGCCCGCAAGCTGCTCAAGCTGGGCGAGCAGTTGACCCGGCAGGTCTAGGCGGCGGGCGGGGGCGGGGCGCTCAGGGCGTCGATGTAGGCCTGCACCCGGCCGGCCTCGGCGGCCTCCTCCAGGTGGCCGTAGGCGGCGGCCAGGTTGTGGCACATGCGGAGGAGCATCCGTCGCGTGCTCAGCGGCTGCAGCTGGCTTTCCCGGTAGATGAAGGTGGACTGGATGACATGCTTGACGCACTCCGACTTGCTGAGGAAGGCGCCCCGGCGGAAGCAGTCGATGTAGAACTCCCCGCGCGGCCCGAGGTAGCGGCAGACGAAATGGCCGGGCAGTCCAATGCCGCTGACGGGCAGCCGCAGGCGGCGCGCGAGGAACAGGTAAACGGCGCAGAGGCTGATGGGGTTGCCGGAGCGCCGGTCCACCACGCGGGTGAGGTAGGAGCAGTCCGGATCGACCACGTAGTGTTCCCGTCCCTCGAAGCCCTTCTCGGTGAAGAGGAACTTGTTCAGCAGTCCCAGCTGCAGTGACGGCTCGGAGGCGATGGCCAGGCGGCCGCGCAGTTCCCCCGCCCAGTCGTCGTAGAGGGCGCGGTAGGCGTCCCGGTTGGCCTGGGGGTCACGGGTCTGGGACAGCAGCAGCGTGCCTTCCTCGAGGTCGAGGTCCTCGCCGGCCGAGCGGCAGAAGCCCAGGAACCGCTCATGGGCGGCCTGCCGGGCCTGGTAGGTGAGGATTTCCCGGGCCCGGCGGCGGAGGGTGGGGTCGGCGCTCAAGGTGCCGGGCCGGAGCCAGGGGTCAGCGGCCGGGCCCAGGGCCAGCAGTTTCTCCCGCACCGCCTGGTAGACCGCGGGATCCTCGTCGGCCAGCAGGCTGACCAACGCCGCGCGCTGACGCTCCGACAGGGCGAGGGACGCCGCGCCCGGGGAAGGAGGGGAATCGAGCGTGCTCATGAGCGAGGCTGCCTGACCGTGGCAAAAACGGCGTTGTCCTTCAATGGGCAATTCCAACGCCGTCCGGCCCCGCCGCGGAGCGGGTTGCACCGCGGCCGCGGCACTTGACCATGCCGGGCGAGGCTTCCATCCTCCGAGCCATGCCCGCACGTTTCTTCGCCACCGCCCTGTTCTGTCTTGTCCTTGCCTGCCCGGTCTGGGCGGCCGGGGACTGGCCGCAATTCCGGGGGCCGACCGGGCAGGGCCAGGCCGGGGAGGCCCGCCTGCCCCTCGAATGGAGCGCCACGCGGAACATCGCCTGGAAGCAGCCCGTTCCCGGGCGCGCCTGGTCGTCGCCCATCCTGCAGGGTGGCCGGCTTTACCTCACCACGGCCGTGGCGGCCGAGGCCTCCGGCGGCGGCCCGCTCCGGCTGCGGGTGTTGTGCCTCGACGAGGCCGACGGCCGGGTCCGGTGGGACACGGCGGTCTTTGCGCCGGCGGGTGCGGTGCCCAAGGGCCACGCCAAGAACAGCCAGGCCAGTCCCACGCCCCTGCTGGAGGACAGCCGGCTCTACGTCCACTTCGGGCACCTGGGCACGGCGTGCCTCGACCTCGACGGAAAGGTGCTCTGGCGCAACCAGGACCTGCAGTACCCGCCTGTGCATGGCAATGGCGGCTCGCCCGTCATCGTGGGCAACGCCCTGATTTTCAACTGCGATGGCGCCAGTCAGCCGTTTGTCGTGGCCTTGGACAAGCGGACGGGCAAGGAACTCTGGCGGACCCCCCGCCGAACCAAGGTGCAGAAGAGCTTTTCCTTCGCCACGCCGCTGGTCATCACCGTGCAGGGGCGCCCCCAGGTGATCAGTCCCGGCAGCGGGGCGGTCTGTGCCTACGATCCCGCGACGGGCCGGGAGTTGTGGCGCGTGCGTTACGGCGAGGGCTACTCGGTGGTGCCCCGGCCGGTCCAGGCCCACGGCCTGCTCTTCATCGGGACGGGCTATGATCGCGCGTCCGTGCTGGCCATCCGGCCGGACGGCCAGGGGGACGTGACCGACACGCACGTGGCCTGGACGACCAACCGTGGCGCGCCCAATACGCCGTCGATGCTGGTCGTGGGCGACGAGTTGTACTTTGTCTCGGACGCCGGGATTGCCAGTTGCGTGGATGCGCGGACGGGCCAGGTGCACTGGTCCGAGCGTGTGGGCGGCGGGTATTCCTCCTCGCCCATCGCCGCCGCCGGCCGAATCTATTTCCAGAACGAAGAGGGCCGGACGGTGGTGGTGAAGGCGGGCAAGGCGTTTGAGGTTCTCGCCACCAACGAACTGGGCGAGAAGACGCTGGCCTCGTGGGCGGTGGGGGTGGACGCCCTCTATATCCGGACCGAGGGACACCTGTTCAAGGTGCAGTCCGGGCGGGGCGGCTGAGAGGGCCGGCCGGGGGACCCGGGCTAGCGGGCCTGGCGGACGCGCACGGTGTAGTTGCGGGCCCGGTTGTCGAGGGACGTGAAGGTGACGGTCTCGGTCGCGTTCTCGGTGAGGATGAGGGTCTGGAAGGGGGTCGTGTCGATGGCAAAGCCCTGCGCGTCCTTGAACTCGCAGTTGATTTGCACCTCGATGCGGCGGTTCTCGCGGTTGCGGACGCGCGCGGCCACCTGCAGGCGGCCGTCGGGCAGGGTCATTTCCTGCAGGCCCGGGCAGGTCACGGAGTAGCGCGCGCCGGGGTCGAGGAGGACAAACTTCGCGCGGTTCTCCGTGTCGAACTGGGTGGTGCTCTGCGGCGTGAACGCGCCGGTCTCAGGATGCCGGCATCCGCTGGTGAAGCTGGCGATGACGGCGCAGGTGGCGAGCGCGGCGAGGAAGGGCAGGCGGGGGAATGCGGTCATGGGGATGGGGATTGTGGGGATCGATCGCTGACGAAGAGAACCTGGTCGCGCCCGTGGGCCGGCACGGAGAAGGACACCGTGCGGTCCTGGCCGGCCAGCGGCCGGCCCTGCCCGTCGAGGAATTCAACCGTGAGCGTGTGCGGCCCCGGCGGCGCCTCGAAGGCGACGAAGCTGAGGTAGTGGGGGAGGTTGTCCCACGTGCGGGTGTCGGCGGCGGGGTTGGCGGCGGCCGAGAGCAGGGTGGCCATCAGGCCGGCCCCCATGGTGGCCAGGCCGGCCACCTCGGTGTCCCGGCGCGTGGACAGGATGGCCCCGCTCATGAGGGCGGCGGTGCCCAGGCCCTCCGTGGTCTTCTTGAACACCGCCTTGTTCCCCAGCACGTGATCCATCAGGCGGCCGCCGCGCGTGGTGGCCTGGAAATAGAGGTCGTCATAGGGCACCGCCTTGCCCGTCCCGCCGGAGAGCCGGACGCGGGCGTTGACGGCCGGCGCCGGCCGATCGCGGAAACGCAGTTCCTGGCGGTACTCACCCGTCGCGTATTTCACCGGGCCCAGGCCGTATTCCACGAAGACCAGGACGTTGGCGTTGGTCGGGAAGTCCGGCATCTTCCACTGGCGCGCCAGCCCGGCCGCACGCTGCAGCGCCTCCCTGCCGTCGCCGCCCAGCTTCTGCGTGATGTAGCCGTCCAGGTAATCCAGCAGCACGTAGTCGGCCTTGTAACCCTGGACCTCCGCGTCGGCGTCCATCAACTGCCCGGTCCGGAAGCAGGCCCGCGCGTTGTCCGGTTCGCCGTCCATCCAGTAGAGGATGCCCCGGTAATACCAGGCCATCACCCGTTCATAGGGTTCGCCCACAAAGGTCTTCCTGGCCTCGGCGGTGAAGAGGCGTCGCGACTTTTGGGCCGCGCTGTCCTTGCCGTAGAGGCCGTTGAGGCGGGTAACGGCGTCCTCGAAGTGGGTCCGGGCGAGATCGAGGCGGCCCTGGCGCAGGGCGGCGAGGCCGGCGCGGTATTGCCAGAGGACGCGGTCCCGGGTCGGGCCCGCGCGGAGGGCGTTCTCGCCGTCCACAATGGGATCGCCGGTCAACGGCGGCGGCGGCGGCGTGGTCGCGCAACCGGCCAGCAGCGCCATCGCCATCGCCATGGCCATGGCCAGCCCCAGGGCGGCCTCCGGCCGGGGGCGGGCGGGGTGTTGGCCCGCAGGGCGGCTCATGGGTGGGCGGGGTCCCCGGGACACGGCGGCCTAGCGGTAGGCGGCATCCTCCAGGCCCTGCTTCTTGATCTCGTGGTCCCCGGCCCAGACGATGACGCTCGTGCGGGCATCGATGAGCTGGAAGGTGTAGAGGACGTAGTCGCTGATGCCGTCCTTGGTGCGGGTGGTGAGGCTCTGCAGCTTGCCGGTCAGGAAGAAGTCAGCGCCCTTGAATTCCTGCACGGTGGGGTCGGTGGTGGCGGTGACGGCCCCGGCGCGTTTCATTTCGCGCTCCTTCTCGAGGGCGGCCATGCGTTCGCGGGCCAGGAACTGGACCTTGCCGGCGGACTTGGAGGTCAACTGGGTCTGGATGCGGGTGAGGAAAAGGTCCTTGTTGATGGGGAACCGGGACTCGTTGAGGATCGGGTCGAGGACGATGAAGGGCGGGTTCTTGGCGTTCTGGATGGCGGGGGCGCCGAGGATGCCGCGGGCGATCTTGTCGGTGGCGCCGACAAGGTCCTGGGACTCGATGCCGGTGCCGGCGACAAACCCGCGTTCGTCCGGCCGGAGCACGGTGACGTCGGTGCCGGAGGGGTTGCGCACGCCCGAGGAGGCGCACCCGGCGGTCCAGGCGGCCACGGCGAGGAGGAGAGGCAGGTTGAGCTTCGCTGTCATGCCGTCCAGTCTGGCATCGGGCGGCGGCGGATCAAGTCCCGGCTGGGGGGGCGGGAGGAGCAGACCCCGTGCAGCGGGGCGATTACTCCGCGACGGCGGTCAGCTTGCGCTCGGCTCGTTCGCGGCGTTCGCGGCAGAGCTCGGCGAGGAGGTCGGGGAGCTTGCGGAGGGGTTCGCCCTCCCATTCGCCCATGAGGACGATCTGGATCCAGTTTCGCTGGGGCAGGTAGGCGCTGTTGTAGCTGAGGAGGTAGCCGGCCTTCTTGAGGCGGAGGCCGATGGTCTTGGAGGGGATGTCGCTGGGCAGGGCCAGGGAGATGACGGCGGGGGCGGCGTGGGCGTCGGGGGCGACGATCTGGAAGCCGCGCTCGCGCAGGCGGGCGCGGAGCCAGGCGGAATTCTCGGCGATTTGGGCGAACTTCTCCGGCCATTGCATCCGCTTGAGGGCGGTCTGCAGGGCGTAGACGAGGTTCGACGACATCGTGAACGGGACGCCCTGCTGGGCGGCGTAGTAGCCGAGGTCGAGGTAGCGGGGCAGGGTGGTGGAGGGCTTCAGGTCATGGTTGTAGAAGACCATGGAGAGGCCCGGGAAGGAGGCCAGGCCCTTGCCGCTGACGCAGGTGGCGAGGTAGACGCCCCCGAGGTGGACGGGGATGGTCCCGATGGAGCTGATGCAATCCAGGCAGAGCTTGACGTCGTGGCTGGCGCAGAGGGCCTTGAGGGTGTCGAGGTCGTTGAGGATGCCGGTGGAGGTTTCGCAGTGGGTGGCCCAGAGCCAGCGGATCCCGGGGTTGGCCTCGAGGCGACGCTGGATTTCGGCGTAGTCGAAGGGTTCGCCCCAGCCGATCTGGCAGACCTCGAACTCGAGGCCCTGGCGGGTGGCGTGGTCGATGAGCCGGTTGCCGAACTCGCCGTTGCTGAGGATGAGCCCGGGGGCCTGGAGCAGGGAGATCTGCGCGCAGACGGCATCGTTGGCCAGGCTGCCGGCCCCCATGAGAATCTCGACGGACTGGGCGCCGGTCAGGGCGCAGAGCATGCGCTTGGTGGCGCGGAAGTCGCCCATGAAGAGGTCGGAGCGGTGGGAGACGGGACCCTGCTCGAAGGCCTGGCGGACCTCGGTATGGATCTGGACGGGACCGGGGAGGAAGTTGGCGAGGATTTTCTCGACCGTCTCGCTGGGGGCCGCCAGGGCCTTGGACATCTGGATAAAGGTTTCCAGCGTGAGATACATGGGCTGGAACTGGGCCTCGCCGGTGCCCACGAGGGGTCCGAAGGGGACGAACCCGAGGTGTTTGTAGAGGCGGAGCTGCCGGGTGGTGCCGGAGATGATGGCCATGTCGAAGCCCAGCTCGCGGAAGTGCTGGGCGAGCAGCCCGACCAGTTTGGAGAAAACAAATCCGTTGCGGTATTCCTTCTCCACGGAGAGGAGGCGGACCTCGAGCACGCGATGTCCGGCGGGCAGGTGGCTGTCGAGGTCGGGGATCTTCTTGTCGAGGGAGAAGGGACGGCTGGAACGGCCGCAGACCATGCCGACGAGCTGGTCGCCGGCCAGGGCGATGGCGTAGGTGTTCTCGTCGTGGAACTTGTCGATGAGGCGGCCCTCGGGGTTCCGCTCGTGCTGGGGAATTTCCTCGACGAAGGTCTTGTAGTTCAGGCGGTGGACGGCCTCGAACTCGGCGGGTTCGGAGGCGATCTTGAATCGGAGCGGCGCGTCAGACTTCATCGGTCGGTCCTTTATGCACTTCTGCGGGGGAGTCTTTTACCGCGGGATGTCCGATGAGGCGAGCGAGTTCTTCGCGCAGGTTGCGGCGGTGGGTGAGGAGGGCGAGCACGGCCAGGCCGGAGACGGCGGCCACGACCTCCTTCTCGAGGCCGCCCAGGAACAGGAGCAGGGGGGCCAGGCAGAAGGCGGCCAGGCCGGCCAGGGTGAAGCGCCGCAGGACGGCCAAGGCGGGCAGGAAGACCAGCACGAGGGCCAAAATGGTGAAGGGTTCATAGGCCAGCAGGCCGCCCAGGGACACCGAGATGCCCTTGCCCCCGCGGAAGCCGAGCTGCATCGGCCAGTTATGCCCGGCCACCACCGCGAACAGGCAGGCAATGGTCGCCTCGGGCGTGAACCGCAGGGTGTTGGCCACCGTGACCGCCGCCATGCCCTTGGCAAAATCCAGCAGGAACGTGACGAGGAAACCCTGCGTCCCCAGCGTCCGCCCCACGTTGCGGGCCCCCACGTTGCCCGACCCCAGCCCCCGGATGTCGCGTCCCGTCCTCCA
This sequence comes from Verrucomicrobiota bacterium, assembly GCA_046048995.1. Taxonomy (GTDB): domain Bacteria; phylum Verrucomicrobiota; class Verrucomicrobiia; order Limisphaerales; family JADJPG01; genus JBJOEZ01. The sequence goes on along the minus strand of JBJOEZ010000003.1, from coordinate 134,236 downwards.
GCGCGTCCAGTAATAGCCGGCCGTGAAGCAACCCAAGGCATAGCTGGCCAGCAACCAGGTCCACTCCTGGCCGGACCAGGCGATAGGGGCGATCTGTGACATCAACTCCCTCGGACCGTAGCAAGCGCTTCCGCGCCTTGGCAATGCCCGTCTCCGGGCCCGTCCCACGGGCCGTGCATGGCCGGCTTTGCGGCCAAAAACCGAACTGAAGGCTTGTCACGGGATGGTGACTTGGGTATGCCTCTATCGTCTCCAACGCAAGGGTCCGGGCCAAAACACGCCCGGAGGCAGGCTGATGGTCGGGCCGCCATCAGGATTTCGTTTCAACAAGGTTAATTGTCCGATGAGGTACCCCGGGCCATGCCATGCCCGGAAGATCCCCGGCCGGGCAGCCGGCATGTGAAAACCACGCAGGACGGCTGTTTTGTTCCCCGCCCTCCTGCAGGAGCCATGAGCCTGGTTTCGGCATCTGGGCACCATCCTCGACCCTGACCATGTCCGTCACGGCCCCCCTGCCATCCTCGTCCGCGTCGCTGCCTTGGGCGGCCCACCGCCCCAGCGCGTCCATTGTCATCCCGGTCTACAACTCCGAGGCCACGCTGGAGCGGTTGTGCCTCGGCCTGATCGAGTGCCTGGCCGGGTCCTATCAGCTTCAAATCGTGCTGGTGGACGACGGCAGCAGCGATGGATCCGTGGAGGTTTGCCGCCGTTTGCACCAGGCCCATCCCGGGATTGTGGATTGCGTGTTCCTCTCGCGGAACTTTGGCGAGCACAATGCCGTCATGGCCGGGCTTAATGCCGTCCGGGGCGAGTCCTGCGTGATCATGGATGACGACCTGCAGAATCCCCCCTCCGAGGTGGGCGCGCTGCTGGCCGAGTTGCGCAAGGGACATGATGTGGTCTACGTGCGCTACGCGGAAAAGCATCACAGCTGGGTGCGCAACCTCGGCAGCCGCCTGCACAACTGGATGGCCACGCGCGCGCTCAAGAAACCGCGTGACCTCTATCTCTCCAGTTTCAAGGCCCTCTCCGCCTTCGTGGTGCGGGAGGTGATCCGCTACAAGGGGCCGGATCCCTACCTTGACGCCATCGTGCTGCAGACCACCCGCCACATTGGCACGCTCAACGTCCGGCATGCGGCCCGGGGCGAGGGTTCCTCCGGCTACACCACGGCCAAGCTTCTTTCGCTCTGGGGCAACATGATGGTCGGTTTTTCCATCTACCCCCTCCGCGCCATCGGTCTGCTCGGCCTGTTCATCGCCCTGTGCGCCCTCAGCTTCGGGCTCTTCGGCACATTCACCCTCGGAACCCCCATCATGCTGGAGCCCGAGCAGATCGAACTCCTCTACGGCCCGCGCTGGCTCACCCGGGGGGCCACCCTCCTCGCGGTCTGCATCGTGGGCGAATACATCGGGCGCATCTACCGCCATCTCAACCGCTCCCCCCAGTTCATCGTGCGTGAACAGCTGATCTGGCCCGCGCCGGTGCCGCCCGTCCCCGCCCGGGAGGAGCAGCCATGAGCGGACCCCCGGGCGCTCCGGCCACACCCACCCCGGCCACCTTCGCCGGGCGCCGTGTCCTCATCACCGGCGGCCTCGGCTTCATCGGGTCCAACCTCGCCCTCCGCCTCGCCGGCCAGGGCGCCGTGCTCACCCTCGTGGACAGCCTCGTCCCCGAGTACGGGGGAAACCTCTTCAATGTCGCCCCCATCCGCGACTCCGTTCGCATCAACATCTCCGATGTCCGGGACGAGCACAGCCTGGCCTTCCTCGTCCAGGGCCAGGATTTTCTCTTCAACCTCGCCGGGCAGACCAGCCACCTCGATTCCATGCAGGATCCTTACACGGACATGGAGATCAACTGCCGCGCCCAGCTCTCCATCCTCGAGGCCTGCCGCAAATACAACCCGTCCATCCGCATTGTCTTCGCCAGCACCCGCCAGATCTACGGACGGCCTGACTATCTCCCGGTCGATGAGCGCCACCTGCTCCGCCCGGTCGATGTCAACGGCATCAACAAGATGGCCGGCGAGTGGTATCACATCCTCTACCATCAGGTGCATGGCCTGCGCGCCTGCGCCCTGCGCCTGACCAACACCTACGGGCCGCGCATGCGGGTCAAGGACGCCCGCCAGACCTTCCTTGGCACCTGGGTGCGCCAGGTCGTCGAGGGCCGCCCGTTTGAGGTGTGGGAGGGTTCCCAGCGCCGCGACTTCAATTACGTCGATGACGTCATTGAGGCCCTCCTCCTCGCCGTCACCAAGGACCAGGCCACCGGCCAGGTCTTCAACCTGGGTGGCGCCGAGGTGGTCACGCTGGACGAGTTGGCCCGGACCCTCATGGGCACCGCTCCCGGCGGTGGCTTCATCCACCGCGCCTTCCCTCCCGAGCGTCAGCGCATCGATATCGGCGATTACTTCGCCGATTACCGCCGCATCGGGAAACTCCTCGGCTGGGCGCCGGTCGTCCCCCTGCAGGAAGGGCTGGCCCGGACCTGCGCCTACTACCGGGAACACCTGCCGCATTACCTGTGAGCCCGTCCCCGTCCCCCGACCTGGCCCTCGGGCTGCCCGCCGCCCGCTACCAGGCGCACCGGCCGGCCATCGAGGCCGCAGTCGCGGCGGTGTTTGCCGGCGGCCGGTTCATCCTCGGCCCCCAGGTGGCCGCCTTCGAGGCCGAGTTCGCCGCCGCCCTCGGGCTCCCGCACTGCGCCGCGGTGGCCAACGGGACCGATGCCGTCGAGCTCGCCCTGCGCGCCTGCGGGATCGGACCTGGCGCCGCCGTGCTCACCGTGCCGTTCACCGCCACCGGCACCGTCGCCGCCATCGAACGGGCCGGTGCCCGGCCCGTCTGGGTCGACATCGACCCCGTCACCTTCACCCTCGATCCCGCGTCGCTGGAGGCCACCATCGCGGCCTACCAGGCCTCGGGCGAACCCGCCCGCCAACATCCCCTGCGCGCCGTCGTCCCCGTGCATCTTTACGGTCAGCCCGCCGATCTGCCGTCCATCCTCGCCGTCGCCGCCCGGCATGGCCTCGCCGTCATCGAGGACTGTGCCCAGGCCCACGGCGCGGCCCTGCAGGGCCGTCCGGTCGGAACGTGGGGCGATGCGGCCGCCTTTAGCTTCTATCCCACCAAGAACCTCGGCGCCTTCGGTGATGGCGGCGCCGTCGCCCTGCCGGACCCGGGCAGGGATCGGCTGGTCCGCCAGCTTCGCGAATACGGCTGGGTGGAACGCCATGTCAGTGTCCAGCCCGGCGCCAACAGCCGGCTCGACGAACTGCAGGCCGCCATCCTCCGCGTCCTGCTCCCGCATCTCCCCGCCGAAAACGCCGCGCGCACCGCCGCCGCCCGGGTCTATGACAGCCGGCTCCAGGACACCGGGCTGGTCCTGCCCGTCACCCGCCCCGGCGCGGTGCATGCCTTCCACCAATACGCCGTCCGTTCCCCCGCCCGCGACCCACTGCAACGCGCGCTGGCCGGGCACGGCATCCCCACCCAGGTGCTCTACCCGGTGCCTCTCCATCGGCAGCCCGCCTATGCCGGGCGCTGCTTCTCCGATCCCAACGGGCTGCCCCATAGCGAGGCCGCCGCGCGTCAGGTGCTCTGCCTGCCCATGTCCCCCCACCTGCCGCCATCCGACCTTGAAGCCGTGGCCGCGGCTCTCCACGCCGCGCTCGCCTCCATCCCATGAGCCAGGGACGACAGCGTCATTCCGCCCGCCGCCGCTCACCCGCCCCACCCGCGGCGGCGGTGCCCCCCGTGTGCCCGGGCGGATTCGGATCCGACCTGCGATCCGTCCTCCGACCAGACCAGCCCTGGCATTATCTCTTCCACGCCGCGGTGCTCCTCGCCGGGTTGGCCTACTGGCTGGCCTCGCTGCTCCTGCAGGAGGGTGCCAGTTGGGCCGAGATCGTCCTTTACCGGCCCAAGGGTGACAACCAGGTCTACCCGGTCATCGCCGCCCTGAGTCAGCTGAATCTCGGAGACCCCACCGACGCCGTGGTCCACGGCCGCGGCGTCGCCGGGTTCCAGGTCGTCATTCTCCTGCCCTATGCCCTGGCCTGCGCCATTCTCGGCCCGGCCGGCTACATGGTGGCCGATGCCGTCCTGTCCTGGGTCTACTTTGTCGGGGTCACCCTCTTCCTCCGTCGCTGCGGCGCCGGCCCGGTGGCCGCCCTGTGGGTGGGCGCAGCCCTCGCCACCAACGCCCTGCCCCTGGCCCTGCGCCCCCTCGGCGAGGGACTCCGTTGGGTGGCGGCCGCCTTCGGCCGCTCCCTCGCCGAGTGGGACTTCCCGAACCTGGCCAGCCTCCTGATTTTCGAGAAGCGCATCCCGCGCCCCATGGTCACGGAGGTGGCCCTGGTTTTTCTTTTCTATTTCCTCGTCCGCCAGTGGCGCGAGCGCACGCCGCCCTCGCTGCGTCGTTCCCTCGCCCTCGGCTTTCTCATGGCCCTGCTCGTGCAGGGGGATCCCTACTCCTTCTCGGCCGCCGGCCTGGTCCTGCTCGGGGTGCTGGGTGTCACCCTGCGCGTCCAAGGTCGGCGGGGCCTCGGCCGCTGCGTCCTCGGTGGCCTGGCCGGGGCGTTGGCGGGCGGCGCGTATTTCCTCTTCCAGCTCTGGCACCAGGATCCCGAGGCGGCGGTCCGGTTCGGGCTCGCCCCCTTTCCCCGCGCGCGCCTGATGCTGCTGCCCGGCTACGGGCCATGGCTCCGGCTCGCGGCGATGCTGGGGTTGGTGTTCCTCGTCCGGCACTGGACCCGCCGTGCCCCGCCCGCCCTCGCCGCCCAAATCCGATCGCTCAGCGCCTTCGCGCTCGTCCTCACGGGCGCCGGTTGGCTGGCCCAGCCGCTCCAGTTGCTGCTCTTGGGAAAGGGGGCCCAGATCTATCACTTCTTCTATTTCACCTTCCCGGCGTTCTATGCCTACGCCCTCGTGGTCGTGTTCCTGCAGTTGGGCCGGTGGGCGGCGTCGGAAGTTGGGCCCTGGCACCGCCTGCAGGCCCGCCTGCCGGGCACTGCCCTGCGCATCGGCGGGGCGGCGATCAGCTTCCTCCTGCTTTTCCTGCCGCTCGAGGCGGACATCCGGGCCAGCCGCCGGGCCGGCACTGCGAGGGCGGAGATTTCCCCCTGGGCCGTACTCGGCGATGCCTATCGGCCCGGCCTGCGGGAATTGGACCGGCGCCTGCGTGAGGACGCCCGCCTGCGGGCGGCGCGGACCTTTGGCACCTTCTCGCATGAGGCCAATTTCCTGCTCGCCGGCTTTCATGGGAAGCGGGCCCTCCTTCCTGACAACGCCTACAGCACCCTCAGCGACGCCGAGCTGGAACAGCGCCTGTTCCAGATGGCGCGCCTCCTCCAGTTCAGCCCCGAACAGTTCACTGGCGCCCTGCAAAACACCTTTCTCCTGAATTACTGGCTGGGTTGCGCCAAGTATTGGTGCGCGGATGATCACAAGTTTGCCCCGGAAAGTGATTATGCCCCGGCTGAGTTGGCCCGCCTGCGGACGCTGGGCCCCTTGCCGCCCTTTAACCTGGTGTTGCCACTGAGTGAACTGCGGCGCCTGGTCCTGGCCTACCGTGCCTTTCTCCAGCAACCGCTGGATGCGGCCCTTTGCCCGGACTTGATTGTCCTGTCGGCCGTGCTGTGGTCACAGGGCGCGGCACCGCCGCCCGGTCTTTACCAGGAAGTCCACCGCGACGGCGTTTTTGCCATCTACCTGCGGACTCCTCATCCCTCCCCGTCCGCGCCTGGCGGCCGGCCTTGAAGCACCGTGCTCGAGTGTCCTGAGGAATACGCCCGCATGGCCGCGGTGGAGGGCCGCCATTGGTGGTATCGCACCCTGCACGGCCTCGTGCTGCGGGCGATTCGGCGGCATCCGCGTGGGCGCGATCTGACCCTGCTCGACGCCGGCTGCGGCACCGGTGGGCTCCTGCAGTTCCTCCGCAACCGGGGGTTCCGCAATGTTTCCGGCTTTGACCGTTCCCCCGAGGCCGTGCGGCTCGGCCGCGCACGGGGTTTGGAGATCATCCTGCACGACCTGCGCCTGCTGGGCCAGTGGCGCCCGCCGCGCAGCGTGGATGTCCTCACCGCCCAGGACAGCCTCTATTTTCTCAGCCCCACCGACCAGGCGGCGTTTCTTGAGCAGGTCTGGCAGGTGCTGGCACCCGGCGGCTGGTTGATCCTGAACCTGCCCGCCTTCCCCGCCTTCCGCGGGAACCATGATCGCGCCGTCGGCATCGCCCGCCGGGTCACCCCGGCCGACCTGCCTCACCTGCTGCCTCACGCCCGCTTTGAATGCCTCGAGCGGCGCTGGTGGCCCGCGCTCCTGGCCCCCCTCATTGCCGGCGCACGCCTCCGTCAGCGCCGGCGGCTCCGCCGTCATCCCGGGCTTCCCCCGCGCTCGGACCTCGACCTGCCGTGGCCCCCGCTCAACGCCCTCTGCTTCGGCGTCACCCGACTGGAAACCCGTCTGCCCCCCTTCCTGCCCTGGGGCAGTTCACTCTTCCTGGTCGGTCGCAGGAAGGATGCCCCCGCCGGGTCGGCCGCCGGACCCGATCCGGCCCCCGCCTCGGCATGAAAAACCCCGGCCGGGATGCGGCCGGGGTGGGGAAGGGAAGGGGATGGGCGCCGGCCCGGGCTCAGGCGCCGAACTTGTCGAACATCTTGGCGTTGGCCTGCATCAGGCGGATCAGGAATTTGGCGTCAAAGACCCCGAGGGACCCCGCGTTGGCGCCCGTCTCGGTGAAGCGCTCAAGCTTGTCCGAGCCGCTGCAGGCCGAGTGCAGGAGCACCGGCTGCGGATGCCATGAATGGCTGCGCATCGAGCAGGGCGTCGAGTGGTCGCCGGTGATGGCCAGCACGTCCGGCTTCTTGCGCAGCAGGATGGGCAGGGCGGCGTCGAAATCCTCAATGGCCTTCACCTTGGCGGCAAAGTTGCCGTCCTCACCCGCCTTGTCTGTGTACTTGTAGTGGATGAAGAAGTAATCGTGCCGGTCGTATTCCGCCGCGTAGCGCTCGAACTGCTCGGCGATGGTCTGCGGGCCCTCGATCTTGGCCATGCCGACCAGCTGGGCCAGGCCCTTGTACATCGGGTAGACCGCGAGGGCCGCGGCGCGCAGGCCGTAGCGTTCCTCGAAGGTCGGGATGGCCGGCTGATGAGCAATGCCGCGCATGAGGAAACCGTTGGCCGGCTGGCGCTTGGCCAGGAGGGGGAGGGCGGCCTTGTAGAAGTCCGCCACCAGCTTGGCCGCCTTCTTCTGCTTGGCCGACTTGGCGTTGGTGGGCTTGACCGTCGCAATGGGCAGGCCCTCGCGGTTGGGGTCACTGTCAGTCAACGGGCCTTCCAGGCCCTTGCCGCGGAAGATGACGACGAACCGGTGTTCCTTGCCGGCCTTGATGATGACCTGGGTGTCCCCGATTTTTTTGATGCCCTTGGCCAGCACCGCGCAGAGTTCCTCGCAGGTCTCGGTGGGGATGCGCCCGGCGCGCCGGTCGGTCACCAGTCCCTTGGCGTCCAGGGTGCAGAAATTGGCCCGCGCGCAGACGTCGCCGGCCTTCAGTTCCAGCCCGAGCCCGAGCGCCTCAATGACCCCGCGGCCCACCTCGAACTCCAGCGGGTCATAGCCGAACAACCCCAGGTGGCCGGGGCCGCTCCCCGGCGTGATGCCCGGCGCCACGGGAATCATGCGGCCCTGCGCACAGCCCGACGCCACCAGGCGGTCGAGGTTTGGCGTGCGGGCCGCCTCCAGCGGGGTTAATTCGCCCTGGGCAGCGGTGGCGAGGTCGCCGAGGCCGTCGAGGACGATGAGGGCCATCTTGGCGTTGGTCTTGACGAGGAGCTTCGAGTAAAGGGCATCAAGGTTCTGGTTCATGGGGAATCAGGGGGTCCGCGGCGGGTTCTGCCGCAAAAACGGGGCGGATGATGTTGGCGCGGTTTCCCCGCCGTCAAGGCGCGAAAGTGGCGCGCGGGCCTCCGGCCCGCTTCACCCGGCCGGTCCTCCCCCGGAGCGGCCTTGCGGATCGGACCCCATGGCCCGCCGGCTTGCCGCGGACGACAGGTTGTAGGTTGGCCAAGACCGGGGTGCCCGGTCGGGCCGCCGTTTCTCCGGAGGAGCTGCTTAACGGGGCGTTCCCTTGGGAGGACAGTCCGGGTGAAGCGGGCCGGAGGCCCGCGCGCCGGGGCTTGGCCTTTTTCCGCCTGCGCTTATGCTCGCGCCCATGGACAAGGCCAAAGTGGCGGAGATTCTGGTCGAGATCGGCACCTTGCTGGAGTTGAAGGGGGAAAACCCCTTCAAGACCCGCGCCTACAGCAACGCCGCCCGCACCCTCGAGGGCCTCACCGTCCCGCTTTCCCAGTTGGTGGCCGAGGGCCGCCTGGGTGAGGTCCCGGGCATCGGCGAGGCCATCGAGCAGAAGGTCACCGAACTGGTCACCACCGGTCGCCTCAAATACCACGAGGAGCTCAAGGCCTCCGTCCCGCCCGGCCTGCTCGAGATGCTGGGCATCCCCGGGCTCGGCCCCAAGAAGGTCAAGGCCCTCCATGACCAGCTTGGCCTCGACACGGTGGAAAAGCTCGAGGCCGCCTGCCGCGACGGCAGGGTCGCCGGCCTGGCCGGGTTTGGCGAAAAAACCCAGGCAAAAATCCTCGATGGCATCGCCTTCCGGCGCACCTACGCCTCCCGCCATCACCTGCATGAGGCCCTCGCCGTCTCCGAGCCCGTCCTCGAGGCCCTGCGCGCCCAACCCGATGTCATCCGCTGCAGCACCGGCGGGAGCCTTCGCCGCTGGCGCGAGACCATTGGCGACATCGATTTCCTCGCCTCCTCCCAGCATCCCGCGCGCGTCATCGAGTTTTTCACCTCCCTGCCCGGGGTTCTCAGCGTCATCGCCAAGGGCGACACCAAGGCCAGCGTCATCCTCGAGGGCGGCCTGCAGGCCGACCTGCGCGTGGTGTCCGATGCCGAATACCCGTTCGCCCTGGCCTACTTCACCGGGTCCAAGGAGCACAACATCGTCATGCGCCAGCGCGCCATCGCCCGCGGGTTGCGCCTCAACGAGTACGGCCTGTTCCGGTCCGAGGAGGAAACCCGCGACCCCAAGCTGCGTGTGGCCTGTCGCACCGAGGAGGACATCTTCGCCGAGCTGGGCCTGGCCTACGTCCCTCCCGAGCTGCGCGAGGACCACGGCGAGTTTGCCGCCGCCGAAAAGGGACCGTTCCCGCACCTGGTCGAGTGGACCGATCTCAAGGGATCGCTGCACAACCACAGCACGTGGAGCGACGGCCACGAGCCGCTGGAGGAGATTGCCGCCTGCGGCCAGGAGCTGGGGCTCGAGTATTGGGCCATCACGGACCACAGCCGCAGCTCCTTCCAAGCCCACGGCCTCGAGCCGGCCCGGCTGCGTGAGCAGCTCAAGGCCGTCGCCAACCTCAACGCCCAGCTGGCCAAGGCCGGCACCGAGTTCCGCCTCCTCACGGGGTCCGAGGTCGACATCCTCGCCGAGGGCAAGCTGGACTTCGCCAACGACCTGCTGGCCGAGCTCGACGTCGTGGTGGCCAGCGTCCATGCCGGCTTCTCCCGCGACGAGGCCGAGATGACCAAGCGCATCATCAGGGCGGTCGAGAACCCCCACGTCCGCATCCTCGGCCACCTGACCGGGCGCCTCCTCCTCGAGCGCGAGCCGTATCCGGTCAATCACCAGGCCGTCATCGACGCCTGCGCCGAGACCGGCACGTGGATCGAGCTGAACTGCAATCCCTGGCGTTTCGACATGGACTGGCGCCACTGGCACTACGCCAAGAGCAAGGGCGTGAAATGCGTGATCAACCCGGACGCCCACCGGCGCGACCATGCCGGGTTCCTGCGCCTCGGCGCCGGGGTCGCCCGCAAGGGCTGGCTGGAAAAGGCCGACGTCATCAACACGCTCCCGCTCCGGGACCTGCTCAAGCTCCTGAAGAAAAAGAAGAAGTGAGTCCCGGCGCGCGGGCCTCCGGCCCGCCCGCCGCGGCGGCAGGAACATGGGGGGCGATTCGCAGGGTCGGTGCCGGGGGAGGCCCGGCCGGCCTGCGGATGGACACGGAGTGATGTCCGCCGGGGTTGCGGTCCGCGGCCGGAGGTTCCCTGGGGAGGAGAGGGCGGGATCACCGGGCGTCCCGCCCGTGCGCCGCCTACTCCAGTGCCAGGGCCTGGTCGAGGAACTGGTTCAGGTGGGTCAGCACCGCGTGGTCGGGCACGACCAGCTTGGCGCCGGCCTTGAGGCCCGCGGCCTGGGCCGCCTCGTGGCGGCCGCTGAAAAAGGCAATCACCGGGATGTGCGCGGTGGCCGGGTGCCCGGCCAGGGCGCTGATGGCGGCGGCCGTCTCCTCGGGACGCGGCTCGAGGTCGACCAGGGCCACCATGGGTTTCTCCCGCTCGGCCGTGCTCACCAGATCCCCCCCCGCCGGCACCGTCTGCACCCGGTAACCCAGGTCGCGCAGCTTCTGCAGGAGCTGGCTCCCGGGGAGGAGCTTCTCATACAGCAGCAGGGCCAGCGGCTCGTTCACGGGGCGGAGTCTGGAACCCAGTCCCCGTTTTGGCAAAAGGATTGGCAAAAACTTTTCCCGCCCGGGCGCGTCCGTCCCGCGAATTGATCCGTTGCGACCGGGCCCGTTCGGTGCGTAGATCCCGGTCATGAGCTGGCTGGCCCGGAATCTTCGCTCGGTGGCGCCGCTGGCGCTGGCGGCGGCGCTGTTCGCGGCGCCGTCCGTCGCGCGCGCCCACGGGGATTTTCACACGCTGATCACCGCGGCCGACCAGGATGTGCAAAAGGAGCCCGGCAAGCCGGAGCCTTACCTGCGCCGGGCCGAGCTCTACCGCCTGCACCAAATGTGGCCGGAGTGCGAGGCGGACATTGCCCGGGCCGTGGTCCTGGTGCCCGAGTTGCCGTTGGTGGATCTTTGCCTGGGGCGCCTGCGCATGGACACGGCCTGGCCCCTGACCGCCCGGGCCCATTTCGACCGGTTCCTGGCCAAGCACCCCGACCATGTGGAGGCCCTGACCCTGCGCAGCCGGGTTTGGCAGGCGCTGGGCCATCCGCTCAACGCCAGCGAGGACCTGGCCCGGGCGGTGCGGGCCACCCCGGAGGGCGCGCCCGAGCTTTACATTGAGCGCGCCCAGGCCCTGGCCAGCGCCGGGTCCGGCCAGTGGGAAACCGCCCTGGCCGTCCTCGACGACGGCATGCGGAAGATGGGGCCGCTCGTCACCCTCCAATTGACCGCCATCGACATTGAGTTGCGCCGGCAGAACTACGACGGCGCCCTCAGCCGGGTGGACGCCGTGGCCGCCCGCTCACCCCGCAAGGAAAGCTGGCTGGCCCGCCGCGGGGAGATTCTGCTGCAGGCCGGGCGCAGCGACGAGGCGCGTCAGGCCTACCAGTCCGCCCTCGCCGCCCTCGACACCCTCCCGCCCGTGCGCCGCAACGTCCCGGCCGTCCTCGACCTGGAACGGCGCATCCGGGTGGAACTGGACCAACTCAAGGCTCCCGGCGGCACCGCGCCCCGGCCGGCGCCCTGAGGCCCGTCCCGCCGTGGTGGACGGGGCAAAACTGTTGCCCCGGTGCGCCGCCTCCGGCATGGTTGACCTTCATGACGGTTGTGGACACCCGCCGGCTCAGGCGGCTGGCGGGGCAAAACCCGCTGGCGGCTGCGCTGGTCCTTTCCGTGGTCATCCACCTCTCGATCTTCGGGTTCTACCGCGTGGGCAAAAAACTGGGCTGGCTGGATCAGCATCCCACCTGGCTGACCCGCCTGACCCAGAAAATCCTCGCGGCCAAGCCCCGCAGCCTTCCGCTTGTGGTCAAGCCACCGGCCCCCGCCGCCCCCAAGCCGCGGGAGATCCCGTTGACCTTCGTCGAGGTGGATCCGGCCACCGTGACCCCGGACGCCCCCCAGGACGCGAAGTATTACAGCTCGCAGAACACAAGGGCTTCCAACCCGGACGCCACCAAGGCCACCGACACCCCGAAGATGGACGGCAAACAGACCCAGGTGGTGCGCGTGATGGAGAATGAGCGCCCGTTGCCCTTTCCCCTCCAGCCCTCGGCCCCGCCCACACCGGCCCCGCGTCCGGAGGATCCCCTGCTGCCCAAGCCCAAGGGGGATGACGCGGCCAAGCCGGGCGACCTGGCCTCGCTCAAGACCGGCGACCCGCGGCCCAAGAGCGAGACCACGGTGGACAGCGCGGCGGGCACCGCCCTGATCAAGACCACGGACCGCCCCCGCACCCTGGCGGCGGCCCGCCAGCAGGCCATGCTGGCCGGCCAACCCCTCAAGCAGGAGGGTGGCACCCAGCGCCGCGGCCGCCTCGCCCTCGACACCAAGGCCACCCCCTTTGGCACCTACGACGCCAACTTCATCGCCGCCGTGCAGGCCCGCTGGTATCAGATCCTCGACCAGCAATCCTTCACCCAGCGCCACGGCAGCGTCACCATCGAGTTCAAGCTCCACCACGACGGCCGCATCAGCGAACTGGTCATCACCCGCAACGAGGTCGGTGACATCCTCGGCATGTTCTGCTGGAACGCCATCGAGGAACCCGCCCCCTACGCCAAGTGGCCCGATGACATGCGCCGGGCCATTGGCGCCAACACCCGCGAGATCCGCTTCACCTTTTACTACTACTAATCACCGTCCCTCCGACGCCTTGCCCACCCCAGACTGACCCCGTCCCCACCGGCCTCATGGAAACGTTCATTATCATCTGCCTCCTCCTCACCTCGGTCACCGCCATCACCTTCATCGTCGAGCGCGGCCTGGCCCTGCGCGTAGACAAGGTCACGCCCCAGCCGGTCATGGACGCCGTCCTCAATTACTCCTCGGCCCGCGATCTGCCACTCCTGCGGGCCGTCTGCACCCAGAACCCGTCGCCCATCTCCCGTCTCCTCCTCTTCGCCACCGAACACCTCGACGTGCCCAAATCCGAGAACAGCGCGCTCCTCGAGACCCGCGCCCGCCATGAACTCTCCGCCCTCGAGCGCGGCCTCGTCGTCCTCGAGATCATTGTCGGCATCGCCCCCCTCCTCGGCCTCGTCGGCACCATCTTTGGCCTCATCCTCCTCTTCGGCAGCATGGGCGCCGGCCCCGGCGCCGGCGACAGCGCCCGCTTCGCCGCCGGCATCAGCACCGCCCTCAATGCCACCCTCCTCGGCCTCCTCATCGCCATCCCCGCCCTCATTGCCTGGAGCTATTACAGCCGCAAAGTCGAGACCTTCGCCGTCCGCATGGAAAGCCTCTGCGACGAATTCCTCCGCAAGCAATACCGCTCCCAGACCGCCGCCGGCACCCCCCAGGATCGCCCCCTCTGAACCCACCATGCGCTTCCTGGCCAAAAAACGGAACCGCACCCCCGCGGTCATCATCGTCTCCCTCATCGACGTCCTCCTCGTGGTGCTGATCTTCCTCATGGTCACCACCACCGCCAAGCAGGTCGAACCCTCCCTCAAGCTCAATCTCCCCCAGTCCACCCAGGCCGCCCCCGGCGCCGGCCAGGACAAGCCCTTCGTTGTCCTCGTCTCCAGCAACTTCCCCTTCTTCTTCATCGCCGACCGCCCCGTTACCTACGCCCAGCTCCAGTCCGAGCTCAACGCCGCCGTCAAAACCAACGCCGGCCTCAAGGTCTCCGTCCGCGCCGATCGCCAGGCCCCCTTCGGCGAGGTCGTCAAACTCATCGACGCCACCAAGGCCGCCCAGGTCGGCAGCCTCAACTTCGTCACCGAAAAACAGGCCAAGCCGTAGGGCCCTTCGCCCGGCCGGGCGGCCGCGCCATTCTCACCGCGTATGATCCTGTATGGCCTCACCGGCGGCATCGGCATGGGCAAGTCCACGGCCGCCCGCCTGCTCGCGGAAGCGGGCGTGCCGGTCATCGACACGGATGCAGTGGCCCGGCAGGTGGTGGAGCCCGGCCAGCCGGCGCTGGCGGAAATCGTGCGGGCTTTCGGCCCAGGCATGCTGGACGCCGGGGGTGCCCTGCGCCGGGAAGCCCTGGCCCGCGTGGTGTTCGCCGACGAGGCCCGCCGGCGCGAATTGGAGGCCATCACGCACCCGCGCATCCGCGAGCGTTGGCTCGCCCAGGCTGCCGCATGGCGGGCCGAGGGCCGGCCCTGCGCGGTGGTGGTCATCCCTCTCCTCTACGAAACCGACGCTGCGGCCCAGTTTGATCGCGTCGTCTGTGTGGCGTGTTCCGCCCGGTCCCAATGGCAACGCCTCGAGGCCCGCGGCTGGGCCCGCGACCAGATCGAGGGCCGGTTGGCCGCCCAGTGGCCCGCACAGAAGAAGATGGACCTCGCCCACTACGTGGTCTGGACCGAGCCCGGGGTGGAGGTGCACGCCGCGCAGTTGCGGAGGATCCTCCAGCGGCAGCCTCCAATTGGCAAAACGGCGGGGCGGTCCTGACCGCCCCGCCGTGTCGTTGGCCGGAGTTCCCGGCAAGGCCGCTCAGTACTCGCGGTCCTTGAGCTTGCCGGGCATGGGCACGGGATACTTGCCGTTGGCGTCGGCCAGCACGGGGGCCGGGCCGTCCAGGGTCAGCTTGTCGACGTTGGGGGCCAGTTCGAGGTCGGACTTCGAATACTCCTCCCAGGTGACTTCCTGGCCGGTGTGGGCGGCGAACCGCCCCATCGAGGTGACCATGCTGGCCAGCGCGCTGCGCTCGACCTCGTTGTAGGGCTTGTTGCCGCGGATGGCATCGACCAGGTCCTGCCATTCCGCCTGGTAGGGGTCCGGCGCGTCGCCCTTCGGGAAGGCGGCCCAGACCTGGTCCTCGCTCTTGATGTTGTGTCCCTTGAAGATGCGCCCGGCCCGGCCGAGGCCGTGCCCGCCCAGGGAGACCGTCGCCATGCCCTTGGCCCCATGCACAATGCTGGAGAACTCGTCCTTCACCCCGGGCATCGTGCGGCCATACCAGAAGAACTTGGTCCCGTCATCGAAGGTGTACTCCACCTGGTAGACATCGAAGTTCTGGTCGATGTTCTCGCCCCGGTAATGCCGTCCGCCCACCGCATGGCATTTCACCGGCCACTTGTCCTTCATCCAGCAGAGCTCGTCGATTTGGTGGATGTAGAAGTCGCTGAAGAGGCCGCCGCTGGCCCAGAGGAAGCTGTGGAAGCGGGAGATCTGGAACAGGACCTCGCTCATGCCGGGCTTGCGCATGGAGGGGTCCGTGAAGGCCGAGGCAACCGGGGGATGCATGCGGTAGCCGCGCATGGCGACGATGTCGCCGATGGCGCCCTCGCGGAGCTTCTCGAAGAGGGCCTGGCGGCCGCGGCAGTGCCGGACCATCAGGCCGACGCCGACCTTGAGGTTCTTGGCGCGCGCCTGCTCGGCCAGCTCAATCATGCGGCGGCCGGTCGGGGCATCGACGCAGATGGGCTTTTCCATGAACACGTTCAGCCCCTTCTCAATCGCGTACTTGAAGTGCACCCAGCGGAAGGCCGGCGGGGTGGCCAGGATCGCGATGTCGCCCGGCTTCAGCATGTCCATCGCCTTCTTGTAACCGTCAAACCCGATGAACTTCGCGTCCTCCTTCACATCAACGAGGTCGCGGTACTTGCCCTTCAGGCCGCCGTAGCTGTTCTTGAGCTTCGCGTCGAACACGTCCGCCATGGCGGTCAGGCGCACCGACCCGCCCTTGGTCGCCAGCGCGTTGCCCGCCGCGCCGCTCCCGCGCCCGCCGCACCCGATCAGCGCAATGTCGGTGGTGCCGCCGTCCGCGGCGTGCACCGCGGGCAGCATCACCCCGGCCAGCGCGCTGGCCGCCGTGATCTGGCCGGTGGTCTTCAGGAATTGTCGACGGGTGGTGGGCACAAGGAGTTCGCTCATAGGTTGTTGGAGGTGGCTGAACAGGACGTTGCCCCGGCCCGGCCCATTCACGCAAGCCTCGGAATCCGGGCGGGCCCGGGCAGGGCACCACCCCGGGCCTCAATGCCGCAGCACGCCCAAGACGGTGTCGAACCACAGCCCGTTGAACTCGAACTGGGCCTGGGGCGGCTCCAAGTCGAGCCCGCCGCTGAACCAGGTGAGGCTGTTGCGCGGGCCCGCCAGCCCGCACAGCTCGTCAAACACCTCCGCATCCAGCCCCACCAGGCCATACCGGCCCCGGCGCAGCTCCTCCTTCTCCATCGACCGCCGCAAGGCCTCCGCCTCCGCCAGGCTGCGCTTGATCACCCAAATCTCCGCCTCCGGCGCCTTCACCGCCAGCTTGTGCAGCTTGGCCACCCCGCAGTCGCCGCATTCCACCCAGAGCACCGGCCGCAGGGTGTAGTCCAGTTGCACCACATCCGGCTCAAACTGGATGTTGTCGTCCGGCAACCGCGGCTCAATCTGCAGCCGCTCCCGGTAAAACAGCACGTAGGCCAGGAACTTCAACATCACGTGCCGCAGGCTCTCGTTCTCCTTCTGGCCGACAATGATCTTCGACGGCAGCGGCCGCCGCCGCTCCTCGCTCCGCAAATCAAAGACAAACTTTCCGGCCATGAGCCGGCCATCCTAGTCCGCCGCCCCACTCCCCGCCAAGCCGCGGACCAGCCGGCCGGCGGCATCCCCCTGCGACGCCGGTCCCGATCCCCAAATCGCCCAAATAACGCTTGTCATCCCCACTCCCGTTGCTACTCTTTCCGGCCCTGCTATGAAAGCTGACATTCATCCGAACTATAAGGAGTCGGAGATCCGTTGCGCCTGCGGCAATGTGATCAAGACCCGCTCCACCAAGCCCAGCATCCTGATCGGCATCTGCAACTCCTGCCACCCGTTCTACACCGGCCAGCAGAAGTTCGTGGACACCGCGGGCCGCGTGGACAAGTTCCAGCAGCGCATGGCGAAGACCCAGGCCGCCCAGGCCGCCGTGGCCGCCGCCGCCGCCAAGAAGAAGAAGGCCTAGCTCCGCTTTCCCCCTCCGCCCGTGCGGGTCCCGCGACCCGGCGGGCGGATTCTTTTTGTCCCCGCCACATCCGGACATGGACCTGCATCCCGCCCTCGAGAGGGTTTCGCGGCGCCTGGCCGAGGTGGAGGCCGCCCTCAGCGACCCCGCCGTCTTTGACCACAAGGCCCGCGCCCAGGACCTCTCCCGCGAATACTCCCGCCTCAAGGAACTGGTCGCCACCGGCGAGCAGTACCGGAAGGCCGTCGCCGAGTTGCGGGAGAACCAGGACCTGATCCAGGCCGAGCCGGCCGGCTCCGAGCTCGCCGCCCTCGCCACCGAGGAGGTGGCCCGCCTCGAGGTCGAGGTGCCCCGCCTCGCCCGCGCTGTCCAGGCCGGCCTCGTCCCCCCCGACCCCGCCGACTCCCGCAATACCATCATCGAAATCCGCGCCGGCGCCGGCGGATCCGAGTCAGCCCTCTTCGGGGCCGACCTCTACCGGATGTACACCCGCTACGCCGAGGCCCGCGGCTGGAAGGTCGAGACGCTCGACGCCAACCCGTCCGACCTCGGCGGCTTCAAGGAAATCGTCTTCAGCGTCACCGGCACCGACGTCTACAAGCGCCTCAAGCACGAGAGCGGCGTCCACCGCGTCCAGCGCGTCCCCGCCACCGAGGCCCAGGGCCGCGTCCACACCAGCACCGCCACCGTCGCCGTGCTGCCCGAGGCCGAGGAGGTCGACGTGGAGATCAAGCCCGAGGACCTCGACATCACCGTCTGCCGCGCCAGCGGCCCCGGCGGCCAGGGGGTCAACACCACCGACAGCGCCGTCCAAATCATCCACAAGCCCTCCGGCGTCATCGTCCGCTGCGCCGACGAGCGCTCCCAGCAGAAGAACAAGGCCAAGGCCATGAAGGTCCTGCGTTCCCGCCTGCTCGACGCCCGCGTGGCCGAGGAGAAGGCCCGCTACGACGCCACCCGCAAGGACCAGGTCGGCACCGGGGAACGCAACGAGAAGATCCGGACCTACAACTTCCCCCAGAACCGCGTCACCGATCACCGCATCAACGTCACGCTCTACAACCTCGCGTCCTTCATCGAGGGGGACCTCGACCCCCTCCTCGAGCCGCTCATGGCTGACGAACTCGAGGCCAAGCTGAAGGCCCTCGCCTGAGTTCCATCCCGAGCGCCAAAGACCACCCGCTTTCCCCGCCCCATGCACCCCTTCGAAGGACTGATTTTTGACTGCGACGGAACCCTCGCCGACACCATGCCGCTGCACTGGGTGGCCTGGCAGCGCGTGACCGCGCGCCACGGTGTCCATTTCACCGAGGACCGCTTTTACGCGCTCGGGGGGGTGCCTTCCCGCCACATCCTCGCCATGCTGCGCGACGAGCAGGGCTTGTCCATCGACCCGCTCGCCGTGGCCAAGGAAAAGGAGGCGGCCTACCTCGAAACCCTGCACCAGGTGGGCCCGATTGAGCAGGTGCTGGCCATCGCGCGTGAACATCGCGACCGCGTCCCCATGGCCGTGGCCTCGGGCGGCACCCGCAAGGTCATCAACGACGTGCTGGTCCACCTCGGCATCCGCGGCTGGTTCCAGGCCGTGGTCACCAGCGAGGACGTCATCCACCAGAAGCCCGCGCCCGACATCTTTCTCGAGGCCGCCCGCCGTATCGGCGTGAATCCCGCCCGCTGCCGCGCCTTCGAGGACACCGACCTTGGCATGCAGGCCATCCGGTCCGCCGGCATGGACGCCATCGACGTCCGCCCCATGCTGGCGCGCTAGATGTGGAGTGCGGCAGCGCAGCTGCCGCTTTCGCATCCGACAGGCGCATCCCGCAAAGCGGCAGCTGCGCAGCCGCACTCCAGAAGGAGGCCGGGTCGCTGACGTGGGCCCGGGTGGTTCGAGGGGATTCGCCGTGGGCAGCGTCTGCCCCATGCTGGCGCGCCAGGTGTGGAGTGCGGCAGCGCCGCTGCCGCTTTCGCATCCGACAGGCGCATCCCGCAAAGCGGCAGCTGCGCAGCCGCGCTCCAGAAGGAGGCCGGGTCGCTGACGTGGACCCGGGTGGGTCGAGGGGATTCGCCGTGGGCAGCGTCCGCCCCATGCTGGCGCGTTAGGTGTGGAGTGCGGCAGCGCAGCTGCCGCTTTCCACTCCAGAGGTCGTCAGCCCTTGTGGGCTTCCTTCGCCCACGTGTCCTTGAGCGTGATCGTCCGGTTGAAGATGGGGCGTCCGGGGGTGCTGTCGGGGTCGAGGGTGAAGTAGGCCAGGCGCTCGAACTGGTAGCGCAGTTCGGGGCGGGCGTCGCGCAGGGACGGTTCCAGCTTGGCGTGCACCACCTCGAGGCTTTTCGGGTTGAGGACGCTGCGGAAATCGCGGCCGTCCTTCTCCGGCTCGGCTTCGGTGAACAGGCGGTCGTAGAGGCGGCACTCGGCGGTGAGGGCGTGCTCGGCGCTGACCCAGTGGATGGTGCCCTTGACCTTGCGGCCGGCGGTGGCCCCGCCGGTCTTGCTCTCGAGGTCGGCGGTGCAGCGGAGCTCAATGACCTGGCCGGAGGCGTCCTTCACCACCTCGTCGCACTTGATGATGTAGGCATACTTCAGGCGCACCTCGCCGCCCGGGCGCAGCCGGAAGTATTTCGGGGGCGGGACCTCCATGAAGTCGTCCTGGTCGATGTAGAGCGTGCGGCCGAACGGCACGCGGCGGGAGCCGGCGGAGGGATCCTCGGGGTTGTTGACGGCCTCGAGTTCCTCGGTGCGATCGGCGGGGTAATTGGTGATGACGACCTTGAGGGGGCGCAGGACGGCGAGGCGGCGGTGGGCGCGGCGGTTGAGGTCCTCGCGGATGGCGTGCTCATAGACGGCGATGTCGGTGACGCTGATGTATTTGGTCACGCCGACGCCGATGGCAAAGGCGCGCAGGGCCTCGGGGGTGATGCCGCGGCGGCGGATGCCGCTCAGGGTGGGCATGCGGGGATCGTCCCAGCCGGTGACGACCTTCTCGTTGACCAGCGCGATGAGCTTGCGCTTGGAGACGATCATGTAGCTGGGGATGAGCTTGGCGAACTCGTACTGGTGGGGCAGCGGCCGGGGCAGCCCGAGATTTTCCAGGATCCAGTCGTAGAGCGGCCGGTGCACCTCGAACTCGAGGGTGCAGATGCTGTGCGTGATGCCCTCGAGGTAATCGCTCAGGCAATGGGCGAAGTCGTACATCGGGTAGAGGCACCACTGGTCGCCGGTGTGATGGTGGGCCGCGTGGCGGATGCGGTAGAGGACGGGGTCGCGCAGCCAGATGTTGGGCGAGGCCATGTCGATCTTCGCCCGCAGGGTCCGGGTGCCGTCCGGGAACTCGCCCGCCTTCATGCGCTGGAAGAGATCGAGGTTTTCCTCCACCGAACGGTGGCGGAACGGGGAATCCTTGCCCGGTCGGTCGGGGGCGCCGCGGTAGGCCTCCGTGTCGGCCGGGGACAGGTCGCAGACGTAGGCCTTGCCCGCCCGGATCAGGGCCAGGGCGTACTCGTAAATCCGGCCGAAGTAATCCGAGGCGTAGAAGGGCTCGAGGCTGGCGGCGGCGGGCCCGGCGGCGCCAACCACGGGGGGCAGGAGGTAATCGGCTTTGCCCTGGACCGTGTGGGCGGCGGGCTGGGTCCCCTTGGGCTTGAGGCCGAGGCGGTCGTCGGCCCATCCGTGGATGAGCCACTGCACGTCGGCGATGATGGATTCGACATACTCGACGTCCTCCTTGGTCGGGTTGGTGTCGTCCATGCGCAGGTTGCAGACGCCGCCGAACTCGCGGGCGATGCCAAAGTTCAGGCAGATGCTCTTGGCGTGGCCGATGTGCAGGTAGCCGTTGGGCTCGGGGGGGAAGCGGGTGTGGATGCGGGGGTAGGTCCCGGCGGCGACGTGGCCGGCGACGATGTCGCGGATGAAGTCGGAAGGCGCGGGGGCGGCCGGGGTGCTCGGTGTGCTCATGTGGGCGGTCAACTGCCGGAGGCAGGCCCGGACCCTAGCAAGGCGGACCCCGGCGGCGCAACCCGGGTTCGGCGGCGGGGCGGAAGGCCGGGTCAGGCCCGTTGCAGGTGGAACACGGTGACTTCCGGGCGGACCTGGAAGCGGACCTGGATGAGGTGGCCGAGGCCCCGGTTGATATAAAGGCGCCGTCCGCCGGGCAGGTCGAACTCGCCGCAGGTGTAGCGCCGGTTGCGCACGGGCAGCAGGGGCGGGGGCAGGAAGGGTGGCCGGCATTGGCCCCCATGGGTGTGCCCGGCCAGGATCCAGCCGGTGTAATGGTCCCAGCCCCGCAGGTCGGCCGTGTCCGGATTATGGCTGAGCACCAGCGTGGCCGCTCCGGCGGGCACATCCCGGAAGCCCGCCGCCACGTCGAACTGCCCGGCCCACAGGTCGTCCAGGCCCACGACATGCAGTCCGCCCGCCTCCGCGGACTCGTTGCGCAGGAGTCGCACCCCGGCGGCCCGCGCCCGCTCCGCCAACCCCGCCGCCACCGGACCCTGGCCCCAGCGCGGCCCGTAATCGTGGTTGCCGAGAATCCCGAACGTCCCGCGGCGCCCCAGCGGCAGGTGGGCAAACATCGCCTGTGCGTGGGCGAGGATGCCGGGCTCGTAACTGGTGAAGTCTCCCGTGTAGACCACAAAGTCCGGGGCCAGCGCCCGCACCTCCGCAAACGTCTTCCGCAGGAACGCGTCGTCCACCCGCGGCCCGATGTGCAGGTCGCTTAACTGCACCAGCCGCGCCCCCTGCAAATCCCGGGGCAACCCCGCCACCGGCAGTGCCCGTTCCACCGTCTCAACCCAGTGCGGCTCCCAGCGCCAGGTGTAGAGCCCCGTGCAGGCCAGGCCGCCCGTCAACGCGGCCGTGCCCCTGAGGAAATGGCGGCGGCTCAGGCGCTGGGGGAGCCGGTTCCATTGGGGGTCACTGGTCACGGCGGGGATGGACCACCCCCCGCTTCACCTCGTTCAAAAACCACCCCGCCGCACGGCCAGACAATACCAAGGGAGGGTTGGCCCGGGGCGGGCGGTGGAGGCCATGGTGCCGGAGAAGGTTCTGATTTATGGAAGACATTCGCAGCCTCTACTGGCGTCACTTGGAGGGTCGCCTCTCGCTCATCACCACCCAACTGACCCGGGTCCACTTCGCCTCCAGCCCGGCGCCGGACGCCTGGTTGCCGTCCATCAATGCCTATTGCTGCCCGGATTACATCCTCCTCGTGGCGGAACTGGCGGGGGTGGACCAATCCGGGATCCAGCTGGTGGTGGAGCCGCGCCGGGTCTGGCTGCGGGGTCATCGCCGCACGCCGGAGCCGCACAACGGCGAGGATCCACCGCGCCAGGTGCTGGCCATGGAAATCGACGCCGGACCCTTTGCGCGCGAACTTGTCCTGCCCCTGTCGGTCGATCCCGACGGCGTGGAGGCCGAGCAGCGTGATGGGCTGCTTTGGATTCGCCTTCCCATCGCCACCCCGGCCTGAACCCGACGCCACCCCCCCGCTCCCACCATGGCCCCCTCCCACTCCAATCCGGTTTCCCTGAAACCATCGTCCTCCGGTCCCCCCGCGGGCGCCCCCCCGCCGCCGGGGGACTCCACCCCTGCGGCGCCCCCGCCGCCGCCGGCCCCGGCTGACCCGTCCACGCCGGCGGGCGAGGCGGGCGAGCCCCCGATCCCGTCGGTCCTGCCGTTGTTGCCCATGCGCAACCTCGTGCTCTTCCCCGGGACGGTGGCGCCGGTCAGCATTCGCCGGCCGGGCTCGATCAAGCTGCTGGAGGAAAGCCTGCCCCGGAGCAAGGTCATTGGCGTGGTGGCCCAGCGGAACCCGGAGGACCAGGAACCCGGCACGGCGGGCCTTTATGGGATCGGCACCGCGGCGGTGGTGATGAAGCTGGTGCGGCAGAGCGAGACGGTCGTGGTGCTGGTGATGCATGGCCTGCGGCGGTTTGCCGTCCGGCGCGTAATCCAGGAACAGCCTTATATGGTGGCTGAGATTGAGGTGTTGGAGCCCCCGGTGCCGCCGCCGGCCACCGACCCGGCCTGGGCGGCGGCGGTGAAGAACCTGCGCGACACCGGGGTGCAACTGGCGGACCTGACCCCGGAAGCGCCCGAGGAGATGCGCCTGGCCATCCTGAACATCCACGATGCGGCAAACCTGGCGGACTTCCTGGCCGCGGGCGTGAGCATGGAACCGGCCCAGCGCCAGGAGATCCTGGAGACCCTGGATATTCCCAGGCGCGTGACCCTCGTGCAGCAGCGGGTGACATCGCAGCTGGAAATCCTGCGCATCCAGGAGAAGTTGCAGCAGGATGTGACCAGCAAGTTCACCGACCTGCAGCGGCGGGCCTACCTGCGGGAACAGATCAAGGCCATCCAGAAGGAGCTGGGGGAGGGGGAGGAGGAGGGGGTGGCGCAGCAGATCGACCAGTTGCGGGCCCGCCTCAAGGAGGCCCAGGCGCCGGCTGCGGTGCTTGAGGCGGCCGAGCGCGAGTTCAAGCGGCTGAACTACGTCCCGCCCGCCAGCGCGGAGTTTTCCGTCATTGTCAGCTATCTCGAGACCCTGGCCGAGCTGCCGTGGAACACGCTCAGCCAGGACAACCTCGACCTGCGCGAGGCGCAGCGGATCCTGGACCGGGACCACTACGATCTGGAGAAGGTGAAGCGCCGGCTCATCGAGTATCTGGCCGTGCGCCAGCTCAACCCGGGCGGGCGGGGTCCCATCCTTTGCTTCCTCGGTCCGCCGGGCGTGGGCAAGACCAGCCTGGGCCAGTCGATCGCCGACGCGCTCGGCCGCAAGTTCGCGCGCATCAGCCTGGGGGGGATGCGGGACGAGGCGGAGATCCGGGGGCATCGCCGGACCTACATCGGGTCGATGCCGGGCCGGCTCATCCAGGAGCTCCGCCGCCTGGGCACGCGCAACCCGGTGATCATGCTGGACGAGATCGACAAGCTCGGGGCGGATTTCCGGGGCGACCCGGCCAGCGCGCTGCTCGAGGTGCTCGACCCCGCCCAGAACCAGTCGTTTGTTGATCATTACCTCGACGTGCCCTTCGACCTGTCGCAGGTCATCTTCATCACGACGGCCAACTACATCGAGGCCGTCCCGCCGCCGCTGCGGGACCGCATGGAGACGCTCGAGATCCCGGGCTACACGGGGCAGGAGAAGCTGGCCATCGCGCGCCATTACCTGGTGCGCCGGCAGCTCCGGGAGAACGGGTTGAAGGCCGGGCAATGCACGTGGTCCAAGGCGGCCCTGGTCAAGGTGGAGGAGGATTACACGCGGGAGGCCGGCGTGCGCGAACTGGAGCGGCAGATTGGGTCGGTCTGCCGCGCGGTGGCCGCGTTCGTGGCCAAGGGCGAGCGCGCGCATGTGAGCGTGACCCCGGAGTTCGTGGAGGAGGTGCTGGGCCCGGCCAAGTACATCCATGAGGCGCGCCTGAAGACCAACCGGCCCGGGGTCGTGACCGGCCTGGCCTACACGCCGGCGGGAGGCGAGGTGCTGCACATCGAGGCCACCCGGTTCCCGGGCAAGGGCGGCCTCACCCTGACCGGCCAGATCGGGGACGTGATGGAGGAATCCGCGCTGGCCGCGCTCAGCCTGCTGCGCAGCCGCGCGCCGGAGCTCGGCCTGGGCACTGAACTGTTCCGCGACAGCGACATCCATGTGCATGTGCCCAGCGGCGCGGTGCCCAAGGACGGCCCGTCGGCCGGCGTGGCCATGTTCACCGCCCTGGCCTCGCTCTTCACCGGCATCCCGGTCCGCTCCACCGTGGCCATGACCGGCGAGATCACCCTGCGCGGCCTCGTCCTGCCCATCGGGGGGCTGAAGGAGAAAACCCTCGCCGCGCTGCGCGCCGGCATTCACCGGGTCATCTTCCCGCGGCTCAACGAAAAGGATCTCGTGGAGGTCCCCGCGGAGGCCCGGAGCAAGATCGAGTTTGTCCCGGTCGAGAACGTGGACGAGGTCCTGGCCGCGGCGCTGACCCGCACGGTGCCGCATGCGCCCCCGGCCTCCGCCGACGGCCCGGACGGGCTCGTCCGGCCCCCGCCCGGGCCCGCCCGCCGGGGGTTGCGTCCGTCCGTGCGCCACCCCAAGCCCCATGCTGCCCGCCCCCCGCGAATTCGTTGAGCCCGGCGTCGTCCGCGGCCAGTGGTGGCACCGCCTGGCGGACGGGCGGATCCAGTGCGACCTCTGCCCGCGCCTGTGCAAGTTGCACGAGGGCCAGCGGGGTTTTTGCTACGTGCGACAGGCCCGGGACGGCGGGGTCGTCCTCGCCAGCTACGGGCGCGCGTCGGGGTTCTGCATCGACCCGATTGAGAAGAAGCCGCTGAACCATTTTTATCCCGGCACCAGCGTGCTCTCGTTCGGCACGGCCGGGTGCAACCTGGGGTGCCGCTTCTGCCAGAACTGGGACATCTCGAAGGCGCGCGCGGACGATCGCCTGCAGGCCTGGGCGAGGCCCGCGGCGGTGGCGGACGCGGCGGCCCGGCACGGCTGCCGCAGCGTGGCCTTCACCTACAACGACCCGGTCATCTTCGCCGAGTATGCCATCGACGTGGCGCAGGAGGCCCAGGCCCGGGGCTTGCGCACGGTGGCGGTGACGGCCGGCTACATGAATCCCGAGCCGCGCCGGGAGTTCTATGCCCACATGGACGCGGCCAACGTGGACCTGAAGGGATTCACGGAGGAGTTCTATCACCGGCTGTGCTTCGCCGAGCTGGCGCCCGTGCTGGACACCCTGGTCTGGCTGCGGCGCGAGACCCAGGTGTGGCTGGAGGTGACGACGCTGTTGATTCCGGGCCGGAACGATTCCGAGGCCGAGGTGGATCAACTGTGCGCGTGGTTCCGCGCCAACCTGGGACCGGACGTCCCGCTGCACTTCACGGCGTTCCATCCCGACTTCCAGCTGCCGGATGTGCCGCCCACACCCCCGGCCACCCTGGCCCGGGCCCGGCAGCAGGCCCTCGCGGCCGGGCTGCGTTATGTCTACACGGGCAACGTGCGGGACCCCGAGGGGCAGGCCACGCGCTGTGCCGGGTGCGGCCGGGTGTTGATTGGCCGGGACGGCTACGAGGTTGGGGCCTGGGGCCTGGACGCGCACGCGGCCTGTCGCGCCTGCGGGGCGCGGTTGCCCGGCCATTTTGACGCGGAACCCGGCCATTGGGGCGCCCGCCGGCAACCGGTCCGGCTGCACGATGCGGCGCCCGGCCTCCATCCCTGATTTTCCCATGGCCATCCTTCCTCCCCTTACCCCGGTGGGCGCCGTTGTGGGCGCCGTGTTGATGCCGCATGCCCCCGTGCTGGTCCCTGCCGTCGGGGGGCCGCGTTGCCGGGACGCCACCGCCACCATCCATGCGCTGCGCGAGGCCTCGCGCCGCCTGCTCGCCTGGCGCCCGGAGGCGGTGGTGGCGATCTCGCCGCACTCCCCGCGCCGGCCGGGCGCCTTCGGCATCTGGGACGGCGCGCGGCTGCGGGGGTCCCTCGCGGCCTTCGGGGTTCCGGAAGTGACGGTGGACCTGCCCGTGGACCGCGCGCTGGCGGCGGCCATCGGGCAGCAGGCCCGGGCGCGCTCGGTCTCGACGTGGACCATCCGGTCGGAGGCCCTCGATCACGGTGCGGTCGTGCCCTTCTGGTTCCTCGCCGAGGCAGGCTGGCGCGGGCCCACCGTGCTGCTCGGACTGCCGGCCTACGGGTCGGCGGGGTTGCGGGATCTGGGGGAGGCGATTGCCGCGGTGGCGGCGGCGACCGGCCGTCGCGTGGCGGTGCTGGCCAGCGGGGACATGAGCCACCGGTTGCGGCCGGGGGCGCCGGCGGGGTTTGATCCGCGCGGACAGGTGTTTGACCAGGAGTTCATCGAGCACCTGCGGCGCGGGGCCTACCGCGAGCTGCCCGGGCTGGATCCGGGGCTGCAGATTGTGGCGGGCGAGGACGTGATGGAATCCACCCTGGTGGCGGTGGCGGCGGCCGGGTGGGACGCGACCGGGCATGAGGTGCTCAGCTATGAGGGCCCGTTCGGGGTCGGCTACGGGGTGGCCATCCTGAACGCGCGCGTCCCCGGCCCGGCCCGGTGACCAAATCAGGTCAACCTTCGGCAAGGTCCGGGCAGCCGTGCCGCGCCGGGTGGGCGCATGGTTCCCTCATGAAGAAACGAGACGTCAAGCGGTCGGCTCCACGGGCAGGCGAAGCGGGTGGCAAGTCCCGGTCCCCCGTTCCCCGTGTGCGCCCGGCCGCCGGCAGGGCAGCCGTGCTGGGCTTGGGCGCGCAGGCATCGCCGCCGGGCCGGGAGGTGCCCGCCCGCTGGCGCTGGCACCACGGGGTCCTGCTCAGCCTGCAAAGCCGGCTCCTCCAGGAGGCGGGCGTGTTGCGCGCGGCCGGGCGTGACCCGCTCGAGCCGCACAGCCTGAGCGAGGCGGACAGCGCGACGGACGAGTTTGACCATGACCTCGCCCTCGGCGAACTGTCCGCGGAGACGGACCTGCTCTACGAGGTGAACGAGGCCCTGCGCCGGATCCACGACGGCAGCTATGGCGTCTGCGGGCAATCCGGCCGGCCCATCCCGCCGGCGCGCCTCCGGGCCGTCCCGTGGGCGCGCTTCGCCAAGGAGGTCGAGGAACAACTGGAGAGCCGCGGCGGCGTCGCCCCGGCCCGGGTGCGGCGCGCCGGCACGGTGCGGGCCCGCGGCCGCATCTGGCTGGCCGCCGAGGAGGAGGCCGAGGAACGCGAGGAGACCCCTTCGCCGGCGGCCAAGGACGAAGCCATGACGCATCTTTACTCGCCGCCGGGCCAGCACCTGCGGCGACGCGGGGGAGGGCCCCGGAACAAGGCGAGGTGAATCATGAAACCGCTCTACTATATTGATTGGGCCATGTGCGGCGGCGAGGAGCTGCCCGGCGACTTTGACCTGGAGGACTTCTGCGAGGTGCTGCAGGGCAAGGTGCCCGGGGTGGAGATTGTCCCCGTGATCGACCCCAAGGAAACGGCGGTCAACCTCGATCCCGGGCTTGTCTCCCCGGCCGTCTTTGATGAGGCGCTGGGCGAGTATTGCCAGCGCTAGGCGGGGGTGGGGGCGGGACGGTGCTTCAGCGGGGGGCGAGGATGTGGTTGCCGGGCCGTTTGCCGGCCGTGGTGCGCACCTCGCCATTGGTGAGGGTGCGGTAGGCGTCCCACATGATTTCGCGGAGCTGGGCGTCGCGGGTGATCAGCGCGCTGCCGTCGTTGAAGGCGAGCAGGCCGGTGCGGTCGTGGATGGTCTTGTCCCAGCGGATGGCGGTGTTGCCGTAGAGGAGCTCCGTGGCGGGCACGCCGGGGGTGGGGGCGACGCTGGCGCAACCATTGAGCGTGCCGCCGAGCACGTGGCGATCCCCGGCCACCACGGAGAACGGCACCTTTTCATAGGCGTCGAGACCGACAAAATAACTGATGGCATTGCCGCGGAGGGCGGGATTCTGCAGGCCGTCGGGGTTGCCGGACCAGTCGATGGCGGTGGCCCGGGTGGCGGTGTCGCTGGGGCAGGCCAGGATCTTGGGGGTGTCCAGCTCGTTGGAGGCGGCGAGGAAGTTCCGCCAGTTCTGGCCGGCATCCGGCCCGTAGGTTCCGCCCTCGGCGGGGGGCAGCACCCATGGATAGGAACCGTCGCGCTCGGTGGCGAACAGCTTCAGGCCAAGGCCGGCCTGTTTCAGGTTGCTCAGGCACTTGACGCGGCGGGCCTTTTCCTTGGCGCTGGCGAGGCTGGGCAGGAGGAGGGCCGCGAGCAGCGCGATGATGGCAATGACGACAAGAAGTTCAATCAGGGTGAAACCCCGGCGAGCGTGAACAACCGGTCGCGGCATGGCCGTCACGCTGGCAGAGCAGGGGCGATTTGTCGAGCGCCGCCCGTTCCGCACCGCCCATCGTCCGCGGGTGACCTTTGGTGGGGCTTACGCCCCGGGGCGAAGCACGTCGAGGAGGGCGGCGGTGGCGTGGGCGGGGGTGATGCCGGTGAGGCAGCGCGAATCAATGGGGCAGGAGCGGAGAAAGCACGGGGCGCAGGGGGCGTGCGCGCGGAGGAGGCGGTGCCTGGGGTCGCCGGGCAGGCCGGGGCCGGTCAGTTCGGGCGAGGTGCTGCCGAAGGGGACGACGACGGGGGTGCCGACGGCGGCGGCGACGTGCATGGGGCCGGTGTCGTTGGTGAGGACGGCCTGGCAGGCGCGCAGGGCGGCGCAGAGTTCGCGCAGCGAGGTTTCCCCGGCCAGGCAGCGGGCGGCGCCGGGGTCGGCCTGGTTCAGGGCGTCGGTGATGGCGCGCGCGACGGGAACGTCGGCCGGGCCGCCGAACACCCACCAGAGGCACCCGGTGACGGCGCGGACCTGACGGGCGGTCGCGATGAAATGGTCGGCGGGCCAGCGCTTGGCGGGTCCGTATTCTGCGCCGGCGTTGAGGCCGAAGAGCGGGGCGCCGGCGGGGGCGCCGAAGCGTTCCCGGATGGCGGTCACCTCGTGGTCGAGGACCCCGAGCCGCGGGGCGACGGGTTCGGGGCTGGCCCCGAGGGTGGCGGCGAGGTGGAGATAATGGTGGATTTGGTGGGCGGAGGCGGGCGGGGCGGGGCGGGGGGCGGGTTGGGCAAGGCGCCGCTGGATTTCGCGGGCGGACGCCTTGTCCATGCGCACCTCGCCGGGGGGCGGGGGGAGGCGCTCGGTGAGGAGCAGGTTGCGCCAGGGCCGGGCCAGGCCGATGCGGCGGGGGATGTGCGCCGCCCACGCCTCGAGGGCGGAGCGCGGGGAGTTGGGGAGGACGAGGGCGGTGTCGAAGGCGAGGTCGCGCAGGCGCCGGCCGAGGGCCAGGGGGCCTTCCCCGGCCTGGAAGGCGATCACCTGGTCGAGATCGGGATGATGCCGCCAGAGGTCGGCCAGCTTGGCGTGGGTGAGGAGGGCGATGTGGGTGCGGGGCAGGCATTCGCGCAGGCGCCGCAGGGCGGGGGTGGTCATGACCGCGTCCCCGAGCCAGTTGACCCCGCGGATCAGGAGACGTTGGGGGGTGGCAGTCATGGCGGAACGGCGGGGGCGGCGGGGGTCAGCGGAAGCAGATCCGGCGGACGCACTCCTCGAAGTCGGTGGCGCCGGCAAGGATTTGGATTTCGACCCGCATGAAGTAGAGGGGCAGGTCGCGCCGGTCGAGCTTGGGGAAGCGAACGGCGTCCTTCTGGGTGGTGATGATCATCTCGGCCTCCTTTTTCTTGGCGCGGTTGATGGCCTTGATGACCTCCTGCTGGGTGAAGCGGTGGTGGTCGGCGAAGCGCTTGCTGTAGACGAGGTCGGCGCCCTGGGCGCGCAGGCTGCGCTCGAAGCTCTCGGGTTGGGCGATGCCGCTGAGGGAGGCCAGCTTGCGGCCGCGGATGAGGTCGAGGGCATGGCGTTCCCCGGTGAAGACGTCCTCGAAGTAGAGCGGGGCATGGACGCACTCGATGATGCCGGCGGTGGGGTTGAGCCGGGCGATGCGCTCGCGCAGGGCGGCGGTGCGCCCGTCGCTCTTGGTGATGAAGATCACGCTGGCGCGGGCCAGGTGGGAGGGGGGCTCGCGCAGGGTGCCGCGCGGGAGCAGGTGCCCGTTGCCGAAGGGCGCCTGAAAATCGATCAGGACGATGTCCCGGCGGCGCCCGGCCAGCTTCCAATACTGGAAACCGTCGTCGAGCAGGAGGGTGTCGCACCCGAACTGCTCGATGGCATAGCGGCCGGCCTTGACCCGGTCCTTGTCCACCAGCACGACGACGTCCTTGAGGTTGGACGCCAGCATGAAGGGCTCGTCGCCGGCCGTCTCGGAGTCGAGCAGGAGGTTCTTCCCGTCGGAGACCACGCGCGGGGGGGTGCGATCCTGGCGGAGGAGGAGTCGGTCGACCAGGCGCTTGGAGAGCGGGGGGGGCTTGGAGCGGTAGCCGCGGGACAGGATGGCGACGGTCCGGCCCTGGTTCTGGAGTTCGCGGGCGAACTTTTCCACCACCGGCGTCTTGCCGGTGCCGCCGACGGTCAGGTTGCCGATGGCAATCACCTGGATGCCGAGGGTGGAATCGCGCAGCAGGCGGAGATCGTAGAGGACCCGGCGCAGCTTGACCCCGACGAGGAACAGGCGGGACAGCAGGTAGAGGAAACCGCGGACGAGGGCCGCGCGCTTGCCGCGACGCTCCTCGAGGATGACCTCGAGGACGAAGGTTTCAAGGGCCTCGGTCCAGGCCCGGAGGGTGTCGCGCATTGCCGAGGGAGTGTGCCAGAGGCGGACAGCGACCGGCAATTTACGATTTGCGCCCGGCCCGCTAGGCTGCGCGCGTGCATCGTTTCTTTCTGCCGCCGGAGGCCGCCCGGGGCCCCATCGTGGAGTTGTCCGGGGAAGAGGCCCACCATGCGGCGCGCGTGCTGCGCCTGCGCCGTGGGGATCCCGTGGCCGTCCTCGACGGTGCCGGGGGCGAACTGGCCTGCGTGGTGGCCGACGTGGCCGGCGGCCGGGTCCGGCTCGAGGTGAGCGCCCGCCGCGTGGTGCCGGCCCCGGCCTGGCGGCTCACGCTTCTCCAAGCCCTGCCCAAGGGCAAACTGTTCGAGAGCATTGTCCAGAAGGCCACTGAACTGGGCGTGGCCCGCATCGTGCCCGTGCTTTCCGAGCGGGTGATTGCACAACTCGACGACCGCAAGGCGGCGGCCCGGCAGGCCGACTGGCAGCAGGTGGCGGTGGAGGCCTGCAAGCAATGCGGGCAGGCGTGGCTGCCGCGCGTGGAGGCGCCGGCCACCCCGGCCGCCCTCCTGGCCCGCGCCGAGTCCTGGGACCTCCCGCTGGTCGCCTCGCTCCAGCCCGGCAGCCGGCATCCCCGCGCCTGCTTCGAGGACTACCGCGCCGCGCACGGCCGCGCCCCCGCCTCCGTGTGCGTCTGGGTCGGGCCGGAAGGCGACTTTACGGCGGCCGAAATCGAGGCCATCACGGCCGGTGGCGCGCGACCCATCACGCTGGGTCCCCTCGTCCTCCGGGTGGAGACCGCCGCGGTGTATTGCCTGAGCGTGCTCAATTACGAACTGCAGGCAGGGGGCGGCCATTAGTCCCCGCGCCCGGGCGGCCCGGCCCGTCAGGGCACGATGGCGGCCGGGGGTCGTGGTCCGGGATGGTTCCTGCCGGTGGAGGCGGCGGACTATGGATCGCGGGGGACCGGACGTGGGGGCTCGCCTTCGGGCCGGGCCGGTTGGGGAGGTGGCAGGCGGCGCTCGAGGGCTTCCAACCGCTCGAGGACCTGGGGCGTGGTGGTGGGGCGGTTGCCGAGGAAGAACGAGGCGGTGATGCCGCTGAGGGTGCCAAAGAGGCCGACCCCGGCCAGCATGAGGCCGATGGCGACGACGCGGCCGGCGCGGGTGACGGGGTATTTGTCCCCGTAGCCAACGGTGGTGATGGTGGTGACGCTCCACCAGACGGCATCGCCGGCGGTGTGGATGTTGGCCTGGGGGTGCTGGTGTTCCGCGGTGAGGACGGCGATGGAGGCGCAGGCCACGACCAGCCCGGTGCTGAGCATGACGGAGGCGAAGGCATGGGTCCGGCGCATGCGCAGGATGAGGAAGGAGAGGCGGTGGGCGATGCGCACCCCGCGGAGGATGCGGATGAGGCGCAGGACGGTGCCCAGGCGCCCGAGGCGCAGCCAATCGACGTAGGGGATGCAGGCGAGGAGATCGATCCAGCCCCATTTCATGAAGGCGAGGCGGTCGGGGGCGCGCCACCAGCGGTGGCAGAAATCCAGGAAGAACAGGCTGCAGGCGATCAGATCGACGGTCTGGATGATCCTGGAGACCTCGCGGTGGGGTTCCGCGAGGGATTCCCACATGAGGATGGAAACGATGGCCAGCGTGAGCACGGCGAGCAGCACCTGAAAGAGGCTGTCGTGTTCTCCGGGCGGGTGCCCGGGTGGCGAGGGGTCGGCGGTCGACATGGAGACTCGGGCCGGCGAACGCCGCCGGCCCCGGATGGCCCGAGCATGTTCCAGCGGCCGGCTGCTTTCAATGTTCCGCTCAGCGGGCGGGGGCCAGGCGCGCCTGCACCAGCACGCGGAAGGCCCGGCCGAGGTGGTCGGGATGGGTGAGGGACTGGAACTGCCGGATTTCGGAGGGGGTCCAGGCGGCGCCGCCAGCCAGCCGCCGGGTGGCCAGGCGGGCCAGGAATTCGGGCTGCGAAAAAAGCCCCTCGGTGACCAACCCGGCCTCCTCCCCGGCCAACTGCAGTTGGGTGAAGTTGGCCGGCACGGTCAGGTCACATGAACCCGGGTCGGCCAGCGGGTCCGGCGCCAAGCGGTGGCGGGCATAGGCGCGCAGCATGCCCCCGGCGCGCCCCGGGTCCAGGCGCTCCAGCGCGGTCAGGCCATAATCAATGGTCATCAGGCGGCCCTGTCGCAGGACCGCGGCCGCCCGGCGCCACCAGTCCGCCGCCCCCGGCGCCCATTCGAGGATGTAACCCTGCGGCAGGACGGCCCGCAGTTCCGGCGGCAGGACGAAACCCGCCCCGGCCAAGTCCCGGGTCCAGTCCCGTCCGGCGTCCGGCGGCAGCAACCGCCAGCAGAACCCGCCGTTTTCCCAACCCACCCCCCATTCCAACCAGGCCTGCCGGCCTGCATCCCAGGCCAGCCGATGCACCGGGAAGGCGTCCACCAGTTCATTGGAAAGAATGACCCCGCGGACCCCCCCGGCCGGCAACTGGTCAAAATCCGCCACCCAATTCACCCGGGCCCCGACATTTTCCAGCTTCAGCCGCTGCCATTTCTGCCGTTGTAAAGATGGTTCGATGAAGCAGTAATGGATCCGCTCCCACACGTCATGCCGCCGCCGGGACAGGGCCTGGAGAATATCCAGGGCCAGCTGCCCGTCATGGGCGCCCGCCTCGAGCAGGTCCAGCCGGCCATCCCCGCAGGCGTCCAGCCACTCCGCCAGTTGGTCGGCCAGCAGGTCGCCGAAGAGGGGCCCCACGCTGACGCTGGTGCAGAAGTCCCCCCGCGCGCCCACCTGGGCGGGCCCGCGCTCGTAGTAGCCGAGGCCGGGCGTGTAGAGCGCGGCCTCCATGAACCGCGCGAACGGCATGGGCCCTTCCCGTTCCACCTGCTGGCGCAGGCGTGTCGCGAGTTCAGTGTTGGTTCCCGTCACCGGCTTGTTCCGGGCCGTCGCCTCGGTCATTCCCCCACCGTCGGCCACGCTGTTGCATAATTTCGCTTAACCCACCCCTCGTATGGCCAAAATCGACGCGTTCTTCAACCTCATGTTCGAGCAAAAGGCCTCGGACCTTCACCTGTCCACCGGCAACCCGCCCATCCTCCGCATCAGCGGCGAGCTGCAGCGCGTCGATTTTCCCGCCCTGGAGAACGATTCCCTCAAGGCGATGCTCTACGAGATCGCGCCCGAGTACAAGATCAAGCAGTTCGAGGAAACCGGCGACGTCGATTTCGGCTATGAAATCCCGGGCGTGTCCCGGTTCCGCGCCAACTTCTTCAACCAGAAGAACGGCATCGCGGCGGTCTTCCGCCAGATTCCGAGCAAGGTGATTTCCTTCGAGGACTTCGACAAGATGGACGCGCCCCTGCCGCCCGTCCTGAGGAAGTTCGCCATGCTGCACAAGGGCCTCGTGCTGGTGACCGGGCCGACCGGCTCCGGCAAGTCGACCACCCTGGCCGCCATGCTCGACTACGCGAACCGGAACCGCCGCGACCACATCATCACGGTGGAGGACCCGATCGAGTTCGTGCACGAGAGCAAGAACTGCCTGGTCAACCACCGCGAGGTCGGGGTGCACACCCAGGGTTTCTCCTCCGCCCTGCGCGGCGCCCTCCGCGAGGATCCGGACATCATCCTGGTCGGCGAATTGCGCGACCTTGAAACGATCGAGCTGGCCATCACCGCGGCCAGCACCGGCCACCTGGTCTTCGGCACCCTGCACACCCAGAGCGCGGCCAAGACGGTCGACCGCATCATCGACGTCTTCCCGGCCGAGCAGCAGAACAAGATTCGCGCGACCCTTTCCGAGTCCCTCAAGGGCGTGGTGGCGCAGAACCTCTTCCGGCGCGTGGACAAGAAGGGCCGCGTGGCCGCCCTCGAGATCCTCGTCTTCACCACCGCCGTGGCCAACCTGGTGCGCGAGGGCAAGACCCACCAGATTCCCGGCATGATCCAGGTCGGCAAGAAGCTCGGCAACACGCCGCTGGACGACTCCATCATGGAGCACCTGCGCATGAAGCGGATCTCGCCCGAGGAGGCCTACGACAAGTGCCTCGACAAGAAAAAGTTCCGGCAGTTCCTGCCCACGCCCCCCCTCGACGACGAGGCCTGACCCTGCCGACCCCCGTGGCCCCCATCCCCCGCCTCCCCACCCTGGAACCCTGACCCGTCATGCGCCGCAACGAGATTGATTACATCCTCAACACCATGCTGGACGCGCACAAGGACGTGTCCGACCTCATCCTGACGGTGGACAAGCCGCTGCAGGTGGAGGTGTCGGGCGAGTTGAAGCCCGTGGCCGTCAACCCGTCCATCGAGCGCCTGTCGCCCTTCCATACCGAGACCTTCGCCCTCAACCTGCTCGGGGGCAGCCATCGCCTGACCGAGGAACTCCTGCGCACGGGGTCCTGCGACAGTTCCTACTCGCTGGGCGACCGCGCCCGGTTCCGGGTGAATGTCTTCGCCCAGCGCGGCTACTATTCGATCGTCCTCCGCAAGCTCAACGCCCACATCCCCGCCCTGGGCGACCTCAGCCTGCCCGAAGTCGTCCTCAACGCGGCCAAGGAAAAGACCGGCCTCGTCCTCGTCACCGGCGCCACCGGGTCCGGCAAGTCCACCACCCTGGCGGCCCTGATCGACGACATCAACGCCCACAAGCCGGTCCACATCGTGACCCTCGAGGACCCGGTGGAGTTCGTCTACAAGCAGAAGGTGGCGACCATCAACCAGCGCGAGCTGGGCGGGGACTTCGATTCCTTCGCCAGCGGCCTGCGCGCCGCCCTCCGCCAGGCGCCCAAGGTCATCCTCGTCGGCGAAATGCGCGACCGCGCCACCGTCGAGATCGCCCTCAACGCCGCCGAGACCGGCCACCTCGTCTTCAGCACCCTGCACACCATCGACGCCGGCCAGACCATCAACCGCATCCTCGGCATGTTTGAGACCGAGGAACAGGAGCAGCTGCGCTACCGCCTGGCCGACACCCTCCGCTGGGTGATCAGCCAGCGCCTGGCCCCGCGCATCGGCGGCGGCCGCCTGCCCGTCACCGAAATCATGGGCAACAACCTCCGCACCAAGGAGACCATCGTGCAGGGCGAGAGCGAGGGGAAAAGCTTCTACGAGATCATCGATGCCAGCCAGACCTTCGGCTGGCGCACCTTCGACCAGTCCGTCCTCGAGGCCTACCAGAAGGGGGTCATCACCGAGGAGACGGCCCTCGCCTTCTCCAGCAAGCGCGGCGTGGTCACCCGGGGCATCGACAACCTCAAGAAATCCCGCGGCGACGGCGCCCCGCAGCTCAGCGAGCTGCGCATGTCCTCCCGCTCGGACCATTCGCGCCCGGCCCCGCGCGTGGTGGCCCCCATGGAAATCCCGGCCAACCTCAAGCTCAAGTAACCCCCAGCCCCGGCCCTCCCCATGTCGCTCGACCTCGATTTCCTCACGCCCACGGATCGCCCGGCCCTGCTTGGCCTGAGCACGCCCGAACTCCAGGAGACCGCCAAGACCGCGCTCGACCAGCTCGGCTTCAAGGTCCACACCGCCGTCAACCACGGCGAGTTCCTGCACAAGTTCGCGCAGGTCCCCTACCAGGTGGTGCTCATGGAGGAACTGTTCTCCGCCGCCGTGCCCGAGGAAAACGAGTCCCTCCAGGCCCTCCAGCGCATGCCCATGAGCCAGCGCCGGCAGGCCGTGTTCATCCTCTTCGGCCACAACCTGGCCACCTTCAATCCCATGCAGGCCTACCAGCAGGGCGTGCATGCCGTGGTCAATCCGTCCGAGATGTTCCTCGTCATCCAGCTGGTCCAGAAAACCCTCGCGGACAACGACGTGTTCCTGAACACCTACCGCGAGATCCAGCGCCGGCTCGTCTGAGCGGGCCGCCCGCGTTTTTGGGTTTTTCCCCGGCGCTGCTTTCCGGCAGGATAAGGGCGCGCATGGAAACCCACGATTTCCCGATCACGAACGACCCGGCCTGCGTGCCCCAGGTGCAGGCCCGCCTCCAGGCCCTCCTGCAGGCCTCGGAAATCCGCCCCCGCTTCATCTCCGCCCTCAACCTCGCCGCGGGCGAGTGGCTCGAGAACATCCTCCAGCACGCCTACGGCGACCAGGCCAGCCATGCCATCCTGGTCCAGTGCCAAATCACCCCGGCCAGCATCGCCGTGCAGGTGACCGATGACGGCCGGCGCTTCAATCCCTGGGCCGAACCCGCGCTGGATCCCGCCCAGGCGGGGCAGCCCGCCGTGTCCGGCCGCGGACTTCACCTCATCCGCCACCTGGTCGATCGCGTCGAATACCAGTGGCGCGACCAGCGCAATGTGGTCCGCCTGATCAAGGACCTGAACTAGGCCGCCGTCCACGCCCCCTTTCCCATGTCCGCCCTCCCCTCCGTCCTCGTGGAGGCGCCCGCGCGCCTCGATTCCTCCAACGCCGAACCCTTTGCCAGCGCCCTGGAGGCCCTGGTCGGGGCCGGCGCCCATCGCCTCATCATCGATGCCGGTGCGCTGGATTACCTCGGCAGTGCGGGCGTGCGCGCCCTGCTGATGGCGCACCAGGCCGTGCAGGCCAAGGGCGGGAAGCTGGCGCTGCTCTCCGTCCGCCCCGCCGTCCGCGAGGTGCTCCGCATCTGCGGCCTCGAACCCCTCCTCCCCAAGGCCGAGTCGATCGAGGCGGCCCGCCGCTGGGTTTCCTAGCGGAACCTGGGGATCAGGGCCGGGGTCCCGGCCGTGTGGGGGCCAGGCCGAGGCGGCGGGCGGCGTCGTCGAGGAGCGAGTAGGCGACAGGGGTGACGAGCAGGGTGAGGAGCAGGCAGAGGGACTGGCCGCCGATGACCACGATGGCGGTGGCGCGGCGTTCCTCGGCGCCGGGGCCCGTCCCGAGGGCCAGGGGCAGCATGCCGGCGATGAGGGTGAGGGTGGTCATGAGGATGGGGCGGAGGCGGTCGCGGTTGGCCTGCCGGATGGCGGCTTCGCGGGGCAGGCCCTGGGCGCGCAGGGTGTTCATGTGGTCGATCTGGAGGATGGCGTTTTTCTTGACCACGCCGAAGAGGACCAGGATGCCGAGGGCGGAGTAGAGGTTGATGGTCTGGTTGCCGAGCCAGAGGGAGAGGAGGGCGAAGGGGACGGAGAGGGGGAGGGACAGCAGGATGGTGAACGGATGGACGAGGCTTTCGAACTGGGCGGCGAGGATGAGGTACATGAGCACGACGGAGAGGAGGAAGGCCCAGAGGAATTCGCGGAAGGTGGTCTCGAGCTCGCGGGCGCGGCCGCTCACGCGGGTGGAGTAGGCGGGGGGCAGGTTCATGGCGGCCACCTCGGCGCGGAGGGCGGCGATGCGGTCGGCCTGGGCGTAGCCGGGGGCGACGGAGGCGCGCAGGCGGACCTGGCGCTGGCGGTCGATGCGGTCGATGCGGGAGACCGTCTGGGCGGGGACGAGGCGGACGACGTTGTCGAGGCGGACGAGGCCGCCGTCGCGGCGGGGCACGAAAAGGCGCTCGATGGCGGCGGGGGAGGCGCGGTCGCCCTCGGCCAGGCGGAGCTGCACGTCGTAGTCCTCGCCCACGGCGGGGTCGCGGAAGCGGGAGACGCGCTGGTCGCCGCCGACCATGAGGCGGAGGGCATTGGCGATATCCTCGGTGTCGACGCCGAGGCGCGCGGCGCGGTCCCGGTCGATTTCCACGCGCAGCTCGGGCTTGTCGAGGCGCAGGGTGGTGTCGGCGTCGGCCAGGCCCAGCTCGGGGCCCTTGCGGCGGAGGGCCTCGGCGTAGGCGGAGAGCGACTCGAGCTCGGGGCCGAGCAGGGCGAAGTCGATGTCGAAGTTGGGGCCGCCGAGGCTGAAGGTCTGGGGCGGGCGGATGGAGACGCGGAGGTCGGGGAGGGCGCGCAGGCGGCGGCGGAGATCCTGCATGACGTCGCGCTGGGAGTAGTTGCCCTGGAACGCCTGCCAGGGGCGGGGGCTGAGCAGGCGGCCCCAGGAGAAGGTGCGTTCGGCGTGGGGGGCGAGGCGGACGTAGAAGCGGGCCTGGTTGACCTGGTTGATGAAGCCGCCGCCGCCGGCGGTGGCGAGGACGAGGCGGACGCCGCGGGTGGCGCGGATGAGTTCCTCGACGCGGAGGGTGACCTCGTTCATGGCGGTGAGGCTGGCGCCCTCGGCGGCGGTGACATTGACCTCGAACTCGCCGTCATCGATGTCGCTGGGGACGTATTCCTGGCGGACGAGGCCGTGGAGGGGGACGGCGGAGGCCATGACGAGGAGGGCGAGGCCGGCGACGATCCAGCGGTGGCGGAGGGACGAGGCGAGGAGGGCGTCGTAGGCGCGGAGGGTCCAGCCGTAGAGGCCGCGGCGCGAGCCCTGTTCGCCGGGGCGGGCGCCCGGGCGGAGCAGGCGGGCGCTCATCATGGGGGTGAGGGTGAAGGAGACGAGGAGGCTGACGAGGATGGCGGCGGCGGCGGTGAGGCCGAACTGGAAGAGGAACCGGCCCGAGATGCTGGACATGAAGGACACGGGCACGAAGATGACGACGAGGCTGAGGGTGGTGGCGAGGACGGCGAGGGCGATTTCGTGGGTGGCCTCGCGGGCGGCGGTGAAGGGGTCGAGGCCCTTTTCCTCGATGAAGCGCCAGATGTTCTCGAGCACCACGATGGCGTCGTCGATGACGATGCCGACCATGAGGACGAGGGCGAGCATGGTCACGCTGTTGAGGGTGAAGCCGAAGGCCTTCATGACGCCGAAGGTGGCGATGACGGAGGTGGGGATGGCGACGGCGGCGATGAGGGTGGCGGGGCCGTTGCGCATGAAGGCGAGGACGACCAGGCAGGCCAGGACGCTGCCGAGGATGAGGTGGCGGTTGATTTCGTGGAGGGCCTCGTAGATGTAGCGGGACTGGTCGCGGAGGATTTCGATGCGGACGTCGGCGGGGAGCTGGGCCTGGACGGCGGCGAGCCGGGCCTTGATCCCCTCGATGACGGCGACGGTGTTGGCGCCGGCCTGGCGGCGGACGTCGAGGCTGACGGTGGGGACGCCGTTGAGGCGGGAGAGGGTGCGGGCCTCCTTGGTGCCGTCCTCGGCCCAGCCGAGATCCTGGAGGCGGACGGGCGACCCGTTGCGCGTGGCCACGACGAGGTCGGCGAAGGCGGCCGCGTTGGTGAGGCGGCCGAGGGTGCGGAGGGGGCGTTCGCGGAGGGGGTCGGTGACGTTGCCGCCGGCGATGTTGGCGTTCTGGCGCTCGATGGCGGTGCGGACGGCGGTGATGGGGATGCCGTAGGCGGCCAGCCGGTCGGCGTCCACCCACACATTGATGGCCCGGGCCAGGCCGCCGAGGACATCCACCTCGCCCACCCCGGTCGAGCGTTCGAGCTGCACCTTGACCACCTTCTCGGCCAGCTCGGTCAGCTCGCGCGCGGACCGGTCGCCGGTCAGCGCCAGCGAGAGCACCGGCGAGAGATCCGCATCCGACTTGCTCACCACCGGCGGATCGGCGTCGCGCGGCAGGTCGCGCACCACGCGGGCCACCCGGTCGCGCACGTCCTGGGCGGCCGCCTCGATGTCGCGCTCGAGCTCGAAGGTGGCGATGACGAAGGAATTGCCGGAGGAACTGACCGAGGTGAGCTCCTTGATGCCCTCGACCGTGTTGACCGCCTCCTCGATGCGCTGGGTGATCTGGGACTCGATCTCGGCGGGGGAGGCGCCGGGCAGGCGGGTGCTGACCCGCACCGTGGGAAGATCAACCGCGGGGAAGCGGTCCACGCCGAGGTTCAGGTAGCCGGCCGCGCCGATCACGACCAGCGACGCAATCAGCATCGAGGCAAAGACCGGCCGGCGGATGCAGAGATCGGCAAGCTTCTGCATGGCGGGTCAGGGCCGGGCCGGGGCGCTGGCCGGGGCCGGAGTGGGCGCCGGGGCGGCGGGGGTCACCGGCTGGCCGGTGCGCAGGTTGCCGGGGTCGAGGACGACGGGGTCGCCGGCCTGGAGGCCGGAGAGGATTTCGACCCAGTCCGGCCCGCGGCGGCCGGTCACGACGGTTTTCTCGATGGCGCGGCCCTCGCGCACGGTGAGGACCTTCTCGATGCCGGCGAAGACGACGAGGGCGGCGGCGGGCACGGCGAGGCCGGGCTCATTCTGGCGGGTGACGAGATCGGCGCGCACGAAGAGGCCGGGGCGGAGGAAGCCCTGGTTGGGGATGTCGGCCTCGACCACGAGCATGCGGGCCGGCTCGCTGATGGCGGGGCTGACGCGGGCGATCTGGCCGGGGACAGGCTCGGGGAGACCCTCGACGCGCAGGCGCAGGGCTTGGCCGGGCTGGATGCCGGCGGCGAGGCGTTCGGGCACCTCGAGCCGGAGGCGGAGGGGGTCGGTGCGGACGAGGAGGAGGACGGGGCTGCCGGTGGCGAGGAACTCGCCCAGGCTGGCCACGCGGGCCTGGATGGCGCCATCGAAGGGGGCGCGCAGGCGGGTGTCGGACAGTTGTTTCGCGGCGAGGTCGAGTTCGGCCCGGCGCTGGTGCAGGGCGGCCTGGCGGGTGCGGGCCTCCTCGAGGCCGGCCTCGTAGCGGTTGAGGGCGACGAGGTAGGCGGCGTTGGCGGTGTCGACCTCGGAGGCGGCGGCCACCCCGGCCTGCGCGAGGTTTTGGACGCGGTCGCGGTTCTTGCTGGCCTCGTCGAGCACGGCGCGGGCCTGGCGGACGAGGCTGGCCTCCTCGGTGCGGACGACGTCATTGGTGCCCTCGAGGGGCAGGCCGAGGGCGGCGCGGGCCTGGGCGACCCCGGCCTGGGCCTGGCGCAGGCGCAGCTCATAATCCTGCGGATCGACCTGGGCGAGGACATCGCCCTGGCGCACCACCTGGCCGAGATCGACGTCGAGCCGGCTGAGGCGGCCGGGCACCTTGATGCTGAGGGTGGCCTGGTCGCGGGCGAGGAGCGAGCCGGTGGCGGTGACGGTGCGTTCCATCGGCCGGGTGGCGGCGGCGGCGGTGCGCACCGCGCGGGGGGCGGCCGCGCCGGGATCGGGGCCGCGGCCGGCCGGGGCCGCGCCGGGGGACTGCGGGCGCGAGCAGGACAGCGCGAGGACGGCCAGGCCGGCCAGCGCGGGCATGGCACGGAGAAGGGCGGACCGGGGACGCATGGGACGGTCATGCTACCGCCCGGTGGCGCCGGGTGCGACAGGAAATCCGCGCGCGGATGGCGCGCGGGGCTTTTGGCTTGGGGGCAGGAGGCGGGGATGGTTCAATGCGCGCGCGTTTGCTTCGTCCCGACCTTCGAGCCGTTCATGAGCCGCCGCGCCGTCATCGACATTGGCACCAACAGCATCAAGCTGCTGGTGGGTGACGTGCGGGACGGCCTGGTGCAGCCGGTGGAGGAGCGGGGCGAGCAGACCCGGCTGGGGGCGGGTTTTTACGAGACGCACGTGCTGCAGCCGGTGACGATTGCCCGCACGGCCTCGGCGGTGGCGCGGTTTGTGGCGATGGCGCGGGACCTGGAGGCGGAGTCGGTGCGGGTGATTGCGACGAGCGCGGCGCGCGACGCGCGCAATCCGCATGACCTGACCGAGGCGGTGCGCCGGGCCTCGGGCCAGCGGGTGGAAATCATCTCGGGCGACCAGGAGGCCGAATGGGTGTATCGCGGGGTGACCACGGATGTGCGGCTGCATGGCCAGCGGGTCCTGATCCTGGATGTGGGCGGGGGGAGCACGGAGTTTGTGCTGGGGGACCATGACCATCACACCTTCCGGCAGAGCTTTCACCTGGGGGGGGTGCGCCTCCTGGAGAAGCTGCGTCCCCGTGATCCGCCCTCCCTGCAGGACCTGGCCGACACGCGCGGCTGGCTGGAGCAGTTCCTGCAGCACCAGATTGGGCCGGCCCTGGGGGCGTCGCTGCACCCGGTGGACGGCCCGGTCCTGCTGGTGGGCACGGGGGGCACGGCCACCCTCCTGGTGCGCATGGAGAAGCGCCTGTCGGACTTCCACCGGGATCACATCGACGGCACGGTCCTCCCGCGCGCGGCCGTGCTGGACCGCATGCTGTCGCTCTGGAGCCTGTCGCTGGCGGAGCGCCGCCAGGTGCCGGGACTGCCGCCCAACCGGGCGGATGTCGTCCTCATGGGGGTGGCCATTTTTGAGGCCGTCATGCGGCACCTGGACTTTGATGCGTTGCACGTGAGCATGCGCGGCCTGCGCTTTGGCGCCCTGCTGGATTCCCCATGAACGATTCCGCCCACGAGGAAGTGCTGGCCCTGATGCAGCGGCTGGAGGAGGAGCCCCACCATGTCCGCCACGTGGCCCGCCTGGCCATCCAGTTGTTCGACGCGCTGGGCGACCTCCATGGGTTGACCACCCAGGACCGGTTCCTCCTCGAGGCGGCCGCCCTCCTGCACGACATCGGCTGGAGCGTCTCCCCCGACGGGTCCGGGCACCATCGCCACTCGGCCCGCCTCATCCGTGAGCATCACTGGCA
This sequence comes from Verrucomicrobiota bacterium, assembly GCA_046048995.1. Taxonomy (GTDB): domain Bacteria; phylum Verrucomicrobiota; class Verrucomicrobiia; order Limisphaerales; family JADJPG01; genus JBJOEZ01. Next base: position 90,710 of record JBJOEZ010000003.1, on the reverse strand, counting down.
GCACCTGGGCCAGGAGGCCGTCACCCTCATGGCCCAGGTCGCCCGTTACCATCGCAAGTCCGTGCCCAGCCTGGAACACGAGGAGTTTGCCGCCCTCACACCCGCCGAGCGCCTGCGGGTCCAGCAACTGGCCGCCTGCCTGCGCATCGCCGACGGCCTCGACCGCAGCCACCAGCAGTATGTCCAGCGGGTGAGCGCCGAGATTCTGGCCGACCAGATCGCCATCCGCCTCCACAGCGACCGACCCTGCAGCCGCGAACTGGCCGCCGCCGCCAAGAAGTCGGACCTGGCCGCGGCGGTTTTCCGCCGTCCCATCACCTTCTCGGTGGTCCCGCCCGCCTAGCGCCGGCCGGAAAGCCCCCCGACTCCCTGGCTGCTCCCTGGCTACTTCCTTCGCTCATCCTGGCTGGCACAGGCTGGCCTGGGCGGGCGCCGGAGAGCTCCGCCCGGGATCCGTTGGCGGGGCTTCTCCTGGACCCCTTGCCATGCCGGACTTGGGGGCAGGACCGAGTCTCCCCGCTGGGTCGTCCCGGCTCAGGCTTGGGGCCGGAATTGCAGGGCAAAGAGGTCGGCCTCCAGCAGCGCGAAGCGCAGCCGGACCGTCCGCCCGGCCAGGCTCGACACGTCGGCGGCGCGTCCCCACCGCACCCGCGCCTCCAGGTCATCCCCCACCAGCGGTTGGCAATCGGCCAGCGCGAAGCCGGGGAAGGGGCGCCCCGCCGGGTCCTGCACCTCCACGCGGACATGGCCGCCCGCGCTCGTGGCGTAATTCAGCAGGAGCGGGCCGCCGCGGAAGCGCAGCGGGCGGGTGACCATCTCGCCGGGGTCGGCGCCGGCCTGCACCGAGGCGAACCCGTCCGGGCGCAGGGTGAAGCGCCGGAAGGGCGTGGTGTAGATGGACATCTCGCCCGGGCCGGTCGGGACCACATTGAGGGCGGCGTAGTTGGCCCGGTTGCCCCAGCGCGCGGGGTCCGGCCCCGGGCGGAGGAAGGCCTCGCGGAAGGTGCGGTCGTAGGGACCTGGTCCGCGCGCGGTCATGAAGAGGATGTCCGTGCTTTGCCCGCGCTCGGGGTGGAACCGCGTGGGCAGCGCGAGGTAGAGGTGGGGCGCCCGGTAGTAGGGGTGGGTGCCGTTCGTGTAGAGGTGTTCGCCCGGGAAATTGGGCCGGAGCGGCACCGGCTCGGTCCAGGTGACGAAGTCGCGCGAGGTGGTGCGACCGATCGAGCGGAGTTTGCGGTCGAGGAAATGCCGGAAGTAGCAGACGTAGCAGCCCTCGAGTTCCGACCAGAAGGACACGTTTTGGGAATCGAAGGCGTATTCGCGGGTGTAGGTGAGGACCGGTTCCGGCCGCAGCTTGCGCCAATGGATGCCATCGCCGGAGAGGAAGGCGGCCAGCCCCTTGCGCGGGGTGTTGACCGTTCCGCCGAGGGCCTTGAAGCGCTCGTTGGCCGGGACGCCCGGGCGCGTGTCGAGGAAGGGCGTGAAATTGTGGCAGTAGGGCGCCTCGTGCAGGATGACGTTGTTGTCCCGCGAGCCGTCCACCTCGTGCAGGCCGAGGCGGGGACGCGTCCAGCGCACGCCGTCCCGGCTTTCGCAGTAGCGCGTCACCTCGGTGAGATCCCCATCATGGCGCGAGCCGCGCGAATCGCGCGTGTAGAGGCGGTAGAGGTCCCCGTCCTTGATGACGGTGCCGTATTCCATCGGGTCCGCCGGTTCCGCCATGGGCGGGGCCGGTTGCGGGACCTGCAGGCGCAGGGCCGTCCCGTCCAGGCGCCCAATCAGCCAGCGATCCACGAACAACTCCCGCCGCGAACCCACGTCCCGGACCTCCCCGTCCCCGGGCGCGGCACCGCCGGCGACCGGTGCGGGCGCCGGTTGGGCCGGCGCGGGGAGATGGCGCGCCAGGGCCAGCCCGGCCCCCAGTCCGGCCGAGGATCGCAACCAGGCCCGGCGACTGAGGCCGGGCGGGAGAGGACGGGCTGGCATGCGGCTGAGATTAGGTTCCCGGCCGCTCGCGCCAAGCTGTTTCCCGGTCCGCATTTGGGCGTGTGTTTCCGGCGCGGGTACGGGCAGGCTGACGGGCGTGAACGAACCGTCCCCGTTGTCCAAGGCCGAAATCCGCCGGCTCAAGGCGCTGGCCCAGAACCTCAAGGCCACCTTCAAGGTGGGTCGGCAGGGCCTGACCCCGTCCTTCCTGCAGGGGGTGGAGACGGCGCTGCTGCATCATGAGGTGGTGAAGGTGAAGTTTGACGAGTTCAAGGAGGAGCGGGAGACCCTGGCCCCGGAACTGGCGGCGCGCACGGGCAGCCACCTCGTGGGCCTGATTGGGCATGTGGCCCTGCTGCACCGGCCCCGCCCGGCCCCGGCGCAGGGTTGACCGGCGGGCGCGGGCGCCCCGGCGCCCAGATGCCCGATTGCACGGGGCCGCCCGTTGGTCTAGCCTCCGGCCCATGTCACTTTGGCAGCAGCGGGCGTGGTTGGCCGTGCTGATCGGGGTTGGTTTGTGCGGGTGCTCGCGGCCCGCGGAAATCGAGACCGACGAGCAGAACAACCGCTACTACCGCGCGGGCAAGGAGAAGCTGGGCGCGCTCGACTACAAGGGGGCGCTGGAATGCTTTGAGCGCGCGGTGGAATCGAACCCGCGGTCGCCGTTGTTCCACTTCGAGCTGGCCCTGCTGTATGAGCAGCGGGAGAACGACTACGCGGCGGCCCTCTACCATTACCAGCGGGTCCTCAAGCTCCGGCCGCATGCCTACCCGGCCGACAATGCGCGCCAGCGCATTCCCGGCTGCCGCCAGGAGTTGATCAAGTCGGACTCCCTGGCCCTGCTCAATCCCGCCGTGCTCCGCGAGACCGAGCGCCTGCGGGAGGAGAACGCCGGGCTGCGCCGCCAACTCGAGGGCCTGCAGGCCCAGTTCGCCGCCGCCCGCAGCAACGCCGTGGCCGTCGTCCGCCCGCCCGCCCCCGTCCGCCCGGCCGAGCCCGTCCCCGGGCGCAGCCCCGTCCCCGGCGCCGCCGGCCCGGGCACGCCGGCCCCGGTGGAGACCGCCCGCACCCGCACCCATGCCGTGCGGTCAGGGGACACCCTGATGGGCATTGCGCGTCTCCATCGGGTGCGGCTCGATGCCCTCGTCGCGGCCAACCCCGGCCTGGACGCCCGCCGGATGCGCGTCGGGCAGCTCCTCAACGTGCCGTCGCCCTAGGCATCCGCCTCCATGCGTGCCCGGCTGCCCTTCCTCCTCGTCACGGCGTTTTTCGTGACGATGAACGTCCTGCTCTGGCGGTCCGAGTTCGGTGCCGGCCGCCGCCTGGGCGCACCCCTGCCGGCGGAAACCGTCTGGGAAAAGGTCCTCACCTCGCCGGATCACTCCTCGCTCGAGATCCGCCACCGCGGGGTGAAAATCGGCCGCGCCACCTGGTCGGCCAGCATCAACGAGTCCTTCGTCGGGGAACTGCTCAACACCGACGACGTCCCGCCCGAGGGCATGGTCAAGGCCGTCACGGGCTATCGCCTCGATTTCGACGCCTCCTTCACCCTGGAGGACCTGACCCGCCTCAAGGTGGACTGCCACCTGAACCTGTCCACGAACCAGGCGTGGCAGGAGCTTGGCCTGAAGGTCGCGCTCCGCCCGGCCGTGGCCTTCTGGGAAATCCGCGCCTCGGCGGAGGCCGGGACACTGCGCTTCCTGTTCGACGAGGGGGAGGGCGTCCAGGAAAAGGCGCTCCGCTTTGCCGACCTGCGCGATCCCCAGGCGCTGGCCCGTTCCCTCGGCAGCCCCATGCTGCCCGCCGCCCTCGCCACCCTCGGGCTCTCCCTCCCCGCCAACCCCGCCGTCACCAACCGCACCGCCACCCCCAGCCCCGCGCCCGGCCTCGGCCTGCACTGGGAGGCCCGCCACGACACGCTCCGCGTCGGGCGCAACCCCGTCCGGGTCTACCGCGTCGAGGCGCGCCTGTTTGATCGCTTCAAGGCCGCCTTCGTCGTCAGTCCCGTCGGCGAGATCCTCCGCGTCGAACTCCCCAATGACATCGTCCTCCTCAACGAGGCCCTCCTGAACCTCTGACCCCTCCCCCCGCCCGGATGATCGAGCTCCTTCACCTGGTCAAGAAATTCGGCGACCTCACCGCCGTCAATGACCTCAGCCTCACCGTGGGCCGCGGCGAGTTCTTCGCCGTGCTCGGCCCCAATGCCGCCGGCAAGACCACCACCATCCGCATCCTCACCGGCCTGATCAAGCCGACCTCGGGCACCGCCCGCGTGGCCGGGTTCGATGTGCAGGCCGAGCCCCTCGAGGTCCGCCGCCGCCTCGCCTACGTGCCCGACTTTCCCTTCCTCTACGAGAAGCTCACCCCGTGGGAATTCATCCGGTTCACCGGCCAGATGTTCCGCCTGGGCGACGACGTCATCGCCCGGCGCGCCGCCTCCCTGATCGACCGCTTCAACCTCGAGGCCTACATCCGCAAGCCCATCGAGGGCCTCTCGCACGGCACCCGCCAGCGGGTCGCCATCGTCTCCGCCCTGCTCCATGAACCGGAGGTGTTCGTCATCGACGAACCCATGGTCGGCCTCGACCCCCACCATGCCCGCGTGGTCAAGGACGTCCTGAAGGAACGGTCGCTCCAGGGCATGACGGTCTTCCTCTCCACCCACCAGTTGAGCGTGGCCGAGGAAATGGCCGACCGCATCGGCATCATCCACCAGGGCCGTTTGGTCGCGGTCGGCACCCGCGAGGAACTCCGCGACCAAAGCGGCGCGCAGGGCCCCCTCGAGCAGACCTTCCTCGCCCTCACCGCCCAGGAGGCCAACCTCGTCGAGGAACGCGGCCGCCCGCCGGCCGGGCCGGCCCCGGACTGAAGCCGGGCGCCGGCGTCAGTGCTGGGTGCGGTTCCCGGGGACCAGGCGGGGGCGGAAGGTGAACACGGCGGGGTCGCGGGGATCGACCGTCACGTGGATCCAGTGCACCTCGGGGTTTCCGTAGGTCTCGACCCGGGTGAAGTTCTCGATCATGCGCCGGCTGCGGGTGCCGGCCAGGGGTTGGTCGATGCGGAAATAATGCGTGTCGCCATGGACCAGCACGACGGGTTTGCCGAAGGCCACCGTCTCCTTTTCGAGCAGGGCCAGCATCTCGTTGAACCCGCGGCGCAGGCGGTTGGTGGGGGCGAGGTCGAAGTGGGGATTGGCCTGGAACAGCAGCATGATCGCGCGCGCGTGGTCGCGGCGCGCCGCGGCGAAGGCCTCCTGGATCCAGGCGAGGTTGGCCGCGTTGCGGGCGGGGAACTCCGCGCTGCCATGGTGGTTGTCCGCCCCGGGCACGTTGAGCCCGGCAAAGACCACCCCGCCGCGCATCCAGCGGACGTTTTCCCGGTAGGCGGCGTGGGCCGGCATGCCGCTTTGGCGCTGCAGGGGCATGGTGCGCCGGCCCAGCGACCGGTCGCCCGCCGCAAAGAGCTCGCGGAGCTTCGCCAGCCGTTCCAACGGGTCGTGAGGCTGGTCCTTGGACCGGTCGCAGTCGGTCCACTCATTGTCGCCGGGCAGAAAGACAAACGGCGCGTCGATGGTCCCGAACTCCCGCGCGCGCCGCTCAAACAGGGCATCCGTGCAGGGCGAACCCCCGCTCTTCAGGTCGCCCACGTGCACCACGAACTCCAGCCGCGCCCGGTTCAGCTCGGCCACCAGGTTCGGGAACCAGAGCGTCTCCTGGATCCAGTCGTAGGGCGTGTCCCCAATGAGGGCGAACTCGAAAGCGGACGCCGGACCCCCGGTGGTCGGGGCGGATGGGGCCGGGGCCGGGGTGGCGCAGCCGGAGAGGAGCAGGGCGAGGGCGGCGGCGAGTGCGGCGAGGGCAGGGGTCATGGGTGCGTCGGGCCGCAGTGTGCGGAGGGCCGGGCCGGGCAGGCCAGACGAAAGAAATGGCCGCCGGGGGACGGCCGGGGGCGCGGCGGGATTGCCGGCGCGCACATCGCCCTTTTCTCCGGGGTTGGCTGTGGTATGTTGCGGCTCCCTAGCTGTTGAAAGCCCTGATTGAGACATACCGGAAGGCACCCGAGCGGGTGTTCCTGATTGGGGTGGAGTTCAAGGATCGGACCCCGTGGCATCTGCAGGATTCGCTGGCGGAGCTGGAGGAGCTGGCGGCGACGGCGGGGGGCGAGGTGGTGGGAAACGGCACGCAGAAGCTGGAGGCCCCGGTGGCGGCGACGTTCATCGGGACGGGCAAGGCGGACGAGCTGGCGGCGGCCTGCCGGGAGTCGAAGGTGGACACGGTGATTTTCGACGATGAGCTGACCCCGGCGCAGAGCCGCAACCTGGAGGCGGTGTTTGAGTGCAAGGTGCTGGACCGGACGGCCCTGATCCTGGACATCTTTGCGCAGCGGGCGCGCACGCGGGAGGGCAAGCTGCAGGTGGAGTTGGCGCAGCTGCAGCACCTGTTGCCGCGGCTGACGCGGTTCTGGGGCCACCTGTCGCGGCAGAAGGGCGGCATTGGCATGCGGGGTGACGGCGAGACGCAGCTGGAGACGGATCGGCGCCGGGTGCAGGATCGGATTGCGCGGATCACGCGGGAGCTGGGGGAGGTCCGGCAGCATCGGCAGACGCAGCGGGCGGGCCGGCAGCGCAACCAGTGGCCGCTGGCCTCGATTGTGGGCTACACGAACGCGGGCAAGTCGACCCTGCTCAACGCCCTGACCGGGTCGGCCACGCTGGCGGAGGACCTGTTGTTTGCCACGCTGGACCCGACGACGCGGCGGCTGCGGCTGCCGACGAACCAGAACGTGCTCTTGACGGACACGGTGGGGTTCATCCGCAAGCTGCCGCACCGTCTGGTGGAGGCCTTCAAGGCGACCCTGGAGGAGGTGGTGCAGGCGGAACTGCTGCTGCACGTGGTGGACCTGAGCCATCCGCAGGCGGAGGAGCAGATTCTGGCCGTGAACGGGGTGCTGGAGGAGATTGGAGCGGCGGGCAAGCCGACCCTGATGGTCTTCAACAAGCTGGATCGGTTCCCGAACGGCGAGCTGCCGCGGCACGTGGTGGACCGGTTCCCGAACGCGGTGGGCATCTCGGCCAAGACGGGGCAGGGGATGGATGCGCTGCGGGCGGAGCTGGGATCATTGCTGCGCCCGGTGCGGGAATTTGTCGAGCTGCGGATTCCGCAGTCGGCGCCGGCGGTGGTGGCGCGTCTGCACGAGGTGGCCCAGGTGGTGGAGCGGCGCTACAACGGGCGGCTGGCCCGGTTCAAGGCGCGCATCCCGCCCCATTTCCGGCGCGAGTTCGAGTCCTACATCGTGGCCGACGCCGCGCAGGACGGGAGCGGCCCGGCCTGAGCGGTCCGGGCTAGATGAGGCCGGAGGCCTTCTGCGTCTCGGGCTTTTCGCGAAGGAGTTCCTCGCACTGGCTGAGGGCCTGGCGGGTGAGGGTGTCGTGGGGGGCGATCCTGAGGGCGGCGCGCAGGACGCCGGCGGCCTCCGCGATCTTGCCCTGTTTGATGAGGCAGACCCCCTTGCCCTGGAGGGCGCCGTAGTGGCTGGGGTTCAGGAGGAGGGCGCGTTCGCAGTCGGCGAGGGATTTCTCGTGCTCACCCATCTGCCAGTGGACGGAGGCGCGGCGGTTCCAGGCCTCGGCGTAGCCGGGGTGGCGGGCGATCAGGCGGTCGAGCATCTGGAGGGCCTGGCGGAAGTCCTCCCGTTCCTCGGCCCGGAAGGCGGCCTCCATTTCGTGGAAGGCCTCGGGGCCGGCGGCGAGGAACCAGTGGTGCTCGACGGCGCGCCGGGCCATCTCGCGGGTGGTGGGATCCTTTTCGCGGAGGGCGCGCAGGAGCTGGTTCTCGGCGCCGATTTCGGCCAGGAGGGTGGCGGCATGGAGTTTCTCGCCGGGGCTGCCGGTGACGAGCTGGCGCAGGGTGCGTTCCTTGAACCAGTCGGTGCGGCGAAGGGCCTCGGTGACGATGAACGACCCCGTCAGGCCGATCACGATCGAGCAGAGGATGATGACGAGCTTCCGGAGGATGGGGTTCACGGTCCTCCAGCGTAGGCGCGGGAGGACCGCCGGCCAACCGGGGTTGGGCCGGGTCCGGGGGGGCGGGGAATTACGGCAGCCGCCGGGGGCGGATTACGCCCCCATGCCATCCTCGAAGGAGCCGGCGGCCAGGGGGAAGCAGAGCTGGTCCTTCACGTAGCCGATGCCGTTGGCGCTGGTGGCGTCGAGGTCGCGGTAGGCGCTTTCCGCCTCGACGATGAGGGGGGCGGTCTTGGTGCCCATCACCTCGCAGTAGCGGCGCGGATACCCGATGTTGACCAGCATCTCCACGTAGCGGGCCATGTTGAGGTCGCCGGTCGGCAGGTCGGTGAACTGCATCGCGCGATCGGGCCAGTTCGGGGCCATCTTGCGCAGGGGCACCCCGGGGCGGATGACGAAGTTCTTCACGTGGCAGGCATAGACCCGGTCCGCCACCTTGCGGAAGCGCGTCTCCCAGTCCTCCCCCTCCCAGCAATGGGACGGATCGGCGTTCACCGCCAGCACCTTGTCGCCGTCGCAAATCTTCACCAGCAGGTTGAAGTCGTCCGCGCACATGGCGGCCGTCCCCGGATGAATTTCGTGGCAGAGATAAATCCCCAGCTTGCGGGCATGGGCGCGAATCTTCGCCGTCTTCTTCACGAAGCGGTCGCTGCCCTCCTTGAGCTGGTCGAAGCCCGGCCCCGCCCAGAAGCCCCACGGGTAGCCGCCGGCCAGCTCCCAGCCGAAGGCCACGCCCCAGAACATCGGCACCACGCGCACCTTCAGTTCGGCGCACAGGTCGAGCAGGCGCAGCAGGTAATCCTCCGCCCACTGCTCAATCTTCTCGGGGGACAGCTTGGCCACGTCGGCCGGAATGAACGGCCGGATGCCGGGGGTGCCGGTCCATGCGCTGGTGTGCACCCAGAACGGGCAGTGCGCCGACACGCCGTCCAGCTTCATCTTCGCCTTCTCGAAGGTCTGCCGGATCTCCCGGGCCGACTTGAAGCCGTTGCCCGATTGCAGCATGTAGTTCGAGGGCTGCGCGCCGGCCGCGCCCGCCTTCTTCGCGTAGGCCAAAAAGTCGGCCAGGCTCTTCGCGCCGTGCTGCGCACCTTCCACGCTGGGATGATAAATCGTCTGGGCCATAAGGGAATCAGGTCGGGTTAAAGTTCGCGCAGGGTTTACCGGGAAGGCCCCGGGCAGGCAACCCTTTCCTTGGGAAAGCCGGGACCGCCTCCGGACGCCGGCGGCCGCGGGTTCTCCCCCGGATGACGGTGGCGCCGCGGCCCCGTGGCCAGCGGCAGCCTTGCTGCCGTCCTCCCCGGGCTGGTAGCGTGTTCCCTCAGCACCATGCGCGTCGGCGTTTTCACCGTCATCCTCGGCCAGCAGCCCCTGGAACAGGCCCTCGATTACCTCGCCGGCCTCGGCGTGCAGGCCGTGGAACTGGGCGCGGGCGGCTATGCCCGGTCCGCCCATTGCCCGCTGGAGGCCCTCCTGGCCAGCCCGCGCCGCTGCCGTGAACTCCTGCACGCCATCCGCTCCCGCGGCCTGCGCCTCTCCGCCCTCAACGCCGCCGGCAACCCCATCCATCCCCGCCGCCGCCTCGCCGCCACCTTCCACGCGGATTTCCAGAAGGTCCTCCGCCTGGCCCACCGGCTCGAGGTGGACACCGTGATCAACTTCAGCGGATGCCCGGGCGGCGCGCCCGGGGACCGTTCCCCCAACTGGGTCACCTGCCCGTGGCCGCCGGACTACCTGGAAATCCTCGACTACCAGTGGAACCGGGTGGTCATCCCCTACTGGCGCAAGGCGGCGGCCTTTGCCCGGCGCGAGGGCATCCGGCGCCTGGCCCTCGAGATGCATCCCGGCTTCGTGGTCTACAACCCGGAGACGCTGCTCCGCCTGCGGGCGGCCGCCGGGCCGGCCATCGGGGCCAACTTCGATCCCTCGCATCTCTTCTGGCAGGGCATTGATCCCTGCGCCGCCCTGCGCGCCCTGCGCGGCTGCGTCTGGCACGTGCACGCCAAGGACACCGCCATCCATGGCTGGAACGCGGCCACGCACGGCACGCTCGACACCAAGCATTACCGGGACGAGCTGAACCGGGCCTGGATTTTCCGCACCGTCGGCTACGGGCATCCGCGGCGGTTCTGGTGCGACTTCGTCAGCACCCTGCGGTTGATTGGCTACGACGGGGTGCTGTCGATGGAGCATGAGGACAGCCTGATGTCCGCGCGGGAGGGCCTCGAGAAGGGGATCCGGTTCCTGCAGGGCCTGGCCCTCGGCGAGCCGAAGGGCCGGGTGACCTGGGCATGAAGGGGAGGGAGGCATGAGCCGGACGGACGGGGCCGCGGGCGGGGACGCGCCGTTGAAGGCGCTCTTCGTGCACGCGCATTATGACGACTACGAGTTCACGGCGGCGGGGACTTTTGCGCTGTGGCAGCGCCGGCTGGGGAGGCGGTTTCGCGGGCGGGTGCTGGTCTGCACGGACGGGCAGGCGGGGCACCACTGCCGGACGCGGGAGGAGACGGGCCGGATCCGGCTGGCCGAGCAGGAGGCGTCGGCGCGGCTGGGCGGGTATGAGTTTGAGCGGCTGCGGTTGCCGGGGCCGGAAGGCCGGGTGCCGCGCGAGGCCTGCCTGCAGGTGACGCCGGACCTGCTGGCGGCCTTGTGGAAGGCGATCCGGGATTTTGAGCCGGACTACCTCTTTTGCCCGCCCATGGCGGCGGATCCATTGGCTGGCCTGCACAACGACCACCAGACGGTGGCCGAGGCGGTGCGGCGGGTGGCCTACATGATCAACGTGCCGCACGCCTTCACCCCGGAGTATCCGGCGGACGAGACCCGGTCGGCGCCCTGCCGGGTGCCGTGCATCCTCAACGTGTATGACAGCTACATGACGGGGGCCAACGCGTGGGATTTGGCGGTGGACGTGGAACCGGTGTTCCCGCTGGTGTGCGGGATGAGCTGGTGTCACCAGTCGCAGATTGCGGAGTGGCTGCCCTGGGTGGGGAGGCACCGGATGGCGCCGCCGCGGTCGCCGGAGGACTGGGCGGGGATTCTGCGGGCGCGCTTTGACCGGAAGAACCGGGAGTTGGGGCTGGCGGGGCCGTCGGCGATGGAGGTGTTCACGGTGACGGCGTGGGGGGAGGTGCCGGCGCGGGAGCGGCTGGAGGCGGACTGGGCGGGCCTGCTGGCGCCGTGTTCGCAGCTGGATCGGCTGGCGCGCCGGCTGGCGGCCTGGCGCGGGGAGGGTTGAGGCGGGGCTACGGGCCCTCCTCCCGGCCGAGCTCGAGCAGGTAGCGGGAGGTGGCGCAGTGCTTGAAGACCATCTGGAGGTTGTCGCGGCGATGCTCGCGGTCCTCGTTGTAGTAGGAGCTGATGGTGCTGCTGACGAGGCCGACGACGGCACCCTGTTCATTGAAGACCGGGCCGCCGCTGGAGCCCTTGGCGAAGTCGGCGGTGATGGCCATGAAGGCGTGGGGGGATCGGCTGCGGCCGGCGCCCTGGAGGAAGTAGCGGGAGACGATGCCCTGGCTGAGGGTGAAGAAGTGGTCATCGGGATGGCTGATGACGCAGACGGGGCTGCCGACGGGGGCGTTGGTGGAGAGGGGCAGGGGGGTGAACCCGGAGCCCTCGGCGCGGAGGAGGGCGACGTCGGCGCGGCGGTTGGCGGCGAGCACCTCGCGGACCGGGGCCAGGCGGCCGTCGCCGGTGAGGATGACGAGGGTGGCGTGGTTGGTGGAGGCGACCACGTGGTAGGCGGTGGCGAACACGCCGTCCTCGCTGAGCATGGCCCCGCTGCCGCCGCCGGCGTGCCATTGGCTGCATTTGCCGCACTGGAACAGCCCGGCCACCACGAGGACCCCGGCGCGGCTGCGCGCGAGGATTTCCTGGGGGGACAACTTCCGGCGGCCCGGTTTGCCTGGCTGGAAGGCGCACCGGGTGCGGCTGAGCTGGTCGCGCAGCACGCGGCTGGGGACGGCCAGGCCCTGGTCGATCAGCCGGCCGCCGTAGGCGCCGAGGCGAAGGTCGATTTCGCGGTCGTTGATGATCTCGTTCAGGTCGAGGCGATCCTCGGCGGGACGCGCGCTGGCGGCCGTCCGGGGACGGTCCCGGGTGCCGGCGGCGGTCGCGGTCGGGAGGGAACCCACGAGGGCGAGGAGGAAAAGGACGCCGGGCAGGGCGCGCAGGGTGGGCATGAGAAATACCCTAGCGGGGGCGGCGTCGGTCCGACAAGCTTGCGCGACCGTTTCCAGCCATGACTTCCCTGTGTCCACCGGGTCCGCGGCGCGAGGAACTGGCCGCCTTGGCGGCGTTGTTTCTGCGTCTGGGCCTGACCTCCTTTGGCGGTCCGGCCGTGCATGTGGCGATGATGGAGGACGAAGTGGTGCGCCGGCGGGGGTGGCTGGCGCGGGAGGAGTTCCTCGACCTGGTGGGCGCGGTGAACCTGATTCCCGGGCCCAACTCCACGGAACTGGCCATCCATGTGGGATTCCGCCGCGCGGGCTGGGCGGGGCTGCTGGTGGCGGGCGTTTGTTTCATCCTGCCGGCGGCGGTGTTGGTGGGGCTGCTGGCCTGGGCGTATGTGCGGTGGGGCACGCTGCCCGCGGTGGGGCCCATCCTGGCGGGGGTGAAGCCGGTGTTGATCGCCATTGTCCTGCAGGCCTTGTGGGGCCTGGGCCGGAGCGCGGTGAAGACCCCGGCCCTGGGGGGCCTGGCGGTGGCGGCGGTGGCGGCGGGGGTGGCGGGCGTGCCGGAGCTGGGGGTGCTGGCGGGCGCCGGGTTGATGGCGCTGGGCGGGCGCGCGGTCGCGGGACGCCCGGGGGGACCGGGGGCCGGGGGGCTGCCGCTGCTGGCGGCGGTCGTGCCGCCGGCGGGCGCGGCCGGGGCGGCGACCACGGTGGTGACTGCGGCGGCAGCCGCGGGGGCGCCGGTGGGGTTGGGGTCGTTGTTCCTGTTTTTCCTGAAGGTGGGGTCGGTGTTGTATGGGAGCGGGTATGTGTTGCTGGCGTTTTTGCGGGCGGATTTGGTGGAGGGGCGGGGATGGCTGACCGAGGGGCAGTTGCTGGATGCGATTGCGGTGGGGCAATTCACGCCCGGGCCGGTGTTCACCACGGCGACGTTCATTGGGTATGTGCTGGCGGGGTGGCCGGGGGCGGGGGTGGCGACCGTGGGGATTTTCCTGCCGGCGTTTTGTTTGGTGGCGTTGAGCGGGCGGCTGGTGCCATGGCTGCGGCGGTCGCCGTGGGCCGGGGCCTTCCTGGACGGGGTGAATGTGGCCTCGTTGGCACTCATGGCGGTGGTGACGTGGGCGCTGGGGCGGGTGGCGCTGGTGGACGGGCTGACCTGGGGCTTGGCGGCGGCGAGCGCGCTGTTGTTGTGGCGTTGGCGGGTGAACTCGGCGTGGCTGGTCCTGGGGGGCGGGGTGGTGGGATGGCTGGCGGGATGACGGCGCGCGGGCGTCCCGCCCGCTTAACGTGGGCGAAGGACGGCGGGGTTCGCTCGACAGGATCGGCCGTGCGGGAGGAACGAACGGGTTAAAGCAGGCGGGACGCCCGCGCGCCGGTCAGGCGGGGCGGAGGGCGCGGGCGGCGAGGTGGCCGAGCCAGACGGCGGCGAGGCAGAGCAGGACGGAGAGGGCGGTGTTGGTGGCGGCATGGAGCCAACGTCCCTCCTGCAGCAGCTCGAAGGTCTGGGCGCTGAAGGCGGAGAAGGTGGTGTAGCCGCCGCAGACGCCGGCGAGGAGGAAGGTGCGGACGGGGGCGGAGGCGGTCCAGCGGCCGTCCGGGGCGGTGAGGCTGGCGAGGAAGCCGAAGAGGAAGGAGCCGGTGACGTTGACGAGGAGGGTGCCGAAGGGGAAGTGCGTGCCGAGGCTGTGCGCGGCCAGTGCGGAGGCGCCGAGGCGGGCGAGGCTGCCGAGGGCCCCGCCGAGGGCGACCCAGAGATAGCTGAGCATGTCGATGGGTGGCGGTCCGGCCCGGGGTCAGGGCTGGCGCGGGGTGACGACGCGGTAGAAGAACCGGTCGCCGGGGGCGGCGTGGAGGAGGTTGTTGTGGACCGTGTTGGTGGGGTAGGCGGGGAGGTCGGCCAGGCGGGACCAGGGGGCCCCGGCGGGGGCGATGCTGAACTGGATGGTGTAGGTGCGGTTGGAGACGGCGCCGAAGGTGAGGACGCGTCCGGCCGGGGTGGGGGCGGCGACGCCGTCCACCTTGAGATAGCTGGCGGGGTCGAGGGGGTTGGTGCCGGCGAGGTATTCGGCCTGGTTGGAGAGCGAGTCGCCGTCGGAGTCGGCGGCGGGATTGGCCGCGGTGGGGGAGCCGAAGAGCGCGGTTTCCCAGTCATCGGTGAGCCCGTCGGCGTCGGAGTCGGCGACCACGGTGATGGTGGCGTTGGGGGAGACGGTGCCGCTGGCGCCGGTGGCGATGTTGGTCACGATGACGTTGTAGGAGGCGCTGGCGGTGTTGGTGACGGTGAAGAAGCAGGTGTAATCGTTGAGGACCTGCATGCCGTTGGTGATGCTGGTGCCGTTGCGGCGCCAGCGGAAGCCGAGGGGGAGGGTGGCGGAATTGCTGACGGACACGCTGAGGGTGATGACCGAGCCTGGGGCGGCGTTTTGGCTGACGGGCGTCACGGTGAGGACGGGGCGGACATTGACGCTGAGGAGGGCGGGGGCGCTGACGACGGGGGCGACGCTGTCGGTGGCGACGACCTGGTAGGAGCCGGCGTTGGCGGGCTGGACGTTGATGAGGGTGAGGGAGCTGTTGGTGGCGCCGGGGATGTTGGCCCCGTTGAAGCGCCACTGGTAGGCGATGGGGGAGGAACTGACGGCCTGGGCGCTGAAGAGGACGCTGGCGCCGGCGGTGACGGAGGCGCTTTGGGGCTGCTGGGTGAAGTAGGCGGCGTAGATGATGCCGAGGGTGGCGTTGGAGCTTTCGGTCACGCCGGCGGCGTTGTAGACGGCGACGTTGTAGGAGCCGGCGTTGGCGGGCTGGACGTAGGGGAGGATGAGGGTGCTGTTGGTGGCGCCGGGGATGAAACTGCCGTTGAAGCGCCAGTGGTAGCCGAGGGGGCCGGCACCGGTGGCGATGACGGAGAAGCGGCTTTCGCCGCTGACGGCGCCGTTGGTGCTGGCGGGCTGGGAGACGATGACGGGCGGGGTGCCGCCGCCGGTGGCGGCGCCGGCGCCGGGGAACCCGGCCAGCCAGTTGGCGGGGTCATTGCCGTAGGCCGTGGCGGTGCGCCGCTGGAGGGAGGCGCCGGTGCCGTCGGCCCCGGCCGGCCAGGGGGCGGCGTCGGTGTAATCGATCTGGTCGATCACGATGGCCGGGACGATGCCCTGGTCGGGGAGACCGGGCTTGGCCAGGGTGACACGGTCCCCGGCATTGTTGAGGCTGCCGCTGAAGGGGCCGAGGACGGGCACGCCGGCGGGGACACCGAGGCGGGCGCGGAAGGAGGCGAGGAGGGCGGGGTCGGCGGGGTTGAAGCCGGCGACGAGCAGCCGCTGGCCGGGGGCGAGGCTGGTGCCGGCGGGGAAGGCGTAATCGAGGCCGCCCTGGAGCCGCCAGGTGTTGGTGGGGAGGGTGGGGTGCTGGAGGAGGACGGGGGTGTCGCTGATGTTGAGCAACTCGACGAACTCGTCGGCGGTGTTGTCGGCGCCGCCGGCGCGGTCGGGCGGGTGGTAGTGGATTTCGGACAGGACGACGGGGCCGACGCGCGGGCCGAGGTTGTCGGCGCCGAGGGAAAGGGCGCGCTGGGCGACGAACTGCTCCGCGCCCGTGCTGTTGACGTGGTAACCGAAGGAGGTTCCGGGGTCGGCGGCGCCGAAGGTCCACCCGTGGTAGTAGCCGGTGAGTTCGCCGGCGGCGTTGGCGGAGAAGAGGTAGGCCTCATCGCCGGAGGAGCTGAAGGCAAAGGCGGTGGGGGAGGGCGGGTTGGTGGGGTTGAAGGCGGCCTCGGTCAGGACGAGGTAGCCGAGGTCGGGGATGATGGTGTTGTCGGGGATGCGGTACTTGAAGGGGTTGCGGAAGTCGTCGGTGACGAACCAGCCGCCGACGTTGACGGGATCGAGGGAATCGTTGAACAGCTCGATGGCGTCGGTGGCGGGCGGGGTGGAGGCCGAGAGCACCTCGGTGACGAGGACGCGCGGGAGGGGGCTGGAGGCGGGGTCGGCCTGGCCGGGCGAGCCGCGGTGGCCGCCGCTGGGCCGCCAGCTGGCCTTCTGGTCCCAGGTGTTCCAGGGGGCGGCGTCATTGACGATGACGAGCGAGAACCCGAACCCGTCGGTGATGGGGTACCAGGCGTTGTTGTAGCTGAAGTCGAGGATCTTCTCGCCGGCGGCGTCGAGCAGGAGGAGGTTTTCGCCGGCGTTGTCGAGCTGGCCGGACCAGGAGCCGGCGACGAGGCCGGGGAGGGTTCCGTAGCGGGACTGGAATGCGGCGGGATTGCGGACGACGAGGGCGCGGGCGCCGGGGGCGAGGCTGGTGACGGCGCTGCCGGAGAAGTTGAAGTCGATGCCGTTGGCGAAGCGGACCCCGGCGAGGCTGAGGGTGACGGGCCCGGTGTTGCGGACCTCGATGTATTCGAACTCGTCGGCGTTGGTGGCGAGGCCGGGGGTGGCGGCGGGGCTGTACATGATTTCGGTCACGCGGAGGTATTGCTGGGCGAGGCTGGGCGTGGGGGGGAGGTTGGTGGTGGCGACGGAGCGGCCGCTGGGGTCGGACAGGAGGAGGGAGCCGCCGCGGGTGGAGAGCTGGCCGCGGTAGGGGCCCTGGACGAAGAGGCCCTGGCCGCCGCGCGGGCCGGTGCTGCGGGCGCGGAAGGCCTTGACGTCGGGGGAGACGTAGAGGGAGCCATTGCTGGCGATGACCGTGCCCGGCTTGAAGGTGAACTGGACATCGCCGGACAGGCGCCAGCCGGAGAGGTCGAGGGAGACGCTGCTGGGGTTGACCAGGCGGATGTATTCCTGGGCCTGGTTGCCGGAGGCGGGGCTGACCTCGGCCTCGGCGATGCGGAGGATGGCGTTGGTGGGCTGGGGTCCGAGGTAGGGGCCGCCGTTGGCGAAGCGGAGGGTGTCGAAGATCCAGCCGCGGCGGGGGGCGTAGTATTGGTCTTTGAGGACGGTGACAGCCTGGGCGAGCGACTGGGAGGGGGACCAGGTGCCCCACTTGGCGAGGTCGAGCCAGGAGTCGGGGGTGATTTGGGCGGCGAGTTGGTCGACGCGGGGCTCGAAGTAGCGGGCGAGCGGGTGGACGTTGGTCAGGCCGAGGAAGGTTTCCTGGACGGTGGACCAGCGGCGGAGGAACATGGCCATGCCCTCGGGCTGGAGGAGGACGGCGTCGCCGACGGTGCGGCCGTAGCCGGGGATGCCGGTGCCGATGAAGTCGCGGGTGCCGACATCCTGGCTCCAGAAGGCGTTGGTCCACCAGATGGCGGTGTTGAAGTAGCCGCCGCCGCTGCCGCCCACGAAGGTGCGGCCGAAGGTGAGGTCCATGTCCCAGGGCATGACCTGCCATTCGCCGGTGTTGCGGGTGTCACGATAGAGGAAGTAGTTCTTGTACCAGCAGCAGTCCTCGTTCTGGACGAGGTTGATGGCGGCCATGAAGTTGACGACCTCGGGGACATCGATGTTGTCGAAGACGTAGCTGCGGAGGGCGGTGCCGTTGAGGTTGATGCCGGCGATGAGGCCGGCGAGGTCGTCGTTGGCCTCCTGCTTGCGGGTTTCCTTGCGGGCGCCGGAGTAGGCGTTGGTGAGGGGGAAATAGATTTTGTAGAAGGCGCCCTCGGGGTCGAGGCCGTTGCGCTCGAGCATTTCGTCGTTGGACTGCTCGACCATCTGCATGACGCTGTTGAAGGCGCCGTTCATCTCGAGGCGGACGGGCCGGGTGCGGTGGGTGGGGACGCCGGCGTCGCGGGTGGCCTCGAAGGCGAGGACGAGGCGGAGGTAGGCCTTGTCGGCGTAGGGGCTGAGGAGGTCGAAGGCCTTGACACGCTTCTCGCCCGGGCTCCACTGGAACTGGTGGTCGCGGTTGAGGTTCACGTTCATGCTGCGCTTGGGGAAGACATACCAGGTGGTCTGGCCGTGGCCGCCGACCTCGACGTTGTCGTAGAGTTCGCCATCCCAGAAGACGGAGCAGCGGGTGCCGTTGCGGTTGGTGGTGAGGGTGGTGTTCTGGACGAACATCTGGACGACGGGGAGCAGGTTGGTGAGGACGGGGTTGGCCACCACGGTGCCGAGGTACTGGGCGGAGCCCTTGGGGTCGGGGAAGGGCGGGAAGCGGGTGGCGTTGTTGGCGGTGTCGGTGGCCGAGATGTACCAGCGGACCATCTGGCCGTTGGTGGAGGCGGCGGCGGGGATGCGCGCGCCGTAGACGCCGTCGGCGGCGGCACCGTCGTCGTGGAGGCCGTCGTCGAGCATGTTGAGGACGGTCTCCGCGCCGTACATGGTGCGGTGGACGAGGCGGACGCTGGCCACGGGGTTGACGGTGGGGGAGACGCGGGTGGTGATGACGAGGTCCTGGGCGTCGAGCGGGACGTTGGGGGAATGGGCGGGGCTGGTGACGAGGGGGCCGAGGGTGGTGGTGCCGACGCCGTTGGGGGCACCCGGGGTGGGCGGGTTGAAGTAGCGGGGCTCGTTGGTGGAGATGAGGGTGGTGGTGGCGATCAACTCCGGCAGGATGAGGAAGTCCCCGTCGCCGGCGGTGAGGTTGAGGCCATGGATGGCGAGCACGTTGGGGCCGGGTTGGAGGAGGCCGAGGGCGGAGCCGAGGTTGAACTCCTCATATTCGGCGGCGACGGCGTCGGAGCGCCCGCCGGTGGCGGTGCCGTTCCAGGCCGGCGTGGCCGGGGCGTTGGCGCGGGCCACCTCCTCGCCGTTCAGGTAGGCCACGAAGCCGTCGTCGTACTTGAGGCGCAGGACGAGCGCATTGAACTGAGCGGGGTTCTCGACGTCGAAGGCCAGGCGGACGTAGGCGGAGGCGTTCACGTTGCGCATGGCGCCCTCGAGGCTCGACTGGACGGTGCCGGCCAGGCTGGGCTGGCCGCGCAGGACGGCGGTGAAGAAGGTCCGGTCGGCCGCGTCGTCACGGCGCCCCGCGCTGCCCGTGGGGTCCACCGCGAAGTCGAAGGTGTCGCCGACGCTGACGCCGTCCACGGTGAGGGTCCGCTGCACGCCGAAGACGTCCGCCCCGGCGATATAGCTGGAATCGCGCAGCACGCCGTTGTGGAAGACGCGCACGGTCACGCCGGTGCCCCCGCCGTTGTTCTGGTCAATGGCCTCCTTGTGGGCATCCCACTCGATGGTGACGGACCCGGCCGCCTTGCTGACCCAGCGGCGGATGGGCCAGTGCTCGGCGCTGTTGTTGGTGCCGTTGGGATGCATCCAGTACTGGCCGAGGCGTGTCCAGGGCGGCTCGCCGGAGAACCACTTGTATTCGTCGCCGTCCCAGAAGTTGCCGGGGCTGGGCGGGCCGCTGTCGCGGGGGAAGGGGATGAAATCGGAGGCGGCGTAGGTGTCGTCGGGGTCCGTGGTGCGGTTGTAGTAGCCGTAGAACCAGCCGTTGTAGCCCGGTTGGCCGCCGGTCGACCAGTCCGCGACCGAACTGGCGATGGGGGCCAGGTTGGGGTTGGCGGACTGCACGGTGGCGCTGAAGGCGACCGCGTCGTTGACGCCGCTGCCGGCCGGGCCGGGATCGATGGCAAGGTCGATATGGGATCCGAGCTGGGCGGGGGCGAGCACACTGAGGGTGCGCTGGGCGATGGCAACGGACTGGGCGAAGACGGACTGGCCGTCGACGAGAACCCGGGCGATCACGCCGTCGCCGGCGGGGATGGGGGAGACGTTGATGCCGCCGCCGGAGAGGCGGGTGACGAGGGTGGAACTGTTGGTGGCGGGCAGGTACCAGTAGCTGAGGGTGTAGGTGGCGCTGGCGGTGAGGGCGGGGGTGATCTGCTGCCAGATGGAGCTGCCCTGGGTGGTGCCGCCGGCGGAGGAGACCAGGCGCAGGCTGCGCGCGCCGCCGCGCTTGATGGTCGAGTCCACGTAGGAGCCGGCCAGGTTGGCGGAGACATTCCACCCGGTGAGGTCCCCGCCCTCGAAGTCGCCGTTGAGGAGCGTGTTGGCGCCGACGCCCGCGGTGGTTCCCGCCACCAGTTGCAGGTCGTCGATGTTCCCCTCGCCGGTGCCGATCAGGTAGATGTAAAGGAAGGAACTGGAGGCGGTGCCGGTCTGGGTGACGCGGATCCAGTCGCTGGTATGGGTGACGGTGGCGGTGATGGTGACGGGGCCGTTGAACTCGTTGACGTAGCGGCGGATGACCCAGTGTTCCGGGTTGCCGGGATTGCCGTCGGGGGCGGTCGGCCGCGCGCCGGCCGCGCTCAACTGCGTGAAGGGCGGGTCGCCGGGCAGGTCCCAGGCCGTGCCGTTGAAGGTGCCGGCCGGGAAGGCCGTGAACTCGGAGTTTGTGTAGATCCCGTTGGCGTCACCGCTCTTGTTCCAGTAGCCGTAAAACCAGCTGGCCTGCCCCTGGGTGCCGGAAAACTCCGTCACCGAATTGGCCAGCAGCACCGGCACGCTGGCCCCGTCATCCGCCTCGTAGCCCACCCCCGTGGGCAGGGCCGTCCACAGCGCGTCGGCAAAACCCGGCAGCGTCCAGGCCTCCCCCAGGCTCCCGTCCAGCGGCACCCGCACCCGGGCCAGCGCGCCGCTCGCCACCAGCGTCACCGGGAAGGTCTGCACCGGCGACCCGTAGGAGACGCCCCCCACCTGGATGGGGTAGGCCGGGGAAAACTCCGAGGCGATGGTGAAGCCGTCCGGCCGCACCAAGGCCAGGTAACCGCCCGTGCTGCCCAGCCGGAAGTCCGTGTGCAGCGGCGACCCGGGCCGGCGGCGGTCCTTGCCCGAGGCAAACACCACCAGATAACCGCTGGGCGGCACGTTGGTCGCCGGAAACTGCCACCCCCCCAACCGCAGCGAGTTGTCGGTCAGGAACCACCCCGCCAGGCTCGCCGTGTTCGTGCCGGGGTTGTGGATCTCAATCCAGTCCGAGCTGTCCCCATCCTCGTCCACCAAGGTGCCGCTGTTGGCGGCGGCAAACTCCGTGATCAGAAACTGGTCAGCGGCCCGCACGGAGCCCGCAGGGAGGGCAACCAAGGCGAGGAAGGCGAGCAGGAACACGATTCGCAGGTGCATAGGACTAGGCAAGGCCAACGGGTTCGGGGGGACGAAACAACGCCCTAGTTTCGTAACAGAGGCCGCCCCCCCTGTCACACCAAAATTGCCCGGGCCGGGCCGGAAAATGGGGATGAAACCCCGCGCCGGGTGCGGGAGCGGGGGCGGGCGTGGGCGGTGGGGGCACCGCCGGGGGGCAGGTCACCGCTTCAGGACGGACTCGTCAAAGCTGAGCAGCGCGTTGGCCAGGGCGGTCGCGGCGGCCAGTTCGGCGGGCGCCAGGGCGGGGTCGGCCTTGGCCTCGCCCACCTTGAGGAGGGCGGCAGCGGCGTCCCCGGCCCGGAAGGCTTCGAGTTGTTCCTCGTAAAGACGGCGGAGAATGGCGACTTCCCGGGCCTGGGGCCGGCGGCTGGTGAGCAGGCGGAAGGCGAAGGTGATGCGGTCGTCCGTCCGGGGGCCGGCCTCGCGCAGCGCGCGCTCGGCCAGCTTGCGCGCGGCCTCCACAAACTGCGGGTCGTTCAGCAGCACCAGCGCCTGCAGCGGGGTGGAGGTCTGCTGGCGGCGGACGAGGCAGACGTTCCGGTCCGAGGCGTCGAACGTCATCATCATGGGATGTTGCGAGGCGCGCTTCCAGTAGGTGTAAAGGCTGCGGCGGTAAAGACCCTCGCCCTTGGCCGGCTGGTAGTTCCACCCGGCGGATTTCTCCTCCCACAGGCCCTCGGGTTGGTAGGGCTTCACGCTGGGCCCACCCACCTTCTCGACAAGGAGTCCGGCCGCGGCCAGGGCGCTGTCCCGCATCATCTCGGCGCTCAGCCGGGTTTTGGGGCCCCGGGCCAGCAGCAGGTTGTCGGGGTCCCGGGCCAGCAGGGCGGGCGAGGCCTGGGAGGACTGCCGGTAGGTGGCGGAGAGGACGATTTCCCGGCAGAGGGCCTTGAGATCCCAGCCGCCGGCGCGGAATTGCCCGGCCAGCCAGTCCAGCAGTTCGGGGTGGGTTGGCAGGGTGCCCTGGCTGCCGAAGTCCTCCGCCGTCACCACCAGCCCGCGCCCGAAAAACTGCTGCCACGCGCGGTTGACCAGCACGCGGGTGGTGAGCGGTTGGCGGGGGTCGAGCAGCCAGCGGGCCAGGCCGAGCCGGTTGCGGGGCAGGGCGGGATCGAGCGGCAGGATGGCCTCCGGCGTGCCCGGCCCCACTTCCTCGCCGCGCTGGTCATACTGTCCGCGGCGCAGGACATGGGCGGGTCGCGGCTGCGGCAGGTCACCCATCGACATCAGCTCGGGGATGCCGTTGATGAAGCGGTTTTCCTCCTCGCGCAACTGGCGCAGCTTGGACCGCAGCTCCGCGAAGGGCGCATCGGCGGTCGCCAGGTAATGCTCGAAGAGCGCCTCTTCCCCCGCCGCCAGGCCGGCCCCGGCCCCGCCGGCCTCCCCCGCGGCCCGGGTGTGTTCCAGGGCCACCTCCACCGCGGTCAGGGCGCGGCGATGCACGGTCAATTCATCCACCAGCCCGCCCTTGAAGCCGCGGCCGCGGAAGCGGGCGGCCAGGGTCAGGGGATGTCCGTTGGCGAAGTCCTTGAACAGGTTGTCCCGCACCACCTCGGTGGCGGCGGGGCGGCCGTCGATGTAGATGCGCGTCCCGGCCGCCCGGCTGGAGCCATCGTAGGTCAGCGCCACATGGACCCATTGGTTCAGGGGCAGGGGATCGCGGGTCTGCACCTTGATGGCGTTGCCCGGCCAGAAATGGGCGAGGGCAAAGGCGCCGCGACCGTCCTCCAGCACAAACTGGTAGCCGTGGTAGCCGGCGTCCGAACCGGCCTGCTGGTGGTGCAGCACGATCACCTCGGGCAGGGCCTCCGGCGCGCGCAGCCAGAAGGTGAACGAAAAGGCGTCGGTGCGCTTGAAGTCGGCCACGCCCGGGAAGGTGATCGAGTTCTCGCCGCTGAACCCGGCGGCCAGGCCGAGGCGGCCGGGCGCGTTGGTCACGCCGTCCTGCACCTTGCCGGCATGGTTGGTGGCGACGGCGTTGGTGATGCGGAGGGAATCCAGCGGGTAACGCGCCACCGGCACGGCCGGGGCGGGCGCCCCGGCCTGGGTGCGCCGCCACTCGGCAAAGGCCGCCCGGGCTTCCGGCGAGGCCGCCCGCCTCGCCAGGGCCGCTTCCTCCGCCACCACCGCCCGCCGCAGGTCCCGGTGCCGCCCCTCCTCCGCGTCGTCCTTGAACAGCAGCACGGTCGGGCTCGGGATCGCGTCCGTGAAATGCGAGTAAAGGCCGGACTCGTCGGTGGAATTAAAGAAGGCAAACAGCCGGTAGTAGTCCTTCTGCGAAACGGGATCGTACTTGTGGTCGTGACAGCGCGCGCACTCCAGGGTCAGGCCCAAAAACGCCCCGCCCAGCGTGTGCACCCGGTCGGCGTTGTATTCCACCCGCCATTCCTCATCCACGCTCCCCCCCTCGTTGGTCTGCCGATGCAGCCGGTTGAACGCCGTCGCCATCCGCTGCTCGCGCGTCGCGTCCGGCAGCAGGTCGCCCGCGATCTGCCACAGGATGAAGTCGTCCAGGCGCAGGTTGCGGTTGAAGGCGCGGATAACCCAGTCCCGGTAGGGCCACAGGTGGTTGAACCGGTCGGATTGGTAACCATAGGTGTCCGCGTAGCGCGCCACGTCCAGCCAGTCGGCCGCCATCCGCTCCCCATAGGCCGGCGAGGCCAGCAGGCGATCCACCACCCGCTCATGCGCCCCCGGACCGCGGTCGGCCAAAAAGGCGTCCATCTCCGCCAGGGTCGGCGGCAGGCCCGTCAGGTCCAGGCTCGCGCGCCGCAGCCAATGCTCCCGCGTGGCCTCCGGCGCCGGGGCCAGGCCCTCCGCCTCCAGGCGCGCCAGCACAAACCGGTCGAGGTCGCTGCGCGGCCAGCGCCCCTGGCGCACGGCCGGCACCGGCACGGGCCCCACCGGCAGGAACGCCCAGTGTTTTTTCCATTCCGCCCCCTGCTCAATCCAGCGCCGCAACAGCGCCACCTCGGCCGGTTGCAGCGACAGCTTGGAAGCCGGGGGCGGCATGACCTCGTCGGGGTCGGGGCTGGTGATGCGCCGGACCAGTTCGCTCCGGGCCGGATCCCCCGGCCGGATGATCGCCATCCCCTCCGGTCCGCCCGCCAGGGCCCGGAACGCCCCCTCCGGCGTGTCCAGCCGCAGCTTGCCCTTGCGGCCCGCCTCGTCCGGACCATGACAGCTGAAGCAGCGGTCGGACAACAGGGGCTTGATGTGATGATTGAAGTCAACCCGGTCGGATCCCCCGGCCGGCGCGGCCGCGCCCCGGAACGGGAGCAGGGTCAAGGCCGCGACCACGGCCAGGCACGGGGTCAGGCGGGACAGGGTCGGCTTCACGGTCCGTCATCCTAGGCGGCCCCCGGCCGGGGAAAAGCCCAAATGCGGCAGCCAGCCCGGGAACGGATCGGCTGCCAGGTTTCACGTGGCGGAGGTCGGTTCGCGTGCGGAAGGGCACGCCGCTCCGGGCCGCCGGAGGCTGGCCCCAGTCATGTGCCGGCGGCGCGGGCGCATCTTGCCGGTTGGCAATGCGGCCCGGGCTCTGCTATGACCCCGGGCCGTGAGTCCCACGGCGCCCAGCCTGTTGCTGCTGATACCGGCTTACAATGAAGAGAAGCGCATTGAGCCGGTGCTGCGGGCATTTGCCGCGCATTTCCGGGACCATTACCCGGGGCGGTTCCAGTTGGTGGTGGTGCTGAACGGGTGCCGGGACAACACGCTGGGGGTGGTGCAGCGGGTCGCGGCGGAGTTCCCGTCCATTTCCGCGCTCAACTTTGCCGCGCCGATTGGCAAGGGCGGCGCCCTCATTGAGGGCCTGCGGTTGGCGACGGATCCGGCCACGCAGGCGGACCTGATTGGCTACGTGGATGCCGACGGGGCGACCTCGCCCTCGACATTGCAGTCGCTGGCCGAGCGGGTGACCGGCGGGGTGGACTGCGTGATTGGCTCGCGCTGGCTGCCGGGCGCGGTGCTTCACCAGAGCCAGACCCGCCTGCGGCGGTTTGTGAGCCGCTGCTTCCATTTCATCGTCGAGGCCCTCTTCTGGATGCACATCGCCGACACCCAGTGCCCGGGCAAGGTCCTGCGCCGGGCCGCCGTGGAGAGGATCCATGGCAACCTGCGCATCTCCGACCTCTCCTTCGACGTGAACCTGCTCTATGCGCTGAAGCGGGAGGGATTCCGGACCTTGGAAGTCCCGATTGAATGGACCGACATCGCCGGGAGCAAGGTGACGCAGACGCTGGCCCGCAGTTCCCTCGTGATGTTCCTGAGCGTGCTGCGGCTGCGGTTGGTGCACTCGCCGATCTACCCGCTCCTGCGGCCCTTGCGCCCCATCGAGACCTGGATTTACCGCAAGCTCAAGGCGCCTCCCCCGCTGAATCCCGAGGCCCCCACCATCAAGCCCGAGCCGACGCGGGTGAGGGGTTGACCCCCGTGGGGCGCCCCCGTGCAGGAGATGGGGCATGACGAGTTCCCGTGACCGACGGCCCATGACCGATCCGCTTGGGGGATTTGCTGGATTGAATCCTCGCGCCCCTGCGGCGGGCTGGTTAGTTTTACCATCATGAATGCAAATTTTTCCCCGGTGCGGGCGGCGTGGTGTGGAGTGGTGATGATGCTGGCGGTGGGTGGGGTGGTGGTGGGAGCCGAATCGGGAGACCCGGTGTTTCGGACCGTGGTGCGGAAGGGGGGCGACGACGGGGTTCATACCTATCGCATCCCGGGGCTGGCGGTGACGACGCGGGGGACGCTGCTGGCGGTGTATGACATCCGGCACAAGGGGAGCGGGGATTTGCCGGGGGACATTGACGTGGGGGTGAGCCGCAGCACGGATGATGGGACCACGTGGGCCCCGATGCGGCGGGTGATGGACTTTGATGCCGCCGAGCCGGGGTCGCGCGGAAACGGGGTGGGGGATCCGGCGATCCTGGTTGATACCAACACGGGGGCGGTGCTGGTGGCGGCGTTGTGGTCGAAGGGCAACCGTGGCTGGAACGGGAGCGGGCCGGGCTTGCGCCCGGAGGAGACCGGGCAGTTCCTGATCGCGCGCAGCACGGACGACGGGCTGACCTGGGAGAAACCGCTCAACATCACCACGCAGGTCAAGCAGCCGGAATGGCGCCTGTGTTTCCAGGGTCCCGGCAACGGGATCCAGCTGGGGGACGGGACACTGGTGTTCCCGGCGCAGTTCAAGGGGGCGGACAACGTGCCGCATTCCTGTTTCATCGCCAGCGCCGACGGCGGTCGCACGTGGCGGATGTCGCCGCCAGCCATTCCCGGCAAGCCGCCCACCAGCGAGAGCGCGATTGCCGAGGCGCCTGACGGGTCGCTCCTGCTCTCCATGCGGGACGAGTCGCGGCCGGGCCGGCGCGTGTGGTCGCGCTGGACGCGGTCAGCGGGTCAGCCGGCGGTGGAAGGCCGCTGGAGCGAGCCGTGGCATGACCTGCCCGACCCCACCTGCATGGCCAGCCTGTTCCGGCATCCCGCCGGCCCGCTCCTGTTCGCCAACCCCGCCGACCCCAAGCGCCGTGCCGTCCTCACCGTGCGGTCGAGCACGGACGGGGGCCGGACCTGGAATGCGGGCCGGGTGCTGGAACCGGCCGGGGCGATGTATTCGAGCCTCGCGGTCCTGCGGGACGGCCGGGTCGGGATCCTCTATGAGTCCGTCCCCGCCAAGGGCCTCGTCTTCGAGCGGTTTCCCCTCAAGTGGTTAATGAATGAATGAGTGAGCGGGTTAGCGGGTTGATTCAGCGGGACCCGCTCACCCATTCGCCCACCCATTAACTCATTCAACCGTTAACTCGTTGACTCCCCCTAGCCTCCGGCCCCGCTGGTGGGGGCGGGTTTGACCATGAACTGGAGGGTGATGGGGGCGCTCCAGCGCTGGTCGCGGCGGGTGCGGGTGGTGAGGGTGACGGACATGGCCGGGGGCAGGGCAAGCGGGCCGTCGGCCGGGCGGGCGCCGGGGGCCACGGCGCCGCCGGGGGCGCGCGGGTCGGAGCCGTCGGTGGTGTAGAACACCTCCCCGGCGGGGGCGGCCAGGATGAGGGTGTTGGTGGAGTAAATCAGGCCGCCGGGCAGGGAGGCGATCGGCGCCGCGACAAACTGGGTGTCCATCCAGCCGAGCCGGTTGGTGATCCAGCCCTTGAGGTAGGTGAGTTCCTCGTCCCAGGTCTTGCCCACGAAATACTCGGGGCCGACCGAATCGCCGAGGATGGGCCAGCGGGCGAAGTTGCGGGTGGCGGCCTCGCGCAGGAGGGAGGCGTGGGCGTCGATGCGCTCGGTCAGGGCGCGGGTGGACAGCACGTTGGTGCGCCAGGCGGCGTAGCGGTCCACGTAACGCTGGGCGAAGTCGGGATCCTCGAACAGGCGGCGGAACCACGTGTATTGCATGTCGTCGAGCTGCGGCCAGTACCACCGGTCCCACAGGTGGCCCTGCTTGCCCTTGGAGTTCCCGAAGGACAGGTTCCAATCCCAGATGGGCTCCATGCGGATTTTACCGCCGCGGTCCTTGCTGAAGTAGGTGCTGAACCGGAAGCCATCGATGTTCTTGGAGGCCTCGACGATGAGATGATGATCGACGAAGGAGTCGGCGTCGAGGAAGGCGGCGTAGCCCTTGGCGGGGTCGCGGAAATCCGGGCCGTGGAGGGCCTGCTCGACCTGGTCGAGGTGCTGGGTGAGCCAGGCGCGCTGGGCGGGGGTGATGCGCGTGTCCTTGGGCTCGTAGAAGAAGAAGGCGTTGGTCTGGCGGGTGACGAATCCCTGGCCGCTGGCGACGAGGGCGGGCAGGTGTGGGGAGGCGGTGGACCCGAAGACGAGGGTGTTGGTCTCGAGGACGACGTTGGTGCTGACGAGGGCGAGGGAGGCGACGGCGGAGTTGGTGGTGACGACCGGGTTGGTGAGGGTGACCGAGACGGTGGCGAGGGAGATGTTGGTGACGGAGACGAGGTTGGTGGCGGGGATGAAGTTGGTGCGGTAGGTGGTGGTGGTGAGGAGGGTGGTCGTGGTGGTGACGACGGTGGTGAGGGGATCGACGGCGTTGGTGGTGGCGAGGGTGTTGGTGGCGGTGGCGGCCTGGGTGGCCACGGCGGTGTTGGTGACGAGGACGGGGGTGGTGGCGACGGTGAGGTTGGTGCTGACGAGGGCGTTGGTGGTGACGACGAGGTTGGTGGCGATGGTGGTATTGGTGACGGCGAGGGTGTTGGTGACGAGGACCGTGTTGGTGGCGACGAGGGTGAGGGCCCAGGCCGGGGCGACGACAGTGCTGCCGCCGACGGTGTTGGTGAGGGAGGTGAGGTTGGTCGTGAGCACGAGCGCGTGGGCGAGCGCGGCCGGCGGGGCGGAGGGCAGGAAGGCGGCCGGGTCGGCGGGGAAACCGCCGGGCCCGCTGGGCAGGCCGAGTTGCCAGCCGGCCGACTTGGCCCGGGCGGGGGCCTCGTTGTCGCCGGCGCCGCCGGCTTCCTCGAGGTGATCCTTCTTGAAGAGGTAGCCGCCGGTCACGGCGGGCTCGGCCTGGTCGTCCGGCCCGAGCTTCTGCACGGCCACGCGGTGGGGGCTGCGCTTGACCTTTTCCTCGAGGACATAGACCCCGGCATAGTTGCTGCGGTCGAGGCGCCCGGCGCCCTCGTGGAGGAACACCTCGACGAAGCGAGTGCGGCTGGCGTAGCGCCCCATCTGGTTGCTGATTTCGTAGGCCAGCACGTCGCGCACGAGCGACTTGTCGGGGTAGGGCGCGTAGAGGATCCAGTCGGAGTCGGCCGGCAGCCCCAGCAGGGACACATCGAGCGACTGGCCCTCCGCCGTGCGGGTCTCGACCCCCAGCGACCGCTTGGGATAACGCAGGGAGGAATAGCCGCGGGTCTTGCAACCGGCCCGGCCGTCGAAGTCGGGCGCCCCCGTCAGGCGCGCCCGCCCACCCGGGCCGGGGGCGATCAGGCGAAGGCTGGCCGGCGTGTTGCTGCCGGGCGCGATGCCCCGGCCAAAGGTGTGCAGGATGACCAGCGGCAGGTTGGAATCAAAGTCGGCCAGGTTGGTCTCCAGCAGGGTGAAGGTGGCGGCCAGGAGCGGGCCGGCCGCCCCATCCGGCCCGAAGGCCCGCGCCTGCACCAGCGTGGAGTGGGTCAGCGCCAGCGGCCCCGTGTAGGCGGTCGCATTGGTGCCGGGGTCGGTGCCGTCCACCGTGAACCGCAGCACGGCGCCCGTCCCGCCCCCCGGCAGGGCCAGGGTGACGTTCACGTTGGACACGAACACCCCGCCGGGCGGCTGCGCGGCCGGCGCGGGCAGGGGCTCCGCCCCGGCCGCGCGCGCCGGGGCCCCGGCCAGGCCGAGGACGGTTCCCCAGGCGAGGACCGCCAGCAGGGGCCGCCCGAACGCGGACTTCAGTGAACGAATGGAATCCATGGACCCACCTTGTTTGGCGCATGCGCCGGGGGGCGGGCGAGGTTTTTTTTGGGAAAGAACGACCGGGGTGGGCGCCGGAAAAAGTCCGTGCCATCGGCCGGGGTGGGCGCTACAACCCTCCGCGTCCGGCATGAGTTTCAACTATTCCGAACTGCTGACCCTGGTCGCGCCCGAGCTGATCCTGGTGCTGGGCGCCCTGGGGGTGTTGTTCGTGGACCTGGTGACGCTGCGCGGGGAACCGGAGGCCGTGCGGCGGCAGTGGGCGGCCTGGCTGGCCGTGCTGGCCTGCGCCACCGCCGGGGTGGCCATGCTCCTGTCGCCCGCCACCACGCCCCCGGGCTACCTCGACGGCATGCTGGCCCTCAGCCCGCTGGCGCAGATGGTGAAGATCGTCATCCTGGTCCTGACCGCCTGCACCGCGCTGCTCACCCTCGAGACACGCTTCACCGCCCACCTCGGCGAATACATGGCCCTCCTGCTGCTGGCCACCGTCGGCATGATGTTCCTTGTCGCCACGGACAACCTCCTCCTCCTCTTCGTCTCGCTCGAGCTGCTCAGCCTGTGCCTTTACATCCTCACCGCCTTCAACAAGCGCAACCCGCGCTCGGCCGAGGCGGCCCTGAAATACTTCCTCTTCGGCGGGATGGCGGCCGCCTTCCTGCTCTTCGGCCTGAGCCTGATCTACGGGCTGACCGGCCAGCTCAACCTCACCGCCATCGCCACCCGCGTGGCCGCCGCCAAGGCGGATCCCCTCCTGCTCACCGCCATGGTCCTGGTCGTGGCCGGGTTCGGCTTCAAGGTGGCGGCCGTCCCGTTCCATCTCTGGGCCCCGGACGCCTATGAGGGCGCCCCCGTGCCCAGCGCGGCCTTCATCGCCAGCGGCTCCAAGGTGGCCAGCTTCTTCATCCTCGCCAAGGTCATGGCCGTGGGCCTGGCCGGGGCCACCGGCAGCGGCGCCTGGGGCGGGTTCGCCCGCGGCTGGATGCCCGTCCTCGCCGTCCTCGCCCTCCTCTCCGTCGTCGTCGGCAACCTCGCCGCCCTCGTCCAGGGCAGCGTGCGCCGCCTGCTCGCCTACTCCGCCATCGCCCAGGCCGGCTACCTCCTCGTCGGTGTCCTCGCCGCCGACCGCCCCGACGCCCTCGCCTCCGTCCTCTACTACGTCACCACCTACGCCCTCACCACGGTCGGCGCCTTCGGCGTCGTCGCCGTCGTCCAGGAACAATCCGGCAGCGACCGCCTCGAGGCCTTCGCCGGCCTCAGCCGTCGCGCCCCCGGTCTGGCCCTCTGCATGCTGGTCTTCCTCCTGTCCCTCGCCGGCATCCCCCCGCTGGCCGGGTTCTTCGGCAAGTTCTACCTCTTCAAGGCCGGCCTCACCGCCAGCGGCGGTCCCCTCGGCCTCGGCCTCCTCTGGCTGATCGTGGCCGCCCTCGCCCTGAGCGCCGTCTCCCTCTATTACTACCTCCAGGTCCTCAAACAAATCTACGTGGCCGCCCCCGCCCCCGACGCCCCGCCCGCCGGCCCCCCCTGCTCCCGCCTCACCAACGCCCTGCTCGGCGCCCTCGCCCTCGCCGTCCTCATCCTCGGTTGCGTCCCCGAATTCCTCGTCAGCAGCCTCCGCCTCGCCGCCCGCGCCCTCTAACCGGCGGCCCGCCTGCCCGCCGTGTCTCCGCCCCAGTTTCGGCCACTTTCCCACGCACTCACTCGCTGACTCATTCACCCGCTCACCCGTCCACTCGCGTGTCTCCCTTGCCCCGGTCCTTCTACGCGCGCGGCGCGGCGGTGGTCGCGCGGCAGTTGCTGGGGCACTGGCTGTTGCGGCGCGAGGCCACGGGATGGTCGGGGGGGATGATCGTGGAGACGGAGGCCTACCTGGCTGGGGATCCCGCCAGCCACGGGTTCCGGGGGGAAACCGCGCGGAACCGGGCCATGTTCGGGCCGCCGGGGCGGGCCTATGTGTATTTCATCTACGGCAACCATTGGTGTTTCAACGCGGTGTGCCGGGCGCCGGGCGTGCCGGAGGCGGTGCTGGTGCGTGCACTGGAGCCGATCTGGGGGGTGGAGTTCCTGCAGCGCCGGCGGCCGGTGGAGCGGCTGCGCGACCTGACGAGCGGGCCGGCCAAGCTGTGCGCGGCGCTGGGGCTGGATCGGCGGCAGGACCAGGCCGACCTCTGCGCGGCGGAGGCCGAGGTGTGGGTGGCGGGGAATCCGGCGCGGGCGGCGGCGGTGCGGCGGCTGGGCGGCGTGGTGGTGACCACGCGGGTGGGGTTGAGCCGGGCGGCGGACCTGCCCCTGCGGTTCCTGCTGCCGGGCAGCCGGTTTGTCTCGCGGCGACCGGCGGGCCTCCGCTGAGGCGCGGTCAGGGCTTGGCCAGGTCCAGGCAGAGCAGCTGGCGCGCGTCGCGCACGTAGAGTTTGCCGCCGGCCAGGGCGGGGAAGCTCCAGGTGCTGCCGCAGATTTGCAGGCGGCCCAACTCGGTGTAGCGGGCGGGGTCGGCGGCCAGCAGGACGAGGGTGCCGCCCTCGGTGAGCACGAGCAGGCGGTCACCGGCGGCGATGGTGGAGGCGTAATCCTTGCGGCCGAGGCCGAATCCGGCCTGGCTCCACCGGACCTGGCCGGTGGCGGCATCGACGCAGATCAGGTCGCTCTTGGCGCCCTGGCCATAGAGGCTGGGGCCGACCGCGACGAGGGTGGCGAGGTTGATGGGCAGGGCGGGGTTGGCCCAGGCCTCGCGGGCGCTGAGGCCGCCGTCGTCGGGGGTGATCTCGAAGCAGCGCAGGCCGAAGGTGTGGGAACTCACGAGCACGCGGTTGCCGAGGATCCGGGGGGTGACGGCGTGGCGCTTGGCGTTGGTCTTGAGCGGGACGCGCCAGAGGATGCGGCCGGTCTCGAGGTCGGCGCCGAGCAGGGCCTCGGCGGTGAAGGCCACCACCTGGCGGACGCCGCCCAGGGTGCCGGTCACGAGCGAACTGTAGGCGGCCTCGTCACTGCCGGATTTCCAGAGCACCCTGCCGGTGGCCTTGTCGAGACAGACGAGGCTGGCGCCCTGGCGGCTGCCGACCGGGAGAATCAGGCGGGCGCCGTCAATCACGCCGCTGCCGTTGTTGCCACGGCGGGTGGCGGTGCCCTCGTTGGCCTTGGCGCCCAGGAATTTCACCCCGAAATCGGTCCCGAAGTTGACCTTCCAGAGGGTCCGGCCGTCGGCCAGGGCCAGGCACCGGAACTCGCCGTCGCAGGACTGCACATAGACCCGGTCGCCATCGATCATGGGGGTGGCCCGGGGCCCGGCCCCCCACTCGTCGCGGAAGACATCCGCGTAATCCACGCGCCAGCGTTCCTTGCCGGTGGCGACGTCGAGGGCATGGGCCACCTCGCGCGTGCCGTCCTCATCCAGGTAAACCAGGGTGCCGCCCGCCACCACCACCCCGGCATGCCCGCCCCCGACGGCGATCTTCCAGGCGGGGTTGAGTTCCCGCGGCAGCGCCGCCAGGGCCGGTGGCCCGGCCGCATGCCCGTCCCGTCCCGGGCCGTGCCATTGCGGCCAGTCGGCGGCCGTGGCCGGCCCCGCGGACCAGGCCGGCATGGGCAGGAGGAGGACGGTCAGCAGGGCGACCGGAAGAATCGGGGGTTTCATGGTGCGGGGGTTAGGTAAAAGAACGGCGCCCCCGCCGACAATGCGAATTTGCCGGGGATCCGGAGGGGGGGCCGCCGCGGCGGGGGGCGGGCCGGCCGCAAAGGGGTTGCATCCCGGGGCGTTTTGCCGGACATAACCCCCCAGCAACACCCTCCCTCATCATGGCCCGCGACCGCATGCAGAAACAGCGCTTCGAGCTGAAGTACCTCATCACCGAGGAGACGGCGCTGTTGGTTCGTGACTTTGTCCGTTCCTACCTGGAGTTCGACGAATACAGCGTGGGCCAGCCGAACTACTCCTACCCGGTGCACAGCCTGTATGTGGATTCGGACCGGCTGTCGCTCTACTGGGACACCATCAACGGCAACAAGAACCGCTACAAGCTGCGCCTCCGCTACTACAGCACCAGCCCGGAATCGCCGGTTTTTTTCGAGGTCAAGCGCCGCTACAACAACACCATCGCCAAGCAGCGGGGGGGCGTGCGGCAGGAGTTCGTGCCCCTGCTGCTCCAGGGACACCTGCCGCAGATGGAGCATCTCGTCTCCAAGAATCCCTCCGGCCTCTTCGCCCTGCAGGCCTTCTGCTCGCTGGCGCATGACATCCACGCCAAGCCGAAGGTGCACATCTACTACATGCGGGAGGCCTACGTGAGCGACGACGACCAGGTGCGCGTGACCATCGACCGGAAGGTCTATGGCGAGGCCAACCTGCAGTATGCCGTGAAGACGGAGATGAAGGAGCCGGCGCTCTCGTTCCCCGGCGACGTCATCCTCGAACTGAAGTTCACCAACCGGTTCCCGGACTGGTTCCGCGAGTTGGTCCGCATCTTCGGGGTGATGCAGTGCGGGGCCGCCAAGTACTGCGAGTCGGTCCAGGGCATCGGGTTCCGCAAGCTGGACGTGATCGGGCCGGTCTACGGCGAGAGGGTCGGCCTGCCGCGCGCCCGCTGAGACGCGCCGCCCGCTCAGGCCAGGCTGGCCTGCAGTTGCCGGGCGATCTGGAGGAAGGCCTCGCCCGGGGGCTCCGCCGGGTGCGACACCACCACCGGCCGGCCCTCGTCGCCGCCCGCCCGGATTTCCGTGTAGAGGGGAACCTCGCCGAGGAACGGCACGCCCTGCCGGGCGGCCTCCTGGCGCCCGCCGCCATGGCCGAAGATTTCCAGGCGCTGGCCGCCCGGGGCGGTGAAGTAGCTCATGTTCTCGATCAGGCCGAGGATGGGCACGTTGACCT
Organism: Verrucomicrobiota bacterium; assembly: GCA_046048995.1. Taxonomy (GTDB): domain Bacteria; phylum Verrucomicrobiota; class Verrucomicrobiia; order Limisphaerales; family JADJPG01; genus JBJOEZ01. Next base: position 56,252 of record JBJOEZ010000003.1, on the reverse strand, counting down.
TCTGGAACATGGCGATGCCCTTGCGGACCACGCCGAGGGAGGCTTCCTGGGGGGTGGTGACGATGACGCCGCCATCCAGCGGCACGGTCTGGCAGAGGGACAACTGCGCGTCGCCGGTCCCCGGCGGGAGATCGACGAGGAGGAAATCCAGCTCACCCCATTCCACCGCGTGGAAGAACTGCTGGATGGTCTTCATGATCATGGGCCCCCGCCAGATGACCGGCTGATCGCCCTCGATGAGGAAGCCCATGCTCATCAGCTTCACCCCGTAGTTGGCGGGCGGGATCATCTTTTCCTGCTCGCTGATGGTCGGGCGGGTGCGGATGCCCATCATGAGGGGGATGCTGGGCCCGTAGATGTCGCAGTCCAGCAGGCCGACCCGGGCGCCGAGATGCCGGAGGGCGCAGGCGAGGTTGACCGAGCAGGTGCTCTTGCCCACGCCGCCCTTGCCGCTGGCCACCGCGATGATGCGATGCAGGCCGGGGACGCGGTTGGGCTGGGGCGGCGCCCCGGGGGCGGCCGCCGACGCCGGGGCGCCCGCCGCCGCGGCCGGCATCCGCACGTCCACATAGGCCAGGCTCACGCCCGGCACCGCCTTGACCGCCTGCTCGCAGGCCTGCTTGAGCTGCGCCGCCACCGGCGCGTTGTGGCTGGTCATTTCCAACTGCACGGTCACCGCCCCGGCGTTGGCCGCGATCTGCTTGACCAAGCCAAAGGAGACGATGTCGCGCGAATATCCCGGGTACTTGACGCCCTTGAGCGCTTCCAGGATCGGGTTGGTGTCTGTCATGGCATGGATGAAAACCGCAAGGTCACAGGAGGCGGAACACTAGCGAGGGTGCCTGGGGCAGTCCACTAGAAGACGGTCACCCTCCCGCGAGATGGGTCCTTCGACGCTGAACCCATGACCCCACCCCCGCGAGCCCGGTCCACAGCGCGAGGGGGGCCACGGCCAACCCGAGCAGGACCAGGCAGATCGCGTTCACCTGCGCGGTGTGCCCGTAATGCAGGAGGTTGAACGCGCGCAGGGCGAGGGTCTCGCCCCCGGGGGGTTGGAGGAACACCAGTGTTTCCACCTCCCACAGTCCCAGCAGGTAAATCGCATACCAGGTCGCCGCCGCCTGCGGCGCCACCTGGGGCCAGAGGCCGTGCCGGAAAAGCGCCCAGCCCCGCGCCCCGTCCAGCCGCGCCGCATCCAGCAACGCCGGGTCGGCCTCGCGCCGGGCCAGGTCCAGTCCGGCGCGGCCCAGGGGCAGGTAGCGGAGAGTGAAGGCCACCAGCACCAGTGCGGTCGTGCCCGCCAACGGCGTGTGCTGGAAGCCGAGCAACAGCGCCTGTCCCAACAGCATCCCCGGGATCAGGAACAGCAGCCACAGCCAACCGAGGCCGCGCCGGCGTCCGGCCGTCAGCCAGGCCGCGGCGGCCACCGCCGCAGTGGCCGCGCCGGCCGCGTAGGCCGCCGAGTGCCACACCGCCCCCGGCGCCGCCTGCAGCAGCTTGGACAGTTCCGTCCACGTGCGCGCACTGCCCGCCAACTGCAGCAGGGGAATCCCCAGCGACAGCGCCAGCAGGGCCGCGGTCACCCCGGCGCACGCGGACCGCAGCCCGGGTCCCAGTTGGCGCCGCAACGCGGCCGCCGCCCCCGCCCCCGCCGCGTGCGGCCAAGCCCAGGCCTGGTGCCGTCCCAGCAGCAGCAGACCGAGCGGCGCCACCACCAGCGGCACGGCGGCGGCCCACGCGCCCCGGGCATCCAGCCGGGTGGTCAACGCCAGCCAGAGTTCCTCCGGATAGACCGGCACCTGCAGGATGACCGGCACCGCGAACTGGTTCAACGCGAGGACAAAGGTCAGCAGGGCCGCCTGTCCCACCGCCCCCCGCGCCCGCGGCCAGAGCAGCCACCGCACCAGCGCCCCGCCGCGCAGGCCCGGGTCCGACTCCAGGGGCGCGGCCTCCAGCCGGGCCCAGGCCGCGAGCGACAGCAGTGCCGTCAGGGGCCAGGTCAACAAGGCCAGCAACGCCGCCACCCCCCACGGGGAAGACAGGTTGAACCCTTCCGGCACCAACGGCCGCCCTGGACCGTGTCGGCCCAGCAGATCCAGCCAGCAATTGGCGGCCAGGAACGGCGGGACCGCCAGCGCCGCCATCACCAAGCCCGCCAGCCACCGCCGCGCCGGGGCCGCGTGCGCGGCCAGCGTCACGCCTGCCGCCAGTCCCGCCGCCACCGCCAGCAACGTGGCCGCCCCGCTCACCAGCAGGCTGTTCTGCAGCAAAAACCAGTTCATGACAGGCCACCCCGGCCAGGCCCCGCCCCGGGCCCGGGATCATCCCCCGCGTCCGTCCCTCCGGAAAATCATCTGCAGCCGCACCATGCCCTCATCGAGATCGCGCAGCAGGCGGTCCCAGTCCGGCCGCAGCGTCCCGGCGGCCGCGGGGTCCGGCGCCGCGGCCGACTCCAGCGCCCCGGCCTTGACCAACTGCGCCGCCACGGCGGGCCGGGTGAGAAACTCAAACAGCCGCTGGGCCGCCTCCGGATGGGGTGCCCCGCGGATGACGGCCACGGTGTTGGGAATGAGCAGGAGGTCCGGCGCCAGGGGCAGCGCCCGCCCGCGCACGCCCTCGCGGTTGACCGCCGCGAGGTCGTCCGAGTCGGTCAGCGCGAAGTCCACCTCGCCCCGGGCCAGCAGGCGGGCCGCCCCGGCATTGCCGTCGGCCAGGTGCGGACGGTTGGCGGCGAGGGCGCGGCACCAATCCTCCCAGGCCGCCGCACCCCAGTGCTGGCGCAGGGCCAGGAAATGCGTCGCGGTGGTGCCGAAGAGCGGCAGGGCCAGCGCCACGCGGCCGCGATAGGCCGCGTTGGTCAGGTCGGCGAGGGAGGCCGGCGCGGGCACGTTCGTGGCGAGGGCGGAAACGGCCAGGCGCCGGCTGCGCTGCCCGAAGGCGGTCCACCCGTTGGTCTCGCGGAACACGCCCCGCGCGGCCAGTTGGCGCGTGCGCAGTTCCTCGCCGCCCCAGTAGACATCGCAGCGGGGCTGCGCCTGCTCGGCCAGCAGGCGGTTGACCAGTCCCACCGTCTTGGCGGCCTCGCTGTCGTAGACCGCCCGGACGCGCAGGCCGGTCTCGCGCTCGAACCCGGCCAGGATGACCTCGGCATACACCTGGTCCTGGCTGACGTAGACCACCACGCTGTCGTCGGGGCCGCCCGGGCGCCGGAGCAGCAGCACGGAGGCGAAGGCGGCCGCCCAGAGCAGGAGCAGCCAGGCGGGAAAACGACGGCGACCCGGCCCGGCGGGGGCGCCGGGTGCGGGCGGGGCCGGGGGCGTGGACATGGCCGGCACACTATCGCGGACGCCCAGGGAGGGAAGCCAAAGCGTGCCGGGACCGCCGGGGAAATCGCCCAATCGTCACGGGGCAGTCACGGGTTTGTAACAATCCGGCGGCAGGGTCATGGCTGTCGAATGGAAGCATTGGAACGGCAAAGCCGACGCGGCGGACTGAAAGTTTCCGGTTTTCAACCCCGGGCCCTTCCGCTTTGCTGGAAGGTGCTGAAGCGCGTTCCCATGGCCGCCGCCAAATCCAAGCCCGTCAAGTCCCCCAAGTCCCGCGTCCGGGCCGGCTTCCCCCCGGCCCAGCAGGAATTGCTGGAGAAACTCCTCACCATGGCCAGCTACGCCGAGGCCGCGGTCAACCTGGCCGTGCGCGCCTTGGTCCGCCGCGATGACCAGCTGGCCCGCCGCACCCGCGCCGAGGACGACCGCATCGACGCGCTGGAGAAGGAGATCGATGACCTCGCCCTGCGCCTGCTGGCGCGCGCCCCGGGTCCGTTCGACCTGCGCTTCATCACCACGGCGATGAAGATTTCGCAGAACCTCGAGCGGGTGGGCGACGAGGCGACGACCATTTCCCGCCGGGTGATCCAGCTCTCGGGCGAGCCCCAGCTGGCCCTGGCCGACGCGATTCCGCCGATGGCCGTGCAGGCCCTGGCCATGCTCAAGGATGCCCTGGACGCCTTCGTCAACGGCGACCCCGCCAAGGCCCGCGCCGTCATCCCGGCGGACAAGCAGGTTGACGCCCTCAACAAGCGCCTGCACCTCGAGTTGACCGCCCTCATGTCGGAGAAATCCTCCGCCATCATCCGCTGCCTTCACCTCATGGTCATCTGCAAGAGCCTCGAGCGCATTGCCGACCACGCCACCAACGTGGCCGAGGAGGTTGTCTACCTCTACGAGGGCCGCGATATCCGGCACCTGGACCTCGAGGCCGCCCCGCCCGCGCCCGCGTCCCGGCCCGGCCGCGCCACACCCGCGCGCCGCCGTTCCCGCTAGCGCGCCCAGCCCGCCCTCATTCCCCCCCGACCGACATGAACGCCAAAACCAAGCCCAAGATCCTGGTGGTGGACGACGAACCGGATGCGCTGGAGCTGGTGGCCTTCAACCTGCGGGCCAGCGGCTATGACGTGGGCACCGCCGCGGACGGGGAAAGCGCGCTCAAGAAGGCGCGGGAATTGCAGCCCGCCCTGGTCATCCTGGACCTCATGCTGCCGGAGGTGGACGGCCTGGAGGTCTGCAAGATCCTCCGGCGCGACACCCGCACGGCGGGCATCCCCATCCTCATGCTCACCGCCAAGGCCGCCGAGGTGGATCGCGTGCTCGGCCTGGAACTCGGCGCGGATGATTACGTGACCAAGCCGTTCAGCCCGCGCGAGCTGGTGCTGCGGGTCAAGAACCTCCTCCGCGCCAAGGGCGCCGCCGTCGGGGCCGGCCCCGAGAAGGCCGACCAAATTGTCTGGAAGGAAATCAGCCTCGACGTCCCCCGCCATGAGGTGAAGGTCAAGGGCAAGCCCATCGACCTCACCTCCACCGAGTTCAAGCTCCTCACCGTCCTCCTCCAGCGCCGCGGCCGCGTCCAGTCCCGCGACCACCTCCTCCGCGATGTCTGGGAATACGACAGCCTGATCGACACCCGCACCGTCGACACCCACATGCGCCGCCTCCGCCAGAAACTCGGCCCGGCCGCCCGCTACCTTTCCACCGTCCGCGGCGTCGGCTACCGCTTCGCCGAGGAATAACCCGTCCCGCCCGGGTTTTGCTTGGCAGCCGCCCGCCGCCGCGGAATCGTCAGCCCCAGCCGCCGCCATGCCCCTCTCGCCCCGCCGCACCGCCTCCAACCGCCAACTGGCCCAGGTCCGCGCCCAGCAGCAGGCCCTCTTCAACAGCATGGTCGAGGGCGTCCTCGTCCTCGACAACGCCGGACGCATCCAGCTCGTCAACCAGTCCCTCCGCCGCCTCTTCGCCCTCACCACCAACGTGCGCGGTCGCACCCTCCTCGAGGCCTTCCGCCTCCCCGAACTCGCCACCCTCTTCCAGCGCGTCCAGCGCGCGCGCCATTTCGAGAACCACGCCCTCGAGCTCCCCGGCATGGAGGAACGCTGGCTCCAGGTCAACGCCGCCGCCGTCCCCACCCCCCGCGGCCGCCCCGGCGCCATCCTCGTCTTCCATGACCTCACCCGCATCCGCCAGCTCGAGCAGACCCGCCAGGAGTTCGTCGCCAACGTCAGCCACGAGCTCCGCACCCCCCTCTCCCTCATCAAGGGCTTCGTCGAAACCCTCCTCAGCGGCGCCAAGGACGACCCCGCCCGCTGCGAGCAGTTCCTCCGCACCATCGAGAAACACACCGACCGCCTCACCTTCCTGATCGAGGACCTCCTCACCATCTCCCGCCTCGAAAGCGGCCAGGTCGCCCTCAACCTCACCGGACTCCACCTCCGCGCCGAGGCCGCCCGCGTCATTGAGGACCTCCACTCCCGCATCGCCGAGAAAAAGGCCCGCGTCTCCCTCGACATCCCCGCCCGCCTCACCGCCTGCGCCGACGCCGACCGCCTCCACCAGGTCTTCTTCAACCTCATCGAAAACGCCCTCAAATACGGCCGCACCCGCGGCCGCGTCCGCGTCGGCGGCCGCGAACGCCCCGATGGCCTCGCCGAGATCTCCGTCCGCGACGACGGCCCCGGCATCCCCCCCGCCGCCCGCGAACGCGTCTTCGAACGATTCTACCGCGTCGACCGCGCCCGCTCCCGCGACACCGGCGGCACCGGCCTCGGCCTCTCCATCGTCAAACACATCGTTCACGCCCACGGCGGCGAAGTCTGGGTCCAAAGCGAGGTCGGCGAGGGCACCACCTTCTTCTTCACCCTCCCCAGAGCGTAGTCCCGCGGACGCGGAACGGCCTTAACCCAGCCCAGGACAACGCCCCGGGAAACCGGCCCCTAAGATTTCCCCCAAGCCCTTTCAGGGCGGAGTGCGCTTTGACCTGCCTCGGGCGTCATCCCCCCGACCGCGGGTTGACCCCGGCGGCTGCCCTGGCGGCGACCGCGACGGGATCAGGCTCGCTTCTGCGCGGTGGACCGCCATGATGGGTGGCCAATAGTCTCTCCTGCGCATGAAAACCCTGATGCTTCTCCTCGCGCTTTTTCTGCCCGTGGGCGTTTTTGGCCAGGCCCCGGACCCGGCCAAGCCCCCCTCCGCCCCCAAGCCCACCCGCGAGGAGTTGGAGACCCGCTTCCAGGCGACCCTGGCCAAGGCCACCCTCACCGGCCGCTGGTCGCTGATTGAAAAGGGCAGGTCCGGGCCCGAGAAGGAGGACAAGTACACCATCCTGGGCGTCTCCAAGGTGGGCGGGGAGGTTTGGCTCATTCATGCCCGGATCCAGTATGGGGGCAAGGACATCACCGCCCCCATCCCGGTGCAGGTCCGCTGGGCGGGGGACACGCCCGTCATCGTGGTGGACGACGTGGGCGTGCCGGGGAGCGGCAAGTATTCGGCCCGGCTCCTCATTCACCAGGACACCTACGCCGGGACCTGGAGCGGCGGTGACGTGCGGGGCCTGATGAGCGGCGTGATCACCCGGGCCAAGGAGTGAACGGCGGCCGAGGGCCCTTTTTTGGCCGGTTTGAGACGATTTTTGGCCGGGGCAGGGAGGGTGAAAAACCCCGGAATCCCTGAAAAAACGGCCTGAAACCCGGTGTCGGCCGCCGGGGGGATAGGGTCTGGTCCCCCATTTCCTTCCCTTGACGCTCCTAGGTGGATGAGGCACTGGTTTCCCCGGTCTGCAGGCTTCAGGCAGAGCTTTCCCATGGCACCCCATGACTGGGTCCGTGGACTGCCCTGAAGCAACTGCGTTATGCGTCCCATGAAAAATGCCATGAATGCAACTCCGCTGTCCCCTCGGTTCCCCTTGGCCCGCCTGATCGTGGGCCTCGCCTTGTTGGCGTGTGTCCGGTTGTCCGCGGCGGACATCCTCGTGCCGCTGGGCTCGACTTGGAAGTATCGCGACAACGGCAGCGACCAAGGCACGGCGTGGCGCGCGGTGGCATTTGATGATTCCACGTGGGCGTCCGGCCCGGCCGAGTTGGGCTACGGGGACGGCGGCGAGGCGACGGTGGTCAGCTTCGGTCCGGATTCCGCCAACAAGTACATCACCACCTATTTCCGGCGCACGTTCACCGTGGCGAACCCCTCGGTTTACCTGGCGGCGTCGGTCACGGTCCGGCGCGATGACGGGGCGGTGGTTTACCTGAACGGGGTCGAGATTGCGCGGGGGAACATGCCGGCGGGCACCCCGGCCTACAACACCCTGGCCTCGGCGGCGATTGAGGACACGACGGACCTGCCGGTGTCGGTGAACCCGGCGTTGCTGGTGGCGGGGGCGAACGTGCTGGCGGTGGAGATTCACCAGGCGGCGGTGACGAGCAGCGACATCAGCTTTGACTTGCAGTTCAGCGCCTCGACCACGCTGCCGCAGCCGACGGTGACCCGGGGGCCCTACCTGCAGTTGGGCGGCCCGAACGAGATCACGGTGCGCTGGCGCACGGACATTGCCACGGACAGCCGGGTGTGCGTGGGGACGGTGCAGGGGACGCTCTCGACCTGCGTGGACGACGCGGCGGTGACGACCGAGCACGTGGTGCGGGTGACCGGGTTGAGCGCGGACACGCGCTACTACTACTCGGTGGGCAGCACCACGGCGACCCTGGCGGGCAACGACGCGAACCATTTCTTCCTGACCGCCCCGCCGGCCGGCACGGCCAAGCCGACCCGCATCTGGGTGCTGGGCGACGCCGGCCTCGGCACGGCGGCCCAGGCCAGCGTGCGCGACGCCTATTACAACTTCACCGGGGCGCGGCACACGGACCTCTGGATGATGCTCGGCGACAACGCCTACAGCACCGGCACCGACGCCGAGTTCCAGGCGAAGATGTTCAATGTCTACCCGGCCATGCTGCGGAAGTCTGTCCTCTGGTCCACCCGCGGCAACCACGAGTCCACTGATGCCGCCGGCTCGGTCTACTATGGGCTGCACACCTTCCCGACGGCCGGGCAGTTTGGCGGCGTGGCCTCGGGCACGGAGAAGTATTACTCCTTCGACTACGGCAACATCCATTTCATCTGCCTCGACTCCTACGGCTCCAGCCGCTCGGCCACGGGCCCGATGGCCACCTGGCTGGGCCAGGACCTGGCGGCCAACCTGCGTCCCTGGGTGATCGCCTTCTGGCATCATCCGCCCTACACCAAGGGCTCCCACAACTCCGACACCGAGGTGGAACTGATTGAAATGCGGCAGAACATCCTGCCCATCCTGGAAAACGCCGGGGTGGACCTGGTGCTGTGCGGGCACAGCCACAGCTATGAACGGTCCTACCTGCTCGACGGCCATTACGGCGGATCCACCACCCTGACGACGAGCATGAAGAAGGACGGCGGCAGCGGCCGCACGGACGGCACGGGCGCCTACCTGAAGCCGACCGCCGGCATGGCCCCGCATGAGGGCGCGGTCTACGTCGTGGCCGGCAGTTCCGGCCAGACCAGCGGCGGCACGCTCAATCACCCGGCCATGTTCATCTCCCTCAACAACCTCGGCTCGGTGGTGCTCGACTTCGACGGGAACCGGCTCGACGCGAAATTCATCCGCGAGAACGGGGTGACGGCCGATTACTTCACCATCCTCAAGGGCACCGGCAGCCAGCCGCCGGCCACGCCGGCGGGCGTGGTCGCCTCGGCCGGGGACACCCAGGTGGGCGTGCGCTGGCGGGCCAGCACCGGCGCCACCGGCTACAACGTGAAGCGCGCCGCCACCTCCGGCGGGCCCTACACCACCCTCGCCGCCGGGGTCACCACGACCAATTATCTCGACACCGGCCTGGTCAACGGCACCCCCTACTACTACGTCGTCTCCGCCTTCAACACCGCGGGCGAGAGCGCCAACTCCAGCCAGGTGACCGCCACCCCGCAGCCGCCCCAGCCCCCGGCTGCCCCCACCGCCCTCGCGGCCACCGCCGGCAAGGGCAGGATCAGCCTCAAGTGGACCCAGAGCGCCACGCCCGGCACCCGCTCCAACATCATTTACCGCGCCACCAGCAGCGCGGGGCCCTTTGCCATCCTGGCCGCCGTCACCCCGCGCACGACCTACACGGACACCGTGGCCAAGGGCCTCACCCGCTACTACCGCGTCTCCGCCCTCAACACCAACGGGCTGGAGAGCCTCCCCTCCAACACGGCCTTCGCCACGTCGAAATAAACGGCCAACCCCGGCGGGCCGTCCGCCCCCATGAACGTCCGTCGCCTCCCCGGCCTGGTCCTCGGCCCGCTGGCCCTGCTCGCGCTCGTGGCCTGGCTGGTCCTCGGCGGGCCCGGGCTCTGGCGCCGCCCGGATCCCGGGGGGCCGCCCTTGGCCACCCCACCGTCCACCGCCAGGCCCACGTCGGCCGCGGTTCCCGCGACGACAGGGCAGGGGAACACCTCCGCGCCGGTCGCCGCCGGGGATCTTGAGTCGGCCCTCCAGGCCGCCCTGCGGCATGAGACCCATGCGCGCCGCGTGCGGGCGCTGCGGGAACTGGCCGGGCGATTGTCGGCGGCGGACCTGGCCTGGGCGCTGGAACGGGCGGGGCGGATGCCGGAGGCCGGGTTGCAGGCCCCTTTTCGTGAGGCGCTGCTGGGGCGCTGGGTGGAGCTGGACCCGGAAGCGGCCGTGCGTTGGGCGCAGGCGTTGCCGGCGGGGCCCGTGCGGCAGCAGTCGTTGCAGGCCCTGATGATGGCGCTGGCGGGCGAGGGGCCGGAGGCGGCGGCGGCGCTCCTCCGCGGGACGTCCTCGGGGGCCGATCGGCATCACCTGGTGGCCGCCCTGTTCAGCCGTGAGGCGGCGTTGTCGCCCGGGCAGGCGGCCGAGTTGGCCCTGCACCTGCAGGCGGGGGCGCAGCGGGAGGAAGCCCTGCGGATGGTGGCCGGGGCCTGGGGCGAGAAGGATCCCGTGGCCGCCCTGCGCTGGGCCTCCGGGTTGGCCGAGGAGACGGAGAAGGTGCGCGCCCTGCGCACCATCATGACGCATTGGTCGGGGCGGGATGCCGCGGCGGCGGCGGCCTTCATTTTGCAGTGGCCGGACGGGGCGTTCCGTAGTGAGGCCATCCCGATGGTGGCGGCGCAGTGGGCGAACCAGGACGTGCGGGCGGCGGTGGCGTGGGCGGCGGGGTTGCCGGCCGGGTCCGCCCGGGACGGGGCCTTGGACAACGTGATGGCGCAGTGGGTGCGGGCGGACACGGCCGGGGCGGCGGCCTATGCGCAGACCCTGGGCGGCAAGGTGCAGGCCCATGCGTATGCGCAGGTGGCGGCCTACTGGACGGCGACCGACCCGGTGGCGGCGGCGGCGTGGGCCAGCCAGTTGCCGGACGCCGAGGCGCGGCGCGGGGTGTTGTCGAGCGTGAGCCTGGCCTGGGCGCAGCAGGATGCGCCGGCAGCCGCACGCTTCGTGGCCGGGTTGACGGAGTTCGAGGCCGCGCGGGCGGCCGCCCTGAACGTGCTCTCCCAGTGGGCGCCGACAGACCCGTCGGCGGCCGCGGCGTGGGCGGCGGCCTTTCCCGAGGGCGCCGTGCAGCGCGATGCAGTGCAGACCGTCATGGCCTCCTGGGCGCAGCGCGACCATGCCGCAGCCGCGCAGTGGATGGGCCAGTTGCCGGAAGGGTCGGCGCGGGAGGCCGCCCTGCAGGCCTACGTGGGTTACACGGCGGGCCACGCCCCGGCGGACGCGGCCGCGCTCGTGGGGCAGATCCGGAGCGCCGAACTCCGCCACGCCCACATCGAGTCCATCGCGCAGACCTGGCTCAAGCTCGACAAAAGCGCCGCCCTCGCCTGGCTCCAGGGCACTGATCTCCCCCCCGCCCGCAAGCAAGTCCTGGCCAATCCGTAACCCCCCCCTGCCGCAGACCTGCAGTCTGCGCCCAAGGCTTTTTCCCGCCCTCCCGTTCCCCTTCCTCCATCCTGCCAGCGGGCTTTTCGACCCACGCGGTCGCGCCGCAAAGTCAAGGTGGTCAGGTGGTTCCGGGAAGCTGCCGCCGGTGTTTCGCCCCACCGATAGCCCCGGGGTTTCCCCGGTCGTTTTTTTCGTGGATCCTCCTGTAGCCAGATCCCCGCGCCACGGTCTACGGTGCGCAATCGGTACCCAGCCCGCCTGAGTTCCACCAGGTCCACCCGATTAAGTGATCGGCTTGGCCAGCAATGAAGCTGGTTTTTCATTTGCGCGAAGCACGGTCGCTCGCTAAAAGCTAGAAACCGGTTTGGGTAATTTTTGGGACAGGGTTCTCCCTGCTCCAAGGGTTGCTTCGGTCCTGATGGGGAATCGGACTCCCCAATCAGCCTTTCCCCCCGCCAAGGAAGGCATCCGTCGGTCATTGCCGTTGACACTTATTATGCCTATGCCGCTCTCATATCTCGAAACCGCTCGTCAGCTTCGACACGTTCGCCAGCAGGGGGGAATCTCGCGCCGGAAATTCATGGGGGCCTCGCTGGCCACCCTGGGGGGCGCGGCCCTTGCGCAGCGTGGCTTGGCCGCGCCGGGCGGCCCGGTCGAGGATCTTCCGCCGCCGACCCCCATTCCCTACACTCCCTTCACGGCCGACCTGCCGCGCCCGCCCATCGCCCAGCCGCTCGCGGTGTCCAAGCGGGGGGCGCCGTTCAAGCCGGGCGACTGTTTCCATGGCATTGCGCCGGAGTTTTCCCGCCTGGCCGAGTGGCAGGTTTACCCCCTGAAGTATTACTCGCTGGAAATGCGGGAGTCGGTCCATGAGTTCATCCCCGGGGTCCCGACGCCGGTCTGGGCCTACAACGGCATCGTGCCGGGGCCGACCTTCAAGGCGCGCATGGGTGAACCGGCGGTGGTGCGCTTCACCAACCGCCTGCCCGTGGAGAACTCCGTGCACCTGCACGGCGGGCACACCCCGGCGCACGCCGACGGGCATCCCTACTTCTACGTGCTGCCCGGCAAGGCGCGGGATTATTTCTATCCCAACACCGTCCCCCTCCTGAACGGGGCCCGCGACTACAGCGAGTCCATCTCCACCGGCTGGTACCACGACCATGCCATGGACATCACCGCCTACACGGCCTACCTGGGCCTGAGCGGGTTTTACCTGGTGACCGACGCCCTGGAGGCGGGCCTGATCGGCAACCAGATCCTGCCCGCCGATGCCTACGACGTGCCGCTGGCGCTCTGCGACAAGCGGTTCAACGCGGACGGGACCCTCTACTACGACTTCCTCAACCATGACGGCGCCATCGGCGACGTGTTCCTGGCCAACGGCAAGGTGCAGCCGCGCATGGTGGTGGAGCGCCGGAAATACCGTTTCCGCATCCTCAACGCCGGCAACGCCCGCTTCCTCAACCTGCGGCTCAGCAACGGCCAGCCCTTCCTGCAGATCGGCAACGACAGCTGGCTGTTGCCCTACGCCATGCCCCGCCCGGAGATCCTCATGGGCATGGGCAACCGCGTGGATGTGATCATCGATTTCACCAACGCGCCCAACGAGCTCTACCTCACCAACAACCTGGAGCAGATTGACGGCCGCAAGCCCACGGGCCTGTTCCTCGCCAACCCCATCCCGCTGGTGAAGTTCATCGTGCAGGGCACCAAGCCCCGCAGCGACGCCAAGGTGACGGCCAATACCGTCCTGCGCCCGCACGTGGCCATCCGCCCCGAGGAAATCGTGGCCAGCCGCACCTTCGACCTCGGCCGCACCAACGGCTCATGGGTGATCAACGACCAGTTGTTCGACCCGCTGCGCGCCGACGCCGTGCCCCGGCTGGGGTCCGCCGAGCGCTGGACCATCACCAACGGCAGCGGCGGCTGGTGGCACCCCCTCCATGTGCACCTGGAATCGCACCAGGTCCTCTCCATCAACGGCCAGGCGCCGCCCCCCTGGCTCAGCTTCAAGAGCGACACCACCGTGCTGCCGGACAGCACCACCGTGCAGTTCGTCATGAAGTTCCGCACCTTCACCGGCCCGTTCGTCTTCCACTGCCACAACCTCGAGCACGAGGACCTGCGGATGATGATGAACGTGGACCCGCGCGTCACCCCCGTGCCGGCGCCCACCCCGGTGCTCAACATTTACTCCTGACCCCTTCCCCCCATGACCAGCCGACTCAAGTTCCTCCTCTCCGGCGCCGGCCTCGTGGCCGGAGCCGCCGCCCTGCGCGGCGCGGCCACCTCCGCGCCCGTCCGCCTGCCCGCCGGGCCCGGCCCGGGCTCCCGCCTGGCCCGCGCCCGCGGCAAGCGCTCCGACCGCATCCCGGACATCGTCCTCACCTCGCACGAAGGCAAAAAGGTCCGCTTCTTCGAGGACCTCGTCCAGGACCGCAAGCTCGCGGTCAACTTCATGTACACCGTCTGCAAGGGCATCTGCCCCGGCATGACCGAGAACCTCCTGAAGGTCCGCCACTCCCTCGCCGCGCAGGGACACACCGACATCACCTTTGTCTCCGTCTCCATTGAGCCGGCCAAGGACACCCCGCAGCGCCTCGCCGACTACATGGAGGCGAACGAGATCGTCAACCGGCCCGGCCTGCCGCGCTGGGTGTTCCTGACCGGTTCGCTGCGGGACATCGACGCCCTGCGCAAATCGCTCGGCGTGGCCGACCGCAACCCGGTCATCGACGCCGACCGCACCCAGCATGGCGGCACGCTCACCTACGGCAACGACAAGACCGACTGGTGGAACGCCATCCCGGCCCTCACCCAGCCCCAATACATCGCCGAGGCCATGCTCCGCACGCTGGACAACCAGCGCCGGCATCCGCGCCTGGTGGCGTCTGCGCGCTGAGCCCCCCATCCCTTCAGAAACCGCAACCCTGTCCCTTCGCCGTAAGACCATGAACATTCATATCCAATTCCTGTGCCTGGGCGCCTTCGTCGCCGCCGCCCTCCCCGCCCAGGCCCAGCGCAAGCAGACCGTGGCGCCGCCGCCGCCGCCGCCCGGCCTGCAATCCCTCCGGGCCGTGCCTGTGCCCGAACCCTCCAACCTGGCCACCTTCGTGGCGGACAAGGCCGCGGCCATCCGCCTCGGCAAGGCCCTCTTCTGGGACATGCAGGTGGGCAGCGACGGCATCACCGCCTGCGCCAGCTGCCATTTCCATGCCGGCGCCGACAACCGGGCCAAGAACCAGCTCAGCCCGGGCCTGCTCCGCGTGGACGCCAATGGCAACCCGAATCCCGACAAGACCTTCCAGCTGGGCGGCCCCAACTACACGCTCAAGGCCACCGACTTCCCGTTCCACAAGCTGAAGGACATCAACAACCCCAACTCCGCCGTGCTGGCCGATCGCAACGACGTGGTCAGCTCGCAGGGCGTGCTGCTGGAGCAGTTCATGGGGCTCGACACCAACTACAATGAGATCCGGCTGCCCCTGATCGATGACGTCTTCCGCGTCGGCTCGCTGACCACGCGCCGTGTGGAGCCGCGCAACAGCCCGACCGCCATCAATGCCATCTTCAACAAGCGCAACTTCTGGGATGGCCGCGCGGTGGACATCTTCAACGGCGTGAACCCGTTCGGCCTGCGCGACGCCAATGCCCGCGTCTGGCACTCGCCGCGGCCCAGCCAGGTGTCCGCGGTGGCCGTGGCCATCAACAACGCCAGCCTCGCCTCCCAGGCCGTCGGCCCGCCGCTCAGCGCCTTTGAGATGTCGGCCGCCGACAAGACCTTCCCCGAGCTCGGCCGCCGCCTGCTCCGCCAGCGTCCGCTGGCCCGGCAGCTGGTCCATGCCGACGACAGCGTGCTGGGCGGGCTCAGCCGCGCGGGCACCCCGGGCCTCTCGATCAGCAACTACGCCGACCTCATCCGGCAGGCCTTCCGCCCGGAATGGTGGCAGGCCACCCCGACCGTCACGCTGGACCCCGCCATCGCCCCGGCCGGCGGCACCGCGGACGCCGACTCCTCGCTGGCCTTGGCCAGGGCTGTCCCCCTGAACAAGCAGACCCGCGTCAAGCCGACCACTTACACCCAGATGGAGGCCAACTTCAGCCTCTACTTCGGCCTGGCCGTCCAGCTCTACGAGGCCACCCTCGTGTCCGACCAGACGCCCTACGACCGCTTCGTGGAGGGCAACACCGCGGCCCTCACCACCACCCAGCGCCAGGGCCTCGACCTGTTCTTCAACAAGGGCAAGTGCGCCGCCTGCCACGTCGGGGCCGAGTTCACCGGCGCCTCCGTGCAGAACGCCAACCTCGGTCTCCTGGAGCAGATGATCATGGGCGACGGGGCCATGGCCACCTACGACGTCGGGTTCTACAACATCGGCGTCCGCCCCACCCTGGAGGACCTCGGCCTGGGCGGCTTCGATCCCTTCGGGTTCCCGCTCTCCGAGTCCCGCCTCGCGCGCGACTTCGGCTCGGCCGTGTTCCAGAAGGTGGTCGGGGTGCCCCCCAACATCGCGGTGGCCCCCGGCTCGCGCGTGGCGGCCAACGGCGCCTTCAAGACGCCCGGCCTGCGCAACATCGAGCTCACCGCCCCCTACTTCCACAACGGCGGCACCCGCACCCTGCGCGAGGTGGTCGACTTCTACAACCGCGGCGGCGACTTCGCGGCGCAAAACATCGCCGACCTCGACGCGGACATCACCCTCCTGGCCCTGACCAACGCCGAGAAGGACGCGCTGGTGGCCTTCATGCGCGCCCTCACCGACGACCGCGTCCGTTATCGCCGCGCGCCCTTCGACCATCCGCAGCTCTTCATCTCCAACGGCCATGTCGGGGACAACGTCAGCGTCACCAACGACGGCTTCGGCCGCGCGGTGGACACACTCGTCGAACTCCCGGCCACCGGCCGCAACGGCGGCGCGCCCTTCCGGAACTTCCTCGAGTAACCCCCCGTGGCAGCGGACGTCAGTCCGCTGGGAATGGCGGTGGGGCTTCGCCCCGCGCCCGCCCACTTCAACGGGTCCCGCATCCGCGGGATCCGTTTTTTTTGCCCGGCCCCGCCCCTCACTCCCCGTAGCAGCGGACGTCAGTCCGCTGGGAAAGGCCCCCTCCTTCACCCCGCGCTCGACCAGTCACCAACCCCCCGCGTAGCAGCGGACGTGAGTCCGCTGGGAAAGGCACCCCTCCCTCACCCCGCGCTCGACCAGTCACCAACCCCCCGCGTAGCAGCGGACGTGAGTCCGCTGGGAAGGGCACCCCTCCCTCACCCCGCGCTCGACAAATCACCCGGCCGGGGCCTACGGTTACAGTGCATCCCGTTCCTTCCGCCGCCGCAGTGGTCCTGCGCGGCCGGGTTCGGGCCGTGTGCTGAACTGATTATGACCTTTGTGTGGCGACCACTCCGCCGGGCGGGCGGGGGGAAGCTGGCGGCCTGGGCCGGGGCCTTGCTGATCCTGGGGGGCGCGCTGCTTTCCCCGCTGGCCGCCCAGAACGTCGTTCTCAACGAGATTCACTATCATCCTGCCAGCCGGGATGTGCGCGAGGAGTTTGTCGAGCTCTACAATGCCGGGTCGACCAACGTGTCCCTGGCCGGCTGGACCCTTGGCGGCGGCATTTCCTTCCCGTTTCCCTCCAACACGGTGCTGGGGGCCGGCCGTTACCTGGTGGTGGCGGCCGACCGGGCCCGCTTCGCCGCGCTGCGCCCGGCGGTGACCAACGTGACCGGCTCGTGGTTGGGCGCCGGGGTGACCAACGTCAACGGCCGGTTCTTCACCAATTTCAGCCCCGTGCTGGGCAACACCCGCGACACCGTGCGCCTGCGGGACGGCGCCGGCCGGGTCATCGACGAGGTCACCTACGCCGACGAGGGCGACTGGGCCATCCGCCGGCGGGGCAGCAATGACCTCGGTTACCGGGGCTGGACCTGGTACGCCGAGCATGACGGCCTGGGCCGGACGCTGGAGGTGCGCAACCCGGCCCTGCCCAACGAGCACGGCCAGAACTGGGGGGCCAGCGCGGTGGCGGGCGGCACCCCCGGCGCGCCCAACTCGATCCGCACCGAGGACCTGGCGCCCCTTATTGTCGACGTCACGCATCTGCCGGCCGTGCCGCGCTCGACCGACCCGATCACGGTGCGGGCGCGGATTCTTGACGAGGTGGCCGGCGTGCCGAGCGTCGTGCTGCGCTGGCGGCTGGACGGGGCGGCGACCTTTGCCAGCACGCCGATGCAGGACGACGGGGCCAGCGGCGACGGGGCGGCGTGGGACGGGGTCTTCGGGGTGGTGCTGCCGCCGCAGGCCAACCAGGCGCTGGTGGAGTTTTACCTCGAGGCCACGGATGCGGAGGGCTATGGGCGGATCTGGCCGGCGCCGGCCCTGGCCGCGCCGGATCAGGGCGGGGGCAGCCTCGGGCCGGTGGCCAACGCCCTGTTCCAGGTCGACAACGCCCCGCAGCAGACCAACGCGGCCCCGCTCTACAAGCTCATCCTGACCGCGGCCGAGCAGACGGAGCTGGGCAACATGCTGAGCGGGGCGCCCAACAGCGACGCGGAGATGAACGCCACCTTCCTCAGCCTCGACGCCACCGGCGTGGAGCGCCGTTACCTGGCCTCCGTGCGCAACCGCGGCCACGGCAGCCGCTCGGGCAACCCGCACAATTACCGGGTCAACTTCCCCTCCGACACCCCCTGGAAGGACACCGTTTCGCTCAACCTCAACGCCCGCACCGTGCCGGCCCAGGTCATCGGGGCGGCCGTGGCCCAGCGCGCCGGGGCCGCCGGCAACAACTCCCGGTTCGCCCTCCTGCGCATCAACAACGGCGCCGGCCCCGGCGGCACCCCCGCCAACGGACTCTACGCCGCCAACGAGGACATCAACGCCGACTGGGCCAGCCGCCAGTTCCCCCGCAACGGCGGCGGCAACATCTACTCCGTCGTCCGTGACCTGCCCCCCAGCCCCTATCCCAACTTCAACTACCGCGGGGAGACGGTCGCCGAATACCAGCGCACCTACGTCAAGCAGAGCAACTCCGCCGAGAACGACTGGCGCGACCTCATGGGCATGCTCCAGGTCATGGGCGAGAACCAGACCGGATCCTTCACCCTCGAGGCCGCCCGCCGCGTGGCCAACCTCGACCAATGGCTCACCCACCTCGCCGTGATGAACATCCTCGGCAACAACGAGTCGGGCGTGAACACGGGCAACAACGACGATTATTACTGGTACCGCGGCCTGCAGGATCCCCGCTTCGTCTTCGCCTACCACGACCTCGACACCGTCCTCGGCCTGGGCGGCTCCGCGGCAGCCACCGACACCAACATCTTCCGCTCCACCTGCTGCCCCATCTCCGGCGACAGCGAGGGCATCTGGCGGACCATGAACTTCTTCCTCCACCACCCGGACATCGAGCCCCTCTACTACCGCAAGCTGCAGGATCTCCTCAACGGGCCCTTCGCCGCCTCGCCCTTCAACGCGGTGGTCGACCAGGTCTTCAATGACTTCCCCCAGCTCGCCACCACCGCCTCCAACATCAAGGGGTGGATGGCCACCCGCCGCACCACCCTGCAGGGCGTCCTCACCGGCCGCGTCCCCCCCGCCACCAACGCCCCCGTCGCCGTCGTGTCCGGCCAGCCCCGCTCGCCCACCTGGCGCACCCAGGCCTCCCTCAGCGTCGGCGGCTGGGACGTCACCCATTACCGCTGGCGCCTCAACGGCGGAACCTGGAGCGCCGAGGCCGCCGTGTCCGCCCCCATCCTCCTCGGCCCGCTCCCCCATGGGTCCACCAACCGCGTCGAGGTGGTCGGCCGCAACGCCGTCGGGATCTACCAGGCCGCCGACGCCGCCACCGTCACCCCCGCCTGGATCATCCAGACCAACCTGCCCCCCGTCCGCCTCAACGAGATCCTCGCCCGCAACGACGGCGCCGTGAACCACGCGGGCACGTTCCCCGACCTCATCGAGCTCTGCAACGAGGGCACCACCCCCGTCCCCCTCGACGGCCTGCGCCTCAGCGACGACCCCGCTGCGCCCGGCAAGTTCACCTTCCCGGCCGGCACCACCCTCGCCCCCGGGGCCTGCCTGACGGTCTTCGCCGACGCCGCCGCCACCCCGGGCCTGCACACGGGGTTCGGCCTCAACCAGGCCGGGGACACCGTCCTGCTCTTCCACTCCGTGGCGGCCGGCGGCGTCCTCCTCGATTCCGTGGCTTTCGGACCGCAGGTGGCCGATGTGTCGCTGGGCCGCGTGGGCGCCGGCGGGGCCTGGACGCTCGTCCAGCCCAGCCTGCACGCCACCAACGTCGCGCGTCCCCTCGGCAACCGCCGCAACCTCCGCCTCAACGAATGGCTGGCCGCCAGCACGCCGCCCATCACCCTCGACTTCCTTGAGCTCTACAATCCCGATTCCCTGCCCGTGGCCTTGGGCGGCCTCTTCCTCAGCCGCGAACCCCTCGGCGATCCGGCCCAGCATCGCGTGGCCGATTACAGCTACCTCGCGCCCGGCGGCTGCCTCGCCTTCCTCGCCGATGGTGAACCACACCTCGGCCCGGACCACCTCGGGTTCGGCCTGCCGGGCGAGCAGGGTCACCTCGGCCTGTTCGACGCGGACCTCACCCCGATCGACGCCGTGGTCTACGGCCCGCAGCGGCCCAACGTTTCCCAGGGCCGCTGTCCCAACGGCTCCGGCACCCTCGGCCCCCAGTCCTTCGCCACCCCCGGCCTGCCCAACTCCTGCATCACCCCGCCGCCCCCGCCCCAGGCCATCACCCTCATCCCCGTCAACCAAACCTGGACCTACTTCACCAACGGAGTCACCCCCGCCCCCAACTGGATGGCCCCGGATTACGACGACTCCGGGTGGGATGGCTCCGGCCCGGCCATGCTCGGCCGCGTGGCCAACAGCGTGCCCGAACCCGTGGCCACCCCCCTGGCCCAGCCGACCAACCGCGTCACCTATTACTTCCGCACCCGCTTCCAGGTCCCCGCCGGCGCCAGCTTCACCAGCCTCCAGATCTCCAACCTGATCGATGACGGCGCCGTCTTCTACCTCAACGGCACCGAGGTCGGGCGCATCCGCCTGCCGGACCCGCCCACGGTCATCACCTCCAACACCATCGCCACCAGCATCACCGCCGCGGCCTGGTCCCTCGCCAACCCCGCCTCCTTCGGCGGCTCCGTCCTGCGCCCCGGCGAGAATGTCATGGCCGTCGAGGTCCACCAGAACAGCCTCAACAGCGCCGACATCGTCATGGCCGTCCGCCTCGACGGCCTGATCGTGACCAACACCGCCGCCGCGGCCGGCCTCGTCATCAGCGAGGTGCTGGCCAGCAACGCGCGCACGTTCATCACCGGCGGCCGCACCCCGGACCTCATCGAACTGCACAATCCCTCCGCCAATGCGGTCGATCTGGCCGGCCTCAGCCTGGCCGACCGCCCGGCCGCCGGCGCCGTCCGCTGGTCGTTCCCGCCGGGATCCATCATCCCGGCCCGCGGCTACTTCATGGTCGTCGCCGACCCCGGCGCGCCCGCCTCCCCCACCAACACCGGCTTCGCCCTCGGCGCCGCCGGCGGCGGGGTCTACCTCTTCAAGAAGGCCCCGGACACCAATGAAATCCTCGACCAGGTTCTCTACGGCCTGCAGGTGACCGACTACTCGATCGGCCGCCTGCCGGTCACCGGCACCAACTGGGTCCTCACCCTGCCCACCTTCGGCGCCACCAATGTGGCCGCCTCCCTCGGGCCGCAGGCCGGCCTGCGCGTCAATGAATGGATGGCCGACCCGGCCGCCGGGGACGATTGGTTCGAGGTCTTCAACCCGGGCCCGGAGCCGGTCCTGCTCAGCGGCCTCGCGCTCACGGACAACTACGGCACCCTCAACCCCCATGTCATCCCGGCGCTCTCCTACATCGGGATCGGCTCCAACGCATGGCAACGGTTTGTCGCCGACAACCCGGCGGTGCCCGCCGGGCCGGACCACGTCAACTTCAAGCTGGGCCGCGATGGCGACGCCATCTTCCTGCTCGCCTCCAACGGCGCGACCCTCCTCGATGCCGTCTCCTTCGGCCCGCAGCTCACCGGCGTCTCCGGCGGCCGCCTTCCCGACGGCGCCGCCGCCATCACCGCCTTCCCCGTCTCCCCCACGCCCGGCGAGGCCAACTACCTCCCGCTCGCGACCGTGGCCGTCAATGAGGTGCTCACCCACACCGACCTCCCCCTCGAGGACGCCATCGAGCTGCGCAACCTCACCGGCGCGCCGGTCGCCATCGGCGGCTGGTACCTCAGCGACGACCAGGATGCCCCGCGCAAGTTCCGCATCCCGCCCGGCACCGTCCTCCCCGCCCATGGGTTCGCCGTCTTCTACGAGGCGGCCTTCAACAACGACAGCACCGGCGCCCCCTTCTCGCTCAGCTCGGCCGAGGGGGACCAGGTCTACCTGTCCGAGGCCGACACAAACGGCCTGCCCACCGGCCATCGCGCCGTCGCCCGCTTCGGCGCCGCCGCCCGTGGCGTGTCCTTCGGCCGTTACGTCAACAGCGTGGGCACGGTCGATTACCCGGCCCTGAGCGCCCTCAGCCTGGGCTCGCCCGTCACCGCCCAAAGCCCCCCCACCCAGGCCAACCTCGACCTCTTCCGCACCGGCCCCGGCGCCCCCAACCCCTACCCGCGCGTCGGCCCCGTCGTGATCACCGAAATCATGTATCACCCGCCCGACCTCGTGGTCAGCGGCTTGTCCACCAATGACAACACGATCGAGGAGTTCATCGAGCTGAGGAACACCTCCGCCAGCCTGGTCACCCTCCATGACCCCCTCTTCCCGTCCAACGGCTGGCGCCTGCGGGACGCGGTCGAGTTCGCCTTCGGCCCCGCCCACAGCCTGCCCCCCGGCGGCAGCCTCCTCGTCGTCAGCTTCGACCCCGCCACCAACCTGGCCGCCCGCGCGCAGTTCCAGGCCCGCTACGGCTCCAACGCCGCCCTCGCCGGGCCATGGTCCGGCAAGCTCGACAACTCTGGTGACAGCGTGGAGCTGGTGCGCCCCGATGCCCCCCAGGCCGATGGCATGGTGCCGCAGATTCTGGTCGAGAAGGTGGTCTACGGCGACCTCGCGCCCTGGCCGCCGGCGGCGGACGGCGGCGGCTTCTCGCTCCAGCGTGTCACCGAGTCCGGCTACGCCAATGACCCGACCAACTGGGTGGCCGCCGCCCCCACGCCGGCCCCGGCCAGTGTCGCGGACAACGATGGCGACGGCATGCCGGATGACTGGGAGGTGGCCCATGGATTCCAGCCGGGCTGGTCCGGGGATGCCGCCCTCGACGCCGATCTCGACGGGTTGTCGAACCGCGAGGAATACCTGGCGGGCACCGACCCGCGCAGCGCGGCCAGCACCCTGCAGCTGCAGGCCACCCTCGGGGCAGGGGGCGGGGTCACGCTCCAGTTCAACGCCGTCGCCGGGCGCACCTACAGCCTGCTCCGCAGCGCGACCATGCCCGCCGCCGGGGGTTGGATCCGCTGGGTGGACGTCCCGGCCCCACCGGCCGGCGGGCCCGTGTCCACCCACGATGACCCGGCCAGCCCGGGCCAGCAGCGCTTTTACCGGCTGGTCACCCCCGGGCTGCCCTGAGGCGGAGGCCGCGCGCGCCCCGGATTTTTGTCCCCGGCCCGGACCCGTTTTGTGCGATACTGGGCGGCCCCCGGGTGGTTGGGCCCCGCGGGGTCCCGCGTTTTTTTTTATGAACCTGAGTCGAATCCGTGTTGGGTTGGGCATCCTCCTTGGCCTGCTGGCGGGCGTGGCCTCGCCGGCCTCGGCCCAAACCTTCACCCTGCAGGTGGGCGCCGCGCCGCTCCCGCCCGCCGCCCTGGTGGCGCGGAATGATGTTTTCCGCTACCGCCCCGCCCGCACCAACGCCCCCCAGGCCGACTGGCGCAGCGCGGCCAACACCTCGCTGGACGGCACCTGGCTCTCGGGACCGGGCGGGTTCGGCTACGGCGACCCCGGCATCGCCGGGGAGAACACCACGCTCGCCAACATGGTGAACAACTACAGTTCCCTGGCCATCCGCCGCGAGTTCACCATCGCCGGGCCGATCGATCCCGCCCGCCGCCTCCAGCTCACGGTGGACTACGACGACGGCTACATCGCCTGGCTGGACGGCGTCGAGGTGTCGCGCAGCCCGAACACGGCCGGCCTCGGCACCCCGCCGGCCTGGAATGCCAGCACCGTCTCGGCCAACCACGAGGCCTCCTGCTGCAACGCCCCGGTCAACGCGCCCTCCGTCATCGACCTCGGCCCCGTGGGCTCCCGCCTTGGCGTGGGCAGCCACGTGCTGGCCCTGCAGGGCGTCAATGGCGGCAGCAACAGCAGCGACTTCCACCTCATCGCCGACCTCGCCGTGGTGGGCGGGCAGGGCCAGGCCGTCGATGGCGCCTTCTTCTCGCTCGTGAAGACGAACGTCACCCTCTTGTCCGGCACCAACACCCTCCCGGGCGCCGCGCGGGTCACGGTCAATGGCGCCGAGGCCGACTTCAATCCGCTGACCGGACTGTGGTCCAGGTCCCAGCCGCTGGAGCCCGGGTTCAACCGGCTCTTCATCGCCGCCCACGACGCCTACGGGCGCATCCTCTACGCGACCAACCGCGACGTGGTGGCGGAACTCGACACGCGCGAGGTCGGCGGCGTCTTCACCGCCGGCGGCGTCTGGGCCCAGCCCGGCACCACCATCCGCGTCACCAATGACCTCATCGTCACCGGCGGCGGCTCGGTCGTCGCCACCGGCGCCGTCGTCGTCCTCCTCTCCCCCAACGTCTCCATCCGCGTCGAGACCAACGGCACCTTCACCTCCTGGGGCCTGCCCGGCCGCCGCGCCGTCTTCCTCCCCGCCGACGGCACCACCCCCTGGGGTGGCCTCCGCGCCATCGGCACCAATGACCTCCTCAACCCCATGCTCAGCCTCGCCCGCGTCGAGGTCGTCGCCGGCCAGGTCCGCGCCCAGAACGGCGGCACCGTCCTCGTCGAGGATTCCGTCCTCCGCGACCTCAACGTCGGCACCCGCGTCCTCGTCGAGGGCCTCAACGGCGGCAGCCTCACCGTGCGCCGCTCCCACCTCGCCCGC
The DNA here is from genome assembly GCA_046048995.1 of Verrucomicrobiota bacterium. Taxonomy (GTDB): domain Bacteria; phylum Verrucomicrobiota; class Verrucomicrobiia; order Limisphaerales; family JADJPG01; genus JBJOEZ01. Next base: position 31,916 of record JBJOEZ010000003.1, on the reverse strand, counting down.
TACGTGGAATGCGATTCCAGCGACACCCCCACCCTCTACGAGGACTGCCTCCTCGAGGAAATCAGCACCGACGGCACCGACCTCAAGGCCGCCAACTCCCCCATCGTCGTCCGCCGCTGCACGTTCCGCTTCGGCGCCGGCAGCAACACCGACGCCGTCGACTTCGGGCCCGGCCCCAACTCCCTCGTCGAGTCCTGCCTCATCCATGACATGGGCGACAAGGGCGTCTCCATCGCCGCCGGCAGCCAGGGCACGGTGGTCCGCAACTGCCTCATCTACGGCAACACCCTCGGCATCTCCATCGACCGCACCACCAACATCACCGCCGTCGGCAACACCATCTCCGGCTGCCAGGTGGCCTGGAACCTCGAGGCGGGCACCACCACCCCCGTCAGTGGCTTCGGCACCAACAATATCTTCTGGGGCAACCTCACCAATGCCGTCATCCCCACCAACGGGTCCCTCCTCCTCGAATACTCCCTCACCGACACCGCGCCGTTCCCCGGCCCGGGCAACCTCAGCGCGGACCCCCTCTTCACCAACCCCGCCGCCGCCGACTACCGCCTGTCGCCCGGCTCCCCCGCCCTCGGCGCCGGCCTCGGCGGCACCCACCTCGGCGTCACCTTCCCCGTCGGCGGCCTGCCCGGCGCCCCCCGCCACCTCGCCGCCCTCGTCAATGGCTTCGCCCCCCTCCAGTTGGCCTGGCTGGATCACGCCGACAACGAGACCGGCTTCGAACTGGAACGTTCCTCCGACGGACTCGCCTGGTCCCCCCTCGCCAGCCTCGGCCCCAACACCACCAACCACACCGACGCCTCCGCCGCGCTCGACCAGACCTACGTCTACCGCGTCCGGGCCCTCAACGGCTCCGGCGCCTCCGACTGGTCCAATCCCGCCGCGGGCCGGCGCGGCGCCGTCCTCAATGTCGTCTGCGGCACCCTCACCACCAACACCACCTGGTCGCCCGCCGCCGGCGAATACCTCGTCTGCAGCAATCTCTTCGTCCCCGCCGGGGTCACCCTCCGCCTCGAGCCCGGCACCGTCGTCCGCCTCACCAACGGCGCCTCCCTCCGGGCCGTCTCCGGCGGCCGCATCGAGGCCGCCGGCACCGAGGACAACAAGGTCGTCCTCGCCGGCGTCGATGGCACCAACACCTGGGGCGAAATCTCCGCCCAGTTCGCCGGCTCCTCCCTCCTCCTCCGCCACACCGACGTCTCCCGCCGCCAAACCACCGTCTACAGCAACGCCGTCGGCCTGCTCGAGGACAGTTTCTTCCACGACTACCGCCTCGTCTCCGGCGGCACCACCTTCAACCAACCCATCATCCTCTCCCACTTCGCCCAGCTCATGACCGCCCGGCGCATCCACGTCCGCGAATACCACGAGACCCTCTGGCGCAACGGCGTCATCGTCATCGAGGGCAGCCTCTTCGAGCATGTCCACGGCGACGCCGTCGACTTCGACTCCGCCCAGCCCGGCAGCGTCATCCGCGACTGCACCTTCCGCCACGGCACCAACGGCAACGTCGATGCCATCGACATCGGCCCCGCCGATCTCCCGGGCTCCCTCGATGTCCGGGTCGAGAATTGTCTCATGTTCGATTTCCCCTTCGACAAGGGCGTCTCCGTCGGCGACACCGGCGATTCCAGCGGCTCCATCGTCAGCAACTGCCTCATCTACGCCTGCCGCTCCGGTGTCATGGCCAAGGACCTCTGCGATGTCAGCGTCCGCCAGACCACCATCATCCTCGTCACCAACGACTCCCTCCGGCACGCCTGGGGATTCACCAACTACAACAAGGCCAACCCCACGTCGCCCACCGGCGGCGGCATCACCACCAACAGCTACAACAACATCATCTGGGGCACCGGGACGACGATCTCCATGGTCAATGGCAGCCAGCTCTACTGCGACCACAACCTCCTCTACAACACCAACTGGCCCGGCACCGGCAATTTCACCGCCGAACCCCTGTTCGTGAACCCTGCCCAGCGCGATTACCGGCTCCAGCCCGGCTCCCCCGCCCTCACGGCCGGTCGCGCGGGCGCCCCCCTCGGGGCCCAGTTCCCCGTCGGCTCACCCCTCGCCCTCAGCCACCCCCGCATCGACCAGCTCGAGGCCCAGGGCAACACCCACGTGGTCCGCTTCTGGGCCGACAACGAGCGCACCTACTCCCTCCTCGCCAGCGACCAGGTCGCCGGCGGCACCTGGTCCAAGGTCGCCGACATCGGCCTGGGCACCGTGCCGCGCCGCCTCGCCATCACCAACGCCGTCCCGGCCGCCACCAGCCGGTTCTACCGCCTGGTCTCGCCCCAGCAGCCGTGACCCCCGCGCCGCCCCGGGTCCACCTCCCCTGAACGGGGCGTCATGCACTGAGGGGTCCGAGGTGTTCACCCCCTCCCCGTTGGGGGGAAGGAGCCGATTCGCGCGGGCCGATCACGAAGCCGGCGCCGCAGTTCTTCATTCCGAATTCAGGCGCGTTCCGGCATTGTGTTCCCATGTTCCGGATCCATCCCCGTGTTGCCCTGGCCTCGGTTGTCTGGTTGGCGGCGGGCGCGGCCCTGCCAGCACAGCAGGCCGCACCCCCGACCAACCGCGTCACCATCCGCGTCGAGGGCGACTGGCGTTTCATCACGGCCAACGGCTGGCCCGATCATGCGCCCGGCGCCTTTCCGCGCCGTGGCAACCCCAACACGCCGCGGCCGCAGTCCTACACCTTCCGCGTCCCGGTCCGGCCCCAGGCCGCGCCCGCCCCCGCCCAGCGGGGCGGCTGGTTCTTCGGGGTGGCCCTCAATGGCGTTCCCTTTGAGCCGGGCACGGCCGAGACCTGGAACGGCAATCCCGACTGGCGCTATGAGGCGGCCACCGGGTTCCTCAACCTGGGCCTCGATGAGCACAACGCCCATGTCCAGCCGACCGGCGCCTATCATTATCACGCCCTGCCCGTCGGCTTGGTGGCGCGGCTGGGGGGTGACACCAACCGGATGCTGCTGGTGGCCTGGGCGGCCGACGGGTTCCCGGTCTACACGGCGATGGGCCACCAGGAGGCCAAGGATGCCCGCAGCCCGATACGCCGGCTGCGGTCCAGTTACCGGCTGAAGACGGCCGAGCGCCCGGGTGCGCCGGAGGGCCCGGGCGGGCGTCCGGATGGACGATTCACGCAGGATTTTGAGTATGCGCCCGGTTCGGGTGATCTGGACGAGTGCAACGGGCGGTTTGGGGTCACGCCGGAGTTTCCGGGCGGCACCTACTATTACTGCATCACCGGCGAGTTCCCCTTCCTGCCGCGGAGGTGGCGGGGCGAGCCGGACCCGAGCTTCGGCAAGGGCGGCGGGCCAGCCGGGCGCGGCGGGCCGCCCACGCCCGCGGTGGTCGATGCGCTGGATTTGAACCGGGACGGGGTGCTGGACGCCGGCGAACTGGCCCGGGCACCCGAGTCGCTCCGGACCCTGGACCTGGACGGGGACGGCCGGCTGGCGCCGGAGGAGTTCCGCCCGCCGCCTCCCCGAGGGGGCGGACGCCCGGGCCGTTAGGCCCGGCGGGAGGGGTTCAGAACCGGCCCGGCCTGCCGATGTTAAGGGGAAATGTCCGACGCATTCCCAGGCCCGGGGATGGCCCCGGCGCCGTCCGTCCTGTCTTCCGCCCCGTCCGCCCCGGCGATGCCGGCCGCGCCCAAGACCGGGCGTGTGCTGGTCATTGATGACACGAAGGAGATTCGGTTCATCATCAGCGAGACCCTCTCCCTCTATGGGTTTGCGGTGTTGTGCGCCGAGGACGGGCTTTCGGGGGTGCGCATGGCGGAGGAGCACCAGCCGGACCTGGTGATTTGCGACATCACGATGCCGAACCTCGACGGCTACGGCACGCTGAAGGCGATGCGCGAGCGCGAAAGCACGGCGGGCATCCCGTTTGTGTTCCTGAGCGGCGCGACGGACAAGGCCGACGTGCGGCGGGGGATGGAACTGGGGGCGGACGACTACCTGACCAAGCCGTTCACGCCCAAGGAGCTGATGGCCGCGGTCAACGCGCGGCTGGAGAAGCAGGCCGAGCTGCAGCGCCAGTCGGAGAAGCGGCTGAACGAGCTGCGCGGCAGCCTGTCGCTGGCCCTGCCGCACGAGCTGCGCACGCCCCTCAATGGCATCATGGGCCTGGCCCAGATCATGATGGAGGATTACGCCTCCATGCCGCCCGGGGAGGTGCTGGAGTCCTCCCGCTTCATCCACGACGCCGCCCTCCGCCTGCACCGGCTGATCGAGAACTTCCTCGTCTACTCGCAGATTGAGCTGATGGGGCTGGAATCGAAGATCATCGACGTGAACTCGGCCATCAGCCCGGTGGTGGTCGAGGTGACGGTGCCCGAGGTGGCGCAGCGGGTGGCCGCGCGGCACAAGCGCGAGGGGGACCTGCTCCTCAGGATGGCGCCGGCGGCCGTGTTCGTGCCGGCGGAGAACCTGACCAAGATCGTCGAGGAACTGGTGGACAACGCCTTCAAGTTCTCCGAGCCGGGCAAGGCGGTGCTGGTCTTCAGCGAGGTGCAGGGTTCCGACTGCGTGCTGGGCTTCACCGACCGGGGCCGCGGGCTCACCCACGAGCAGGTCGGGCGCATCGGGCCCCACATGCAGTTCGACCGCAACAAATTCGAGCAGCAGGGCGCCGGCCTCGGCCTCTACATCGCCAAGCGCATCACCGAGCTGCTCAACGGCCGGTTCCAAATCGACAGCCAGCCGGGGCAGGGGACCACCGTCCGCGTCAGCTTCGCCATGCCCGGCATCTGAGGCGCCGGCCGCGGCGCGGGTTCCGTTTTGCCTTTTGCGGCGCACCCCCTAGGCTGGGTTGCATGTCGCAGCGCCTGATCACCCTCGGCCACTCGCCCGACCCCGACGACGCCTTCATGTTCTACGGGCTGGCCCGGGATCTCATCCCCACCCACGGCTTCCGCTTCGAGCACATCCTCCAGGACATCCAGACCCTCAACGAACGCGCCACCCGCGGCGAACTGGACGTCTCGGCCATCAGCATCCATGCCTACGCCCATGTCTGCGACCAATACGCCCTGCTCCCCAGCGGCGCCAGCATGGGCGACGGCTACGGGCCCATGCTGGTGGCCCGCGATCGCCTCTCCCGCGACGAGATCGCCCGCCGCACCATCGCCGTCCCCGGCACCATGACCAGCGCCTTCCTCGCCCTCCAGTTGTGGCTGGGCCGGCCCGCGCGGGAGTTCCGCCATGTCGTGGTGCCCTTTGACCAAATCTTCGCCGCCGTCCGCGCCGGGCAGGCCGACGTCGGCCTCATCATCCACGAGGGCCAGCTCACCTACCGCAACGAGGGCCTGCAGGTCTGCGAGGACCTCGGCGCCTGGTGGTCCCGCGAAAACCAGGGACTCCCCCTGCCGCTCGGCGGCAACGTCGTCCACAAACGCTTCGCCCCCGCCGACCGCCAGCGCCTCTCCGAAGTCCTCACCGCCAGCATCCGCTACAGCCTCGACCACCGGCCCGAGGCCGTGGAGCACTCGCTCCAATACGCCCGCGACATGGGACGCGACCTCGCCGACAAGTTCGTCGGGATGTACGTCAACCACTGGACCCTCGACTACGGCGACCCCGGCCGGGAATCCATCCGGCGCTTCCTCCGCCGCGCCCATGAGGCCGGGCTCACCCCCCGCGCCCCGGACCTGGAATTCGTCCCCTGACCCCCGTGGCCGCGGGGCAGGGGACGGCCGCCCACCCGGCGCGCCGCCCGCACCCGGACCAACGGGGTTCCCCGACCGGGCCCGGAAGCGGCTCCGGCCCCGTTTTTTGCTATTGCCACCCCGGGCGGGTTCGTTAACTTACCCGGCCCGACTGGGGAAAACCGAACAATCCTAACGACACCGTGAACAGCGAACTCTGCCGCCAGGCCCTGGCCAAAGTGGGTAACCCCAACGTCCTGGTGAACCTCGTTTCCCGTCGGGTCCGCCAGCTGAACTCCGGCGGCGGCGCGCTGAGCCGCCCGCTGTTGCTGGATGCCACCGGGCTGGGGGCGGCCGATGTGGCGCTGCGGGAAATCCTGGAGGAAAAGATCGGCTACGACATGCCCCAGGAGACCACCGCGGCCGAGACCGCCCCGACGCGCCGCAAGCGCAAGAACAGCTAGGCGCCCACCCGGCGTCCCGGGGGCCGTCCGCATTTCCAGACCATCCGCTGTCCCCATCCCGCCCGGGAACTGGGCGGCGGACCTGACCGCGCCCCATGGCTGACATCCTCACCAACCCCAAGGCCCGCCGCGATTACCACATCGTGGACACCTTCGAGGCGGGGTTGGTCCTCAAGGGCACCGAGGTCAAGGCCCTGCGGGCCGGCCGCGGCCAGATCGCCGATGCCTTCGTCCGCGTCGAGGGGGAGCAGGCCTTCCTCCACAACGCCCACATCGAGGAATACGCCCACGGCAACCTCCAAAACCACGTCCCCAAGGCCGTCCGCAAGCTCCTCCTCCACAAGGCCGAAATCCGCAAGCTGCACGAACTTTCGTCGGTCAAGGGCAACGCCATCGTCCCCCTCTCGTTTTACTGGAAGAACGGCCGCGTCAAGGCCCTCATCGGCGTCGGCAAAGGCAAGGCCGAGTTCGACAAGCGCGAGGACATCAAGACCCGCGACGCCGAGCGCGAGGCCAAGCGCGCCACCCTCCGCCAACTCAAGGGCCGCTGACCCGCCCCTCACCCCGCCGCCCCCGCCTCGCCCCTTGCCAAAGGCCGCCCGCCCTGCGCACACTCCGGGCGTTCAGCACATTCCTCATCCCATGAAAACTCCCCTCGCCCTGATCCCCTCCACCTGCCTGGCCCTCCTCCTCGCCGCCGCCTCCGCCCCGGCCGCCGAGGGATGGACCATCCTCTTCGACGGCAAATCCACCGAGCATTTCCGGGGCTACAAGCAAAAGGGCTTCCCGACCAACAACTGGAAGGTCGCGGATGGCACGCTCCACTGCCTGCCCAAGGGCGGCCCCGACCTCGTCACGGTCGAGAAATACGAGAGCTTCGATCTCGAGTTCGAATGGAAGACCTCCCCCGGCGGCAACAGCGGCGTGATGTACCGCGTGGCCGAGACCCAGGGCGCCCCCTACCAGACCGGCCCGGAATACCAGGTCCTCGATGACAGCAAGCACGGCGACGGCAAGAATCCCAAAACCAGCGCCGGATCGCTCTACGCGCTGATCGCCCCGTCCCCCGCCAAGCAGACCAAGCCGGTCGGCGAGTGGAACTCCAGCCGCATCCTGGTCAACCGCGACCACGTGGAACACTGGCTCAACGGGGTCAAGCTGCTCGAATACAAGTGGGGCAGCCCGGAAATCAAGGACCTCATCGCCAAGAGCAAGTTCAAGGGCTGGCCCACCTTCATGGGTGAAACCTCCGGTCACATCGACTTCCAAGCCCATGGCCAGGAGGTCTGGTACCGCAACATCCGCGTGCGGCGCCTGTAAACCTCCCAATCCGCAACTCGTTCTTAAAGAATGGGTTGCGATTAGACCGATTCGCATCCACCCGCCGTCGGCCCCGGGCCGGCGGCGGGTGTTGCCTTGGGCAGGGGTGCCCATGCCCGGCGGGGCGGCCTGGTCCCCCGGGGTTTCCTCGGCGGGCGACCGGCAAATCCCCTAGGCAGTTCGCCGTAACCCCTCCCGCGTATGGGTAGTAGTTCGGACAATGGTCGTGCGTGTCCACCGCCCCCATGCTGGGGGGCAGACAGTTGAACACGCCTGTGACCATGAACACCTCACTGCCCAACCATGCAGCCCGCAGCTTCTGGGGGGAAGGTTCCATGAACTCCCTCAAGATGGCGGAGGGCGACGCGATGCCCTACCACAGCGACCGTTTCCTGACCGAGCCCGCCGTGGTCCGCACGGCGGCGCGGGTGCGTGCGGCGGCCCCGGCCCGGGCCAGCCGGGTGGGTGTGCTCCTGGGCATCCTGCTGCTCGCCGTGGTCGCCCATTTCGTGGTCAGCCGGCTGATCGTCATGCCCGTGGTCATCCAAGGCCGCAGCATGAGCCCCACCCTGCGCGATGGCGAATATCGCCTGCTCCAGCGCTGGGTTTACCTGTTCCGCGCCCCGGACCGCGGCGAACTCGTCGTCCTCCGCGACCCCGGCCATGCCGACCTCGCCGTCAAGCGCATCATCGCCAAGCCCGGTGACTGGGTGAATCTCCGCGACGGCAAGGTGTTCCTCAACGGCCACCGGCTCAACGAGCCCTACCTGAACCGCGGCACCATGACCTTCCCCCCCGACGGCCGCGAACGCTGGGTCCAGCTCGGGCGCAACCAATACTACGTCATGGGCGACAATCGCCCCTGCAGCGAGGACAGCCGCGCCTACGGATCCATCGTCGAGGGCAACATCCTCGGGACCATCAGTCTCTGACCCGCGTTCCACCGACGACTCTCCCCCCCCCGGGCCCGCCGCTCCCCCGCGCGGGCCCGTGTTGTTTTCCCCGCCCGCCGGCCCCCGGCTCACCGGAACTGCGGATGGGCCTGCAACCGTGCCCACGTCTCCGGCTGCAGCGGGGCCTGGCGGTAGGCGGCTTCCCACAGCGGCTCGGCACTCGTCGATTGCCGGGCCCGCTCCAGCCAGCGGCGATCCAGCGGTGCCTCCAGCAGCCCCGGCTGGTTCGCCGCCACCGTGGTCTCCTCCTTCACCCCGCTCGGCCGGCCCGCCCCCACCCGGAATCCCGCCAGCAACAAGGCCACCCGCAGCATCGTGCTGCGCGAGTAGGTCGGCATCACGCACGGCCTCCCCGGGTCCAGCCGCCGATACAGGTCCGCCAGCAGCGGCGCCGTCCACATCGAGGGGTTCCGCGCCGGCGAAAAGGGATCGTAAAGCACCACCCCGGGCCCCGGCCACCCCGCCGAGTCCCGCCCCCGCAACAGCGCCGGGAAATCGCCCAGGTGCAGCTCCCACGCCACCTCCCGCGCCCCGTCCCGGAACTCCACCCGCCCCGCCTCCAGCAGTCGCCCGGCCGCCGCCTCGTAACCCTCCAGGTAACCCAGCTCGCGCGCATGCCCCAGCGCAAAGCGCAGCGGCTCCGCCGCATGGTCGAAGCTCACCACCCGCAGCCGCACCGGCACCTCCCGCGTCGCCCGCAACACCGCCGTCACGTTGCCCGCCGCCCCCAGCCCGACATCCCAGATCACAAACTCCCCCCCGCCCGCCCCCGCCGCCGCCACCCGCTCCGCCAGCCCGATCTGCCGCACATACAACTCCTCCGCCTCCGCCGCCGGCCCCGCCGTGGAATGCATGGTCTCGCCATACGCCTCCGCATGCACTCCCCAGGCCCCGTTGGGCAGGCGGACCAGGCGATGACCCGATGAACTCATGCCCCCCACCATGCCCCGCGCCGCCACCCCCGGGAAAGCCCAATGCGGCCCCGCACCGGAACAAGGGGCTTGGAGAAGGCCCCGCGGGACGGCTATGGTCCCCTTATGGATCCGCTGCTGAAACTGCTGCACGAGAACGCCGCCCTGCAACCCGCCCAGCTGGCCGCCCTGCTCGGCCTGCCGGAGCCGGAGGTGGTCGCCAAGGTCAAGGCCTATGAGGCCGACCACGTCATCCTCGGCTACCGCGCCGTCCTCAACGAGGACAAGCTCGGGCGCGAGCTGGTGCGCGCGCTCATCGAGGTCCGGATCACCCCCGAGCGCGGCGGCGGCTTCGACCGGCTCGCCGAGCGCATCGCCAAATACAGCGAGGTCCAGAGCTGCTACCTCATGAGCGGCGGCTACGACCTCCTCGTCGTGGTCCAGGGCAACACCCTGCGCGAGGTCGCCAGCTTCGTGTCCGAGAAGCTCGCCACCCTCCAGGGCGTCCTCTCCACCGCCACCCACTTCATGCTCCGGGCCTACAAGGAGCAGGGCGTGCTCATGCAGCGCGAGCCGGCCGAGGAACGCCTCCCCGTCACGCCCTGACCGCCGCCGCCCCCGCCCGCCCCGGGTTTCCCCGAATCCTCCCCCCGTAACGCCGCCCCCCGGGTGGGCGTAGTGCGCCCCATTGTTGGCCCCGGCCCGGGTGTGCGAACCTGCCTCCCAGTCCGTCCCGACCGCCGCGATCCGCCCGGCCGCGACGGAGGCCTGAGCATGAGCGCGTCCTGTCCCCACCGCCCCGCCGGCGTCCCGCCCCCCGGTCCGCGCGCCGCCGTGTCCGCGCCAGGTCCCGCCCCGCGATGAAGACGCTGCTCATCCTCGCGCCCCTCCCGGACCTGGCGGACGCCGTGCGCGCCGTCGTGGACCCCGCGCGCCACCGCGTCCTGCACCGCGCAAGCCTCGCTGAGGCGGAACCCTTCCTCGAACGCGGCCTGGCCGACGGGTGCCTGCTCGACCTCGAGCTCACCGGCGTGGAATCCGCCTGGACCCTCGAAACCCTGCGCCGACGGCTGCCCGGCGTCCCGCTGCTCGTCGTCAGTGCCATCCGCTCGCCGGAATGGGAGGAGCAGGCCTACCTCCAGGGCGCCACCCACGTGCTCGCCAAACCGGTCCGGCCCCGCCTGCTGGCGGCCCTCCTCGAACGCCTGGAGGCCACCCCCGCGCCGCCCGCCCCGGACTCGCCCGCCCCGGTTACTCCCCCGCCCCCGCCCCCGGCCGGCCCCCGCCCCGCCTCCGAGTCGCTCGCGCTGCTCCGCCAGTTCTCCGGTGTCCTCCGCCATTCGCTCGATGCGCCCGGGCTCCTGCGCGAGTTCCTCCGCCAGGTCCGCGACGTCCTCGGCGTGAACCGCGCCGCCCTCTTCCTCCGCCCGCCGGAGGATCCCGCGGCCGCGCCGGACGATCCCGCCCGGTCCCCCGGTTGGAAGGCCGCCGCCGCCATCGGGCTGCCGGCCAGCCTGCTCGAACACCTCGAGCTCCCCGGCCGCGCCGGCCTTGCCGGCCACCTCCAGCGTCATGGCCGCATCCTCCGCGCCGGCAGCCCGGAGGCCCTCGCCGATGCCGCCGTCCGCCAGGAGTTCGAGCGCCTCGGCGCCCAAATCGCCCTCCCCATCCTCGACGGCGCCTCCCTCGTCGGCCTGGCCGTCCTCGACGGCCGCGTCACCGGCGAACCCCTCGCCAACGCCGAGCTCGAACTCGTCTTCCACCTGCTCGAGGAGCTCGGGCTCGCCATCGGCAACCTCCGCGTCCATGGACGGCTCACCCGCAACCACGAACTGCTCTGCGACGCGCTCCGCGAGCTCGGCAGCGCCTGCGTCGTGGTCGGCTCCAACCTGGCCGTCCTCCACGCCAACAAGGCCGCCCGCCAACTGCTCGCGCGCGCCCGAAGGACGGCCGGGGCTGAGCTGGAATTCGCGGACCTGCCCCCGGACCTCGCCGCCAAGGTTGGCCAGGTGCTCCGCACCGGCGCCGCGCTGGCCCCCTTCGCGCACACGCCCGCCCACCCGGCCGGCGCCTCGTGGAGCGTGGCCATCGTCCCCCTGTTCCGCGACACCCCCGCCGTCCCCCACGCCGCCCTGCTCGTCGTCGAGGACCATACCGAGGCCGCGCAGTTGCGCCGTCTCGAGTCCGAGGCCGCCGGGCTCCGCCTCCTCCGCAGCATGGCCGACCGCATCGCCCATGAGGTCGGCAACGCCATGGTGCCCATCTCCACCCACCAGCAGCTGCTCGCCGAGCGCTTCCGCGACGCCGAGTTTCGCGCCTCGCTCGACCTCGCCCTTTCCGAGGGCGTCAAGCGCGTCAACCGCCTCATCAGCCAGATGCGGTTCCTCGCCCGCGAAGCCGTGCTCAGCCGCGAACCCTTGCCCCTCGGACCCCTGCTCGAGGAGGCCTTCAAGGAGGCCCACCGCCACCAGCCCGTCCGCGCCGCCAAGCTGCTCTACGAGGACGCCGGCCAGGCCGTCGTGCTCAGCGGCGATCGTGCCGCCCTCCGCCACGCCCTCGCCGAGGTCTTCCTCAACGCCCTCCAGGCCAATCCCGGTGAACCCAAAGTGCGGGTCTCCAGCACCCTCGGCACGGATGCCCAGGGCCGCCCCGTCGCCCACATCGACGTGTTCGACACCGGGGAGGGCTTCACGCCGGACGCCGCCCAGAAGGCGCCCACCCCCTTCTTCACCACCCGCACGGTCGGCCTCGGCCTGGGTCTCTGTGTCGTCCGCAAAATTTGCGAGACGCACGAGGGCCGCCTCGTCCTGCCCGGACCCACCCAGCCCGGCCAGCCCAACCGCGTCCGCCTCACTCTCCCCGGCGCCCAGTGAGCCATTCCCCCGTCCCTGGGCGGACGGGCCCTCCGGTTCCCTGCCTCGTGGACAACGCGCCGTGCGCTTTGCTAGCGTTGGCAAGCGCCCATGAGAATGTCCCCTCTCCCCTGGTTCCGGGTCTCGCTGTTGCTGGGGATCGCGGCTGCCGGGGTGGCGGCGGCGGCGCCGCTGGTGGACGTGCCCCAGCTGGGCGTGCGCCTCCCGGCGGGCTTCCGGATCTCCCTGTTCGCCGACGCGGACCTGGCCAATGACATTTATGCGATGACCCTGGATCGGCGGGGGAACGTGGTGGTGACGAGCCAGGGGTATATCCGGACGCTGCTGGACGAGGACGGGGACGGGGAGGCGGATGACAGTCTGGAGTTCGCCGCCACGCGCACCGGGGGGATGGGCCTGGCCTTTGACGGGAACGACCTGATGTTCGTGGGGGATGGCGGGTTGTGGCGTTTCAGCGATGCCAACGGGGATGGCCGGGCGGACGGCCCGCCGCGCAAGCTGCTGGACCTGGACGCGGGAGAGCACGGGGGACATGCGCCCCGGCGGGGCCCGGACGGGATGTGGTATGTGATGGCGGGCAACAACACGCGGTTCGACATGGCGCGGCGGCGGGTGGAGGGCGGGGCGTTGCTGCGATTGGGGGAGGGTCCGGAGGGCGTGGAGGTGGTCGCGGAGGGATTCCGGAACGCCTACGACTTCGACTGGAACGAGTATGGCGACCTGTTCACGTATGACAGCGACTGTGAGCGGGACTTTTTCCTGCCGTGGTATGTGCCGACGCGGCTCTACCACGTCGCGCCGGGGGGGCATCATGGCTGGCGCCTTGACGGGCACACGCGCAGTTGGCCGCGCCCGGACTACTATGCCGACACGGTCGACATCCTGGCCCCGCTGGGCCGGGGGTCGCCCACGGGGGTGGCGGTCTATCGCCACACACAGTTTCCGGAGGTGTTCCAGAACGGGTTGTTTGTCCTCGACTGGACCTTTGGGCGCATTCATTTCCTGGCCCATGCGCCGGACCCGAACGGCTCGACCTATGGGGGGCAGCCGGAGGTGTTCTTGGAGCCGCTGGGGAACCAGGGTTTTGCGCCGACCGACGTGGTGGTGGCCCCGGACGGGTCGCTCCTGGTTTCCATTGGCGGGCGCAGGACGCGCGGGGCGGTCTACCGCATCCAGTATGGCGACCGGGAACGGTGGCTGGCGGCGACCAACTGGCTGGCGCTGGCGTTGACCGAGCCGATGGCGGTGCTCGACGCGCCGCAGCCCCTGGAGGAATGGTCGCGGGCCATCTGGGAACCGCTGGCGCGCAAGGTCGGCCCGGAGATCCTTGCCGAGGGTGTGGCGGATGCGCGGCTCTCGCTCGAACGGCGGGTGCGCGGACTGGAAGTGTTGACGGAATTGTTCGACGGCCTGCCGCCCGCCCTGGCCGCGGGGCTGGCGCAAAGCCCAAGCCCCGTCCTGCGCGCCCGCACCGCCTGGTCCCTCGGCCGCCAGCCGTTCGAGGGGGACACGCCCTTGTTGCTGGCCCTCGCCCGGGACCCCTCACCCTACGTCCGCACCCACGCCCTCGAGGCCCTGCGCGGGCGCGCGACCGGCCTCGATGCGGCCACGCTGCAGAACGCCCTCGCCTTCAACGTTGCCCATATCGATCCCCGCGTGCACCAGGCCGCCGCCCGCCTGGCCCTGGCCCTGCCCGAGCCCGCCTTCCGCGCACTGCGCGCCCAGCAGGAAAAGTCCGGCCTGCCCCAGGGACGCCTCACGGTGGCGCTGGCCGCCCTGTGGCGGGCCGGGGCGGACACCGCCCAGACCAACCTCATCGAGGGCCTCCTCCCCCTGCTCAACCAGTCCCGCAATCCCGCCCACCAACTCGACGCGCTGCGGCTCATCATCCTGGCCCTCGGCGACTGGAACCTCGCCAAGCCCTCGGTCGAGGTCTTTGCCGGCTACGAGGCCGTGCACGCGCCGGACCCGGCGGATCCACTGGCCGTCCGCGTGCGCCGCGCCGTGCTGGGGCTTTTTCCCGCCAGCGATGCGCGCGTCAACGCCGAGGCGGCCCGCCTCCTCGCCATGCTCGGCGCCGACGAGCCCGTGGTGGCCGGGCGGCTCCTGGGCCGGATCACCGCCACCAGCGCGGCCGAGGACGACTTCCATTACCTGACTGTGCTCGCGCGTTCCCGCGCGGCCCTGGCCCCCACCAACCTGCCGGCCATGGCCAAGGCCATCCTGGCCCTGGACCGCAAACTGGACGGCCTGACCCAGCGACCCAAGCAGAACTGGTCCCTCCGCCTGGGCGAGGTGGTGCAGGCGTTGGTCGCCCGGGCACCCGGCCTCACCGGGGCTCTCCTGGCCGAGCCCGAGCTGACCCGTGCGGGCAATGTGCCGCTGGTCCTGGCCGCCGGCCTGGCCCGGTCGCCCGCGTGCGGGCGCCGTTTCCTCGAGGTCGTGCGCCGTGACGCCGCCTATCCGTGGACGGTGCCCCTCGTGGACCTGCTGGCCACCCTGCCCCTCGAGGAGGTCCAGCCGCTGTTCCGCCAGCAATGGACCCGCCAGTTCGCGCTGCGCGACCGCCTGGTGGTGCAGCTCGCGGAAAAGCCGGAGGCCATCGACCGGGACAAGTTCACCGCCGCCCTGGCCTCGCCCGACACCCGGACCGCCCTCGCCGCGGCCACCTCGCTCCTGGCCCTGCCCCGGGATCCCTCCGGTCGCACGCTCGCGCCCGCGTTCCGCCAGTTTCGCGCCCTGCTCGACCAGCCCAAGGAGACGGCCCTGCGGGCCTGCGTGGTGGAATTGCTCGCCCGCGAGTCGGGCCAGCCGCTCAAGGCACCGGCCCCCGGGGCCGACCTGCGCCGCGCCGCCCAGCCCATCCTCGACTGGTTCCTCGCCCGCCATCCCGACCTGGCCCGCGCGGCCGATGCCGAGGACCGCGAGGACCCCGTGCGGTGGAACGCCTTCTACAAGACCGTCCCGTGGGCCCAGGGCCAGGCGGCCCGCGGCGAGGCGATCTTCACCGAGCGGGGCTGCCAGCTGTGCCATGCCGGCCCGCGCCCGATCGGACCCGAGCTGTCCGGCGCGGCCCACCGGCTTTCGCCCGAGGATCTCTTCAACACCATCCTGTTCCCGAGCCGCGACGTCGCCCCTCCCTACCGCACCACCACCTTCCGCCTGCGCGACGGCACCGAATACACCGGGATGGTGGCCTTCGAGTCGGCCGACGGGGTCATCCTGCAGGTCAACGCCAGCGAGACCGTCCGGCTGGCGGAGGCGGACATCGCCAGCCGGGTGCCCAGCCTGCGGTCGCTCATGCCCACCGGGCTGCTGCAGGGACTGACGGCGCTGCAGTTCGCCGACCTCCACGCCTACCTGAAGGGCGCGCGGCTCGATCGGTGAGACCCGGCGGGGGGCCGGGGGCGGCGGGTCAGGCCGGGGGCGGCTGGGCCAGGGTGCCCGTGCGGCGCGCGTGCCGGCCGTAGACCAGCTCGAAGAGCGGCGAGGCCATCAGGGTGGTCACAATGGCCATGAGGGCCAGGATGGAAAACAGCGCCGGCTGGATGATCCCCTTGCTCAGCCCGATGTTGATGATGATCAGCTCCATCAGGCCGCGGGAGTTCATGAGCGTGCCCACGGCCAGGGCGGTGCGGTTGTCCTCGCCGTTCAGCCGGGCGGCCGCCCAGCACGCCACGCCCTTGGCGGTGATGGACGCCACCAGCACCACGACGGCGATGCCCAGGAGCTCGAGGGTGTTCACCATGTCCAGCCGCGTGCGCAGGCCGGAGTAGGTGAAGAACATCGGGAGCAGGAACACCACCGTGAACGGCTCGAGCTTGGCGGTCAGCTCGCGCGTGAGCAGCCCGCGCGGCATGGCCGTGCCGAGCAGGAATCCGCCGAACACCGCATGGATGCCCACCGCGTCCATGGCCCAGGCCGCCAGGCAGAAGAGCATGAGGACCACCCCCAGGAGCGCCGGGGACAGCCGGCCCTCCCGTTCCACGGCGGCGCCAAGCGGGGCCAGCAGGCGCGGCGCCACGGCCAGCATGAACAGGGCATAGGCCAGCCCGCCCCCGATGGCCACCACCGCCACCATGGCCCCGTCCCCGAAGCTGGCCAGCACCACCGCCAGCACGCACCAGGCCACCGCGTCGTCAATCGCCCCCGCCGCCAGGGCCAGCGTGCCCAGGCTGGTGCCGGTCAGCCCCCGCTCATAAATGATGCGGGCCAGCATGGGGAAGGCCGTGATGCTGATGGCCGCGCCCAGGAACAGCATGGCCTCGTGCAGGCGGATGTGCCCCGCGAACAGGCCCGGCACCCGCGTCAACCACAGGGCCAGCAGCGAACCCAGCACGAAGGGCGCCGCCACCCCCGCAATCGACACGCTGGCCGCGCTGCGCGCCCGGCTGCGGAACAGGTCGGTCTTGAACTCCACCCCGACCAGGAACATGTAAAGCCCCACCCCCAGCTGCGCCCCCACATAGAGCACGCCGGTCAGATCCCTGGGAAACAGCCGCTGCTGCCAGTCGGGCAGGAACAGGCCCAGCAACGAGGGCCCCAGCAGCACGCCGGCAATCATCTCGCCCACCACCTGGGGCTGCCCAATCCAGCGCGCCGCCATGCCCACCACCCGGCAGGCCAGCAGGATGCAGAACATCTGCAGGAAAAAGGCGATGGACAGCTCAGCCGTGCTCACGGGGTCGGATCAGGGTTGGGCACGGCGGACGGCGCCGTGGTGTCCCGCGGGGTGGGCCTCCGCCGTGTTCACCGGTAAGGCTGGTGGAGTTCCACCTTCGACTGCTGGCGGGCGCGCAGCTTGATGTTCAGGCATTCCACGCCGACCGAGAAGGCCATGGCAAAGTAGATGTAGCCCTTGCCGATGTGGCCGTGCAGGCCCTCGACCACGAGGACGAAGCCGATCAGGAGCAGGAAGCTGAGGGCGAGCATCTTGAGGGTGGGATGCTTGTCGATGAAGGCGCTGATGCGGCCGCTGAAGCAAAGCATGAAGACCATGGCGAGGATGACGGCGGCGATCATGACGCCGATGCGGTTGGCCATGCCGACGGCGGTGATGACGGAGTCGAGCGAGAAGACGATGTCCAGGAGCATGATCTGGGCGATGACCGAGCTGAAGCTTTTGGCCATCGCCTTGGTCTTGGCGCCGTCCTCGACCTCGAGTTTCTCGTGGATTTCCTTGGTGGCCTTGTAGAGGAGGAAGAGGCCGCCGAGCAGGAGGATGAGGTCGCGGGTGGAGACGGCGTGGTTGAGGTTGAACGCGGTGACGGTGAAGAGCGGCGAGGTGGCCTTGACCAGCCAGGCCAGGCTGCAGAGGAGGAGGACGCGGGTGACGAGCGCCCCGGCCAGCCCGAGTTGCCGGGCCTTGGCCTGCTGTTCCTTGGGCAGCTTGGAGGCAAGGATGGAGATGAAGACGATGTTGTCGATGCCGAGGATGATTTCCAGGAAGGTGAGCGTGAGGAGGCTCACCCAGATCTCGGGGCTGCTGATCCAGTCAAACATGATGGCAAGGATGGAAGCCGCGCCCCGGGCCGCAAGTCAACCCAAGGGGATTGCAAAGCGCCGACATTCGGGGAAACTCCGGCCATGCCCCTGTCCCTCCGCCTGCCCGGGCTCCTCCTGGCGGCCCTCCTGCCCGTCGCCGCCGGGGCGGCCCCCGCTCCCGCCCCCACCCCCCCGCGGCTCAACGTCCTCTTCATCGCGGTGGATGACC
This sequence comes from Verrucomicrobiota bacterium, assembly GCA_046048995.1. GTDB lineage: Bacteria > Verrucomicrobiota > Verrucomicrobiia > Limisphaerales > JADJPG01 > JBJOEZ01. Next base: position 14,014 of record JBJOEZ010000003.1, on the reverse strand, counting down.
TCAACACCCATCTGGGCTGCTACGGCAACCGGGTGGTCAAGACGCCGCACATCGACCGCCTGGCCCGGCGCTCGGTCCGCTTCGAGCGTGCCTATACCCAGTTCCCCCTCTGCAGCCCCAGCCGGGTCTCCCTCCTGACCGGCCTGCGCCCGGACCAGACCCGCGTCTTCGAGCTGCAGACCGATTTCCGGAAGGCCACCCTGCCGGATGTTGTCACGCTGCCCCAGCTCTTCCGCCAGAACGGCTGGTTCTCGGCCCGGGTCGGGAAGCTCTATCACTATGGCGTGCCCGGCCAGGTGGGCACGTCCGGCCTTGATGACCCCCTGTCGTGGGACCAGGTGGTGAACCCGCGCGGCCGCGACAAGGATGAGGAACACCTGGTCGTGAACCTGACCGCCCCCGCCGCCCGGCGCGGGACCAATCCCCCGTCCCTCGGCGCCGCCCTCGCCTGGCACGCCAGCGCGGGCCGCGACGAGGAGTTCACCGACGCCAAGGTCGCGGCCGAGACGATCGCCCTCCTTGAGGCCAGGCGCGACCAGCCGTTCTTCATCGGGTGCGGCTTCTACCGCCCGCATGTGCCCTGGATCGTCCCCAAGGCCTGGTTCGACCTCTATCCCCTCGAGCGCATCCAGCTCCCGGAGGTGCCCGCCGGCGACCGCCGGAACAAGCCCGAGGCCGCCTTCCATGTGAAGGTTCCCAACTACGGACTCAGCAACGACGACCTCCGCCATGCCAAGCGCGCCTATTACGCCTCCATCAGCCACCTGGATGCGCAGGTGGGCAAGGTGCTCGACGCCCTCGATCGCCTGCAGCTCTGGGACCGCACGCTGGTCGTGCTCTGGGGCGACCATGGCTGGCACCTCGGCGAACACGGGGCCTGGCAAAAGCAAAGCCTCTACGAGGAATCCGCCCGTGTGCCCCTCCTCGTCGCCGTCCCCCGCCTGAAGTCGGCCGGCAAGGCCTGCGAGCGCATCGTCGAGACGATCGATCTCTATCCCACCCTCGCCGACTACGCCGGGCTCCGCCCGCCCACCCCCCTCCCGGGCGCCAGCCTGCGGCCCCTGCTCGAGAAGCCGTCCGCCAAGTGGGATCGCCCCGCCTACACCCAGGTCCGCCGCGCGGCCGGCAACGGCCGGTTCTACTTCGGGCGCGCCGTCCGCACCGAACGCTGGCGCTACATCGAGTGGGATGAAGGACGCCAGGGCGTCGAACTCTACGATCACCGGTGGGACCCGCAGGAACACCGGAACCTTGCCCCCGACCCCGACCACGCCAAGACCATCGCCACCCTCCAGGCTCTCCTCCGCAAACCGCTGGCCCCCTCGCCATGAGGAGGGTCCGCCCGCCCGCCGCCGCCCGCCCCCCCCGCGTTCCCCATGCCAACCCTGATGCCCACCTCCGTTCCCCGGGCGGCCCTGCTGCTGCTCCTCGCCAGCCTCCCGGCCATCCCCGTCCGTGCCGCCGACCCTGTCCTGGTGTCCGTGCGCAGGATTTGGAATGACGCCCCGCACAATGCCTTCACCGATCTGGCCAGGCACCGGGGCGAATGGTTCTGCGTGTTCCGCGAGGGCGGGAAACATGTATCGCCCGATGGCGCCCTGCGGGTGCTCGTCTCCGCGGACGGGGAGCAGTGGACCTCGGCCGCCCGGCTGGCCTCGACCCATGCGGACCTGCGCGACGCCAAGATCACGGTCACGCCGGACGGGCGCCTGATGTTGAGCGGGGCGGGCGCGCTGCATCCGCCGTCGCCGGTCCGCCATCGTTCGCTGGCGTGGTTCTCGGAGGACGGCCGCCGGTGGAGTGAGCCCGTCGTGACGGGGGACGACAACCAGTGGCTTTGGCGGACGACCTGGCACCGGGGGACGGCCTACAGCGTGGGCTACGACACGGCGGGCGGGAAGTTCACCCGTTTGTATGCGAGCGCGGACGGGCGCGCCTTCCGCGCGTTGGTGCCCCGGCTTTACGACACGGGGTTTCCCAACGAGGCCACGCTGGTGTTCCAGCCGGATGATTCCGTGCTGTGCCTGCTGCGCCGCGACGGCAAGCCGGCCCCGGGGCTGCTGGGCGTGGCGAAGCCGCCCTACACCAACTGGGCCTGGAAGGATCTGGGCGTGCAGGTGGGCGGGCCCCACTTCCTGCGTTTGCCGGACGGGCGCCACCTGGCGGCCGTCCGTCTCTACGATGCCCCCGTGCGCACGAGCCTGTGCTGGCTGGACCCGCAGGCCGGGCGGCTGACGGAATGCCTGAAGCTGCCGTCCGGCGGGGACACCAGCTACGCGGGGCTCGTCTGGCACGAGGGCCTGCTCTGGGTCAGCTACTACTCCTCGCACGAGGGCCGCACCAGCATCTACCTGGCCAAGGTCCGGCTGTAGGGACCGATGGGGCAGGGGAGGCGGCGGGGTCGCCCGTCCCGTCCCTAGTCCGCGAAGAGGAAGCGCAGGTCGTCGAGGGTGAGCGCCTGGGCGAATTTCTCCTCGCCGAGCACGTCCTCGGCCAGGGCCTTCTTCTGCCGCTGCAGCGCGCGGATCTTCTCCTCAATGCTGTCCTTGATGAGCAGGCGGTAGGCGATGACCTTGCGCGACTGGCCGATGCGGTGGGTGCGGTCGATGGCCTGGTTTTCCACGGCGGGATTCCACCACGGATCGAAGAGGACCACGTAGCTGGCGGCGGTCAGGTTCAGGCCGAACCCGCCGGCCTTGAGGGAAATGAGGAAGATGGCCGCGCCCTCGGCACCCTGGAACTGCTGGACCAGCTCGCCGCGGTTCTCCGTGTCCCCGGCCAAATAGAAGAGGGGCCAGCCCTTCTCCGCCAGGGCCTCCCGCAGCAGGTCGAGCATGGAGACGAACTGCGAGAACACGAGCACCTTGTGGCCCTCCTCCATGAGCGGCTCCAGCTGCTCGAGCAGGGCCTCCAGCTTGGCTCCCGGGCTCCGCACACTGTCCTGCACCAGCCGCGGGTGGCAGCAAACCTGGCGCAGCCGCAGGAGCGAGGTCAGGAGGTTGAAGCGCTCGGTGTTCAGCTGTTTCTGGGTCTGGACCCGGAGCAGCATCTGCTGCGCGCGTTTCAGCTCCGCCCGGTAAAGGATCTTTTGCGCCCCCTCCATCTCGCAGAAGAGATCCTCCTCGATGCGGTCCGGGAGATCCTTGGCCACCTGGGCCTTGGTGCGGCGCAGGAGAAAGGGCCGCACGCGCGCGGCCAGCCGGCGGCGGGCGAAGGGGTCCTCCTTGGCATCAAAGAGCCGCCCGAACCCCGCCCGGGTGCCCAGCGCCCCCGGCATGGCAAAGCTCATCAGGCTCCAGAGGTCGAGCAGGCGGTTCTCAATCGGCGTGCCCGTGAGCACCAGCCGGTGGGCGGCCTGCAGGGTGCGGGCCACCTCGGCGGTCTGCGAGGACGGGTTCTTGATGTACTGGCCCTCGTCCAGGATGACCGCCAGCCAGCGCGCCGCCGCCAGCGCGTCCCCCAGGGTCCGCAGCTGCGCGTAGTTCAGCACGTGCAGGTCCGCGTCCCGCAGATGCTCCGGCATCGACTCCAACTCCCCCGCGCCCCACACCTTGACCCGCAGCCCGGGCACGAACCGCGCGGCCTCCGCGCGCCAGTTGTCCGTCACGCTCTTGGGGCAGACGACCAGGCTGGGCGGCAGCGGGGACTTCCCCCGCGCCGCGGCGGCGGCCTCCGCGCGCAGCCAGGCCAGCCACGACAAAGTCTGCAGCGTTTTCCCCAGGCCCATGTCGTCGGCCAGGATGCCGCCGAAGTTGTTTTTGCTCAGGTAGGCCAGGAAATGGAATCCCTCCAGCTGGTAGGGGCGCAACTCGGCCTGGATGGCGGCCGGCAGGTCGGGGGTCACGCGGGCCTGGATCTCCGCCGCGCGGCGCTGCACGGACTCGAACTGGGCCTCGGGCAGGAACTTCCTGGCCGCGGCGTCGGCCAGCTGGAGGGCGTGCAGGCGCTGGGGTTCGTCGGTCAGCTCGCGCGGGTTGAGGCCCAGCCGCGCCAGTTGTTCGTCCTCCTGGTCGCTCAGGTTGAACTGCAGCCGGCGCCAGCCCTTGCCCGCCAGGCGCACGTAGCCGCCCCGCGCATTCAGCAGCAGCTTCAGCTCGGCCTGGGTCAGCGTGGTGTCGGCCACGTCCAGCACCACCCGCAGATCAAACCAGTCGATGCCCGCCTCGCTCACGTCCAGCCGGACCGATCCCGCCACCGGCGCCTGGGTGAGGGACTGCAGCTCGCTGTCCAGGTCCACGGCCACCTCCTTGGGCAGGGACTGCAGCCAGGTGACGAACAGTTCGGGGAACTTCTTGGTGATGCGGACGGTGCCGTGGCCCAGCCAGGTGTCCCAGCGGGGCTCCAGGGCCGCGACCAGCCGCTCGGCGCCCGCCTGGGCGGAGCGGTCATAGTAGACCGCCCCGTCCGCGCGGCGCCGGGGGCGGCGCGGCACGCTGGTGACCACCCCGTAGGAGGCGCCCACCTTGGTGTCCTCCACCCAGCGCTCGCCCGACCATCGTTCCTGCAGTTCGCCATCCTCGGAGGCGGCCAGGAGGCGGAGGCTGCAGAACTCGGGCCCGGCCCCCTGACGGGATGCCTCGATGGCGCAGCGAATCCGAATCCGCACCGGCACAATGCGCATGCGCTCGCGCAGGACGGCTGGCGCCTCCACGCCCAGCCGCCGCAGCAGGTCCAGCCCGCCCGGTGTCTCGAGGGCCTTGGCCGGAATCGCGTGTTCCCCCAGGTCCAGCGGCACCGCATCCACGGTGGCGGGGGCGGTGTAAACCGTGTCGCCGCAGAGCAGGAATGAGGGGTTCCCCGGCAACGCCACCCAACCCCGCGGCGGCGGGGTGCCATCCGCCCGCACCAGGCGCAGCACGTAGTCCTCGCCGCCCTCCGCCGGCGCCCGCAACTCCCAGCGCAGCGGCTCAGGCACCCAGGTCAGCGGCCGCCCGTCCTCGGTCATCATCCGGCCCCGCAACAACGGTTGGCGCGCCAGGCGGGCGAGGAACTCCAGGTTGTTCGCGTCGTAATAGCCCAGGTCCAGCCGGCCCCGCCGGTTCAGCTGGCCCATCATCGCCTGCCAGAGCGTCTCAGCCTCGGGCGGCAGGTTCACCCGCCCCGCCTCCCAATCCGCCGCCAGTTGCCGGGACGGGGCCTGCTTGAGCAGGACAAAGTCCGCCCGGCCCGGCCGCCTCCAGAACACGCAGGCCTCGTTCGGCCCCAGGTGCAGCCGCAAATCCACGTCCTCCGGCGCCACGGCCGGGGTGGCCTGCAGGGTGGTCAGGGTGTGCTGCCAGCGTTTCACCTGCTCCTCCCGGCGCCAGCGCTGGACGCGGTCGCGCACCCCGGCCAGGTCCGTGATCGGCCGCATGAAGTCCGGGATGGGCTGCCCCCATCCCTCGGCCGCCAGGGCAACGTATAACCAGAACTCGTGGGCGGAGACGGGCGGACTGGGCCAGAGATCAACCTCGCCCCAGGCGTCGCCGGGCGGGTTGAACCCCAGCTCGCGCAGGTCCCAGGCGGTCACCCGGTGGTTGCGGCCGGCCCGCTCAAACAAGGCCTGGATGCGCTGGACCAGCTTGCGCTCGGCCGGCTCGAGGGCCCGTCCGAGGCCCTCGGCCAGCAGGTCGGGCAGGGGCAGGGGACCCCGCTTGGCCTGGGCCGTGCGCCGGGGCTGGCCCGGGGCCGCGGCCTTGGCAGGAGCCGCGCTGAGCTGCTGGACGCGCGCCAGGTTGTGCTCGGCCAGCAGCGCCTTCATGGCCGCATAGCCGTGCTTGCAGTCAACCTCCATCGGGCAGGCGCACTTGGCGTCCCAGACGCCGCCTTCCGCCTGGAAGAGTTCCACGGTGTAGGGCTGGGTGCCTTGGACCACCGCCCGGTAGGAGGAACCCGGCACCACGCATTGGAGCGACTCCACCGCGCCGCGGCGGAAGTACTCCTCGCCGCGCTGCTGGATGGCCTTGGGGTGGCCGCGCAGGAAATCCTTGGCGCCCTCGGGATTCTCCAGTTCGAAGGATTCGGACATCGGGGAGGGCGGCCTACCGATCCTCGGCGAAGAAACCGGCCACGATGGGCCGGTGATCCGATCCGGCGCCCCAGTTCGGCAGGGTGAGGATGTGGGTGTCCGCCGCGTTCCATTCCCGGGCCAGCCCCGGGCTGAGCAGGATGTAATCGATGCGCTGGTAGCTGTCCTCCTTCCCGTAGTAATGGGTCCAGGTGATGTTGCGCGGCTCGTAGCGCGGGTTGGGATTGGGGAGGTTGTCGCCGTTGCGCTCGGCCGGCCGGGTGTCGAAGAGGGCGGTCTTGCCGCGCCCGAGGACGGCCCGGGTGGACTTGGAGTCCTTCACGTCGTTGAAGTCGCCGAGCACGACCAGGTTGAGGCTGGGGTTGGCCTGCAGGCGGGCATCGATGAGCCCGCGGAGCAGGAGGGCCTCCTGCTCCCGCATGTCCGCCTCGTCCGCCTCGGCCACCGTGCGGCGGGACTTCAGGTGCGCGGTGATGAGGGTGAACGAGTAGGTGCCGCTGACCTGGATGTCGACCTCGGCAAAGCCCCGGCTGACCTGGAAGCGGCGGCCGAGGAGCAGGTAGGACTCGTTGGTGTGCGGGCGCCGGGCGGTGATGGGGAACTTGCTCAGGACCGCGACATGGATGTTGGTGTCCCCGCCGCGCACATGCTCCCAGTGGGGATACTCGAGCCCCTCGGCCGCCAGCGAGGCCCGCAGCTCGAGGAAGGCGTTGGTGCCGCCCATCTCCTGGAAGGCCACCACGTCGGCCTTCAGCGCGCGCAGGGTTTCGCGGACCTTGGCCTTCGCATCGTCCGCCTTGACCGGCCGGGTGCCGGCGGGGGCGTCGAGGTAGTTCTCCACGTTGTAGGTGGCCACGCGGAAGGTGGGGGCCGCCGCCGGGGCGGCCGCGATGGCCGCCACCCAGGCGGCCAGGAGAAACAGCAGGGCGCGGGTCTCAGGCATCCGCCCATCGTTACCAGCCACCGCCTTGAAGTCAAAGGGCGAGGCGAACCCGGATGCGATTAAGTGTTGTGAGCCCGCCCGTTTGGGCCTAGATCACCCGGCGCACAACCGCCATTGCCACCCTGATCCCATGCCCTCGAAAGTCATCATCAAGCCCGCCAAGGCCGCCCCGGCCGTGGGTCCCTACAACCACGCCGTGCGCATCGGCGACCTGCTCTTCTGCGCCGGCCAAATCCCGATCGACCCCGCCAACCCGCCCGGGCCCTTCCCGGAGGACATCCGCGCCCAGACCGAGCGCGTCATCCAGAACATCAAGCTCATCCTCGAGGACCAGAACCTCACCCTGGCCAACGTCGTCAAGTCCACCGTCTTCATGGTCAACCTGGCCGACTTCGCGGCCATGAACGAGGTCTACGCCAGGCATTTCACCGGCGATTGCCCGGCGCGTTCCACCGTCCAGGTGGCCGCCCTTCCCCGCGGCGCGCAGGTCGAGATCGAGGTGATCGCCCACTTCTGAACGGGCCCGGCCAGCCGGCCATGGACGCCCTCCTTCCCATCCTCTGCCTGGCCGGTGGCGTGGCGCTCGGCGCCTTGGCCATGTGGGCCGCCCTGCGCGGGCGCGCCGCCCAGGCGGCCGCCCAGGCCCGCGCCGAGGAGGAGGCCCGGCGCGCCACCCTCCAGGAACGCCTGGCCGCCCGGGACCAGCAAATCGCGCAGCTCACCGCCGACGCCGCCCACCAGGCCAACCGCCTGGCCGAGCTCGCCGCCCGCCTCGAGGCCGAGGCCCGCGCCACCGCCGCCGCCCTCGCGCGCGCCGACCAGGTGCCCGTGCTGGAGACGCGCGAGGCCGACACCCGGCAGCAGCTCGCCGCCGCCCAGGCGGAGGTCACCGCGCTGAAGGAGGCCCGCTCCCGCCTCGAGACCACCCTCGAAAAGGAGCAGAAGGCCGCCACCGAGAAGCTGGCCCTGCTCGAGGAGGCCAAGGCCCGGTTGCTGGACACCTTCAAGGCCCTGTCCGCCCAGGCGCTGCAGGGGAACAACCAGTCCTTCCTCGAGCTGGCCCAGGTCACCCTCGCGAAGTTCCAGGAGACCGCCCAGCGCGATCTCACCCAGCGGCAGCAGGCCATCGATCAACTGGTCGCCCCGGTGCGCACCACCCTGGAGAAATTCGACGCGCGGGTGCAGGAGATGGAAAAGGCCCGGGTGGGCGCCTACGAGGGGCTGACCCAGCAGGTGCGCTCCCTCCTCGACACGCAGGATCAGCTGCGCAAGGAAACCTCCGCCCTCGTCCAGGCCCTGGGCACCCCGCGCGTGCGCGGGCGCTGGGGTGAAATCCAGCTGCGCCGGGTGGTGGAACTGGCCGGCATGCTCGATCACTGCGACTTCCATGAGCAGCAGAGCGTCGACACCGCCGAGGGCCGGATCCGGCCCGACCTGATCGTGCGCCTGCCGGGCGGCAAGAACGTGGTCGTGGATGCCAAGGCCCCGCTGGCCGCCTACCTCGAGGCCATCGAGGCGCCGGATGAAGCCACCCGCACCGCCAGGCTGCGCGATCATGCCCGGCAGATCCGCGATCACCTGGCCGACCTCAGCCGGAAATCCTACTGGGACCAGTTCCAGCCGGCCCCGGAGTTCGTCGTCCTCTTCCTGCCCGGCGAAACCTTCTTCAGCGCCGCGCTGGAGCAGGATCCCTCGCTGATCGAGCAGGGGGTCGAGCAGCGGGTGGTCCTGGCCACGCCGACCACCCTCATCACCCTCCTCAAGGCCGTCGCCTACGGCTGGCGCCAGGAAAAGCTGGCCGCCAACGCGCGCGCCATCTCGGACCTGGGCCGGGAACTCTACAAGCGGCTCTCCGACATGGGGGGACACTTCGCCGAGGTCGGCGCCCGGCTCGACAAGGCGGTCGAGAGCTACAACAAGGCGGTCGGGTCGCTCGAGTCCCGCGTGCTGGTCACCGCCCGCAAGTTCCGCGACCTCGAGGCCGCCGGGCCCGATGACACCCTGGAGCCGTTGGTCCCCGTGGATTCCACCCCCCGCCAGCTGCAGGCCCCCGAGACCGCTCCCGCCCCGGCCCCGCGGCCGCGGGGCGACGCCTAGCGTCCGCCCGCCGCCGGGGAGGTCTGCCGCGGGCGCGCCAGCGTGCGCGGCCCCACCCAGCGCGTGTTGTAACGGCGCATCAGCGCGTCCGCCTCCCGCAGCTCCGGCCGGGGCTCGCGCCCGTAGCGCTGCGCGTCCATCCCGTGCCAGGGCAGGGGTTCCACCTGCCAGCCCAGCTCGCAGTGGAAGTCCGCGTCCTTGTCCCAGCCCACCGAGTAAAAGAAAAACTCGCGCTCCATCCCCGCCACCCGCGGCGGCAGGGCCGCCGTCTCCCATTCAAGGGTCAGTTCGTCCCCGCCGTTGACCAACGCCAGCGCGTCATCCCGCCGCGCAATCAACTCGTCCACCGCCCCGTAACGCGTGCACCACCCCGCCGGCGTCAGGGTCCAGTCCGCATGCGACCGCGCCGTCCGGTAGTCCGGGGTGAGCGGCAGGAACCAGGGCAGGTCCGCAAACTCGCTGAATCCACGCCAGTGCAAATCGGTGCGCGTGGGCGCCAGCAGGGTGACCCGCGTGTCCGCCGCCGCCCGGCGGTGAAACAACGCGATGCGATCCCAGTGAATCTCAAACGCGGCCCCCAGCCGCAGGCGGCGCGTCCCGGCGGGCAGCCGGCCGGCCAGCTCGACCAGGATGGTCTTCGTCTTCCCCGCGGGGGATCCCACCACGACATCGACCGGTCGCCAGGCCGGGGGACCGTCCGCCGCCGCCACCTCCGCCTCGAGGACCGGGAAGGGAAAGGGCAGGCCGGGCGTGTGCGCGGCCCCGACGTTGGCCATCCCGCCGCCGAACCGCAGCCACCCGGTCAGGGCCAGCACGAGCGGTTGCGCGGGATCGAGCGGGCCGAAGTCGAGGGTCACCGCATGCGGCTCGGCCAGCCCGCGCAGCTGCCCGCCCCGCAGCCGGGTCGGCGACACCATCACGCGGTCGGCCTGCTGGAGGGCGGCGGTGACGTCCGCGCCCTCATGGTTGACGGCCTGGCGGAGCGCCTGGCGGCGTTCCAGGGTGACCAGCTCATGCCGGGGAAAGGGTGCGCCCGGCACCAGCTTCCCGGTGGTGTGCACCTCGGTCCCCGGCGGGCGATCCACCACGGCCAGCTTGGCCTCGTCCAGGTAGAGCACCTCGCGCAGTTCCTCCGTCACCTGCAGCACATGACGGGTGCCGCGCGGGGGAAAGGCCCGCTCGTCCCCCAGCGGCACGAATTCCGGCGGATCCGCCTCCACGAAGCGCGTGTCGCTCACGCGCAGGCCCAGCGGCGCCGCCCCCAGCAGGTCCGTCACAAAACGGAAACCCTGCCCGTCCCACGCATACAGGTAGGGGCAGGACCCGGTCGGCTTCTCGATCTCATGCAGGGTCAGCACCTGGCAGTCCGCCACGTTCAGGTCGTCGTTGTTCAGCACCACGTCGAACCAGCGCACGGCCAGGGAATCCACCTTGGCCCGGCGGCCCACCCCCACCTCCACCGGCAGCCGCTGCACCGTCCGCCACGCCCGCAACCCGCCCGCCGACACCTCAAACTTCACCCCCAGCGCGCTCTGGTTCGAGCGCCGGCCAACCAGCTGCAGCTTGAGCTGGCGATGCGCGTTCCCGCCGTCGTTGCGCAGGAACTGCAGGCCGCCGTCCGCCCCCGCCACCACCACGTCCGTGTCGCAGTCCTGGTCAAAGTCGGCCGCGGCCACGTGGGCCAGCGGGCCGCGCACCGCGCGCTCCAGCCCCAGCGCCGCCGTCGCGTCCTGGAAACCCGCCGCGCCCAGGTTGCGCCACGCCCGCAGGCCCCCGCTGCCCGCCGCCAGCAGGTCCAGCCACCCGTCGTTGTCGTAATCCACCAGGGCCAGCGCACGCACCCGGAAGCCGCCCAGGGGCAGCCGCCGGGCCGGGACCCCCCCGGCAAACCGTACCTCAACGTGCTCCGCCGTGGCCGCGGCCACGTCCGGCAGCGAATCGTTGTTCAGATCCCCGGGCGCCAGCACCGGCGCCGCCGGCAACGCCGGCGCCAGGTTCGTCGCCACGAAGGGCCCGCCCCGTTGCCGGGTGAAGACCAGCGGCTCGGCCCCGTCCCGCGCCAGCAACAGGTCCAGCAGTTCATCCCCGTTCAGATCCTCCACCGCGAGCCCCGCCCCGCCCGTCACCGTGGCCGGCAGGCCGGACGTCACGTTGAGCTCCGAGAAGTAGAGCGCAAACGGGCTGCTCAGGTTCCGCAGGTAGCGCAGCCGACCATCCGGCTGCAGGACAATGAGCCCCAGCTTGCCCGTGTAATCGAAATCCAGCAGAACCCCGTCCGCCGCGGCCAGGTTGGTCAGGAGGGTGCCGCGGGTCACCTCGGTGACGGCGCCGTTCGTGGAAAAGCGAAACAGCTGGCTGCCCCGGTCCCCCAGCAGCAGGGCGTCCTCGGTCCCGTCGTTCTGCAGGTCGCCCACCAGGCAGGCGGCGTAGCGGGCGCCGGGAATGCCCGGAAGCGCGGCCGCGGCAGCCTGGAACGGCCGGCCCTGCCCCGGGTTGGCCAGCAACCGGAAGGCCTCCCCCTCGCGCACGAACAGGCTGTGGCGACCGTCGTGCGCCAAATCAATGACCCCGAGCGGCCCCTGCAGGCGGGCGGCCCCGGGCAGCACGGCCGCGGTGGCGTCGGTGAAGGCCACCGCAATGCCCCGCGCCAGCGGTTGCTCCAGGCGGAAGGGCAGGCGGGCCGCCGTGTGCTTGCATTTCTCGAAGGTGGCCACGTCCCCCGGCACGCCGGGGGCCTTGGCCAGGATGGCCTGGTGCGCGCGCAGGGCCTCGGCCGCCTCGGGCCCGCGCCCCTGCCGCAGCAGCAGCTGGCTCAGGCGATAGTGCGCCGCCCGGTGTTCCGGCTCGTGCTCAACCACGGTCTGCAACTCCCGGATGGCATCCTCCGCCTGGCCCAGCGCCTCATGCGCGAGCCCGAGCTGGAAGTTCAGCGCGGTGACGGCGACGTCGATCGCGTGCGATTGCTGGAGCGATTTCAGGGCATTGGTGGCGTCCCCCGCCCGCAGCCAGGCGCAGCCCGCAATGTAATGCGCGGCGGCCGAGTTGGGCTCCAGGCGCAGGGCTTCGCCCGCCTCGCGGATGGCCTCGGCCGGCCGGTTGGCGAGGAGGAAGGCGTTGGCCAGGTTGAGCCTGGCCTCGAGCGAGGTGGGTTTGGCCTGCAGGGCCTGCTGGAAATACTCCGCCGCGCGGGTTCCCTCGCCCTGGTCCAGCTGGCTGCGGCCAAGATTGGTCAGGCGCGTGAAGTCGTCCTCCCCCGCCCCATCCTTGCGGCCACAGCCGCCCACCGCCAGTGCCACCATCATTCCCATCACCAGCGCCAGCAGCGCTGCCCAGCGTCCGCGGGCAAGCCCCGACCCGGCCGCCGCAGGGCAGGGGACAATCCCAAGGGCGGGACAGGAGGGAGTCGGGCGGTCCAGGGGGGGCGGGTTCATGACAGCGCGGTGTGGATGCAGGCGGCGCGGGGCGGAATCTGCGTCAATTGACAAGCGGGTGTCAACGACCCCATCATCCTCCCCGCGTCAAGGAGCGCCGGGTCGGGGCCGTGGAGCCGTGCCGTTGTCATCCATGGAAGAAAAGTCCAATGAGCGCTGAGATCAGAGACGCCGCCCAATCACCACGGGCCATCCGGATTCCCGCCGGCGCCGCCACCCTCGGCGGCGAGGTCCAACTGCCGTCCGACCCGCAGGGACTCGTTCTCATCGCCCATGCCGGCCCCGGCGGAGTGCACGCCCCACCACGGGCACTGGCCGCCCAGTTGCGGGCCCAGGGCCTGGGCACCGTCCTGCTGGACCTGCTCACCCCGGAGGAGGCCGCCGCCGAAGCCCTGCGCGGGCGCCTGTGTCTGAACATCGGCCTGCTCACCCAGCGTCTCGTGTCCGCCGCCCACTGGGTGGGCGGCGAGGATGAGGCCCGCCATCAGCGCCTCGGTTTTCTGGCCTCGGATACCATCGCCGCCGCCGCCCTGGTCGCCGCCGCGGACCTCGGCCGGGTCGTCGGCGCCGTGGTGTTGCTCCAAGGACGGCCGGACCTCGCCGGCGGTGCGCTGCGCCGGGCCAAGTGCCCCGTCCTGATGCTGGTGGACCGGTCGGATGACGACTTGTGGGAATACAATGAGGAAGCCCTCGGCTTGCTCACGGCCACCAAGGAACTGCAGCGGTTCGCCGGCCAACCCGCGTCGCCCGGGGGATCGCCGGACCTGTCCGACGCGGTCGGCCGGGCGGCGGATTGGTTCCATCAACATCTCGGGCATTCCTCGGCTGCCCGCTTCCGGCGCTGAGTCGCCACGCCCTGTCCCAAAAAGCAACAGCGCAGCACAACGCTTGGACACGGCTCCCCGCACTCAGGAACCTCCCCGGTTGCGCCCTTGCCATGCCGTCCCGCTGATGTAGTGTGCACCGCCATGAGCGCGGAATCCTCCGCTTACGCCGTCGGGCAGGTGGTCTTTATCCGGACCGACCGGGCGGACTATGCCGAGGAATCCATCCCGTTTCGCACCCTGGAGGAACTGGTCCGCATCTGTTCCCAGAAACACGAGCACCTCGTGCTGGAAAAGGTCATCGTCTATGCCATGACCGACGGGGAAGCCTGCGCCCTCACGCTGGGCTTCGTGGCCGCCACCAAGGGCCAACGCCCCGGCAACCTCGAGTTGCCCGCCTGAGTTCGCCCCAGGGCAACCAACCAGCGCCCGCGATCGGTCATTGGTCATCCACCCTCCCATCCCGCCTGAAACTCCACCCGCCTGCTGTTCGGGGCATCCCAAGCCCGGAGCAGTTCCCGGGCGCGGGACCCCACGGAAGGGATGTGTGGTCGCATGGGCAGATGACCAATTTGGATAGCCAATAGCCAATGACCGATGGCTGGCGCCGGGGTTTGATTGGTCATTGGCTATAGGCTATTGGCATCGGTCATCCACCCTCCCATATCGCCTGAAGCCCCACCCGCCTGCGGTTCGGGGCATCCCAAGCCCG
>JBJOEZ010000002.1:0-180873 GCA_046048995.1 Verrucomicrobiota bacterium | reverse complement strand
CGGTGCTTCAGCCGGAGTTCCTCGTTGACCTTGCTGGCGGCGTCCGGGTCGTCCACCGGGAACGGCAGCACCTCGGCCATGTTCAGCACCTCCAAAGATTCCGCCACGATCTCAACCTGGCCCGTGGGAATCTTGTCGTTGTTGGTCCCGGACGGCCGCTGGCGCACCCGGCCACCGACGCTCACCACGCATTCGCTGCGCAGGTGCGAGGCGGCCTCGACCAGCGCCGGGTTGCTCATGCTGGGGTCGAACACACACTGCGTGCGGCCTTCGCGGTCGCGCACATCCAGGAAGATGACGCCGCCCAGGTCGCGGCGGCTGTGGACCCAGCCTTGGAGAACGACGGACTGCCCGACGTGCGCGGGCCGGAGTTCGTTGCAATGGTGCGTGCGTTTCATGCGGGAAGCCCCGGCGCGATAAATGGTTGCAACCGAAGCAGCCGCGAACTCTGCCGGGGCCATGGGGGAACTTCAAAGCAAAACGTGGCCAACCGCCGCCGCCCAAGGCCCACGACCGCAATCCCAGCGGCCCAAACCCCCAAGGTAACCGTATAAAACTTAACAATCATTGTGCGCGTATATTGCGAGGATGAAGAGGAGCCTTTCCTGGGTTTGCTGGGATGCCCTGGGATTGGGTCAGCGGATGCCCCAGCCGAAGCGGCTGGGCCGGTCCAACTGCGCGCCGAACGGCCAATAGACCAGCCAGGCACGGCCGATGACGTTCTGGCGCGGGAACGGGCCCCAGCCACGGGAGTCGTAGCTGCTGACCGTGTTGTCCCCCATCACCATGTAGTGGTCGTCGGGAACCTGAAACTCCGTGGAGGGGTCGGGAAACAGTCGCGCGCTGTGGGGGTCCACGCGGCCATTGATATGGCCGCTGTAGCGGCTGTCGGTGGGCGGCTGGTCCGGGCCAAATCCGTAGAGCCGCTCAAACCGCGGAGTGCTGGAGTCCAGTCGGCGGCCATCGATGCGCAGGTGCCGATCATCGCCGATCGACACCCGCTCGCCGCCAAGGGCCACCAGACGCTTGATGTAAAACTGGCCGTGCTGGCTGGTTTCCATGCCGGCGATGTCCTTGGTGTCGAAAACGACGATCTCTCCTCGCTGCGGCCGGCGAAAGTTGTAGGAGATGCGATCGACGAAGAGATGGTCGCCGCTGATGGACCGGAGCTTGACGACCGTGTCCCCGCGCCGGAACTGGCGGCGCGCCATCATGGCACCGGGCACGATTCCGGCGCGGCGCAGCATCTGGTCCGGCGGGAACCAGACCGTGTGCTTGACGCCGCCGATGTGGAATGTCTGGTAGAGGTTGAAGAGCAGGAATCGAACCGGGGCGTCCTGGGTGTCGTCCGCCAGCGCACCGTCCGCCTTGGCCACGACATGGCTGTAACCAACCCCGCGCCACCAGAACTCAAGGAAACGCACGAGCCGGTTTGGCATCTCGAAATCCGCCTCGGTGGGCAGTGCCGTCGGGAAACGGAGCGGCCGGGTCTGGTCGGGGCTTGAAGTGACGCCGTAGAGCGTTGGCTGCATGGAGCCGGTCGGAATCTTGAACGGCTGGGCGATGAAGGTTCGAATGCCCATGGCCACCACGATGGCCACCAGCAGCACCTCGAAATTCTCCCGGAGACTGGCGTGGGGATAAGGGCGAAGCCACTGCCCGGCGGCCTCCTCCATGGACCGCATGCGGCGGGCGAGTTCCTCGCGCCCGGCCCGCTGCCGAAGGGCGTCCTCGATCGACTGCCGGGCGGCCTCGAGCGCGGCGATGGCCTCGACCCCCAGCAGGTCGCGCTGGGCGCTGACCAGTTTCCGGACGTGCCGGGCCATGTGCCGCGCGTCCTGGCGCAGTCCGCGAAGTTTCCACCACTCTTTCATGGATGAGGAATCGGGCGGCCCGGGTGCCGCGTTTGGGTCGAATCAGCTCTTGAGCACCTCGATGAAGGCCTCCTGCGGGATGTTGACGCTGCCCACGCTCTTCATGCGCTTCTTGCCCTCCTTCTGCTTCTCCAGCAGCTTGCGCTTGCGCGTGATGTCGCCGCCGTAGCACTTGGCCGTCACGTCCTTGCGCAACGCGCTGACGGACTCGGAGGCGATGATCTTCCCGCCAATGGCGGCCTGGATCTTGACCTGGTACTGCTGCCGCGGAATGACGTCCTTGAGCTTGAGCGCCAGCGCCCTTCCCCTGCCCTCCGCCTTCGTCCGGTGCACGATGCACGAGAATGCGTCCACGGATTCGCTGTTGACCAGCATGTCCAGCTTCACCATCTCGCTTGCCATGTAGCCGGCGTGCTCGTAGTCCATGGACCCATAGCCGCGGGTGATGCTCTTGATGCGGTCGTGGAAGTCGATCAGGATTTCACCCAGGGGAACCAGGTTGTGCATCATGACCCTTTTGGAATCGAGGGTCTCGGTGTGGTCCAGCAACCCGCGCTTCTCCGAGACCAGGGCCATGATGTCCCCGATGTACTCGTTGGGCACGATGATGAACGCCTTCACCATCGGTTCCTCGATCTTCTCGATGTGGTTGGGCTCCGGCAGGAAGGCCGGGTTGTCGATCTCCTTCACCGCCCCGTCCGTCATGGTGACGCGGTAGACGACGCTGGGGTAGGTGGCGATGATGTCCATCCCGTATTCCCGGCGGAGGCGTTCCTGCACAATCTCCATGTGCAGCAACCCGAGGAACCCGCAGCGGAAACCGAAACCGAGCGCCACGCTCGTCTCGGCCGAATAGACAAAGGCCGAGTCGTTCAACTGCAGCTTGGCCATGTTGGCCTTCAAGTGCTCGTAGTCGGCGGTGTTGATGGGATAGATCCCGCTGAACACCATCGGGTGGATTTCCTTGAACCCCGGCAGTTGCGGTGACGGGTTGCGGGCATCCGTCAAGGTGTCGCCCATCTTGACCTCGCTTGGGGTCTTGATGTTGGCCGTGACGTAGCCCGTCTCGCCCAACTCCAGCTTCTCGCGGATGTAGGGCTTGGGATTAAAGCTGCCGACCTCCTTGACCTCGTAGGTCTTGCCGGAGTGCAGCAGCTTGATCTGCATGCCGGCCCGGAGCTCGCCATTGAACACCCGCACGTGCGTGACCACGCCCTTGTAGGTATCGAAGTAGGAGTCAAAGGCGAGGGCCTGCAGGCTGGAGGCGCCGGTCGGCTTGGGCGGGGGAACCCGTTCCACGATGGCCTCGAGGATTTCCTCGATCCCGATGCCCTGCTTGGCGCTGGCGGGGATGGCCGTGTCGGCCGGGATGGCGAGAATGTCCTCCAGTTGCTGCTTGGCCTGCGCCACGTTCGCGTGCGGCAGGTCAATCTTGTTGATGACCGGGATGATGGTCAGCTCCTGCTTCATGGCCAGGTGCACGTTGGCCACGGTCTGCGCCTCCACGCCCTGGGCGGCATCCACGATCAGCAGCGCCCCCTCGCAGGCGCTCAGGCTCCGCGAGACCTCATAGGTGAAGTCGACGTGGCCGGGCGTGTCGATCAGGTTCAACTCGTAGGTCTCCCCGTTCTTCGCCTTGTAAAGCATCGTGACCGGATGCGCCTTGATGGTGATGCCGCGTTCGCGCTCCAGGTCCATGGAATCCAGCAGCTGGGCTTCCATGTCACGGTCCGCGATGGTTCCGGTGCGGTTCAGGAGCCGATCCGACAAGGTGGTCTTCCCGTGGTCGATGTGGGCGATGATGCTGAAGTTGCGGATGTGGGCGGCGTCCATCGTCAAGTCAGGCGAACGGGCAGGTTCATGGGCGGGGAAGTCGGGCGGGAAATCATGCGCGGGCGCGGTCCAGGGCACGGCGCACGGCGTTGATGACCTGGCGCTGGACGGTGATGGGGCGGCCCGGGATGCGGGCGCCGGCGGCGGCGGGATGGCCGCCGCCCCCGAAGGCCTTGGCAATCTCGTTTACGTCCACCTTCTCGCTCTTGCTGCGCAAACTGACGCGGGTGAGCTCCGGTTCCATCTCCTCGAAGAGACAGGCCACCACCACCGGCTCGATGGCCCGGATGTGGTCGATCAGGCCCTCGCTGTCCTCCCGGCCCGCCCCGGTGCGCGTGTAATCGGCCTTGCGCAGCCAGAAATAAGCCACCCGCTCATCGTGGGTCAGCTTGAAGCGGTTGTAGACATGGCGCAGCAACCGGACGCGGGACAGCGGATAGGATTGGTAGACCTCGTTGCACACCTTCTCGAGGTTGGCCCCGCGCTCGACGAGGTGGGCGGCCACGTGATAGGTGGAAGGCCGGGTGGTTGGATACTGGAAGGAGCCGGTATCCGTGGAAACCGCCGTGAACAGGCAGTCGGCGATGAGCGAGGTGATGGGCCAGTGCCCGGCCTGGAGCAGGCGGTAGATCAGTTCACCGGAGGAGGGCTCCTCGTCGGCGATCCAGTTGATGTCCGCGTAGCGGGTGTTGCTGGTGTGGTGGTCGATGTTGATGAAGACCCGGCGGTCGGCGATGCACCCCCCTGCCCTGCCCAGCCGCTCGAAGCTGGCGCAATCGACCGCGATCACGCAATCAAAGGCCTGTCCGGCCCGGGGGGTGCGGAGCAGCCGCTCGGGATCGAGGAACGCGAGCTTGCGGGGCATGGGATCCTCGTTCCAGACGGTGACCTTCTTGCCCGCGTTGATCAAGGCATGGGCCAGGCCGAGTTGCGACCCGATGCAGTCGCCGTCGGGGCGCACATGGCCGAGGATGCAGAAGGACTCGCTGCCGCGGATGGCCTGGATGATTTGCTGGATCGTGCGCTTCATGGCGGGGTGGGCGCCTGCTTTTCAAGTTCCTCGAGGATTTCCAGCACCCGGTTGCCGCGGGCAACCGAGTCGTCGATCAGGAAGCGGAGGCGGGGCACGTATTTGAGGACCACCGCCTTGGCGACCAGGTCCTGGATCCGGAGGCGGCACTTCTGCAGGAGGGCGAAACCGGTCCGCTGCTGTTCCGGTCCCCCGAGGATGCTGACATAGACCACGGCCGACTTGAGGTCGCCGCCCATGACCACGTCATTGACGGAGACAAGCCCGGCCTGGTCCACGGGAATCTCGCGGCGGATGGCTTCGCCAATCTCGCGCTTGAGCAGTTCACGCACGCGTTCGTGGCGGTGGGTGGGCATGACGGGCAGCGCGGCGCCGGGTCACAGCTTGGCCGCGACCTTCTCGGTGGTGAAGGTCTCGATGACGTCGCCCGGCTGGAACTCGTTGAATCCGTCGATGCGGATGCCGCACTCCATCCCGGCCCGGACCTCGTTGACCTCGTCCTGAAAGCGGCGGAGGGACTGGACGGCGCCCTCGTAGATGATTTCCTTGCGGCGGCGGATGCGGACCTTGCCGCGCAGGATGCGGCCGTTGGAGACGGCGCAACCGGCGACGTTGCCGCCCTTGGACAGTTCGAAGATCTTGCGGACCTCGGCGCTGCCCACGGTGACCTCCTTGATCTCGGGGTCGAGCAGGCCGGCCATGGCCTCCTTCACCTGGTCGATGAGCTCGTAGATGATGGAGTAGAGCTTGATCTGGACCCCCTCGCGCTTGGCGATCTCGGGGACGCCGTTGTCGATGCGGGTGTGGAAGCCGAGGATGACGCCCTTGGAGGCGCTGGCCAGGAGCACGTCGCTTTCGGTGATGGTGCCCACGGCGTCGTGGATGATCTCGAGGGACACCTTGTCCGACTCGATTTTCCTGAGGGCCTCGCAGATGGCTTCGACCGAGCCCTGGGTGTCGGCCTTGACCACGATCTTGAGCACCTTGGCGGTGGACTCGGCGAGCGTGTCGAAGAGGTTCTCGAGGGTGACCTTGGCACGGGCCTCCTGGTTGGCGGCAGCCTTGGCCTCGAGGGCGCGCTGCTCGGCCAGTTCGCGGGCGGTGCGGTCGGTCTCCATCACGCTGAACTCCGTGCCGGCCTCGGGGACGCCGTTGAGGCCCAGCACCTTGACGGCGACGGAGGGGCCGGCCTCCTTGAGGCGCTTGCCCTCCTCATTGATGAGGGCGCGCACCTTGCCATAGTGCTCGCCGCAGATGAGAGCGTCCCCGACGCGGAGGGTTCCCTTGCGGACCAGCACGGTGGCGGTGGGGCCGCCCGGCTCGAGCCCGGACTCGATGATGTTGCCGCGCGCGCGGCGGTCGGGGTTGGCCTTAAGCTCGAGGAGATCGGCCCGGAGCAGGATCATCTCGAGGAGCTGGGGCACGCCCTGCTTGGTGAGGGCCGAGACCTCGATGAACGGCGTCTCGCCGCCCCAGTCGTCCGGCACCACGCCGCGCTCCTGGAGTTGCTGGCGCACCTTCATCGGGTTGGCCGCCGGGTGGTCGCACTTGTTGACGGCCACGATGAGCGGCACCTTGGCGGCCTGGGCGTGGCTGAGCGCCTCGAGGGTCTGGGGCATGACGCCGTCATTGGCGGCGACCACGAGAATGACGATGTCCGTCACGTTCGCCCCGCGCGCGCGCATGGCGCTGAAGGCGGCATGGCCCGGGGTGTCGAGGAAGGTGAGCTGCTGGATGTGGTCCTTCTTCTCCGGGTGGGGAAAGGAGATGGTGTAGGCGCCGATGTGCTGGGTGATGCCTCCGGCCTCGCCGGCCGCGACATTGGCCTTGCGGATGACGTCGAGGAGGGTGGTCTTGCCATGGTCGACATGGCCCATGATGGTGACGACCGGGGCGCGGGGCTTGAGTTGCTCGGGTTTATCCTCGAGATCCTCCTCCACGGCCCTCTTGGGGGCGTGGACCATGCCGGCCCCTCGCTCCCGCTTCTCCGCCTCGAACTTGAACCCGTATTTGGCGCAGATCTTCTGCGCGGTGGGCTCATCGATGGCCTGGTTGACGTTGGCCATCACCTTCCACTCCATGAGGTCGGCGATCAGCTGGAAGGGTTTCTTGCCGAGCTTCTCCGCCAGGTCACGGACCACAATGGGCGGCTTGAGGGTGAGCACCCTGGCATTCTCGGGGAGGACGATGGCCGGCCCGGTGGGCTTGGCCGGGGCAGCCGGCCTGGCGGGACTGGCCCCGTAGGAGGACGGTCCGCCGCGGTTGAACCGCGTGTCGCCGCCCCGGCCGGGCATCATGCCGCGCTGGGGGCCCCGCTGGGGCGGGGCAGGCTCATTGCGCCGGGCCGCCGGGCGCACGGGAAGGGCGATACGGCCCACGAGATCCCCCTTCTGGGGACCGATGGGCGCGGGCGGCGGCGGGGGAGTTGGCGGGGGAGCGGGAACCTCGGCGGGCGGGGGAACCGGGGACTGCGCCTGGGTGAGGATGGCGATGGGCCCGGCAGGGGTGGAGACCTCCTGGGGCGGTGGGGGCTTGGCCTCGGGGGCGGGCGGCGGCGGGAGGTCGACGGCAGCCGGGGCCGGTTCCGCGACGGGCGCCGGGGGTGGCTCCGCTACCAGGACGGGCGCGGGTGGCTCCGGAGGGGGTGGGGTGGGTTCGGGGGCGGCAGGGGCCGCGGGCTTGAGATTGCTCTCAAGGAACTCGGCGGTGATTTTATCCAGCGAACTCGAGGCGACCTTGGCGGCAATACCGAGCTCCTTGGCCTTGACCAAGACTTCCTTGCTCTCGATGCCGAGCTTCTTCGCGATGTCGTAGATCCGAACGGGCATACAAATAATTCCCGGGATGTTGGCAGCGTGTGCTCATGGCCGCTGCTTCCCGCATGGTTTCCGCCCCGGAGCCATATCCGGCCCAGCTTCAGGCTGGGGAGTCGTTGAGATTGATGGAACGCCGCGCCGCCTCGGCCTTGGCCGCCTCGAGGAGGCCTGGTGCCGCGGCCTCGCCAATTTCGGGCATCTCAGCCAGATCGGAGGCCTCCACCTGCAGCAGGGATTCCAAGTTCAGGATGCCATGGTGGACCAGCGCGCTGGCGTGTTCCTGGCTGATGCCGGGCACGGCGGCGAGGGTCTGCACCGCCTGGGCGATCTTCTCGTCAAAGCCGCTGCCGACCACCACTTCAGGCTCAATATCCACCTGCCAACCGGTGAGCTTGGAGGTGAGACGGGCATTTTGGCCGCGCTTGCCAATCGCCAGGGAAAGCTGGTCATCGCTGACCAGCACCTTCACGCGCTTGCGTGCCTCGTCGATTTCAAAGGTCTTGAGCTTGGCCGGGCTGAGGGCGTTGTTGATGAAATTGCGGACATTCGAGTCCCAGCGGATGATGTCGACCTTTTCGTTGTTCAGTTCGCGGACGATGTTTTTGACGCGCTGTCCGCGCAGGCCGACGCAGGCGCCGACCGGGTCGACTTTTTCGTCCCGGGTGTAAACGGCCAGTTTCGTGCGGAAACCCGGCTCGCGTGCGATGCCCTTGATCTCGATGGTCCCGTCCCCGATTTCGGACACTTCCAACTGGAACAGTTTGATGACGAACTGGGGGTCGGCGCGCGACAGGATGATTTCGGGGCCGTGGGGCCCGACCTCGACAGCCTTGACCCAGCACCGCAAGCGCTCGCCCACCTGGTACTCCTCCGTGGGCACGCGTTCGCGGTTGGGCAGCAGGGCCTCGTATTTGCCGAGATCCACGTAGACATCCGACCGCTCAAACCGCCGCACGGTGCCGCTGACAATGTCGCCCACCCTGTCCTTGAACTCGTCAAAGATCATCGCCTTTTCCGCCCGGCGCATGCTTTGCATCAGGGTCTGCTTGGCATACTGGGAGGCAATGCGGCCGAAATTGGCGGGAGTGACCTCGACTTCGATCTCCTCGCCGATGGCGGCATCCGCCTTGATCCGCCGGGCATCGAACACCGAGATCTGGTCATTCTTCGAGAGAACCTTCTCGGCCACGATAAGCTTGGCGAAGGCCTTGATATCCCCCGACTTGGGGTCGATGGAACACCGAATTTCCCGGGCCGGGCCGACCGCCTTCTTGGCGGCGGCGACCAAAGACTCTTCCACGGCGGCAATCAGGACACTCTTGCTAATGCCCTTTTCCCGCTCCCAGAAGTCCAGGACCGCCAAAAAGTCCGCATTCATAACCACTTTGACATCAATGCCTTCCCCATTTGGGGAACAAAAAAGTCGGCAGATTGAATCTCCGACTTACTCGCGCTGGTGACCCAGCAAAGATTTACAACTTCGTGAAATTAGGAAAGCGGCATGGGGGAGTCAAGCGGCAAATCCCGCATCAGAAAGCCCTCGGCTTGGGTTGCCCCGCGCTGGTTGCGGCAGTGGGTCGGCCTTGGTAGACGGGGAGGTAGTGCGCGCAGGTTTGTTCCCAGGAAAAGTCCGCCTTCATGCCATTGCGGCGGAACCGGGCGAACAGGGCTGGTGACTGATAAAGCACCAGCGCCTTCCGCAGCGCCTTGGCGAGGGCCCGCACGCTCAACTCCCGGAACTTGATTCCGTTGGCCCGACCCGCGTCCTCGGCCGGGTCGATGACGGAGTCATCCAGCCCCCCGGTGGCCCGGACAATGGGGACCGTCCCGTAACGCAGGCTATACATCTGGTTGAGGCCGCAAGGCTCGAACCGGGATGGCATAATATAGAAGTCGGCTCCCGCCTCGATGCGGTGCGAGAGGCCTTGGTCAAACCCCACCCGCACCGCCACCTTGCCCGGATGCCGCCGGGCCAGGTCGCGGTAGGCATCCTGGAAGCGCGGATCGCCGCTCCCCAGCAGCACAAACTGCAGGTCCGCCGACAGCATTTCCTCGAGGGCGCCCAACTGCAGGTCCACCCCCTTCTGGTCCGTCAGCCGGGTGATGTTGGCAAAGAGCGGGATGCCGGCCTCCTGCGGCAGATTCATTTCCGCCTGCAGTTCCTGCTTGGTCTCCGCCTTGCCGCGCAGGCTGCGCACCGAGTAGGGATGCCGCAGTTGCGGGTTCTGAGCCGTGTTCCACTCCTCATAGTCCACCCCGTTCAGGATCCCTATCAGGCTGGCAGCCCGCGAGCGCAGCACCCCGTCCAGGCCGCAGCCAAACTCGGGGGTCGTGATCTCCCGGGCATACCGGGGGCTTACCGTGGTGAGCACGTCCGCATAGGCAATGCCCGCCTTCAGGCAGCTCAACTGCCCGTGGAACTCCGCGCCGTCCGGGTTGAAATACTGGGGCGGCAGGTTGGTCAGGGCGTAATCGGCCCGAGGGAAATTGCCCTGGTAGGCCAGGTTATGGATGGTCAGGCAGGACCGGGGCGCCGCTTGCCAGCCCTCATGGGCAGCCTGGTGCCGGATGAGCAGCGGGACGAGGCCGGTCTGCCAGTCATGGACATGCACCACCTCCGGGGCCCAGGTCAGGAAACGGGCCAGGTGCGCCACGCACTTGCTGAAGAAGATGTAGCGGCGCGCGTTGTCCGGGTAGTCCACCTGGGCCTCGTTGTAGAGGCCGGGCCGGTCAAAACACTCCGGGTGGTCCACGAAATAGAGGGTGACCCCGGGGCTGGGCTCCAGTGTGAACACCCGCCCCTCCATCCATTCCGCCCCCACCGGCACCGCCAGGCGGTAATCCATTTCGCGCAGGCCGGCAAACCGCCCCCGGATGCCCCGGTGCAGCGGGGTCACCACCCCCACCCGGTGCCCGGCCCGCCCCAGCGCCTTGGCCAGGGCCCCGACCATGTCCGCCAGCCCGCCACTCTTGGAGTAGGGGTGCAGTTCGCTGGTCGCCAGCAGCAGTCTCATGCCGTCGTCCCTTCCCCAGGCACTTGGCCTAGCGACCGATCCGATCCGCCTTCAGGTAGGGCCGCAGGGGTTCGGGAATCCGGATGCTGCCATCCGCCTGCTGGTGCGTCTCCACCAGGGCCACAAACAAACGGGCCAGCGCGGTACCGCTCCCGTTCAGGATGTGCGGCAGACGGTTTTCGCCGGCCTCCGTCTTGTAGCGCAACTGCATGCGGCGGGCCTGGAAATCCTCGCAGTTGGAGCAACTCGACACCTCGAGATACGTCCCCTGCCCCGGCGCCCACACCTCGATGTCATAGGTCATGGCCGAGGCGAAGCCCATGTCGCCCGTGCACAACTGGATCACCTTGTAATGCAGGCCCAGCAACTGGAGGACCTTCTCCGCATGCCCCACCATCGACTCCAGACCCGCATACCCGTCCTCGGGCTTCACAATCTGGATCAACTCGACCTTGTCGAACTGGTGCACGCGAATCATCCCGCGCGTCCCCACTCCCGCCGCGCCCGCCTCGGCCCGGAAGCACGGGCTGTAGGCCACATAACGGATGGGCAACTGCGCCTCGCGCAGGATCTCCTCGCGATGAATGTTGGCCACCGGCGCCTCCGCGGTCGGCAGCAGGTACAGCTTGCCCAGGGTCGCGTCATCCAGGCCTTCCCGGACGGCATACGCCTGGTCGCGGAACTTCGGGAACTGCCCCACCCCGGTCATGCAGTGCTCCCCGATGATAAACGGCGGCGACACCTCCGTGTAGCCGTGCTCGGTCAGGTGCAGGTCGAGCAGGAACTGGATCAGGGCCCGCTCCAGGCGCGCGCCCCACCCGGTGTAAAGCAGGAATCCGCTGCCGCTCAGCTTGGCGCCGCGCGCGAAATCAATCAGCCCGAGGGACTCGCACAATTCCACGTGCCCCGCCGCCTTGAAGGCAAACTCCGGCCTGGCCCCCCAGGTCCGCACCACGGGGTTGTCCGCGGCGGTCGCCCCCGGCGCCACCCGGGCGTGGGGCAGGTTCGGCAGCATCAACAGAATCTCATCCCGCTTGGCCTCCGCCGCCGCCACCTGCGCGTCCAGCGCCGCAATGCGGTCCCCAATCTCCCGGGTCTCCCGCTTGCGCGCCTCGGCCTCCTCCAGCTTCTTCTGCCCCATCAGGGCCCCAATCTCCTTGGAAACCCGGTTTCGCTCGGCCTTCAGCTTCTCCACCTCGGCCAATCCCTTGCGGCGCTCCTCGTCGAGCGCCGCCACCTCCGCCACCCGCGCCTCGTCCCCGCCCCCCCGGCTGCGCAACCGCTCGCGGACATGGTCCGGCTGGTCCCGGAACATCTTGATGTCAAGCATGGGCGGCAGTATGCCGACCCCTTCCGCCCCCCCGCAAGCAAAGTCCCGCCCGGCAACCCCCGCTTGCCGCCCCGCGGAATTCATGGATCATGGCCCCATGCGTCGCCGCCTTCTCCTCCTCGCCCTCGCCCCAGCCCTGCTCCTGCCCGGCGCCTTGGCGGACGCCGCCAGCCCCGCCGCTCCCGACATGCAACAATCCCTTCAGTTCAAGGCCACGGCCTCCCGCAAGCTCTCCTCCCAATACCTGCTCTTCCTGCCCCAGGGCTATTCTCCCGCCAAGCGCGAGACCAAGCAATGGCCCCTCATCCTCTTTCTCCACGGGGCCGGCGAACGCGGTTCCCAGCTGCAAAAGGTTGCCGCCCACGGCCCGCCCAAGATCGTCAAGAGCCGGCCCGATTTCCCCTTCATCGTCGTCTCCCCCCAATGCCCCGCCGACGAGGTCTGGGACAACGACACGCTGATTGCCCTGCTCGACCACGTCGTCGGCCAGCACAAGGTCGACCCCCGGCGCGTCTACCTCACCGGCCTCAGCATGGGCGGCTACGGCAGCTGGAGCCTCGCCCTGCGGCACCCCGAGCGCTTCGCCGCGGTGGCTCCCATCTGCGGCGGCGGCAACACCATCGACATCCTCCTGGCCAGCCGGCGCAACGCCGCCGCCCTCCGGAGCCTCCCCTTCCGCGCCTTCCACGGGGCCAAGGACACCGTCGTGCCCCTTGCCGAATCCGAACGCATGGTCAACGCCCTCAAGCGCGCCGGCGTCAAGCAGATCGACCTCACCGTCTACCCCGAGGCCGGACACGATTCGTGGACGGAACCCTACGGCGGCCAGGAACTCTACGACTGGTTCCTTCAGCACGCCCGGAAGTAACCCCGCCGCCGCCGGCCCTCCTGGTTCCCGCATGAGCTCCCCCGCCCCCGCCCAGCCCCCGGCCCGCGCCCGCGTGGTTGTCGGCATGAGCGGCGGCGTGGATTCCTCGGCCGCCGCGGCGCTGCTCGTGCAGCAGGGCTACGACGTCATCGGCCTCACCCTCAAGCTCTGGCCCCAGGACTGCGTCAACCGCGCCGAGGACAAGTGCTGCGGTCCGCAAGCCGTCACCGACGCCCGGGCCGTGTCCCACCAGTTGCACATCCCCCACTACCTCGTGGATGAGGCGGCCGAGTTCCAAAAACAGGTCATCCAGTATTTCGCCGCCGAGTACAAGGCCGGACGCACTCCCAACCCGTGCGTGATGTGCAACGAACACCTGAAGTTCGGCACCCTGATCAGCCGCGCCCGCCAACTCGGCGCGGAGAAGGTCGCCACCGGCCATTTCGCCCGGGTGGAGCACGACCCCGCCTCCGGCCGCCAACTCCTGCGCCGCGGCCGGGATCCCCGCAAGGACCAGAGCTACTTCCTCTTCTCCCTCCGCCAGGAACAGCTCGCGCGCACGCTCTTCCCCCTCGGCGAACTGACCAAGTCCGACACCCGCGACGTGGCCCGTGATTGCCGGCTGAAGACGGCGGAGAAGGAGGAGAGCATGGAGATCTGCTTCGTGCCGGATCGCGACTACGGGAAGTTCCTCCGCGAGGCCGGCCTGGCGGCGCCGCATCGCGGGGAGGTCGTCGATCGCAGCGGCCGCGTGCTCGGGCACCACGACGGCATCGAGTTTTTCACCATCGGCCAGCGCAAGGGCCTCGGAATCTCCTCGCCGCATCCCCTCTACGTCATCGATCTGGACCCCGCGACCAACCGCGTGGTGGTGGGGGAGGATTCCCTGCTCGAGCGCGCCGAGTTCACCCTCGAGCGCTGCAACTGGATCCCGTGGGACCATCCGCCCGGCCCCTTCGAGGCCACCGCCAAAATCCGCTATAACCACCCGGGGGCGGCCGCCACTGTCACCCCGGGCCCCCACGGCACCGCCGCCGTGCGCATGCACAGCCCCCAGCGCGCGGTCACCCCCGGCCAGGCCTGCGTGCTCTACCAGGATGACCTGGTCCTGGGCGGCGGATGGATCGCCCGCGGGACGCCCTGAATCCGCCCGGCACCAGCCCCCCTCCCCATGCTCCGTCTGCTCCGCCCATGGTCCGTGCTGTTGGCGCTGGTTGGGCCCGCCGTGGTCATGGCCGCCCCCGAACCCCCGCGCCGGCCCAACGTCCTCTTCATCATCGCCGATGATGCCTCGCCCCATTTCGGCCAGGCCTACGGGTGTTCCTGGGTGCGGACCCCAAACATCGATCGGCTCGCCCGCCAGGGCGTGGTCTTCGACAACGCCTACACGCCCACGGCCAAGTGCGCCCCGTCGCGCTCAGCCATCCTGACAGGCCGCAACCCGTGGCAACTCGAGGAGGCCGCCAATCATCAGTCCCAGTTCCCCGTCAAGTTCATGGCCTTCAGCGAGGCCCTGCGGGCGGCCGGCATCCGGGTCGGCGGGCACGGCAAGATTTGGGGACCCGGGTCGGCCCTGACCGCCGGGGGCAAGCCGCGCACGTTTGGGTTCCGCGACGAC
The DNA here is from genome assembly GCA_046048995.1 of Verrucomicrobiota bacterium. Lineage (GTDB taxonomy): Bacteria > Verrucomicrobiota > Verrucomicrobiia > Limisphaerales > JADJPG01 > JBJOEZ01. The sequence goes on along the minus strand of JBJOEZ010000002.1, from coordinate 166,490 downwards.
GCCCACGGCAAGGACTTCGCCACCTTCCTGAAGAACCGCCCGGCCGGGGTGCCGTTCTTCTATTGGTTTGGCAGCCGCCATCCGCACCGCAGTTACCGGCGGGATTCCGGCCTGGCCGCAGGCAAGAAGCCCGCGGACATCGAACGCGTGCCGCGCATGTGGCCGGACGACGAGGCCGTGCGGCGCGACCTGCTCGACTACGCCACCGAGATCGAGGCGCTGGATGCGCAGGTGGGCGCGCTGCTGAAGACGCTGGAGGAGAGCGGGGAGGCGGCCAACACCCTGGTCATCGTGACCTCGGACAACGGCATGCCGTTCCCCCGCGCCAAGGGGCACAATTACGACATCTCCAACCGCGAACCCCTCGTGGCCTGCTGGCCGGCCGGCCTTGCGCGGCCGGGTCGCCGGGTGACGGAGTTCGTCAGCTTCATCGATCTGGCGCCGACCTTCCTCGAGTTGTTGGGTGTGGACGGCGTCAAGGCGGGCATGGCCCCGATGACGGGCCGCAGCCTCGCCGGCCTGTTCCGCGGCGAACCCGACCCCTCCCGCCGCTTTGTCATCCTGGGCCGCGAGCGCAACGACGTGCAGGCGCGCCCCGGCACGCCATCCGGCCTCGGCTACCCCGTGCGCGCCATCCGCGAGGGCAACCTCTACTACATCCACAACTTCGCCCCCGACCGCTGGCCCTGCGGCGATCCCCGCCTCGGCCTGCTCGACACCGACGCCAGCCCGACCAAGTCCCTGGTCAACGCCGCGGGTGAGACGAACGCCTTCTGGCAGCTCTCCTTTGGCAAGCGGCCGCCGGCCGAGTTGTTCGACCTGGCACAGGACCCCGACTGCATCCGGAACCTCGCCGGAGACCCGGCCTGGGCCGGCCGCATGTCGGTACTGCGCGAGAAGCTCTTCGCCGAGTTGCGCCGCCAGGAAGATCCCCGTGTGCTGGGCCAGGGCGACGTCTTTGATCGCTACGAGTCCCCCAAGGCCAAGCCCGCCTCCGCCGGCGCAGCGAAGTAGGGGTCCGGCCTTTCCGCCGCCCGGCGGCTGGTCATCGCCCCAGCCGCTTCCGCCACGCCGGGTAGTCTTTGGCAAGGAGCCCCGCCGGCCAGTAGCCCAGCCACGCATACCCGTTGCGGCGTTCATGCCCAATCTCGTCCAGCGCATAGCGCGGCACCCCGTCACGGTCGCAGAACAAGGGGCGGTTGGTCCCAATTTCATGAAACCGGGCCCAGAGGGGGGGCGCCCCGGCATCCGCCACCACCCGACGATCCCTCCCGCCCGGACTGGACGCCTCGCGCACCTCCACGACCCGGAACCCGCGCAGCGGCGCCGCCTCAAACCACGCCACCGCGGCCTCCACCGCCGCCACGACCTCCGGCGACGGCTGTTCCAGGCTCATCAGGAGCCGGACGATGCCGACCGACTCCGCCCCGCTCAGTGATTTCAACTCGAACTTGCGGGCCGCCTGCGGCGAGTAATCCACGGCATCATGCTGGGCGCACCACACCGTCAGGCGCCCGTCCACCCGCACCTGGCATTGCAGGATGCAGCGCACCCCGCGGTCGAAGGCCTGCCGGGCCCGGGCCACCCGGCCCGTGTCCAGGAAACCGAAGGCCGGCTGGGTTTGGCTGTCGCGCAGAAACTCCAGCAACCGGACCATCGCGTCGTCGTTGAAGGTGATGTGCCGGTGGTAGCTGGATCCGGGTGGGTGAAACTGCGGCCAGCCGCCGCTGGGATACTGGGCGGCCAGGATGTAATCGTAGCCGCGCTCAAAGGCGCGCCGCGCTTCCGTCTCCCCGGTGGCCTGCACGTAACGGGCCAGGAACCGCAGTTCATCGGTGGTCGCCCCGTTGTCAAAGGTCCCCTGCCCCGTCCCGCGCTCCTTCCCGGGCCGCGGCCGTTCCGTGGTGCTCACGTTCTTGGGCCACCCGCCCCCCGCCGTCTGCCAGGAGAGGATGCTGGCGGCCACCTTCCCCGCCTCGGGACCGTCATACCAGGCATCGGGTTTACGGAGGAAATCCCGCGCCCGCGGGGCGCCTTGCGCCGCGGGCAGACCCGCGGCCAGCAGCAGCAGGACCGCCAACCGGCGCAGGGGGAGAAGCGGGCGGGCTTTCATGAGGGGTGCGCGACCCTCCGGCCGCTACGATCCCGCCAGCGCGCGGGCCACCATCGACCTGGCCTCCTGCACCAGTTCGGCCAGGTGTTCCGCACTGCGGAAACTTTCCGCGTAGAGCTTGTAGACGTTCTCGGTGCCGGACGGGCGGGCGGCGAACCACCCGGCCTCCGTGACCACCTTGAGTCCCCCGATGGATGCCCCGTTGCCGGGCGCCTGGGTCAGCCGCGCCAGAATTGGATCGCCCGCCAGGCTGGAGGCGGTGACGGATTCCGGCGACAGTTTCTTGAGGAGGGCCTTCTGCTGCGGGGTGGCCGGCGCATCCAGGCGGGTGTAATGCGGCGTGCCCAGCTCGGCCGTAATCTCGGCGTAGTGCCGCCCGGGATCCCGGCCCGTGCGGGCGGTCATCTCCGCCGACAGGAGGCAGAGCAGCAGACCATCCTTGTCCGTGGTCCAGACCGTCCCGTCCCGGCGCAGGAAGCTGGCCCCGGCGCTCTCCTCGCCGCCAAAGCAGCACGACCCGTCGAACAAGCCGGCCGCGAAGAACTTGAATCCCACCGGCACCTCCAGCAGGCGACGCCCCAGCGAAGCCACCACCCGGTCAAGCAGCCCGCTGCTGACCACCGTCTTGCCCACCACCGCCGCCTTCGGCCAGTCGGGCCGGTGCCCAAGCAGGTAGCGGATGGCGGCCGCCAGGTAATGGTTCGGGTTCAGCAAACCCGCGCTCGGCGTCACAATGCCGTGCCGGTCCGCATCCGGATCGCTGCCAAAGGCAATGTCGAAGCGATCCCGGTAAGGCGTCAGCCCCGCCATGGCATGCGGGCTGGAACAGTCCATCCGGATCTTGCCGTCGTGATCCACCCGCATGAAGCCAAACTGCGGGTCCAATCGGTCGTTGATCACCGTCAGATCCAACCCATAAGCCTCGGCCAACCGGCCCCAGTAGGGCAATGAAGCCCCTCCCAACGGGTCCACCCCGATGCGCAACCGGGCGTCCCGAACCACTCCCAGGTCCAGCACCGTCCCCAGCTCCCGCACATACGCCGCGGCATAGTCGTGCGGCTTGGCCGCCGCCCGCGCGCGCGCCAGCGGCACCCGCCTCACGTCCCGGTTGCCCGCCGCCAGCAACTCGTTCGCCCGCCGCTCAATCCAGGCCGTCGCGTCCGCATCGGCCGGCCCGCCGTTGGGCGGGTTGTACTTCATGCCGCCGTCCTGGGGCGGATTGTGCGACGGCGTCAGGATCAACCCGTCGGCCAGGCCCGCGGTGCGCCCGCGGTTATGCAGCAGGATGGCCAGGGAAACCGCCGGCGTCGGGGTCGGCCCGTCCTGGTCCTGGATGAACGTCTCCACCCCGTTGGCGGCCAGCACTTCCAAGGCCGTTCGCTGGGCCGGGCCCGAGACGGCGTGCGTGTCCTTGCCCAGGTAGAGGGGACCATGCCCCTGTCCGCGCCGGTAATCACACACCGCCTGCGTGATCGCCGCGATGTGCGCCTCCGTGAAGGTGCCGTCCAGCGGGGTGCCCCGGTGACCGCTGGTGCCAAACGCCACCCGCTGGTTGGGGTCGGCCGCGTCGGGCCGGCCTTCATAATACCCGCGCTCCAGCCGCGCGAGGTCCACGAGCAGGTCCGGCGGCGCCGGTTGCCCGGCCAGGGGATGGGCCATGGGAGGAACCGGGCTTAGCGGGCGGCCGGGGCCGCGCCCTCCACCATCTTGCGAAACGGCGCCAGGGAGGCGCGGCCAAGGGCGGCCGGCCCGGTGAAGCGGATGAACACGCTGCCTTCCTCGCTCTCCATGATCGCGCCCATCAGCATCGTGCCAGGCTGCGGCGTCTTGGGCCCGCCGGGCATGCCGCTCAGGTAGGTGCCTTCCGCCTGCACGTAGGTCACCTTGCGCCCCTTGACCTTGGTCTCCTCGGTCTTGGCGTTCAGCTTGTCACGGGTCTCCTCAAACTGCCCCAGCCACCGCTCAATGTTGGCCTGCGTGCCGCCGCCCCCCCCGGGCCCGAAATGGAAAAACACCACTTCCCCGCCCCCCTTGCCGTCCCCGGGCACCTTGAGCTGCGCCTTGCGCATGGGCGAGATGTCCTTCACGGATTCCCAGCCGGCCGGCGTCTGGAAGGTGAACTCACCCACCTTGAACGTCGCCGCAGCCGGCGCCGCGGAGGCCATGGAAGTGAGGGCAAGCAACAAGGAGACGAAGGCAGTAAGATGACGCATGGTGGGTTGCTATCGGAAGCCGCGGGGAATGTCAACGGGCGGGCTCCAGGACTGCCCGGCGGACGGCGCGGCGCCGCACCGCGCCCCACGCGGGATTCCGCTCAGCGCGGCGGAGGCACCGCCCACTCGCCCCCAATCATCGAGGCCGTCACCGGGCCGCTGCGATAAACCATCGCCTCCAGCGGATCGCCGGCCGCCGGCAGGGGCACGGCAATGAGGTCCGCCCGGGCACCCGGGCTGATCTCGCCCAACTCACCCTCCAGGCCCAGGGCCCGGGCCCCGTGCCGCGTCGCCATGGCCAGGATATCCGCCGGCCGCAGATCGGGCCGCGCCTGCGCCAGGGTCTGCATCTCGGCAAAGAGGTCCAGCTCGGGCATGGCACCGCCCGCCCGCCGCACGCTGGCCAGGCTGTCGGTCCCCAGGCAGAGGTTCACCCCCGCGGACGCCAGGTCGTCGAGCGGGAAACGGAGGTGGCGGAAGAACTGGTGGCTGCGCGGACAGTGCACCACGCTGGCCCCGCTGCCGGCCAGCAGGGCCGCATCGCGCTGGCCCAGGTAGTTCGCGTGCACGGCCAGGACGTTCCGGTCGAGGTAGCCGCACCGGTCCAGGTACTCCACCGGCGTGCCCAACCCGCAGTCCGACATGTCGCGCTGGCCCTTCAGCCACTCATAGAGCCCGCCCTGCCGGTAGAGGTACATCTCGGATTCCTCCTCGCTCTCCGCCACGTGCGTCACCAGGCGCCACTGATGCCGGTGCGCCGCCTGCGCCGCCTCGTCCAGCAGGCGGGCATTGGTCGTGTAGGGGGCATGGGGCGACAGGCCCGCCTGGCCGGGAGCACCGCCCCAGCCAAGGCATTGCCGCTCCGCCTCGGCCACCAGTTCCGGTTCCAGGCCCTGGCTCCTGATGGAGATGAGCTCGCGAAAGGAAAACACCCTCAGCGGCGTCCGACCCCACCGCGCCGGCAGCAACTCGGGCACCGCCTCCACGTCCGCCACCGTCGTCGTTCCGGTGCGGAGCAGCATGGCCGCCCCCGCCTCCCACGACGCGGCAAACTCCGCCACCGACCAACTCCCCTTCAGCGCCACGATGGATTTCAACCAGTCCGAGAAACGCCGCGGGGGCTCGAATTGCCCCGCCATCCCCGTGTAGTCCAGATGGCAATGGGCGTTAACCAGGCCCGGCAGCAGCGCGCAATCCCCCATATCCAACGCCTCGCCGCCCCGGCCGGGCGGGAGTTCCCCAAACGGACCCACCCACTCAATCCGCCCCGCCGCAAGGACCACCGCCCCGTTTTCAATGGGGGCACCCCCAACGGGCACCACCAGGCGCGCACGCAGGATCATGGGGAGGTATCGGCCGGGCCGACGACACGAAGAGGGTGGGACGGATCGGGCAAAGGCATGCGATCCTCAAACCCGCAGGGGATTCCGGCCCGCCGGGGAAACAATTACAGCTCGGCTTCCTGGCGGCGCCGCTTCAGGCGCGAGGCCACCGAGTGCTTGCGCGCCTTGTCCTTGTTGTGCCGCTTCCGGATCTGCTGCTCAATCTTCTTGGCCACCTTGTCGACCGCGGCATAGAGATCCCCATCATGGTCCTCCGCATACAAGTCCGGCCCGCGCACGCTCAAACGCAGCGAAACCTTGAACTGCCGCTCCGGCGCCTTGGTGTTGTCATGCTCCAGGGTCACCCGGGCGTCCACCGCCCAGCGGTCAAAATGCTCCAGCTTGTCAATGCGCACGAGGATGTGGTCCTCAATGGCCTTGGTCAGCGTCACGTTGTGGGTCGTCAGAATGAATTTCACGGCCCAAGGATGCCAAGGCGTCCGGCGAAATCCAGCGAAAGCTGCGCCATCCCACCGCGCCAAATACCTGCCCGCCAGGGTGCGCGCCCCGCTCCACCCTCCCCGCCCGCGGCATCTTCGGCCGCTTCCGCATTGCCAGCGCCCGCCCCCACCCCTAGGGTGCCCCCAACTCCGGGCGATTAGCGCAGCGGTAGCGCAGCTCCCTTACACGGAGTGGGTCGGAGGTTCGAATCCTTCATCGCCCACCAAATCAATCCGCTCACCCCGCATCGGCCGCCTCCGCCAATCCCCAACCCCCCGCCTGCATGCCTGATTCGCACCCCCGTCCGGACTCCGCCAGCCAAGACCCCCGCAGCGAGGACGTCCGCACATTGCAGCGCCTCGGCTACGCCCAGGAACTCCTCCGCAGCCTCAGTGGCTTCTCCAATTTCGCCATCTCGTTTTCCATCATCTGCATCCTCGCCGGCGGCATCACCTCCCTCCAACTCGGCATCTCCAGCGTCGGCGGCGCCGCCATCGGAATCGGCTGGCCCCTCTCCTGCCTCTTCTCCCTCGTCGTCGCCCTCGCCATGGGCCAGGTCGCCTCCGCCTTCCCCACCGCCGGCGGCCTCTACCACTGGGCCGCCATCCTCGGGGGCAAGGGCTGGGGCTGGATCACTGCCTGGTTCAACCTCCTCGGCCTCGTCACCGTCCTCTCCGCCATCAACGTCGGCACCTACACCTTCATCCTCGGATCGCTGGGATCCTTGATCGGCCTGAAGACCGACTCGCTCAGCCCCACCGCCAGCCTCGCCCTCCAGGCCGCCTGCGTCGCCCTCATCACCGGATCCCAGGCCCTCCTCAACCATCGCGGCATCAAACTCACCTCCCGCCTCACCGACCTGAGCGGCTACCTCATCTTCACCATCTCCATCCTCCTCACGCTCACCCTGTTTTTCTGCGCCCGGCACCTCGACTGGTCCCGGCTCTGGACCTTCGCCAATTACAGCGGCCCCACCGGGGGCGGCGTCTGGCCCCGCACGGAAAACATCCCCTACCTCTTCCTGCTCGGCCTTCTCCTGCCCGCCTACACCATCACCGGCTTCGACGCCTCCGCCCACACCGCCGAGGAAACCCATGACGCCACCCGCAACGTCCCCCGCAGCATGGTCCGCGCCGTCCTCTGGTCCGGCCTCTTCGGCTGGCTCATGCTCATCGCCATCGTCCTCGCCCTGCCCAGCGTCGACCAGGGCGCCGCCCAGGGAGGCAATGTCTTCTTCTGGCTCATGGACGCCGTGGTGCCCCCGTGGCTCAAAACCGGCCTCCTCCTCGGCATCGCCCTCGCCCAATACCTCTGCGGCCTCGCCACCCTCACCTCGTCCTCCCGCATGTTCTATGCCTTCGCCCGCGATGGCGGCCTGCCCTTCTCCGGCCAACTCAAACAGGTCCACCCCCGCTTCCGCACTCCCGTCGCCGCCATCTGGGTCGCCGGCCTCCTCAGCACGCTCTTCACCCTCTACACCCCGGTCTATTCCACCATCACGGTGGTCTGCGTCATCTTCCTCTATGTCTCCTACGTGATCCCCGTCGCCCTCGGCTTCGCCGCCTTCGGCTCCACCTGGACCCGCATGGGGTCCTGGACCATCGGCCCCTGGTTCCGCCCCGCCGCCCTCCTCTGCGTGGTCGGCTGCGGCCTCATCATCTACGTCGGGATCCAACCCCCCAACGACAAGGCCCTCGGGATCGTCCTCGGCACCCTCGCCCTCGCCGCCCTCGTCTGGTTCGGCCACGAGCGCCGCCGCTTCCAAGGACCGCCCGAGGGCCTGCTCCGGCAAAAACAATCCGGCCCCGGCCGCTGAGCCGGTCCGTTCCCAAAATGAAACCGCGCCCGCTCCACCTGAACCGACGCCGCTTCCTGCACGGCCTGGCCGCCGTGCCCTTCCTCAACACGCTCCGCGCCGCGGAGGAGTTCGCCGCCCCGGCCCCGCCCGCCCTCGTGGATCCCGCGCGCGGACCCGGAGCGGGTTGGACCATGGTCGTTTTCCCCGACACCCAGAACTACGCCAAATACGCCAAGAACCAGGCCCATTTCGATCGCATCACCCGCTGGGTGCGCGACCATCGCAAGGCCTGGAACATTCGCCTCGCGCTTCATGAGGGGGATCTCGTCGAGCAGAATAACATCGCCACCGGCGGCGGACGCGGCTTCGGCGACCAGAACTCCGAGTCGCAATGGGCCTCCGCCCGCCGCGCCCTGCTCCCGCTGGCCAACGAACTGCCCGTCATTCATACGACGGGCAACCACGACTACGGCGAGCGCAACGCCGAGACGCGCGCCACGCAGTTCAATGATTACTTCCCGGCCAACTACAACCCGGGTGCAGCCGCCCTGCGCATCGAGGCGGCCCCCAACGCCGCCGGCCAGCGAACGCTCGAGAACGCCGCCTACGAGTTCAAGGCCCCCGACGGTCGCAAAGTCCTGATCCTCTCCCTCGAATGGGGCCCGCGCCGCGACATCGTCGAGTGGGCCGCCCGACTCGTCCGCCGCGAGGCCTACCGCAGTCACACCGGCCTCCTGCTCGTCCATGACTTCGTGACCCCGGAGAACCTGCGCGACGGCCAGGATGGCAACCGCAAGCGCCCCGGCAACCCGCACACCTACGCCACAGGCAAGGCGGGCGACACCCATGACGGCGAGGACCTGTGGCAGGCCCTCGTCCGCGGCGCCCCCCAGGTGGAACTGGTCCTCAACGGCCACGAAATGGCGGCGCACGTGGGCTACCGCGCCGACCGCTCTGATGCCGGCCGCACCGTCCACCAGATGCTCTTCAACGCCCAGGGCCTCGGGGGCGGATCCGATCACCGCGGAAACGGCGGCGACGGCTGGCTGCGCCTGCTCACCTTCGAACCCGACGGCCGGACGCTCTCCGTGCGGACGTTTTCCCCCCTGCGCCTCGACCGCGGGGATGCCGCCTACTGGGACCACCCACGCTGGCGCTTTGCCGTTCAACTCCACGGCGCGTGAGTCCCCCGGCGCTCCGGCAGGGAAAGCACTGCAGTCTTGTCCGCGCGCGGCACGACTGGTATGAATCCATCCGTCCCGCAATCCACAACCCCGTTCCTCCCATGAAACGTTTCCCCCTCCTCCCCGTCATCCTGGCGTGTGCCACCCTGCTGGCCGCGGCCCCCCTCGCCCAAGCCCAGGCCGAAAAGGTCAAGCAGAAGGCCAAGGATCTGAAAAAACAGGTCGAAGGCGGCCAGACCAACAAGCCGCCGCAGAAGGTTCCCTGAGGTCGCTGGCGACGCTCACGCCCAGATCGTATCCGGTGGGCACAGCCCGGCCGGGATCACCGGCGGCAAGGATGGGGAGGGGTGGTGCGCGCGGCGGGAGTTGAACCCACAACCTACGGCTCCGGAGGCCGGCGCTCTATCCAATTGAGCTACGCGCGCAAACAGCAGGCAGTGAAGTTAGGTGAAGAACCCTCTCCCCGGCAACGAGTTTGTTGAACCACCTGCCCGCCGACCCTGGCCCCCAACTCGCCTTATGACCCTCAACTTCCTTCTCCTGCGTGGTCTCGGCCTTTGCCTGGCGCTGGCCGCCCTGGTCCACCGCGCCCCGGGCGCCGAGTCGCTGGTGCGCCAGGAGTGGACCGTCGGTGGCACCTCGCGGGTGGCTCTCGTCCATCTCCCCCCGGGCGTGAGCGCACCCGGCGACACCAACCGGTTCCCGGTCGTGTTCGCCTTCCACGGCCATGGCGGCAGCATGCAGGGCGCGGCGCGCAGCTTCGGCTTTCACCGGTTATGGCCGGAGGCCATCGTGGTCTACCCGCAGGGGTTGAACACCCCCGGGCGCCTCACGGACCCCGAGGGACGCAAACCAGGCTGGCAGCATGCGCGGGGTGAGCAGGGGGACCGGGATCTGCAGTTCTTCGATCGCATGCGGGACACGGTGCGGCGCGAGTGGCGGGGCGACGCCCGCCGCCTCTACGCCACCGGCCATTCCAATGGCGGAGGGTTCACCTACCTGCTGTGGGCGGAGCGAGGGGAACACCTCGCGGCCGTCGCCCCCTCCGCCTCCGCCGCCCTCCGCAGCGTCACCACCCTCCCGCCCAAGCCGGTCCTCCACGTGGCCGGACGCCAGGATGCCCTGGTAAAGTTCGCCTGGCAGGAGTCCATGATCACCAGCCTGCGCCGCATCAATCATTGCGGCGAGGGAATCCCATGGCCGGCCGCCACCAACGCCACCCTCTACGCACCCAAGCCCGGCAGCGGCGGCGCCCCGGTCGTGACCTACATCCATCCCGGCGGCCACGAGTTTCCCAAGGCCGCCCCGGAACTCATCGTGACGTTCCTCCGGCAGCACCGCCTGCCCTGAGCCCCATGGCGCCGCCGCCCGGCCTCCCGCCCGGCAGCCACCTGCGCCAACTGGAGTCCGATGCCCTGACGCGTTCCTACTTGGTGCATGTCCCCCGCACCGTGCCCAAGGGCAAGGCGGTCGCCGTGGTCCTGGCCCTGCACGGCGCCGCCATGAACGCCCGCCTCATGGAATCGTTCTGCGGTCTCAGCGCGACCGCCGAACGCGGGGGATTCGTCGTCGTGTATCCGAATGGGACGGGCACCGGTCCGTTCCTGGCCTGGAATGCGGGCGGCTTCATGGAGGCCGCCGGCGATTCCCGCCGGCGCGTGGATGATGTCGGGTTCATCCGCCGCCTGCTCGACGACCTTGCCACCGTGCTCCCCCTCGACAGCAACCGGGTCTACGCCTGCGGCATGAGCAACGGGGGCATGATGAGCTACCGGTTGGCCGCCGAGTTGTCCGACCGCATCGCCGCCATCGCCCCCGTCGCCGGCACCATCGCCCGCCGGGCCGGTGACGGCCCGCCCCAACCCACCCGCCCTGTCCCCGTCCTCCACATCCACGGGACGGCGGACCGCTTCGTCCCCTATGAGGCCAGGGGTTGGGCCGCGGGCCTGCGCCTGCAGGGGGTCGAGGACTCGGTCCGCACCTGGGTCCAGGTCAATGGGTGCCGCCCACAGGCCGTCTCCGAAACGCTCACCCAACCGGACGACCCCATGCCCGTCACCCGCCGCACCCACGGCCACGGCCGTTACGGTGCCGAGGTCGTCCTGGTCACCATCCAAGGCGGCGGTCACACATGGCCGGGGGTCACACCCATGGTCGAATTCATCGGCCCCAGCACGACCAACATCGCCGCCAATGACCTGATTTGGGACTTCTTCCGCCGGCACCCTCGCCGTTCCACCCACTCCCAGACTTCCGCTCCACGCCAGTAATCCCAAAACCGGGTTCTCAAAATTGACATGGCATCAGGCCTGCTCTAGATATTTTACGTTTGGATGACCACCCGGCAAGCCACCCGACCTCGCTATCGGCGACGCTTCAGCCCGGGCCGGTCGGACAAGCCACACAAACTCTGAACACACTGCAAATGATACTCCCCATCCGCCGCCAGTTCGCAAAAATGAAACACCTCGCCCTCGCCTTGGCTTCCCTGCTGAGCGTGCAGGCTGCCGTCCGCGCCCAGGAAGCCGGCCTGGGGCTGAACCACCCGAAGGTCCAACCCGCACTCGCCGCCCAGGCGGCTGTCACGGGCGACCTCATGAAGCTCCCCGGGGTGCTCGGCACCGCCATCGGCGCCGGTGACAAGGATGACGTGGCCCTCGTCGTGTTCGTCGACCAGGATTCCCCCTCCCGCGCCGACCTCGTGCGCAGCCTGCCCCCGCAGGTCCGTGGCGTGGCGCTCAAGGTCCACCTCACCGACGCCTTCCGCGCCTTTGCCGGCAACACCGCCAAGCAGGCCCTCCCCATCAAACTGGGCACCTCCGGCAGCTGGCGCTATGACTCGGCCAATGGTTACTGCTGCGGCGGCACCCTCGGCTCCCTGATCACGGTCAATGGCACCCAATACATCATGAGCAACTTCCACGTGCTCGAGGGCGACATCGTCAGCGGTGGCAATGGCCGCGTGGTCTCCGCCGGCGACCCCGTCATCCATCCCGCCCTCATTGACCTCGGCTGCAACGCCGCCAACGCCCACCTCGTGGGCACCATGGTTCCCGTTGCCGCCCTCCCCAACAACAACGTTGACGTCGCCGTCGCCCAGGTCGTCCCGGGCGCCGTGGACCCCTCCGGCAGTATCCTCGGCATCGGCGTCCTCTCCAGCACCACCCTTAGCCCATCCCTCAGGCTCGGCGTCAAGAAGAGCGGCCGCACCACCGGCCTCACCTCCAGCAGCATCTCCGGCCTCAACGCCACCATCAGCGTCTCCTACTCCCGCGAATGCGGAGGCGGCACCGCGTTCACCAAGACCTTCACCGGCCAAATCGTCATCAGCAATTCCGGCAGCAAGTTCCTCAAGGGCGGTGACTCCGGCTCGCTCATGGTCGAGAACCGCGCCACCAATCCCCGCGCCGTCGGCCTGCTCTACGCGGGCAGCAGCACCAGCGCCATCGCCAATCCCATCAATCAAGTGCTCACGTTCCTCTCCGGCAAACTCGGTGGCACCGCCACCATGGTCGGCAACTAGCACCACCCCAACCACCTTCCTGCCCTGACTGAGTTGGTTGCTCCTCCATGCGGCATCCGCCCGCGCTTGCGCGGGCGGATGTTTCGCTTTTGCAGGGCCACCGGCCTGGTCGCCGTCGCCCTGCTCACCCTGGCCGGTTGTATGACCCCACCCACGGATCCACCCCCGCCCGGCTCTGGCGCCCCCCCCTCCCGCGACATCAACCTCGTCCTCCAGGACCATGACCAGGAGTTCATGGCCCTCCCGGGCGTCGTCGGCGTTTACATCGGCCTGCTGCCGGACGGCCGCACGCCCTGCCTCAAGGTCATGCTCGCCCGCCCGGATCCCAAGGCCCTGGCCCGCATTCCCCATCGCCTCGAGGGTTACGCTGTCGTCACCGAGGTCACCGGGGAAATTCGGCCCCTTGGCCCGTGAGCGGACCGCCCTCCGCACTCCATGCCCGCCTCTGCTTCGCAGGGGCCTCCGGTGCAGGCGGTGTGGAATCCACCCTCCGGACTGGCCAACTCCCCACCCCCAAACTACGCTTGCCAATGCCCAAGATGCCTTACGTCTTTGTCATTGCGCTGGTGGCCTGCCTGCTGGCTGTCCTCACCATCGGCTGCCAGGCCACCCGCGCCGGCTACGAATCCGCCGCCTACAAGGTTGTGCGCAGCGAGGGCCGCTTTCAGGTGCGCGATTACCCCACCCTCACCGTCGTCGAAACACCCTCCAGCCCCGCGGCCGATGGTTCGGACGGGAGTTTCAATCGCCTCTTCCAGTTCATCAGCGGACGCAACGCCCACCGCCAGAAGATTCCCATGACCACCCCGGTCTTCATGACCGGATCCGGCACCAACAGCACCATGGCCTTCGTCATGCCCGCCAAGATGATGGCGAATGACGTGCCCGCCCCGGCCAACGACCGCGTCCAGGTCCGCCAGATCGAAGGCGGCCGTTTCGCCGTCCTGCGCTACAGCGGCGGACGCGGCGCGGAGCGGAAGGGCGGAAATCTCGCCGAGCTCCGCGCGTGGATGCAGGAGCAAAAGCTCGCCGAGTCCGGCAGCCCCATCCGCGCCTACTTCGATCCCCCCTGGATCCCCGGCTTCCTCCGCCGCAACGAGGTCATGCTGCGCGTGGCCAACGCCCCCGGAACTCCGTAAACCCAACCCAGCCCTGACTCCCCGCACCGGAAGGGCTTCCGGTCACCGTCCGGCGCCCCCTGGTTGACACCCGCCGCCATCCCGCCCAAAGTCCACGCCTTTTGCGCGTATGAAGCAGAACCCTCACGTTGCCATCGTCGGTGCCACGGGCGCCGTCGGCGTGGAAATGATCCAGACCCTCGAGCGCCGGCGTTTTCCGATCGGGAAACTGACCCTGCTGGCGTCCGCCCGGTCCGCCGGCAGGACGCTCCCGTTCCTGGGCAAGGCCGTCCCCGTGCAGGCGCTCACGCCGGCCAGCTTCGCCGGCATCGACATCGCGCTCTTCAGCGCCGGGGGCGCCATCTCCAAGGAGTTCGCCCCCCTCGCCGCCCAGGCCGGCTGCGTCGTCATCGACAACTCCAGCGCCTTCCGCATGGACGACACCGTCCCGCTCGTGGTCCCCGAGATCAACGCCGAGGACGCCCGGAAGCACCGGGGCATCATCGCCAACCCGAACTGCACCACCGCCATCACCCTGATGGCGCTCTACCCTCTCCACCAGGCCTTCGGCGTGAAGCGCATCTTCGCCTCCAGCTACCAGGCCGTCAGCGGCACCGGCGCCAAGGCCATCGAGGAACTCGAGCGCCAGGTCGGCCAGGTCGTCCGCGGCGAGGCCGTCACCCGCGAGGTCTATCCCCACCAGATCGCCTTCAACGTCCTGCCCCATGTCGATTCGTTCCTCCCCTCCGGCTACACCAAGGAGGAGATGAAAATGGAGAATGAGGGCCGGAAGATCATGCATCACCCCGCCTTCCGCGCGAGCGTCACCTGCGTCCGGGTCCCCGTCTACCGCGCCCACTCCGTGGCGGTCAGCGCCGAGTTCGAGCGCCCGGTCACGGTTGAAGCCGCCCGCGCGATCCTTGCCAAGGCCCCCGGCCTGGATGTGATCGACAATCCCGAGAACAAGGAATACCCCCTGCCCCTCAACGCCGCCGGCAAGGACAACTGCCAGGTCGGCCGCCTGCGCAAGGATTGTGCCCTCGACAATGGCCTCTGCTTCTGGGTGGCCGGCGACCAACTCCTCAAGGGCGCCGCACTCAACGCCGTCCAGATCGCCGAGGTTCTGCTCCAGGGCTGACGGGCGCGCGGGCCTCCGGCCCGCTTGCAACTCCCGGTCCTCCCGAGTGACCGCCTCCTTGCGGTGCCCCCCTGCCCCTCTGGAGACGGCAAGCGGACCTCAGGCCCGCACGACGTCAGGGCAGGGAGAAGTAGTCCGGACCCTGGTAGCGGCCGTCGGACAGCTTCACAATCTGCATGAGCACGTCATTGACCAGGGTGCTGGCCCCGAACCGGAACAGGCCCGGCGTGAGCCAGTCGTCTCCCAGGGTCTCCTTCACCATGACCAGGTAGGCCAACGCCTGCTTGGAATTGCGGATGCCGCCGGCGGGCTTCATGCCGATGCGCACGCCCGTGGCGTAAAAATGGTCCCGGATGGCCTCCAGCATGACCAGGGTGACCGGCAGGGTTGCCGCCGGCTGCACCTTGCCGGTGCTGGTCTTGATGAAGTCCGCCCCCGAAGCCATCGCAATCTCGCTCGCCCGGCGGACGTTGTCGTAGGTGACCAACTCCCCTGTCTCCAGGATCACCTTGAGGTGGGCCGGGCCGCAGGCCGCCTTGACCGCGGCAATCTCGTCCGCCACCCGCGCATGCTCCCCGGCCAGGAAGGCCCCGCGGTCGATCACCATGTCAATCTCATCCGCTCCGTCGGCCACCGCCTGGCGCGTCTCCGCCAACCGGGTCCGCAGCGGATACTGCCCGCTCGGGAACCCGGTGGCCACGCTGGCCACCTGAACCGCGGAATCCTCCCCGAGAAACCGGCGCGCATGGCGCACCATGCTGGGATACACGCAGACCGCCGCGCACGGCGGCACCCCAAACGCCGCATCCAGGGGCTGCTGCGCCTTGCGGCACAGGTAGGACACCTTGCCCGGGGTGTCCTTCCCCTCCAGGGTCGTCAGGTCCATCATGCTGACCGCCATCTTCAGGCCCGCCAGCTTGGCGGACGTCTTGATGCTGCGCTTGGTGAAGGCTGCCGCCCGCTCCTCCACCATCACGGGGTCAATGGTCGGCACCACCGCCGGAATCCGGCCGGACGCGGCAACACGCGAGGCAAGCGACATGCCCGGAGCCTAGCGCGCCCCCCAAGGCTGTCCAGACGGGAGCCGCCCCCGCCGCCATGCCACGCGCCCCGGCATCCATCATCTTCCACCTTCCCTCCGCCCCCTTCGTTGCCTAGGGTGTTGTGGTGCCCACACGTTGGAAGCAAATCTCGCTGGTCGGAGTCGGCCTGCTCGGCGGGTCCATCGGACTGGCAGCCAAACAGCGCCGCCTGGCTGACCGCGTGGTCGGCTACTGCCGGCAACCGGCCGCCGCCACCGCCTCCGTCCAGGCCGGCGCCATCGACCACGGCGAAACCGACCTCGGCCGGGCCATCGCCGGCGCCGACCTCGTCATCCTTTGCACCCCCATCGCCCAGATGGCGACCCTCATGGCCAAGGTGCTTCCGCAACTGGCCCGCGACGCCGTGGTCACCGACGTCGGCAGCGTCAAGGGCTGCGTGGTGACCGACCTCGAGCCCATGGTCGCCAACGCGGGCGGGCACTTCGTCGGATCCCATCCCATGGCCGGGTCCGAGAAAATGGGCGTGGCCGCCGCCCGCGCCGACCTTTTCCACCGCGCCCTCTGCGTCCTCACCCCCACCCCGCGCTCCGACCGGGAAAGCGTCCGCCGCCTCGAGGCCTTCTGGTCGGACCTCGGGGGCATCCCCCTCCGCCTCTCCCCGGAAGCGCACGACGACCTCGTCAGCCGATCCAGCCATCTTCCCCACGTGGTGGCCGCCGAGCTGGCCAACTACGTTCTCAGCCCGGTCCACCCCCGCGAGCAGGCCCTCCTCTGCGCCAGCGGCTTCCGCGACACCACCCGCGTGGCCAGCGGTTCCCCGGAAATGTGGCGCGACATCGCCCTCGCCAACCGCCGCAACCTCGCCCGCGTCCTCGGCGTGTTCATCGAGGACCTCCAGGAATTCCAGCGCGCCCTCGAAACCCAGGACAGCAGGGCCATCGAGGAGTTCTTCCGCCAGGCCAAACTCCGCCGCGACAACTGGAACGAGAACCGCGAAGACCCCGCGCCCCGCTAATTCCCAAACTCCTTTCCCGGCGGCCGCACAAACCCCAGCTTCAGCAGGATCAGGATCAGGACCGTGTAGGCAAGGGAGATGAGGAGATCCCTCCGGAGGCTTTCGCGCGGGGGCGGGGCGGTGCCGTCGCGGGCCCGGGCCTGACGCAGGCCCCGGTGCATGAGCACGAAACCCAGCACGTTGGTGAGCCAGTAGCCGACCACCGCCGCGGCGGTAAAGGCAGGGGGATACACGAGGGCCACCAGCCAGGCGAAGCCCAGGGCCAGGGGAACATTCACGAACAGGTCGTTCCACCAGGACAACGGCGACAGCAGGAACCCGATCAACACGAGGGATCCGCCCTGCAGTTTGTGTTTCCAACTCACAGGCGCGAGAGGCTGGTCGGGATGCCCCACCGGGACAAGCCTAAGCTTGGGCGAACCAGCGCGTCTCCCAGCCATCTTTCCCTTGGGCAGGCCGGGCAAAGTGACTAATGTCCCAAGGCAGCGCCCATGCGGCGCCCCCCGAACGCTATGAGCATCTCGTCCCTGCCCCGCCTTCCCCTGGCCACCTGCTCCCCGCGGGGAGTTTGGCTCCCCCTTGCCGCGCTGGCCGCCGCCTGGCTGGTCAACCTGTGGCACCCGGCAACGGCGGCCGCCGCCGAACCCCTGCGCGTGCTCGTGCGCGCCGGCGAACCCTTCCGCGAGGGCTGGAGCGCCCTGCTGCGGGACCGCGGCGCCGCCGTGACAGCAGTGGAGGGCGCCCCCACCCCGGCCCAGTTGGAAGCCGCCGACGTCCTGGTCCTGCATGGCGCCCCAGCCGCCGCCCTGGGCGGCGCAGACCGTGCCGCCGTGGAGACCTTCCTGTCCCGCGGCCGCGGGTTGGTGGTGTTGCACGAGGCCATCCAGGCGCCCGACCCCGCCTGGTGGCAGTCGATCGTGGGCGCCGCCTGGTCACCCGACCGGGCGCAGGTTTTCACGGGCGACATCCCCCTCTACTTCACCGACTACGCCCACCCCATCATCGAGGGAGTGTCGAACTGGGATTTTGAGGACCGCATCGCGTGGGGCCTCGACCTGGCCCCCGCGGCACAGGTGCTGGCCTCCTCCTATGCCCCGGACAAGCGCCACACCAAGGCCGGCCGCATGCTCCCCTCGGTCTACGACATCGTGCCGCAGATCTGGACGCTCGAGCGCCGCCTGCCGGAGGCCGGCGCGGCCTACCGCGCCTTTGTCTCGCTCCCGGGCCAGGCCACCAACGCCCTCCGCCACGCCCCCCTCCGCACCGTCTGGCTGCGGGCCATTGCCTGGGCGGCCCGGCGCGACGTCGATCAACTTTGTTCCCCCGCCGACCTGGCGTCCCTTCGCTACCACGCGGGTGGCCCCACCGCGCCCGCCCAGGCCGCCCAGGCCCTGACCGCCCACCCGGACTTCACCGTGCGGCTGGTCGCCGCGGAACCGCTCGTCCAGAAGCCCATCTCGCTCGACTGGGATCCCAGCGGGCGCCTCTGGGTGGCGGAAACCCCGGAGTACCCCTACCGGCGCTCCACCAGCGGACCAACCCGGGACCGCATCTCCATCCTCACCGACACCAACCAGGACGGCACGATGGATGCCCGGCAGGTCTTCCACGAGGGACTCCACCTCGTCACCTCGCTGGCCCTGCACCGCGACGGCGTCATCGTGGCGCAGGCCCCGGACATCCTGTGGATCCGGGACACGGACGGCGACGGCAGGTCGGACAAGACCGTGCGGCTGTTCACGGGCTTCGGGACCAACGACACCCACGCCGTGCTGAGCAACCTGCGGCGCGGGCCCGATGGCTGGATTTACGCGACGGTGGGCTACAGCCGCGGTGATATCCACTCGGGGGATCGCCAGCGGCATTTCGGCAGGATTCTCGACGGGGTGTTCCGGTTCCGGCCGGACGGCAGTGCCCTGGAGCAGGTCTCCTCGAAAGCCAGCAACACCTGGGGCGTGGACGTCTCGCCCGACGGGGAAATCTTCTTCTCCCAGGCCAACGGCAACCACATCAACCACGTGGTGCTGCCCGAGAGCGCGCTGTCCCGCGGCCGGGTGACCGGCACCACCAGCTACCGGACCATCGAGGACCACAAGCGCGCCTTTCCGCTGCGCGAACCCGGGCAGCAGGCCTATGCCCAGATTGACTTCGTGGGCGGCTTCACCGCCGCGTCCGGCGCGTGCCTGTACGAGGGCGGCGCCTGGCCGGAACCCTACTCCCGCGCCTACTTCGTGGCCGAACCCACCCTGAACATCGTGCACCTCGACCTCCTGCGGCCGGACGGCCCCAGCTTTGCGGCCTCGCGCGACCCGGGACAGGCGGACCGGGAGTTTCTCGCCGCCACGGACCTCTGGTTCCGGCCCATCCACCTGCGCACCGGCCCGGACGGAGCCCTCTACGTCCTGGACTTCTACAACCAGGCGGCGGTGCACAACGACACCCGCGGCCCGCGCCATGACCCCCACAGCAACGCGGCCATCCGTCCGGATCGCGACCGCTATTTCGGCCGCATCTGGCGCGTCCAGCACCGGGCCGCCCGCGCCCTGCCCAAGGCCCGCCTGGCCGGCGCGTCCACCGCCGACCTCGCGGCGGCCCTCGCCCATCCCAACGGCTGGACCCGCAGCACCGCCGCGCGCCTCCTCGTCGAGAAGCAGGACCCCGCCACGCCCGCCGCCCTCCAATCCCTCGTGCAATCCCTGCATTTCCGCGGACTCGATGAAGCCAAGGCCCAGGCACTCTGGGTCCTGCACCAACTCGGACAACTCGACCCCAGCCTGACCGCCCAAGCCATCGCCACCGACGGCAAACCCACCGTCCAAAAGGCCGCCCTTCGCATTGCCGCCGAACGCGCCGCCGCAGCCCCCGCCAGCGCACCCTCCAACGCCGGGACCGAAACCGGCCCCGTCACCGCAGCCGTGCTCGAGCGCCTGCGCAGTTCCCAGCCGCGCGTGCGCCTGGAGGCGCTGGTCACCCTCGCCGGACTGCCCGTCTCGAGCGAGGTGCGCTCCAACGTGGTGGAGGTCTACGCCGACCTCGGCGACCCCTGGCTGGAATCCGCGGCCATCGGCGTGGCCAGCCGCGACCCCATCGGCTTCATCGCAGCCGCCACCCGGAGCAGCCGCCCCGCCCAGTTGACCAACCTCGTCCACCAACTCAGCCGCCAGGCCGCCGAGGAAACCGCCCGCAGCCGCACCCCCTCCTCGTCACGACTCCCTGAACTCCTTGTCCTGCTGGCCTCCGCCCCCGAGGCCGCCGACCCCCTGAAACGCGCCGCCCTCGAGGGAATGGGCCGCGGCAGCGACCGCGCCGGCAACGGACGCCCGCCGGCCCTGGCCCCCGAGACCGCGGAAGCCTTCCGCACCCTCCTCGCCGGGCCCACGGTGATGGCGGTGGCCACCCTGCCCGTGGCGGTGCGCTGGGATGGCACCGGAGCACTCCGCAGCGACATCCTCCGGGTCAGCGGCTCCCTGCTGGAAAAGATGCGCGACGAATCACGCAGCGACGCCGCCCGCGGCCAGATGGTCTCGAGCCTGCTGACCGCCCGGCAATTCGACACGAACGTCCTGCCGGCGGTGGCCCGCCTGCTCGGCCCCGGCGAATCCACCGCCCTGCGCCGCAGCGTGGTGGAGGCCCTCGCCGGGCTGGGCGATGCGGCCGCCACCCGCAGCCTGGTCAGCGCCCTGCCCCGGTTTCCCACCGACCTCTTTGAGCACACCATCGCCCAACTGCTGCGCCGCCCCGACGCGGCCCTCGCCCTGCTCGCCGCCCTGGAGGCGGGCGCCGTGGCCCCATCCACGCTCAGCCCGCCCCTGGCCCACCGCCTGCGCACCCATGCCGACCCGGAGGTGAGCCGACGCGCCACCGCCCTCTACGCAAAACTGCGCGGGCCGGCCGACCGCGAGAAGGAAACGCTCCTGGCCCGCCTTGCCCCCGAGGTCAGCAAGCCGGGCGACGCCAAGGCAGGCCGCGAGATCTTCACGAAGAACTGCGCCCTCTGCCACCGGTTCAACGGCGAGGGCAAGGACACCGCACCCGACCTCACCGGCATGGGCGCCCATGGACCCGCCGAGCTGCTTGTTCACACCCTGGACCCCAACCGGGTCGTGGAACCCAACTACGTGGCGGTCAACCTCGAGACCCGTGACGGGGAATCCCACACGGGCGTGGTCGTGCGCGAGAACAAGACCACCGTCGTCATTCGTGATGCCAGCGGGGAGACGGAAATCAAGGCCGCCGACATCGTCTCGCGCACCAGCACGGGGCGTTCCCTCATGCCGGAGGGTTTCGAAAGCCTCGGGGCCCCCGCCCTGCGCGACCTCCTGGCCTATCTGTGCGCCGCCGAGGCCAAGTACCGCCTCATCCCCCTGGGCAGCGTCGTCACCGCCGATAGCACCCGCGGCCTCTTTGACAGCCTCGACCGGGAGGACCAGTCCCTCCCCTTCAAGCGCTTCGGTCTCGTCAAGGCCGGCGAGGTTCCCTTCGAGATCCTCAACCCCGCCCACACCGCCTCCAACCTGAACCTCGTCGTGCTGCGCGGGGGCAAGGGCCACGCGCGCGGATACCCCCGCCGGGTCGAACTGACCAACCTCGCGCTTCCCGCCACGCGCCTGCACTTCCTGGGCGGCATCGGCGCCTGGGCCTGGCCCTGGGGCGGCGAGGAGCGCAACCGCGGCCTGCTCGTCGGCCGGATCACCGTCACCCACGCCGACGGACAACAGGAACGCTTCGACCTCACCAACGGGGTCACCTTCGTCGACTTCGCCAACGTCGAGGCCGAGGTCAGCGGCTCCCGCCGCGTCCCCGGACTGCTCCAGCAGGGCCAGCTCCGAACCTTCAGCCGCACCCTCGCCAACCGATCACCCGTCGACCGCATCCTCCTCGAAAGCTTCGATACCACCGTCATCCCGGTCTTCGTCGCCCTCACCGCGGAAAACGCCCCCACCGCCGGCGACCCAACCCAGGCACCGGCCACCCAAAACCAGAATACCAGGGAAAATTCCCCACCCTCCCCCAACCGCCGGGAGGCTCGCCGCAATCGGAACACCCCCGGCAACCCGTAAAGCCACGCCCGCCCCGCCTCAGGGCGCCACAAACGGACGCGAATCGTCCTTCGGCCAGATCACCCGGTAGTCCTCCTCGTCCACATGCCGGTAGGCGGCGGTGACCCGGTCCAGCAACGCCCGGCTGACCAGGAGCGGGCGCAGTCGCTCAAAGGTCCTGGCCGGGGTGCCGGTGGTGATAAACAAATGCACCGCCGCTTCCCCGGCGTCGTGCCCCTCCACGTCGGCGGAATCCTCCAGATGCTCGACGAGGTCATCCTCGAGCGTCAGGAACAGGTTGTCGGTTTGCTCCGCCGGAAGCGGAAACTGCAGCACCAATTGATAGTCCATGCGAGGTCTTGTTTGCCAACTCATCGGCGTCCCGGCGGCGGTTCAACCATGGCCACCCGACGAAAACCGGAACGCGACAGGATATCGGATCCACCATGCGCGGCGTTAGCGCAAGTTTTGCTCACACTTTTTCCGCGGGAGCCCCGCCCGACAGCGTCAGCTCCACTTCCAAAACCACCCGCCCGCCGACCCGGCCCCGCGCCCGCGCCTGCACCAAGCCGCCCAACCGGCCGGTGATCTCGGCCTCCACCTCGAAGTCCTCCCCGGGCCGCACGGCCCCAAGAATCTTCGCCCCCCGCACCGCCGTCAGCTTCAGCCCCGGCAACACACCCAAACCCGGGTCGCTCTGCGCCACCACCCCGGCCAACTGCGCCGCCGATTCCACCAGCAAGACCCCGGGCATCAGCGGATCCCCGGGAAAATGCCCGCGCAGATAGGATTCATCGCCGCGGACATGATAAAGGCCGGAGCCACGCCGCCCGGGATCCAGCGAGAGCAACCGGTCGAGCAGGCGGAACTCCGGACCGTGCGGTAATTGCTGCAAGGCCCGTGCCAGCCATTCGTCCGGGGACGGTGAGGATTCGGTCATGGCAAATCTCAGGGCCGACCGCGGGGCCGCAGCGGCTCCACCCGCTCATACCCCGGATCCAACACCGGGTCCAGCAGCGCCGGATCCACCGGCCCGTTGCGCACCGGCCGCAAGAACTCGTTCCGCAGGCTCGACCCATCCGCAAACTCCATTTCCGTGGCGCGCAGTTCATGCCCCGCCACCCCCAACTCCACCCGCACACGCCGCATCAGCCGCCGCGCCCCGGTGTCCCGCGGTTCCAACTCCAGCATCCACACGTCATTCGTGCGCCCCTCCGCCACCAACCGGAACCGCGCGTCCAGGGCCGCGCGGCTCCGCGGAAACCCCGCCTCCAGCAACGCCAGGGGCCCCGCCCATGCCCCGGACGGCGAGGCGCCCAGCCCATATCGCTCCACCCGCCGCAGTCGCGGATAAACCACCAGCAGCTGGTCGGCCTGGCGCAGCGCAATCGTGGACGCCGGCACCCCCAACTCCCACCGGAACCGATCCGGCGCCACAAACCACACCCGGCCGGTCGAGACCAGCGGCTGCGCCACCGTCGCCAACCGCCGCACCTGCACCACCTCCGCCGCCCACGTCACAAGATTGGTCTGGGCCGACAACCACGCGTCCACCGATGAGACACCGGCCGCACCCAGGGAACCCGGCACCACCCCCGGACATCCCCCCCGCAGCCCCACCACCCACAGCCCCCATCGCAGGCTGCCCCTCCCCCATGCGCGCTGATGAAACGGGATCATGCGTTCAATCCACCTGGCCCGGCGCCGCCGCGGGCGCCTCCGGCCAGATGGGAACAAAGTGATACCACTGGCTGGCGTGCCGGGCGATCAGAGGTTCCAGGGCGTCAAGGATGCGCTGCGTCAAGTCCAGCCGGGCCGCCGGGTCGCGCAGGCTCGCCCGATCGTAGGCAATCTCCGGCAGGGCGCAGACGGCATACCCCCGCCCGACGCGGGGCACGCACACCGGCACAATGGCGCATCCCGTCGCACGCGCCAGGTCCGCCGCCGCCGCGGAGGCGGCGAAGGGTCGGCCCGCCAACCGCGCCGTCACGGCCGTGGCGGCCGGGGGACGATCCAGCAGCAGCGCCACCGCCTGGTTCGCCGCCAGCCGGCGCACAATCTCCACCGCGGCAAACGGATCCCCAGTCAGTGGCAACGTCGACACCCCCCGCCTCATCCGCGCTTCCTCCCGCAGCGCCGTCAACCGCGGATCCGGTTCGGCCTGGGTCACCACCTGCAGGGCCACGCCCCGCTCAATCATCAGCGGCGCACCCAGTTCCCAGTTGCCCACGTGCACCGTGACCAGCAAGACCCCCCGCCCCCGCGCGCGCGCCGCCTCGAAATGTTCCCAGCCGGAAAGCCCGGCCAGCAGCGGCTGCACCGGGTGCCCCGCCTCGTAACGCCAGAGGTCCACCAGCTTGCCGGCAAAGTTCCCGAACAACGCCCGGGCCGCCCGCCGCGCTCCCGCCGGATCCCCGGGATAAAACGGCGCCAGGTTCGCCACCACCACCCGCCACCGTCGCCGCTGCAGGACCCGGTAAAACGCCGCCCCTACCCGGGCCGCCGACTCCATCAGGAAGGCCGGCAGAACCCGCGCCAAGGCCAGGGCCAGCCGCCAACCTCCCGCCCGATACAGCGAGGAGGGTCCCCGCACTGCCCCGGAGGAAACCTCCACGCTGTCCCGCCGCCCCCCCCACAGCGCCATCCACCACGCCGGCAGAAAGCCCACCGCCGTCACCAGGGCGCACGCAATGCCGGCTGCGCAAACGCGCCCCAGGCTGGCCAGGCCCGCGTTGCTGGCGAAGGAGAGCGCCGCAAACCCAGCCATTGTCGTGGCGCCAGCCAGCAACAGGGCCCGGCCCACCGTGCGCCGCACCTTCCGCCCATCCCCAGCCTCCCGCCGCAGCGCCAAGATCATGTGGATGCTGAAATCCACTCCCATCCCCAGCAGCAGCGGCAGCGCCATCAGGTTCATCAGGTTCCACGACCATCCCAACTGCAACATGACCGCATGCAGCAGCAATCCGGACACCGCCAGGCTCAGCATGCCCAGCGCCACGTCGCCCCAGCGGCCGAAGGCCAGCCGCAGGCAGACCAGGAGCACCGCGCCCATCGGCAACAGCACCCGGGGCAACTCGTGCTGCACGATGGCAAAGACCTCGCGTCCCAGCACGTTCCAGCCCGACAACAGCCCCCCCACGGCCTCCAGGCGCCGGGCCAGCGCGGCCGGATCGCCCACGCCCTGTTCCGACGGCGACACCAGGGCCAGGGCCACCCAGGCCGGGCCACCCGCCGCACCAGCACCGGTCCCCTGACCCGCGCCCGCAATGAAGGGCGCCAACACCCAGCGACTGGCCGGCTGGGTCGGCAGGAAAAGGCCCGGCTTTTCCTGCGCCACCGCCCACGCCGAGAACACCCCCTCCGCCAGCATCAACGCCTGCGGCGTAAAACCGGCCTGCGCGGCGGCGGCACGCACCGCCCCCAACCGGGCCAGCACCTCCGGCAACCTCTGGCGGTTGGCCGCCTGGTGCTCCGGGTTCGGCCACAGGGCCAGGGGCAGGGTCACCTCGCCCACCTCGCCGGCACGCACCGCCTCGTCCAGGACCGCCTGCACCATCGCCAGTTTGCGGGCCACCTCCGCCTCGCCCTGCCCGGGCACCAGCACCCACCATGGGTCCGCGGTTCGTCCCAACTCCCGCTTCATGGCCGCCAGGGTCGCGTGGGCCGCACTGTTGCGCGGGCGCAGTGATTCGGGGGACGGATCCAGCATCGGCGGGGCCACGATCACTCCCAGCGCCAGGGGCGCCAGCAGGAGCGACCACATCAGCACCCGGCGCCGGACACCGGCAAGGACCGGCACCGAGACCCCCTTCGACGCCGCCAACGCGACCTGCGCCGGCTGCGCGCGGGACGACAGCGGGGGCAGGTAGGCCAGCAACATCACCACCGCCGCCAACAGGACCCCGATCGCCACCAACGTCCCCAACTGGCCCAGGCCCGGCAGCGCGCTCAGGTTCAACAGGAGGAAGGCTCCGGCCGTGGTCGCCGCCGACCACGCAATGCCCGGCAGCGCCCGGCGCCGCACCTCGCCCGGGCTGAGTTCCGGATGGGAGCGGGATTCCTGGTAAAGCACGATGCCGAAGTCCTCCGCCAACCCGAGCAGGATGGAGGCAAAGCCCAGGCTCACCACGTTGAGCCGCCCATACCACAGGCCCCCGACCGCGAGGGTCGCTCCCAGCACCGCCACCAGCAACGTCACGAGCCAAAGCAACGGGCGCCACCGCCGGTGCACGACGTAGAACAACAGCGCAATGACCCCAAGGGTCAGGGCGGACGGCCCGCCGAAGTCGGATTCCATCCCGTCGGCAATCTCGGCCACAAAGGCGGGCCGCCCGGTGTAGCCCACCTCCACCCCCGCGGGGAACCCCGGCGCGGCCCGCACGGAGTCCACCACCGCGCGCACCGCGCCCATCCAATCAATGCACTCCCGATACCCTTCCAGCCTGCCCACCGCCTCCACGAACAGGATGCGGAAGGCTCCGTCAGCGGAGGCAAACCCGTCCGCGCCGGGATCGAACCCGGGAATGGCGGCCATCGTCGCGGCGGGCAGCACAGACAATTGCAGGGGATCATGGGCGCGCCCGGCCAGGGTCCCGGGCGAGAGGGAGGTGGCCAACTCCTCCCGCGCCTCCGCCAGCGTGCGCCGCAATGCCGGGTCGGCCAGCCGGTCAGTGAGTTGCTGGAACAGGGGCGGGGGCTGGTTGAGCCACAGGTAGGCCAGCAGTTCCGCCGCCTCCCCCGGACCTTCGCGCCCCGGCGGCTGCCAGCGCACCTCGGCCACCGACCCGCGCGCGGTGCGCAGGGCCCCGGCCAGCGCCCGCGCCGCCGCCTCCGCCCCGGCCGCGTCCCGGCCCCGCACGGTGACGATCAATTCGCGCGCGTTGGCAAAGTGCTCCTGGTGCAGGCGCAACCCCCGCGCCGCCGTCGAATCCGCCGGCAACAGGTTGAGCACCTCGGCATCAAAGCGCAGACGCGCCAACCCCAAGCCCAACGCAAGCGCACACACCGGCGCCAGCCAAAGCCAGGGTCGCAGGCGCGGCTTCATGGACGCCGGACCGGCGCGCCCAGGAAACCGGCCAACTGCTCACCCGTGCGCGGGTTGGACACCACCCAGCGCGCATCCGCCTCGGTCCGACCCGACAGGATCCAGCCCGCGGGAACCACGCCACCCTCCACGGCCCTCGGCAGTTGCAGCCACAGCACCCGGGATGGCGGCGCGCCGTTCCCGCCGCGCACGCGGCCCGCGGGCGGCATCCCGACCCTCCAACCGCCAGGCGCTCGCCAAGCCTCCAGCAACGGCAGGCCGGCCTTGGTGAAGCGCACCACGCAGCGTCCGTCGGGGTGGGTGGCGAGCAGCAGATCGCCGGCGACGCCATCGGCCCGGGCGGACGCCCGCCACACGGCCTGGCCCTCGCGCAGGGTCCAGCCGGGACCCGAGTGGTCCGGGGACGGGATCGGCGGCAGGGACCGGCAACCCGCCAGCAGCGCAAGGCTCAGCAGCACCGCCCAGGGCGGCCGCCGGCGTCCCTGGACCTCCCCTACCACTTCAAGGCTTGGAGACGCCGCGCCACCTCCTCGGCGTTGGCCCGGCTGTTGAAGGCACTGATGCGGAAGTAGCCCTCGCCCTTGGCGCCAAAACCGCTGCCGGGCGTGATGACCACGTTGGCCTCGTTGAGGATCTTGTCGAAGGCCTGCCAACTGGTCACGCCGGCCGGGGTCTGCACCCAGATGTAGGGGGCGTTCACCCCGCCGTGCACGGTCAAGCCGGCCGCGCGCGCCCCCTGCACCAGCACCCGGGCATTGCCCATGTAGAGGTCAATGATTCCCTTCACCTGCTGCCTGCCCTCGGCGCTGTAAAGCGCCTCGGCCGCGCGCTGCACGGGATAGCTCACCCCGTTGAACTTCGTCGTCATGCGCCGCAGCCAAAGCGGATGCAGCGGCTGGCGGGTGCCGTCAGGCGTGGCGGCCAGCAGGCTCTTGGGCACCACCGTGAAGGCGCAACGCAGGCCCGTGAACCCGCCGTTCTTGGAAAAGCTGCGAAACTCGATGGCGCACTCGCGCGCGCCCGGAATCTCATAGATGGACCGGGGGACGGCCGGGTCGGCGATGTAGGCCTCGTAGGCCGCGTCGTAGAGCAGGATGGCCTGGTGCCGCCGCGCATAGGCCACCCACGCCTCCAGCTGGGCCCGGCTGGCCGTGGCCCCGGTGGGGTTGTTCGGGGAGCACAGGTAAACCACGTCCACCGCCTCCGCCGGCGGCTCCGGCATGAACCCGTTGGCCGGCGTGCCCGGCAGGTACACCAGCCCCGCATAGGCCCCGCCCTCGTCGGCCGGCCCCGTGTGGCCCGCCATCACGTTCGTGTCCACATAGACCGGATACACGGGGTCGCTGATCGCAATCCGGTTCCGCGACCCCAGCACGTCGAGGATGTTCCCGCAGTCGCACTTGGACCCGTCGCTGACAAAAATCTCGTCGTCCGCCACCTCCAGGCCGCGGTCCCGGTAATCGTTCTTGGCAATGGCCCCGCGCAGGAAATCGTAGCCCTGCTCCGGCCCATAGCCGCGAAACGACTCGCGCCGGGCCATCTCATCCACCGCCGCATGCAGCGCGGCAATCACCGCCGGGGGCAAGGGCTCGGTCACGTCGCCAATGCCGCAGCGGATGAGCCGCTTGGCCGCGTCCGGCCTCGCCTCGCAGAACGCCTTCACGCGCCGCGCGATCTCGGGGAACAGGTAACCGGCCTTGAGCTTCAGGTAATGTTCGTTCAGGAAAGCCATGATGAATGCGGAGTTCGGAGTGCGGAATGAAACGGATACTCGAGGGCCGGACGCTAGCGAAGGCGCCAGCGCGTGGCAAGGGGGTCGGTCGCCGGACCGGGCCGATCATTTCGCCGCCTGCTCCAGCGCGTCCAGCACCAGGGCGGGCGTCAGCAACTCCGGCAGCACGATCGGGGGCCGCGATGGATCCCTGGGATAAACCAGGACCAGCGGGACGCCGGCCCGGCCATGGCGCTTGAGTTCCTCGGCGATGAGGCGGTTGGACTTGGTGAAGTCGCCGAGCAGGCTGACCACGTTCAGGGCCTGCAATCGCTGGCGCACGCTGGGGATTTCCAGGCTGGTCCGCTGGTTGACCTGGCAGTTGAGGCACCAGTCGGCCGTGAAATCAACGAGGACCGGCCGCCCCGCCGCCCGGGCTGCCGCCACCGCCTCCGCGCT
This sequence comes from Verrucomicrobiota bacterium, assembly GCA_046048995.1. Lineage (GTDB taxonomy): Bacteria > Verrucomicrobiota > Verrucomicrobiia > Limisphaerales > JADJPG01 > JBJOEZ01. The sequence continues at coordinate 137,269 of JBJOEZ010000002.1, read as the reverse complement.
CCAGGGCTGCCAGGGAATGCCTTGCGGATCGGCCGTGACCGGGCCGGCCGCCGCCGGGGGCGCCGGTGAGCGCCAGTGCAGCTTGGCCTCGAGGGCGACGGCATAGCCCCCCGCCGCCAGCAGCAGGGCCAGCGCCCCGGCCAACCCGCGCCGGCGGGTGCCGCGCTGCACGAACTCACCGAAGACCCACGCCGCGACACCCAGCAGGACAAGGAACAGGCCCACCCAGAGGATGCCGCCCGACCCATAGTGCCCGGGCAACTGGGCCAGCAGCCACACGCCGGTCGCCAGCATGGGAAAGCCGAGGGCGACCTTGAACTTCTCCATCCACGCCCCGGGCTTGGGCAGGAATCGGCGCAGGGGCGGGAAGAAGCTCACCAGCATGTAGGGGAAGGCGAGGCCCAACCCGACACAGGCCAGGGTGACAATGATGACGCCGTTGCTCTGGGCGAAGGCGTAGCCGAGCGCGCCGCCCAGGACGGGGGCGGTGCAGGCGGTGCCGAGGACGACTGCCACGACACCGTTGAAGAAGGAGCCGGCCACGCCCTCACGCGCGGCCAGGGCGCCGGCGGCATCGAGGACGCCGCCCCCGGCGGAGACCTCGAAGACCCCGAAGAGGTTCAGGGCCATCAGCGTGACCAGCACGGTGAGGCACACGATGAACTGCGGGTTTTGGAACTGCATGCCCCAACTGGCAATGCCGGTGGCGGATTTCACGCCGATGACAATGGCGGCCATGATGAGGAAGGAGACGAGGACGCCCGCGCCGTAGACGAGCGCGAGCAGGCGCACGCGGCCGGGGGCCTCGCGGCTTTGCTGGGCCACGCCCAGAACCTTGAGGGCAAGCACCGGGAGCACGCAGGGCATGAGGTTGAGGATCAGGCCACCCACGAAGGCCGCGCCCAGCACGCCCAGCAGGGACCGCGCAGCCCCGCCCGCCGCCGGGACGGAGGGCGCTCCCACGGCCGCGGCGGGCCCCGGCCCGCCCACAGCCACGCGCACCTCATAGGCCCGGGAGGACTTGTCCACACCGGATTCCACCAGCAACCCGCCCACCTCGGCCGGCCACTGTTTGCCCAACAGGGTGACGTTGCGTTCCAAGGTCGCTTCGCCATTGGCCATCCGGGCCTGCCGATTGGTGGTGGCCACCACAAACTCATCGCTGGCCAACGGATAAAAATCCGCCGCGCGCGTGTCCGCGCCGACCGCCCAGGTGAGACGCAGCACGCGCTGGTCACCCTGGGCAGGACCGACCCATGCCGCCACCGCCGGCGGGCCGGGCTTGGGGCCGGGAATCTTCTCCCGCGCCCCCTCCAGGGTTCCTGCCAACGACGACGGGCGGGCAACGGTGCCAATCTCCAGGGTGCCGGAAACCTCCCCCTCCCCGGTCAGGCAAAGATCCTCGCATTCCAGCCATGAGACCGCGGCCCGGATCGGATGGCGGCCCGGCGCCGCGCCCGGCTCGATCCGCAGGGGGACCAGCAGCGCGACGGTCCCATGATAGACATAGGTGACCACGCCCTCCTTCTCATACCGCTCGGGCGCCGGCCACTGGATGTCGCCGGCCACGACCCCGGCGGGCAGGGTCCAATCGATGCGCGTGGGCGCGCCGGAGTCCCCTCCGTTGCGCCAGTAGGTATGCCAGCGCGGCGCCATGCGCAGTTCCACGGCGGCCGTCACGGTGTCCCCCGGCCGCGCCGCCTCATGGGACAGGAGCAGGCGGGCCGTGGTGTTGGCCGCAGGCAGGGAGACCGGAACCCCAGCCCCAAGGGCCAGGGTCAACAGGAGGAGCCGAGCACAGCGCAACAAGCACATGCCCACACTTTGCCTCACCCATGCCCCCGGTTGAATCCAAATTTCCGCCCCCGGCCCCGCCGGGCCACCGTGCGTCCAGCTAATCCCACTCATTAAGGCTTCCTAAACTTGCAGAAGGATTCACGCGGAGGCTTGCGCCTTTTCCTGAACCCAAGTACCCCTGCGCCGCGCGGAACCAACAGCCGGATCCTGGCGGTGCATGACTCGCCGCCGGGATGCGCTTATTGGCAGAAAGGGGTTGACGTTTTGCCCCCCCTCCCAAGAATCCGCACTTCCGTTTTGAAGTGCACGGTTCCCGCTCGCGGACAACGACCTGAAACGAACGAATCCTTCGATGCCTGCCCTTTTTCCGAAGTGGACCAATCGGCTCACGCTGATCCTGATCGTCTCCGGTGTGCTGGGCGCCGCGGGCACGGTCGGGGCCGTCTGGTATTATTTCACCCCCAAGTACACCCGGGTCGGCTACCAACCGGTCCAACCGGTGAGCTTCCCCCACTCCGTTCACGTCGACCAGCTGGGCATGGATTGCCGCTACTGCCACACCGACGTGGACAAGTCGTGGTACTCCAACGTGCCCGCCGCCTCCACCTGCATGAACTGCCACAACCAGGTGCTCAAGGACGACCCGCGGCTGGCCCTCGTGCGTGAAAGCGCCGCCACCGGCAAGCCCATCCCCTGGGTGCAGGTCCACAAGGTGCCCGACTACGTCTACTTCAACCACGCCGTCCACGTGAACCGCGGCATCTCCTGCGTGCACTGCCATGGCAACATCAACACCATGGACGAGGTGCGCCACGACAAGTCCCTCAGCATGGCCTTCTGCCTCGACTGCCACCGCAACCCCGCCCCCAACCTGCGTCCCGCCGACAAGATCACCGACCTGGCCTGGAACCCGCACGATCACCTGGCCAAGGACTGGTTCGAGAAGCGGGCCAAGGACATGAAGATTGAAGCGTCGCAGAGCTGTTCCGCCTGCCACCGTTAACCCCATGCGACCGGTTTCCGTTCCCAATCCCCCCACCGCCGGATGAAGACCATTCCCCCGCCCTGTCCCGAGCCGGAGAGCGGCCAGAAATACTGGCGCAGCCTCGATCAACTGGCCGAGACGCCCCAGTTCCGGCAATGGCTGGAACGCGAGTTCCCCAACGGCGCCAGCGAACTGGCCGACCCCGTCACGCGCCGCAGCTTCGTCAAGCTGATGTCCGCGTCCTTCGCGCTCGGCGGCGTCACCTTCCTCGGCTCCGGCTGCCGCCGGCCCGAGGAAAAGATCCTGCCCTTCGGCAAATCCGTCGAGGGCTACATCCACGGCGTGCCGCAGCACTTCGCCACGTCCATGCCCGCCCGCTCCGGCGCCATCCCCCTGCTGGTCAAGTCCAGCGACGGCCGCCCGACCAAGATCGAGGGCAACCCGGACCATCCCGACAGCAACGGCGGCACCGACACCTTCGCCCAGGCCTCGCTCCTCAGCCTCTACGACCCCGACCGCGCCCAGCGCTGCGTGCGTGCCGGCAACACCATCAGCCGCACCGCCGCCACGGACGCGCTCGACGCCCTCGGCCGCCAGCTGGCCGCGGCCCGCGGCGAACGCACCGCGTTCCTCCTCGAGGACTCGGGTTCCCCCTCCCGCGTCCGCCTGGTCGCCGCCCTCAAGGCCAAGCTGCCCCAGGCCCGCTGGGCCGTCTACGAGCCGCTCGACCTCCAGGCCGCCCGGCAGGTCACCGGCAGCGCCCCCTACTACAAGCTGGAGGCCGCCCAGGCCATCCTGTCCCTCGACTGCGACTTCGTCGGCACCGAGGCCGACACGCACCGCCACATCCGCGGATTCAGCCGCGGACGCCGGGTCCAGAAGGCCGGCGACCCCATGAACCGCCTCTACGTGGTGGAAGGCCTCATGACCCTCACGGGCATGAACGCCGACCATCGCCTGCGCGTCCCCACCAGCCAGGTCGTGGCGGTGGCCGCCGCCCTCGGCGCCAAGATCGCCCCCCAGAACGCCGCCCTCGCCCAACTGGCCGCCCGCCTGCCCCTGCCGGCCGGCGTCAAGCCCGAGTGGATCAACGAATGCGCCGCCGACCTCGCCGCCCACCGCGGCAAGTCCGCCGTGCTCGCCGGTCATCGCCAGCCGCTCGCCGTCCACGTCATCGCCAGCCTCCTCAACGCCGCGCTCGAGAACCACGGCCAGACCGTGTTCTTCTCCGAGGCGGCCCCGCCGGTCGCCAACTCCGACCTCGCCGGCCTGGCCGCCGCCCTCAACGCAGGCCAGATCGACACCCTCGTCATCCTCGGCTCCAACCCGGCCCTGACCGCCCCGGCCGACCTCAACTGGACCGCCGCGCAAGGCAAGGCCAGGGACGTCGTCCGCCTCGGTTACTACGAGGACGAAACCTTCGCCGCCGGGCAAAACATCCTGCACCTGCCCCTGGCCCATTACCTGGAGTCCTGGGGCGACGCCCGCACCAGCGACGGCACGGTCGTCCCGGTCCAGCCGCTCATCGCGCCGCTCTTCGACGGCGTCACGGAACTCGAGGTGCTCGCCCGCCTTGGCGGGAGCGAGTCCGCCCGCCCCTACGACATCGTCCGCGACACCTTCCGCACCCTCCCCGGCACCGGCGCCAACTTCGAGGAAAGCTGGAAGAAGTTCCTCCACGACGGCTTCCTCCCCGGGCCCAGGCTCAGCGGAACCGCCGCACCCCTGCCCCCAGCCCTCGTCACCGAGGCGTTCACCGCCGCCACCCCGGCCTCGCCCGCCAAGGACAACCTGGAAGTCGTCTTCCAGCGCGACCTGCGCGTCGATGACGGCCGCTGGAGCAACAACGGCTGGCTGCAGGAGTTCCCCGACCCCGTCACCAAGATCACCTGGGACGCCGTCATCCAGATCAGCCGCAAGACCGCCGCGGACCTCGGGGTCCGCAACAGCACCGAGGAGGCGGACGTGGTCAAGTTGACCATCAAGGCCGGCAACCAGTCCCGCACCATCGAGGGCCCGGTCTGGATCACCCCGGGGCTCGCCGACAACTCGCTTGGCCTGGCCCTCGGTTACGGCCGCAAGCGCACCGCCCAGGGCGGCCCCGGCCGCGTCGCCCACGACGTCGGCCTCTACAACGCCTACACCCTCCGGACCACGGCCGCCCCCCACGTCACCCTCGGGGCCACCCTCGAGAAGACCGGCCGTACCTACCGCATCGCCGCCACCCAGGAACACGGTTCCATGGAGGGCCGGCCCATCGTGCGCGAGGCCAACCGCGACCAATACGAGAAGTTCCCCGGCTTCGCCAAGAACTTCGACCTCGAGGCCCACACCCAGTTCATCGACAAGGATCCCCAGACCGGCCGCCCCAAGGGGATCTATGAACACCCCTACGAGGCCTACGAGAAACGCCGCAGCATGAGCGGCGTCAACCTCGAGGGAAAACACCTCAAGAGCGAGGTCCACCAGTGGGGCATGGCCGTCGACCTCAACAACTGCGTCGGCTGCGGCGCCTGCGTGCTCGCCTGCCAGGCCGAGAACAACATCCCCATCGTCGGCAAGGACCAGGTCTTCCGCAACCGCGAGATGTCCTGGCTGCGCATCGACCGCTATTTCAGCGGCGCCGGCGACACCTACGAGGCCATGGTGGACGACCCGCAGGCGGTCAGCCAGCCGATGATGTGCCAGCACTGCGAGAACGCCCCGTGCGAGTCCGTCTGCCCGGTGAACGCCACCGTGCACGACGAGGAGGGCCTCAACGTGATGGCCTACAACCGCTGCGTCGGCACCCGCTACTGCTCCAACAACTGCGCCTACAAGGTTCGCCGCTTCAACTTCCTCGACTACAACCGCCGCTCCCTCGATCAGCTGAAGGGGCCGTTCTACTCCAGCCCCATGGTCGGCACGACCGACGGCGAGTGGACGCTCAAGCGCTGGTGGAAGAACCGCGACGGCGGCATCCGCCCGCAGGACGAGTGGGATCTCCTCAAGCTCGTCCGCAACCCGGACGTCACCGTGCGCATGCGCGGCGTGATGGAGAAGTGCACGTTCTGCGTGCAGCGCATCGAGCAGGCCAAGATCAGCCAGAAGACCAAGGCCGGGCTCACCGGCAACGTCGCCGTGCCCGACGGCGCCCTCAAGACCGCCTGCCAGCAGGCCTGCCCGGCCGAGGTGTTCGTCTTCGGCAACCAACTCGATCCCAACAGCCGCGTCTCGCAGCTCCAGAAGAACGATCGCAACTACGAGGTGCTCGGCTTCCTGGAAACGCGCCCGCGCGTCACCTACCTGGCGCGCCTGCGCAATCCCAACCCGAAGATGCCCGATTACCACGCGATTCCGCTCAACACCAAGCCCTACGTGGACCACCAGACCACCAGCCCCTATGCACCGCATGAAGGCGGGGCCCACGGCGGCGGACCCGGCGGCACCGAGAAGAAAGGAGCCCACTGACATGGCCTCCCACACCTCCACCCCCGGCCTCGAGGTCCCGGCCACGCCCCGCGAGCTGGATCGCGAGCCCCTGGTCCTCAACCAGCGTTCGCTCGGCTGGATCTCCGACCAAATCGCCGTCATCGCCGAGGGCAAAACCCCCCTCTGGTGGTGGATGTTCTTCATCCCCAGCGTCCTCCTCACCGGCCTCGGCACCGCCATGATCGCCTACCAGGTCGGCACCGGCGTCGGCGTCTGGGGCCTCATGGTCCCGGTCGCCTGGGCCTGGGACATCACCAACTTCGTCTGGTGGATCGGCATCGGACACGCCGGCACCCTCATTTCCGCCATCCTCTGCCTCCTTCGCCAGCGCTGGCGCACCTCGATCAACCGCGCCGCCGAGGCCATGACCATCTTTGCCGTCATGTGCGCCGGCATCTTCCCCGCCTTCCACGTCGGGCGCGTCTGGTTCGCCTACTGGCTGTTCCCCCTCCCGAACGCCAACGGCATCTGGCCCCAGTTCCGCTCCCCGCTGCTCTGGGACGTCTTCGCCGTCTCCACCTACTTCACGGTGTCCCTCCTGTTCTGGTACATGGGCATGATCCCCGACCTCGCCACCATGCGCGACCGGGCCAAGTCCAAGCTCCGCCAACTGGCCTACGGCGTCTTCGCCCTCGGCTGGACCGGCTCCAACCGCCAGTGGTGGAACTACGAGAAGGCCTACCTCCTCCTGGCCGGCCTGAGCACCCCGCTGGTGCTCTCCGTGCACTCCATCGTGTCCTTCGACTTCGCCGTCTCCCAGGTCCCCGGTTGGCACACCACCATCTTCCCGCCCTACTTCGTGGCCGGGGCCATCTTCTCCGGGTTCGGCATGGTGCTCACCCTCCTCCTGCCGCTGCGCGTCGTCTGCAACCTGCAGGACGTGATCACCGTGCGGCACGTGGAGCTCATGTGCAAGGTCCTCCTGGCCACCGGTTCCATCGTCGGCTACGCCTACGGCATGGAGTTCTTCATCGCCTGGTATGGCGGCAATCCCTACGAGCTCTACGCCTTCAAGAACCGCGCCTTCGGCCCCTACTGGTGGAGCTACTGGGCCATGATCACCTGCAACGTGATCTCCCCGCACTTCTTCTGGTTCAAGCGGCTCCGCACCAACATGTGGTTCGTCTTCGCCATCTCCATCGTGGTCAACATCGGCATGTGGTTCGAGCGCTTCGTCATCATCGTGACCTCCCTCCACCGCGACTACATGCCCAGCAACTGGGCCTACTTCCGCCCCACCTGGGTCGATATCTGGACCTACATCGGGACCATGGGGCTCTTCATGACGCTGTTCCTGCTCTTCCTCCGCTTCCTGCCCCTCTGCAACATCGCCGAGGTCAAGGTCACGGCCGAGCACGGCGACCCCCACCACCCGCTCGGCGGGGCCAAGGGGGGACACCATTGACCGGGCCCGGGCGCCCCGGCCTCACCCGCACTGAACTGATTCACGCATGAGCGACGCCACCACCAAATACGGCCTGCTCGCCGAGTTCGACACTCCGGCCGACGCCATGGCCGCGGCCGCGAAGGTCCGCGACGCCGGCTTCCGGCGCTGGGATGTCTACACCCCCTACCCGGTCCACGGCATGGACGACGCCATGGGCCTGGGCAACTCGCGGGTCGGATGGTTCACCTTCTGCCTCGGCTGCACCGGGTTCACCCTCGGCATGCTGATGATCTGGTACATGAACGCCTACGACTACCAGCTGGTCGTGGGCGGCAAGCCGCTCTTCAGCCCGCTGGCCAGCTTCCCCGTCTGCTACGAGCTGACCATTCTTTTCGGCGCCTTCGGCGCCCTCGGGGGCATGCTCTTCCTCAACCGCCTGCCCCGCTGGTATCACCCGCTCTTCAACAGCTCCCGCTTCAAGAACGTGACCCACGACAAGTTCTACATCTGCATCGAGGCCACCGACCCCAAGTTCAACGACGCCGAGGTCCGGCGGCTGCTCGAGGGGCTCGGCGGGAAACACCTGGAGGAAGTGAGGGACTGACATGAAATACGCCCTGCTCTTCCTCGCCCTCGCCGGTCTCGCCCTCTTCGTCGTGGCCGGGCGCCGCGGCGACCTGTCGCGCCGGCCGCCCATCGAGGTCTTCCCCGACATGGACCGCCAGCCCAAGCTGCGGCCGCAGACGTCCAGCGACTTTTTCAAGGACGGCCTGAGTTCCCAGCCCCAGGTCGCCGGCACGGTCGCCCGCGGCTCCGCCTGGCAGGACACGCCGGAGAACACCGGCCGCCTGCCCGGCGCCGGCACCAACTGGGTCGCCGCCATCCCGGTGCCCGTCAACGCCCAGCTCATGGCCCGCGGCCGCGAGCGCTACGACATCAGTTGCGCCCCCTGCCACGGCGAGGCCGGCGATGGCAAGGGCGTGACCACCAAGTTCGGCATGGCCGTGATCGCCGACCTCCACGACGTCACCAGCCGCAAGGTCCCCCAGATGGAGGATGGCCAGTTGTTCCATGTCATCAGCCAGGGCAAGGGCCTCATGCAGGGCTACGCCGCCAGCCTGAGCATCCAGGACCGCTGGGCCATCGTGGCCTACGTCCGCGCCCTCCAGCGCAGCCGCCTCGCCGTCCGCAGCGAGGTCCCCCAACCCGACCTCGACGCCCTCAGCAAGGTCCAGCCGGCCGCCGCCGCGGCCGCTGCCAAATAAGCCCGCCGCACCCCTCGCCATGTCCTCCCCAGCCCCCGCCCCGTCGTCCGCTCCGCTGGTCATCGGCCCTCAGTGGCGCCGCCTGCCCATGCTCCTGGCCGCCGTCGGCCTCGTCCTCGGCGTCATCGGCGCCTTCGTCAACACCAAGCAGTTCGCCCACAGCTACCTGCTGGCGTTCATGTTCTTCCTCAGCCTGGCCCTCGGCGGGCTGTTCCTGACCCTCGCCCACCACCTGTTCGACGCCAGCTGGTCGGTCGCCACCCGCCGCCTCACGGAGCACCTCGCCTGGCTGCTCCCCATCATGTTCTTCCTCTTCCTGCCCCTGGCCGTGCTCGCGCCGAAGTTCCTCTACACGTGGATGCAGGTCGACCCCCACCTCGACCATGCGCTGCACGCCAAGCAGCCTGTGTTCACCCTGGGTGGGTTCTACGCGGTCTCGTTCTCCCTCTTCGCCATCTGGACCGGCCTCGTCTGGGCCCTGCGCAGCCAGTCGCTCGCGCAGGATAAGACGGGCGCCGCCCAGCACACCTTCCGCATGCGGTTCCACTCCGGCTACGGCATCTTCCTCTTCGCCATCACCCTGACCCTCGCCGCCATCTTCTGGGTCAAGGCCCTTGAGCACCAGTGGTTTTCCACCATGTATGGCGTCTACTTCTTCGCCGAAAGCGTCTGGACCACCCTGGCGACCCTCTGGGTCCTGGTCGCGGTCCTGACCCGCACCGGCCACCTCAAGCCGGTCGTCACCCGCAACACCATGCACTGCATCGGCCTGCTGTGGTTCGCCTTCACGGTCTTCTACGCCTACATCCACTTCTCCCAGTATTTCCTCCAATGGAACGCCAATCTGCCCGAGGAAACCTTCTGGTATGTGAAACGCGAGCAGGGCTCCTGGTGGGGCATCGGCATGCTGATCGTCTTCGGCCATTTCCTCGCCCCTTTCCTGCTCCTCCTGCGCATCGACGCCAAGCTCAACCCCACCCTCACCATCCCCCTGGCGATCTGGGCCTGGGCCATGCACTTCTGTGACATGTCGTTCAACATCATGCCGGTCATCCACCCCCAGGGCTTCGTCCTGCACTGGATGGATCTGGCCTGCCTGGCCTTCGTGGGCGGCGTGCTCACCCTGGTCTTCCTCCGCTACCTCAAGGCCCACCCGGCGTTCCCGGTCAAGGATCCCCGCCTCGGCGAATGCCTCGGCGTCCACGGCCCCCACCCGCAGCACGTCTCGCATCCCAAAGGCGCATGAATCCCAAAGCCCTCACCGCCCTCGCCGCGCTTGGCGCGTTCCTCGTCGTGGCCGTGCTGGTCCAAGCCATGAAGCGCTACACCGCCCCGGCCCCCCTCAACCAGGCCCGCGCGATGGAGCGCGCCGCCGCCCTCAAGGAGGTCCGCGAAGGCGCCCGGAAGGCCCTCTCGCAACCCGAGGTCACCGACGCCGGGAAGGGCTTCTTCCGCGTGCGCATCGACACGGCCATGGAAATGACCGTCGCCGAATACACCAAGGACGCCGCCGGGGCCCGCACCAACCTCATCGCCCGCGCCAACAAACTGGCCGAACCGCCCCCCAAGGAACCGGAGAAGCCCAGCGTCTTCGAGTGACCCGCGATGACCCCACCGACTTCCATGCCGGACTCCCCCTTGGAATCGACGGCGCCTGAGGCCGCACCCCGCGAGCCAGCCTCGGCCATCGACGCCTCACTGCGCTGGCCCATCCTGGCCCTCGCCACCAGCGCAGCCGCATGGCTGCTCGCCGGTCTCCTGCTCGCCACCATTGCCGCCATCAAGCTGCACGCCCCGGAGTTCCTCGCCAGCCAACCCTGGCTGACGCTCGGCCGCGTCCGGCCCGCCGCCCTCAACTGCATCCTCTACGGGTTCGCCTCCCAGGCCGGGTTCGCCCTCGCCTTCTGGCTCCTCGCCCGCCTCGGCGGCATCCGCTTCCCCGCCGCCCTCCCCACCCTCGCCGCCTACGTGCTCTGGAATGTCGCTGTCACCCTCGGGGTCGGTGGCATCCTGGCCGGTCAATCCACCGGCTTCGCCTGGCTGGAAATGCCCCGCGGCGCCGCCAGCCTGCTCCTGGCCGCCTACATCCTGCTGGGCATCTTCGCCCTCATCACCTTCCAGGCCCGCACCGTCCGCGCGCTCTACCCAACCCAGTGGTTCGTCCTCGGCGCCCTCTTCGCCTTCCCCTGGGCCTTCGGCGCCGCCACCCAACTCCTGCTCGCCGACCCCGTCCGCGGCACGTTGCAGGCGGTCATCAATGGATGGTTCACCGGGGTGTTCTCCCACCTCTGGCTCGGCGGGCTCGCCCTCGCCGCCCTCTATTATTTCCTGCCCCGGCTGGCCAACCAACCCCTCCATAGCAGCGGGCTGGCCGCCTTCGCGTTCTGGAACCTGGTGTTCTTCGGCGGCTTCACAGGCCTGACCGGGCTCATCGGCGGTCCTGTCCCCCGCTGGATCCCCGCCGTCAGCGGCGCGGCCACGGTCTGCCTGCTTCTGCCGCTCGCCTGCCACCTCGCCAACTGGCACCTCACCGTCCGCGGTGGCCGGGCGGACGCGCTCCGCGGCGCCTGGGGGTCGCGACCTGAGCTGGGCTTCCTCCTGGTCTCGGTGGCCGCCTGCGCGCTTTCCGGATTGCTCGAGGCGGCCTTCGCCTTCCCCCAGGTGGCCGACCTCCTCGGGCTCACCTACCTCGGCCCCGCCCGCCAGGCCCTGTTCCTCCACGGGTTCATCGGGGCCGCCTTGCTCGGCGCGCTCTATGTCATCCTGCCGGCCGTGGCGGGCACCACCCTTCCTTCCCCTGGACTGGTGCGCGCCCACCTGCACCTCACCCTCGCCGGTCTCGTCCTCCTCGTGGCGGGTCTGGCCCTCGGCGGCGTGGTCCAGGGCCTGCGTCTGGCCGACGCCAGCGTCCCGTTCCTGACCGTGGTCAAGGGCACCACCCCGTTCGTCGGACTCTCCACGCTGGGCACCACCCTGCTGCTGCTCGGCCAGGTCTGTTTCCTCGTCCAGCTCGGCCGCCTCCTGCGCGCCACCTGTGACACGGTCTGCCGCCCGCTCTGGGTCTTCCTCGGATGCTGCAGCCCGGCCAAGGCAGGGGGTAAATCGTGAATCACGGCGTCGTCATCTTCCTCGGCGTGCTGGTCAGCCTGGCCGCCTCCTTCTGGACCCTCCTCTTCGCCCCCCAGCTCCAGCTGGGCCGGCTCGATACGCGCGTCCTCGACCCCGGGAGCCCCGCCTACCCCGCCCCGCGCCCGGGCTTGGCGCAGCAGGGCGCCCACATTTTTGTCAGCCAGGGCTGCGCGGAGTGCCACACCCGCCAAGTCCGCCAGACCGGCGTCGAGTTCTCGCTCTACCTCACCGACCCCGGCACCAACCAACCCGCCCTCGCCGCCACCTTGACCCGCCTGCTGCCCGGCCTCGACGCCGCCGCCGCCAGCCAACTCGTCGCCGCGACCCCGTCGCGTGTCACCACCGGGCTCACCGCCAAGGCCGCCCAGAAGCTCGCCGCGCAACTCACCAACGGGGCGGCCGTGGCCACCCCCGTCCTCGTCCCCCTCGGGCCGGACATCGCCCGGGGCTGGGGCAAGCGGTTGTCCGTGGCGCAGGACTACCTCCAGGATCTGCCCGTCCAGCTCGGCAGCCTCCGCCTTGGCCCTGACCTCGCCAATTACGGCGCCCGGCAGACCAACGAGGGCATCATCCTGACCCACCTCTATGAGCCGCGCCGGTTGATGCCCGGTTCGATGATGCCTCCCTACCGTTACCTGTTTGAACAGCGCCCGCTCGGCGCCGGCACGCCGGCCCCGGCCGATTCCCTGTTCGTGACCGGTGAAGGGGCCAAGCGCACCGCCATCATCCCCACCGGCGAGGCCCGCGCCCTGGCCGCCTACCTCGTCAGCCTCAAGGCGGAAGCCAGCCTCTTCGAGGCGCCCACCCCCAAGATCCCTGCCGCCGCGACCCCGGCGACCAACTCCGTTGCCGCCGTCACCGCGCCATGAAAAAGCGCCGCCACCAGCCCAACTCTTCCTCTGCCCAGCCCGAAGCCACGCCGGGGCCCGCTGCCACCAAGGCTGCAGCGCCCGCCGCCGCGACCCCGCAGGTCTCGGGAGAGCCGGACAGCGAGCCGCGCGTGCATCGCCTGGCCGTGCCCGCCCTCCTCTTCGGCATCCTCGGCGCGTTCCTCTTCTGGGCCGACCTCCACATCATGGGCCAGGGCGGCGACCTCGACGCCCGCGTCCATTATCCCTTCGCCTCCGTCAAGGATGTCGACTCCATGCACGTGAAGGCCGCCGTCGATCCGCGCCTGCCCCTGGGCGAGAGCCTCTACAACCGCGCGTGCGCCGGCTGCCACATGACCGACGGCAGCGGTGGCGTGGCCCAGAACTGCCCCCCCATCGCCGGATCCGACTGGGTCAACGTGAAGGATCCCGCCCGCCTCATCCGCATCGTGCTCAAGGGCGCCAGCGGCCCCATCACGGTCAATGGCAAGGTCTGGTCCGGCGGCGCCATGACGCCCTTCGAGGAGTCCTTCAACAGCTACGAAATCGCGTCCATCCTCTCCTACATTCGCAACAGCTGGGGCAACAAGAATCCGCTCGTCGAAGAGGCCGAGATCAACCGCGTGAAGGGCGAGATCAAGGACAAGCGCGGCTACTTCAGCGAGGCGGAACTGCTCCAGGTTCCCCTGAAGCCTTAACCACTCCCGCCTCCCGGGCCGGCGTGGACTTCGTGGGGGGCGTCACCTGGGTCAGGCTCATGGCCAGGACCAGCGCCCCGATCAGCCCGAAATACAGCCCCGCCATGGCCACCCTCTGGCCCGGGCGCACCTCAAAGAAGCGCTCCTCCTCCTCGCTGCGCCGGCGAAACAGCGACCAGAGACGGGGCAGGGACAACAGCAGGATGATGAGGACCAGGAGGTTGAAGCGCACCCAGAGCAGGCCGGCCAGCACCGCCGCCCCCACCAGCCAGAGCCACGGCGAGATGGCGGTGACAATCCGGCCCCCGTCCAGGAATCCCACCGGCGCCAGGTTGAACAGGTTCAGCATGTAGCCGGTGAAGGCCAGGCCCGCCCACAACGGTTCGCCGGTGACCAGGTAAACCACGTGGCAACCCAGGGCGCCAAGGGAGCCCAGGATCGGGCCCCCGATGCCGATCCACGCCTCCACCCACGCTTGCCGCGGCGCCTCGCGCAGGAGGATGAGGGCCCCCACAAACGGGATGAACATCGGGGCGCTGACGGGCAGCCCAAACCGGCGCGCGGCCAGCAGGTGCCCGCACTCATGCACGAAGAGGAGCAGGACGAATCCCACGGCGAACTTCCAGCCCCAGGCCATGGCGTAAACCCACACGCTGATAAACATGCTGCCCCCGGTCTTGAGCAGGGCCGGAAGGAACTTGCCGAACTTGAGCAGCGGGAGAAGCAATGCCTTCAGCTTCCACAGAAGCAGCGCGAGAAAACCAAACGGCATCAGCCAGCGGGGCAATCGCCAACCCTTCCGCGGCGGCGCCCCGGGCGGGGGCAGCGGCGGGGGTGCCGCCGGGAAGGCGGGTGGCAGCGGAGGCGGTTCAGCCATGGGTGGCAGCAGCGGGCCTCACGGCGCAGGCACCCGCGCGGGCAGCGCCGCCTTGCGCCCATCCCGGACGTTCACCATCACGGCAAAGGTCCGGAAAATCTCCTGGCCGGAACGCGCGTTCATCGCCCAGACCGGCACCCGGCACGACGTCCGGCCGGGCGCCTCCACCTGGCTGAGGATGCGCAGGATGTCCCCGGCGCGCGCCGGCGACCGAAAATCAAAGGGGCCAAACAGCTTGGTGACAAAGTCCGCCCCGGGATACGCCAGCGAGGCGGCGATGTAGGCCATGTCATCGGCCCATTGCATCAGGTAGCCCCCGAAGAGCGTCCCGCCATGGTTCAGGAACTCCGGGCGCACCAACAGCATCTTCTCATGCTGCGGAAAGGCCGCCATCCCGGTGCTGGCTGGGGACGCGCTCACGTGGCTTGGAAGGGATCCAGCAGGCGATTGCGGCTCTGGTTGGGCACCTCCACCGCCTCCCAGTCGAGAAAGTAGCTCGTGTCCTTGCCCCGCAATTCCTGCATCAGACGGCTGCGCGCCCGGGCCCGCGAATCCTGCGGCGGATCGCTGCAGGCTTGGTCCACCCGCGGTGGATTCCAGTAGCCGTCCAGGTTCGCCAACGCCAATCCCAAGGCCCGTTCCGGGTCCACCTGGTGAAACTCCAGGTCCTGCGCCTCCAGCCAGGGATGCCCCCACTCCAATCCCTCGCTGTCGCGGAACGCCCGCAACAGATGCTCCTTGCTCACCCAGTCCACCAAACCCACCAGGCTCCCCCGATCACTCTCCAACCCGTGCAGCACCCGCTCCCACAAGCCAAGGACCGCGTCGGTCTCCGCATCGCGCCCGCCAAACGCCGCCCGCGCCGCCCGCCGATACAGGTCGAGCAACTCCAGGGCGTCCGCGCTCCGGCCATCCGCCAGCACCACCGGCCAGGGCGCCTCCAACCGCCGTGACAACCCCCGCAGCGCCGCCACCGCGTCCGCCAGCACCAGCGGCGGCAGCTCGTCGGCGTCGAGCAGGTCCAGGACCAGCCGGGTGCTCCCGACCTTCAGGAAGAGGGTGGCGGGCAGCACGCTGGTGTCCCCGTGAATCAGATGCAGGCGCCGATACTGCCTCGGATCGGCCAACGGCTCGTCCCGCGTGTTGATGATGGCGCGATTGTGCTGCACCCACTCAAAGAAGTCGTTCTGGATGTAGTCCGCCCGCTGGCTGATTTGGAACGCCGGCACCTCCTCCGCCAGCAACGCTTCCCCGCGCAGCCGGCCGGGTCTCCCCATCCCCACCCGGCCCGCCCCCGTCAACAGCACCCGCAGGGTCAGGAAGGTCAGGAGCGACATCACGTTCCGCTCATGCAACGGGGCCTTGCGGTCCAGCGAGTAGTTCTCATGGCACCCAAAGGTGGCCCCGGTATAATGGTCGATGTTGTTGCGGATGAAATGCACCCGGCCGCGCAGGCCGAGCGCCGTGACCGCCTCCTGCAGCAGCAGGTCGCCGGCCCGGTCATACCGCACCACGTCCAGGGTCGAGGCGCACTCCGGGGTGCAATACTCGAGGTGCCCCATGTCCATGTAGACCCGCCCCCCATTGAAGAGAAAACCGCCGTTGCCCGCGGGTTCGTCCCAGTCGCGGTCATGCTGGTCGATCAGGCCGTAGCGATGGTTCTCGAAGAGCCAGTCGCGGATGCGCGGCAAGACCTCGGGCATGGGCACCTGCGACTCAATCAGGCAGCCATACTCGGTTTCCAAGCCTGTAATGCGACGTGACATGGAGGGCGAACTGACTGGCACCATGCCACGCTTCCCGCGCGGAAAACAACCCCGAAACCCTCCCGCGCCGCGCGGCGGCCGGCACCCGGCGACAATCCTTTTGCCGCCCTGCCCCGGGCGCGCTACAAGCAGGGGCATGTCCCTGCCCCGCCCCCTGGCCGCGGCCGCCCTTGGCCTCCTGCTTGTGGCCGCCACCACCCCCTGTCCCGCCGCCCCGGCCAACCCCTCGCCGTCGCCGGCAGGCCGCCGTCCCAACATCGTGTTCGTCATCACCGATGACCAGGGCTACGGCGACCTCGGCTGCCACGGGCACCCGGTGCTGCGCACGCCGCACCTGGACCGGCTCCACCGGGAGGGCGTGCGCTTCACGGACTTTCACGTCAGCCCAACCTGTTCCCCCACGCGCGCGGCCCTTTTCACCGGACGCCATGAGTTCCGCAACGGCGTCACCCACACCATCCTCGAGCGGGAGCGACTCGCCCCCGGGGCCGTCACCCTCGCGGAGATCCTGCGCGCGGCCGGCTACACCACCGGCATCTTCGGGAAGTGGCACCTGGGCGACGAGGCGGACTACCGCCCCGAGCGCCGCGGCTTCGACGAGGTGTTCATTCATGGCGCAGGCGGCATCGGGCAAACCTACCCGGGCTCCTGCGGCGACGCCCCGGGCAACACCTACTTCAACCCTGCCATCCTGCACAATGGACGCTTCGTGCGCACAAAGGGCTACTGCACCGACGTCTTCTTTGACCAGGCGCTGGCGTGGATCGGCACGGCGCGGGACCGGAAGCAGCCCTTCCTGGCCTGGATCGCCTGCAACGCCCCGCACGCCCCCCTGCAGGTTCGTCCCGAGGACGAGGCCCGCTATGCCGGGCGCGTCACCAACGCCCAGGCGGCGAAGTTCCTCGGCATGATCGCCAACATCGATGACAACGTGGGCCGGCTGCTGGCGCGCCTGGCCGAGTGGGGCCTCGAGCGCGACACGCTCGTCATCTTCATGAACGACAACGGCACGGCCGGGGGCGCACAGGGCGGCTACAACGCCGGCATGCGCGGGGCCAAGGGCACCGCCTTCCTCGGGGGAACCCGCGCGGCCTCCTTCTGGCGCTGGCCGGGCACCCTCGCCCCCGCGGACTGCGCCGCGCTCGCCGCGCACATCGACGTGTTTCCCACCCTGGCCGAAATCGCCGGGGCCACCCTGCCGCGGGCCGCCCGGGACCAGGTCGAGGGCCGCAGCCTGGTCCCGCTCCTGCAGAACCCCCGGCAGGCCTGGCCGGAACGCACGCTCTTCACGCACCTGGGCCGCTGGGCCAAGCACGCCGAACCCGCCACGGCCAAGTATCGCATGGCCGCCGTGCGCACCCCCCGCTGGCACCTCGTCTCCGCCACCGGCGCCGCCGCCCCCTCCTGGCTGCTCTTCGACGTCACCCGCGATTACGGCGAGCAAACCGACCTGGCCGCGCGCGAGCCAGGCGTCGTGCGCGACCTAGCCGCCCGCTTCGAGTCCTGGTGGGATTCCGTGCAGCCGGCCCTGGTCAACGAGAGGGCGCCCGGCCCCAAGGTGAACCCGTTCAAGGAACTGTACTGGCAACAGTTCGGCGGCGGTCCCTCCGAGGAGGACCGCCGCCTGATGGACCCCGCCCAAAACCCCGCCACGGGCGGCCGTCCGGCGGAACGCCCGCGCCGCAACCGCACCAATCCCTGAATGCCCCTGTCGTTTCGTCCCCTCCTGCGCCGGTTGGCCGCGCTCGCCTCGGGCGGTGTGGCCGCGGCCAACCTCCTGTCCCCGCCCATCCAAGCCGCCCCCCCGGATTCCTTCATCGCGGTGGCCCGGGATGGGCGCGGGTTCGAACTCCGGCCGTGGGGACGGCCATTCACGCCATGGGGCTTCAACTATGACCGGGACGAGGCCGGGCGACTGCTCGAGGATTACTGGGAGCAGGAGTGGGACCGGGTGGAGGGCGACTTCCGGGAGATGCAGGAACTGGGGGCCAATGTGGTGCGACTGCACCTGCAGTTCGGGCGTTTCATGGAGACAGCCGAGCGGCCCAACCCGGCGGCGCTGGCGCGCCTGCGTCAGGTGATGGATCTGGCGGCCCGCACCGGACTGCGCCTGAACCTGACCGGGCTGGGGTGCTACCACAAGACGGACGTGCCGGCCTGGTATGACGCCCTCCCGGAGGCGGGACGCTGGCGGGCCCAAGGGGCCTTCTGGGAGGCCATCGCCCGCACCTGCGCCTCCAACGCGAGCGTTTTCTGCTACAACCTGATGAACGAACCGGTGGTGCCGGGCGCCCCGCGCGCGCCCGGGGACTGGCTGGGTCCGCCCCTGGCCGGGAAGCATTTCGTGCAGTTCATCACCCTGGATCCGGCCGGACGCGAGCGCCCTGCCATCGCGCGCGCCTGGGCCGAGTCCTTGACCCGGGCCATCCGGCGGCATGACCGCCGTACCCTGGTCACGGTGGGGTTGGTGGACTGGAGCCTGGACCGGCCCGGCCTGCAGTCCGGGTTTCTGCCGGAACGCGTAGCCCCGGAGATCGACTTCCTCGGGGTGCACCTCTACCCGCAAGCCGATGACGTGGCGGGGGCCTTGCAGACCCTGCGGGGCTTTGCCGTGGGCAAGCCGGTGCTGGTGGAGGAGACGTTCCCGCTCAAGGCGTCGATGCCGGACCTGGCCCGCTTCCTCGAGGCCTCACAGGCCGACGCTGCGGGCTGGCTCGGATTCTACTGGGGCCGAACCCCGGAGGAACTGGCTTCCGCCACGGACATGGGCGGCCGCCTCACGCGCGCCTGGTTGGAATATTTCCGCGACCACCCCCGGCCGCGCCTGGCGGGTTACCAGACGCGTCGACTGGAGGGCTGGACCGTGCTGATTCACGAGCGTCTGCTGGCGGAGCAGGCCAAGGCCACGGAGCAGGGACTGGATCTGATTGCCGGGCAACTGCGCGAGATCCGGCGGCTCATCCCGGCCCGGCCGCTGGCCCACCTGCGGACCGTCCCGCTGTGGTTGTCCCCGGAGTATCCCGGGGTTCGCCCCACCGCCGAGTATCATCCGGGGGCCGGCTGGTTGCGGGCCCAGCGGCGCAACGCCGCCATGGTGGCCGGCGTGGAGTTTACCAACGTGCGCCACCTGCCCCGGGAAGTGAAGCGCATGCCCATGCTGGTCCTGCACGAACTGGCCCATGCCTACCATGACCAAGTCCTCGGGTTCGACCACCCGGAGATCGAGGCCGCGGCCCGCCAGGCCCGCGCCAGCGGCGCCTACCACAAGGTACAGAGGGTGTTTGCCGATGGCAGCACGGCGGAGGAGCCGGCCTATGCCCTCACGGATGCCAAGGAATACTTCGCCGAGAGCACCGAGGCCTTCTTTGGCCGCAATGACTTCTTCCCCTTCACCCGCGAGGATCTCCAGCGGGAGGATCCCGGCATGCATCGCCTGCTCCGGCGGCTCTGGCTCGGGGAATAGCCGGGAGGCGCCGTCAACGAAGACCAGGCCGGCGGGCCTGGGCCGGCACCCCTTGGAACAGGAAGTAATCAAAATCCGCCGGGATGGGCAGCGTGGGTGAGAAGTGATCCGACGAGGTCAGGCCCACCCCGCGAATCTGGAACCGGGGCGGGAGAACATGCGAGGCAAACCGACGCCAGGTCCGGCCGTCCCCGCTCAGGAACGCCGTCAGGGTGCGCCCCTTCAGTTCGAGTCGCAGAAAGGCCTCGGGATCCGTGTTGGCGGCGGCGTGGTTGCTGCCCGTGAAGATACCTCCCGACACATTGTCGAAGTAGAACCCGTTGCCCACGCAGACCCCGGGACTGTCGCAGTAGGCGCGCCCGAACTGGAAATAGTTCAGCGCATCCTGGAACACGATCAGGCCTGCGAAGTCAAAATTGGCCTGCGGAACAAAGATCAGGCGCGTCTCGATGGCGAAATGGCCGCGGGCCGGTGCCCGCAACAGGATGTTCCCGTCCACCTCCCGGGTGGTCGAGGTGTAAAGCCGCAGGAAGCCCGGACGGTCGCTCAGGCTCCAACCGGAGGACGTGTCGTCCACAAAGGTCCAGCCCGGGTCCAGCCCGGGCCCATTGAAGTCGTCACGCCAGGTCGGCTGCGCGCCCGCGGTGGCAGGCAGCCACCACAGCGCGGTGAAAAGGACAAGGGCGACAAGGGAGGGGAAGCGATGGAGGGACATGGGCATGGTCTCATCACCTCATTTGCCCCTGCCCGAGTCAAGCCCGGAACCAGCGGCGGCCCACGGCCAAGGCGGCAGCCGGGACAACATCAGGCTCGCCTTGGGCCCCGGTTGTGTGGGTTGCTTGGGAGACATCATCCTTTCAGCATGAAAATCACCCGCATCCAAGCCTGGCAGGTGGACCTCCCCCTCGCCGAAGGCGACTACAAGTGGTCCGAGGGCAAGAGCGTGACCGTCTTTGACAGCACGGTGGTGCGGGTGGAGACCGACGCCGGGATCGCCGGCCATGGCGAATGTTGTCCGCTCGGCCCGGCCTATCTCCCCGCCTACGCCCGCGGCGTCCGGGCCGGCCTGCAGGAACTGGCCCCCCAGTTGATCGGGGCCGACCCGACCCAACTCGGCGCGCTCAATCGCCGGATGGACTACCTGCTCAAGGGGCATCCCTATGTGAAGTCGGCCATCGACGTGGCCTGCTGGGACATCCTGGGCCAGGCCGCCGGCCTGCCCGTCTGCCACCTGCTCGGCGGCCGCTACGGGGACGACATGCCCCTATACCGCGCCATCTCCCAGCGCCCCCCGCGCGAGATGGCCGAGAACGTGGCCGGCTACAAGCGCGAGGGCTACGGCCGCTTCCAGTTGAAGGTCGGCGGCCGCGCCGACGAGGACATCGAGCGCATCCGCGCCGTGCGGGCCATCCTCGACCCGTCGGACAAGCTGGTCGCCGACGCCAACACCGGGTGGCTCATGCACGACGCCGTCCGCGTGGCCAACGCCGTGCGCGACCTCGACGTTTACCTGGAACAACCCTGCGCCAGCTACGAGCAATGCCTGTCCGTGCGGCGCCTGACCCCCCTGCCCTTCGTCCTCGACGAGGTGATCGATTCCATCGACATGCTGCTGAGGGCCGCCGCCGACCATGCCTGCGACGTCGTCAACCTGAAGATCAGCAAACTCGGCGGCCTCACCAAGGCGCGCCAGGCCCGGGACCTCTGCCTCTCCCTCGGCCTGGCCATGACGCTGGAGGACACATGGGGCGGCGACATCGTCACCGCCACCATCGCCCACCTCGCCCATAGCACCCCCCCGGAAAGCCTCTTCACCACCACCGACTTCAACAGCTACGTCACCCGCTCCATCGCCGACGGCGCACCCCGCCGCCAGCACGGCCGCCTCGCCGCCCCACTCCAACCCGGCCTCGGCCTCACCCCGCGCTTCGAGGTTCTCGGCGACCCCATTTTCCAAACCACAGGCTGACCCCACACACCGAGGACCGGCCTTTGGGCTTTTCACCTAGGTGGAAAAACCCAAGAAATTAGGTGCAAGCGGCTGATGGGCAGCAGTTTCGAATCCTGTCATGGTCGGAGCGTTCCCCGATTCGGACTTTGAGCAACAGACGCCGAGGAAGTTAAGACGGCCGCTGCCCGGCTTGGCTTGGGCCTATTAATTGCGGGATATCTCCCCCCGACCAACCCGCCGCCCAAGGGGTGTTTGAGTCACAAGGATGGAAATGGTAATAATGGGCCCGTGCGTCGATTCCTGCCCCTCCTCTTCGTCGGTTATCTCCTGGCCCATGCGGTGGCGGCGGCCGCGCCCGTGCCGCGGCCGAACATCCTGCTCGTCCTGGCCGATGACATGCGGGCGGACAGCATCGGCGCCCTGGGCAACCGGGCGATTCGCACACCGCATCTGGACCGTCTGGTGGCACGGGGCTTGGCCCTGACCAACGCCTACTGCCTGGGGGGCAACTCCGGAGCGGTCTGCACGCCAAGCCGCAACATGTTGTTGAGCGGGCAGGCCTTTTTCCGCTGGGGCGGCAAGCCGGTGGCCCCGGCCGGGCCCCCCAACGTGCCGTCCACCTTCAAGGACGCCGGCTACCTCACCTATCACCATGGCAAGCGACATAACACCGCCCCGGCCATCCAGGCCCTGTTTGACATCAACAAGACCCTGGCCGACGACGAGGGCGAACGTCTTTCCGGGGAACCGGGCAAGATCATCGTCGATGACGCCATCGCCTTCCTGAGGGAGCAGGCGGCCGGGCCCGGGGAGGCGCCCCCGGGGGGCGGCCGACGGCCGTTTTTCATGTATCTGGCCCCGGGCAACCCGCATGACCCGCGCGTGGCGGCGCCGGCGTATCTCAGCCAATACCGGGCTGAAGACCTGCCGTTGCCCCGCAACTACCTGCCGCAGCATCCCTTCAACAACGGGGAGATGACCGTGCGGGATGAAAAACTCCTGCCGTGGCCGCGCCCGGAGGCGGATGTGCGCCGCACGTGGCATGAATACTACGCGACCGTGACGGGCCTGGATTATCACCTGGGCCGCCTGCTGGACACCCTCGACGAGTTGGGCCTGGCCACCAACACGCTGGTGGTGTTCTCCGCCGACCAGGGCATCTCGATTGGAAGCCATGGGTTGCTGGGCAAGCAGAACCTGTATGACCACGCCATGAAGGTGCCGCTGTTGCTGGCCGGGCCGGGTATCGCGCGCGGCCGGAGCGGGGCACTGGTCTATCTCCTGGACCTGTATCCCACCCTGTGCGAGGCGGCGGGCCTGCCGGTGCCGCCCGGGCTGGATGGCCGCAGTTTTGCGCCGGTGCTGCGCAGGCCGTCCCGGGACGGCCGCGGGGAGCTGCTCCTTGCCTACCGTGGCCTGCAGCGGGCGTGGCGGGATGAACGCTGGAAGCTGATCCGCTACCCGGAGGTGAACGTCACCCAGCTCTTTGACCTCCGGAACGACCCGGACGAACGCCTCGACCTCGCGGGCGAACCGCAGCACGCCCGGCGGGTCCGGCATGGCCTCGACCGGTTGCAGGCGCTGCAGGCGGCCTTGGGTGACATCCAACCCCTCAGCGCCGCCGTGCCAAAACCGGCCGCCTGGCAACCTCCAAAGCCGGGCGCCTCCCCCACCCCGGCCTCCCCGCGACCCCGGAGCCGCCCGGCCAACCCATGATGGCTCACCTTTGCCGCCGGTGGTGGGTCCTGCTCCCCGCGCTGGCCATGCTCTGGAGCGGGGCGAGTCCTGCCCCCGCCGCCGCCGCGCCGCTCCGCAATGTCCTGCTCGTCATCGCTGATGACGTCGGGGCCGACGGCCTTTCCTTTACGGCCACCCACCCGGCGGCCTCCGTGCCCCCCACGCCCAACCTCGCCGCACTGGCGGCGCGCGGCGTGAACTTTCGCCAGGCCTACGCCAACCCCACCTGCTCCCCAACCCGCGCCGCCATCCTGACCGGTCGCTACGGGTTCCGCACCGGGGTGACCGAGGTTCTCGACACCATGGCCGCCCAGGGCATTTACACCAATGAGTTCACCCTGCCCGAGGCGCTGGCCGCCACACACCGGCGGGCCAGCTTCGGCAAATGGCACCTGGGCAGCGGCAACACCGGCCCGGCCGTCGTCGGCGGCTGGCCCTCGTTTTCCGGGGCCCTCGGCGGAGCCCTCGGTTCGGCCAGCTCCAACTACACCTACTGGTCGAAGGTCTCCAACGGCGTCACCCGCATGGGCTACACCAATTACGCGACCACCGACAACGTCAACGACGCGCTCACCTGGCTGGGCCAGCAGGGCACCAACCGCTGGTTCCTCTGGCTGGCCTTCAACGCCGGCCATGCCCCCTTCCACAAGCCCCCCACCAACCTCGCCCCGGCCTACGCCGGCCTCTCCGGCACCGGCCTCGACCTCCAACAGAATCCCCGGCCCTACTACGAAGCCTCCCTGCAGGCCTTGGACCGCGAACTCGGCCGTCTCCTGGCCGCCATCGACACCAACCAGACCGCCATCATCTTCCTGGGCGACAATGGATCACCCGGCCGCGTGATCCAGCCCCCCTACGTTTCCACCCGCGCCAAGGATACCCTCTACGAGGGCGGCGTCCGTGTCCCCCTCGTCATCGCCGGGCCCGACATCGTCAACCCGGGCCGCTCCAGCGACGCCGTGGTGCATGCCGTCGATGTCCACGCCACCGTGCTGGACCTGGCCGGGGTCGGGACGGGAGGCCGGCCCGCCCCGTGGATTGTCGATTCGCGCTCCCTGCTGCCCCTCCTCCTGGACCAACCCTTCACCCCCGCGCAGGCCGCGGTGCTCATGGAAAACTCCGGCTCCGCCCAGGCGGGCCAGTCCGGGCGGGCCGCACGCCTGGGTCAGCATAAGTTGATCCGCTTCAGCACCGGCGGGGAAGAACTCTACGACCTGGCCGCCGACCCGCTCGAACAAACGAATCTCCTGGCCAGCCCGATGG
This sequence comes from Verrucomicrobiota bacterium, assembly GCA_046048995.1. Classification (GTDB taxonomy): domain Bacteria; phylum Verrucomicrobiota; class Verrucomicrobiia; order Limisphaerales; family JADJPG01; genus JBJOEZ01. The sequence continues at coordinate 112,611 of JBJOEZ010000002.1, read as the reverse complement.
CCCCGGCCCAACAGGCCGCCTTGGACCACCTCCGCCAGCAAGTCGATGCCTGGAGCAACCGTCCAAACATTGTCACGCAGTCCTGGTCCTCGGGACTGGCCGTGGAGACGCCCTGGTTTGCCGGCGGCAACCTTTCCCTCTGGCGTTCGCCCGGCCTGGCACCCGCCGCCTGGGTGCAGGTGACCAACGCCCTGCGGCAGGACCGCGGAGCGACCCTCCGCCTCACCGACCCCGCCCCGCCTGCCGGCGGGGCGTTTTATCGACTGCGGATGGAGTGATGCAGGCCAACGCGAGGCCGCGTCAGGGCGCGGACAGGCGGTAGAACCGGGGCGGATCGTTGAGGTCGAAGACGAGGACTTGGGGATTATCCTGGCTGAAACTCGGCGTCCACGGCCCCAGCGGGGTCGGAGCCTCCTCCAGTGTGTAGCCCGGCACGGCCGGGAGCCAACCCAGTCGCAACAAGGTGGGGTCGAGCGGTTCCCGGCGGAGGGACAGCGAGGGCGGCGGGGACTGTCCCACCAACTGCAGTTCGAAGCTCATGTCGGAGGAGGCAATGGCATTCTGGTGCACCTCAACCGCGATCACGTTCTCGCCCGGCACCAGCAGGGTGGGGCTGAAATCCCCGAGGTTAAAGGCGGTCTCCGACCCGGTGTTCGCGCCGGCCAGGGTCTGGGACGTGACCGGCCCCAGGGGCATGTTGCTGCGCAACACCTCGGTCCCATTCACGTAAACAATCGCTCCGTCATCACGGCGCAGGCGCACCTGGATGTTGGTGTAGCCCGCCGCGGCGGTCACGGTGAAGGCGCGCCGGAAATAGGTGGTGACAAACTTGTTGTTGGGGTCCGGCCCGAAGTTCACCACCGTGACCTCGTCGCCATCGCCGTAACCGAACTCCGCCTGGCCCGTGGACCACTGGTCGGCCGGCGGAAAGACCGGCTGGGCCCAGCCGGCCCCGGGGTCCGTCCCGTCATCGAGGAAGCTCCAAATCGAGTTGGTCTGCACCAGCACCGCCTCGAGGGGGCGCGGGCCGACCAGCACGGTCACGGAGGAGGTGGCCGAAAGCCCCGAGTTGTCCGTGGCCACCACGGTGAAGGTGCGCAACCCCGGCCCCACGCCGCCATAGCTGGCCACCAGGTAGGAGTTGAAAAACGAGCCTATGGGGGCGCCGTTGTCGAAGAAGGCCAGGTTGGTGATCCCCCCGTCGAGATCGTAGGCGGACACATTGAACAGGATGGTGGCCGGGGCCGCCAGGGACTCGGCCCCGGTCGGCTGGTTCAGGCTGACCACCGGGGCCGTGTTGACCGGGTTGGCCGTCAACTCGAGATCAAAACTCAGGTCGCTGGTGTTGGTCACCGACTGGTGCACCTCAACAGCCACGATGTTCTCGAACAGCGGCGCCACCACGATGCCGTCCACCGGAATGGTCGCCGCAATCACCGGGTCATCCTCGCCGCCAGCCGTGGCCAGCGTCCGGAAATCCGGGAACGCCGGCACGTTGTAGCTGAACAACACCTGGTTGTTCAGGTAAACCACGGCGCCGTCATCCACCCTCAGGCGCAAGCCCAGGCTGGTGATGCTGTTCGGGTCCGCCAGGTTGAAGCGCCGCCGGAAATAGGTCGTCACGTGCTTGTTGTTCACGTCGCCGCCAAAACGCACGGTGGTCGCCTCATCCCCCTCCCCGTAGCCGAACTCCGCCACCCCGTTGCTCCAGCCCGAATCGTCAAACAGCAGATCCGTCCACGACCCAAGGCCCCCCGCCGGGCCGGCATCCACCCCGGTGTCCAGGTAGCGCCAGGCCGCCCCAAACGGCAGGAGGGCCGGCGGCGGCAGCACAATCCGGACGGTCACCGGGGCCGAGGTGGAGACCAGGCCCGCATTGTCCGTCGCCACCGCCGTGACCACCTGCGTCCCCGCCGGGAGGTTCGTCCAGCGCAGGAGATACGGCGCCACCGCGTCGCTCCCCATCAGGTTCGTGCCGGCGAAGAACCGCACCTGCGCCACCGTCCCGTCCGGGTCCGTGGCGTTGGCCGACACCACGCTGTTGCTGGCGGTCAAATACTCGTAATCCGCCGGGTTCACCATCGTCACCACCGGCGGTTGGTTGGGGTTCACCACCACGCGCACCGGAGCAGACGTGAGGGTGTTGCCCAGCGTGTCGCTGGCCACGGCCAGCAGGATGTTCGTGCCCAGCGGAGCATTCGTGTAGGTCACCCCGTAGGGCGCGGTGCTGTCCGTGCCCAGCAGCGCGCCATTGGCCCGGAACTGCACGCCCGTCACCGTCCCGGGCAGCGTGGCGTCCGCCGCGACCGGGATGGCCCCGCCACTGACAAATACCTGCCCGTCGGACGGCGCCGTCAGGATCACCCCCTGCGTGCTCAGGCTCACGGAGACATTGTCGAGGGTGTAGCCGCCCTCCTCCGATCCCGCGTTGTCCCGGCCGGCCACCGCGTTGTCATCGGCCCACAACACATACAGCGGGCTGCCCGCCGGCCAAGTCCCGAGGTTCAGCACCGCACTCAGGCTGCCCGGGGCACCCACCGACGACAGTCCGGGGATCACCTGCCAGCTGCCGGGCGTTCCGCTCAGGCTCCAGTAAACCCGGTGCCCCGGCACCTCCTCGGACACCGTCGTGCCCGCGGCGCTCAGTTGGTTGAAGGTGTAACCCAATCGCACCTGGGCCAGCGCGCCCCCGGAGTCGTTCTGCAAAGTCGCGAGCAGGGGCACAAAATCGCCCAGGGTGGGAACGGTCTGGATCACCTGCAGCACGCTGTTCCACCGGGCAATGGCCGCCGAACTGATGCTGGGGCTGGTGGTGGCCGTGCTGCCCACGGCCGTGGTCAGGGAGGAGGCGGACAAATTGTTGACGGCCGCGTCCAGGGCCGCCGCGGTCATGACGTTGGTCGAAATCCCCGCCAACTGCAGGGTCGACCATCCCTCGGCCACGGTGGGCTGGCTGGCAAACGTGAATGGCCCCGCCCCCGCCGGCCCCACCGAAATTGCGGCAGGGAGGCGCACACCGCCACCACCCAGCACCAGGGCCGCCAGCAGCGGCGCGAGGGCGTGGCGGTGACAGGACACAACAGAGGAGGGCTGGAGGTTCATGGCGGTGGACAAAGGGCGATTGGCGGCGGCGGCGGCCGCGCGCCGCGGGGCTGCGACCGGACAGGGTCGGCCAGCGTTGGCATGTTGCCGGGAAGCCCGCCCCAAGTCAACCGGGGGCCCGCAGGACTGCAGTCAGGATCCGGCGGCCTGGAGGGCACGGATGGCCTCATAGAGCCGCTCCGCCACCTCATGCTGGCGCTCGGGAGTGTCGATCTTGCGCTGGTCCGTGTCCCGGACATAGAAGGTGTCCACTGCGGCCCCCTTCTCCGTGCAAATCTTCGCCAGCGCGATGTCGAGCCCGAGCGCGGCCAGGGCCCGGCTCACGGCGTGCAGCAGGCCCAGGTGATCCTCGGTCTCCAGGTCGATGACGGTGTAGTCCGCGGAGCTCTCGTTGTCGAAATGGATCCGGGTGCGAAGGCGCTCTCCCGGCAGGGCATGATAGAGAGGCCGGGCCACCTTTTGCCGGGCGATCAGGGCGGGGAGGTCCACCTCGTCCCCGGTCAGGGAACGCGCCAGCAGGCGCTCAAACTGTTCCCTCTCCTCACGGCCCACCAACCCGCCCGAGCGCGCGTCCGTCACAAAGAACGTGTCGAGGACCACGCCGTCACTGCGGCTGAAGATCTGCGCGCTGAGAATGTTGAGGCCGCTGGCGCTGAAGCAGCCACACAGGATGCTGAACAGCCCGGCCCGATCCCAGGTGCAGACCTTGGCCATGGTGTAGCCGCGGTCGGGCTCATTGTGCCACGACAACACCGGGTCGAGGGCGCGATCATCGGCCGCAATCTGCTGGTGCATGAACCGGTGGACCAGGGCGAGGTCGGCGAACACGGCGCGGGCATTGTGGATCTGGAAATAGCGGGGCGGCAGCGTGCCGAAATGGGCCTGCACCTCATCGCTGCCGAATGAGCGGGGGACCAGGGAACAAACCTCCTCCGCCAGCAACTCCCGCTGGCGGGCCTCCGCCCGGATGAAATCCGTCCCCCCCGCAAGCAATTCCCGCGTCTTGTGGTGCAAATCCCACAGGAGCGCGTCCTTGAAGCCGTTCCAGAGCTTGTCACTGGTCGCCTGCGCGTCCGCAAAGGTCAGCACGGTCAGCATGCGCAGGTTCTCCACGCTCTGGATGCGGGCGGCAAATTGACGAATCACGGCCGGGTCATCGAGATCCCGGCGCTGGGAGATCACCGCCATTTCCGTGTGGTGCTCGACCAGCAGGCAGAGGGCATGCGTGGTGGAACCGTCCAGCCGCAGGCGGCGGGCCACCCGCTGGGCATTGACCACCCCGCGTGCGGCATGGTCGCCCCCGGGGGCGCCCTTGCCGGAATCATGCAGGAGCAGGGCCAGGTGGAGGAGCGAGGGCCGCTCCAAGGCATGCAGGAGCTCGCCGTAGCGGGCCAGCATGCCCTCCCGGGACTCGGCGATGCGGTCCACCTGCGCCAGGCACATCAGGGTGTGCTCGTCGGCCGCATACTGATGGTAGAACTCGTGCTGGACCAGGCAGGTGAGCCGGCCAAACTCCGGCAGGTATTTGCCCAGCAACCCCACCTCATGCATGGCCCGCAGCGCGGGGGCCACATTGCCGCGTTGGTTGAGAATTTCCAGGAAGGTCTCGCGCACGTGCTCGTCGGCCAGGAACTTGCGATCGACCAGCCGCCGATCCCGCCGGAGCCACGCGGCCAGGTCGGGGTGCAGACGCAGGCCGCGCTGCTGGGCGTGCAGGAAGACACGCATCAACCGCCGGGGCGCGTCCTTGAAGACCCGCGGACTGAGCCCGTGCAACTGGCCGTTCTCGACCCGGAACCCATCCACGGTCTGGGGCGGCGCCTTGCGCAGCGGCCCCGGGAGCAGGCGCCGCAACTCGCTGAGCCGCCCCGGACCGGGCAGCAGGGCCAGGCGCTCCTCCAGCGTGCGGCTGATCAGGAAGATGTTCCGCATGTGGGTGTAGAGGTCCCGCATGAAACGCTCCAGCCGGCGGCTCGGCGAGGCCTCCTTGTAACCCAACCGGGAAGCCACCGTGGGCTGCAGCGCCTTGGTCAGCACCTCGTGCGGGCGGTTGGGCGCCGGCGACAGGGCATGCATCTCGCTGCGCACCGCCAGCAGGAAGTCATAGGCCACCTCCAACTGCTTGCGCTCGGCCGCGGTGAGGAACTCCCGCTGTTGCATCTCCGCCAACTCCAGCGTGCGGGTCTTGAAAAAGGCCATCCACCGCAGGTTCTGGTAGTCGCGCAACCCGCCGCAGCCGTTCTTGATGTTCGGCTCCTGCATGGTGGCCGAGTTGCCGAAGCGGGCCCGGCGCTCCGACTGGTCCTTCATCCGGGCCGCGATGTACTCCGTCTCGTGCCCCTCCACGCAGCGGGCCACGAAGGTCCGGCGCAGCTTCTCAAACAACGCGGCGTCCCCCACGACCAGGCGCGCCTCCAGCAGGGAGGTCTTCGTCTCCATGCTCTTGGGGTCGGTCCGGTTGTTGGCCTGCTCGACGCTCTCGGCCACCGTGCGCACGGAGTGCCCGGGCTTGAAGCCCAGGTCCAGCAACGTCATGTAAATCACCTGCATGACGCGCTCCAGCGACGGCAACGGACGGGTGCCGACCACCACCTGGCCCTGGTGCAGGAAGCACAGGTCCACGTCGCTGCACGGATTGAGTTCCGCGCGCCCGTAGCCCCCCAGGGCCACGATGGCAATCGGGGGGAACTCCGCGCGGGCCTGCGGGGAAAGGGTGCTGCGGGCGAACTCCCAGAGATGCGTGATGAGCACGTCGACCAGGAGGGCCCGGGCCTGGCACACCTCGCGTCCCCCGGCGCCGGCGTTGGCCAGCAGGCGGACCTGGTGGTTCATCAACCGCAGCACCCGGCGGTAATCGTCCAGGCGCTGCGCGGGGTCCACCCCCTGCAGGCGCCGGATGATGGCTTCAAACTTTTCCCGCGAGGTCCGCATGCGCGCGGAAGTTAAGGGATGCGCCGGGCAAGTCCAACGCTCATTCGCGCCGGCAGCCGCCCAGCGGCAGAAGGTCGTTGACAGCCCGGGCGCACCGCGGCCAGCGTCTAGCCCATGCGTCGAAGCGCCCTGTCTGCGCGCGCCAGGGCCCTGGTGGCCGGGGCTTGCGTGGCCGCGCACTGCCTCGGCCTGGCCTGGTTCCCCGCCCTCCTGTCCGCCGGCGCGGCCCTGCTGGGCAACGACCACACCATCGACCTCCGCTGGAATGGCCGGGAGGCCGCCGTGGTGCTGCGGCATTCCAGCGACGACGCCGGCCAGCTTCCCACTCATTCCCACCATACCCTCACCGCCCTGCTGGTGTCCCTCGCTCACCCGGCGTCCCCCTTCTGCCCGGACCATGTGGTGGAGTTCGGCTGCTGCGACGAGCAACTCGCCCCTGCCCGCCAACTCAGTCAAGCCCTGGACAGCCCTGCTTCACCCGCGCCTGTCACCCCCGCCCCTTGCTGGTCCCTCAGCTGGGCTGCCCCGGCCCTCGTCCAAGCGCCCCTGCGCCTCGTTACCCTCCGGCAGGACCCTCCCCGGGCACGCACCGTTGAGTTCCTGATTTGACCCGGCCCGGGCGCCTGCACGCGCCCCTTCCGGATTCCTTCCCTGCCCACTCCGGCCCCGACCGGCGTGTTTTCATCCGGCCCCCGTCACCATAGCGATTGCCATGCCCATACCCCATTCCATCTCCCGCGCCAGCCAACGCGCCCATCCCACGTGGGCCGCGAAACGGCCCCGCCTCGTGGAGACGGCTCCGCCCAGGTTCTCCTACCGCGTCCAGTGTTCCATCCTCCGTCGGACCCTGCCCCTCCTGCCATGATCGACCGCATCCTTGAATTCTCCCTGCGCCAACCGGTAGTCGTGCTGCTGGCCGCCGCCGGTCTCCTGGGCGTGGGCCTTTGGTCGGCCCGCGAACTGCCCATCGACGCCGTGCCGGACATCACCCAACCCCAGGTCCAGGTCAACACCGAGGTGATGGGCCTCGCCCCGGAGGAGGCTGAAATGCTCGTCACCCGGGTGCTTGAGCAGGAACTGGCGGGGCTGCCGCAGGTCTCGGAGATGCGTTCCCTGACCAAGTTCGGCCTCTCGCAGGTGACCCTGCAGTTCGAGGACGGCGTGGACATCTTCCGTTGCCGGCAACTCGTGACGGAGCGCCTGCAGGCCGCCCGGGGCAGCCTCCCACCGGACGCGGAGCCGAGCCTGGCCCCCATTTCCACCGGCCTCGGGGAAATCTACTACTACACCCTCTCGTGGCGGCCGGATGCCACCAATCGACCGGCCGATGCCTTCACGCGGCTGCTCGAGCTGCACGAGGCCCAGGAATACACGGCCAAACCCTTCCTGCGCGGCACGCCCGGGGTGGCGGAAGTAAACTCGATCGGCGGCCTCACCCGCCAGGTCGTCATCCAACCCGACCCAGCCCGGCTGCGCGACGCCAACCTCACGTTCGCCGAGTTGGCCGCCATCATCGCCGCCAACACCGACAACACGGGTGGCGGCATCATCAACCGGGGGGGGCAGCAACTGGTGGTCCGGGCCGCCACCAAGCCCACCACGCTCGGGGAGATTGCCGCCCTGCCAGTGAAATATGCCGGCGCCGCAGAGCCCCTGCGCGTCCGGGACCTCGCCGAGGTCCGCCTCGACGCCATGCCCCGCACCGGTGCGGCCACCGTCAATGGGGAGGAGACCCTCCTCGGGACGGTCATGATGCTGATGGGCGAGAACAGCCGCATTGTCGCGCACCGGGTGGGCCTGCGCATCGAGGAACTCCAGGCGCGCCTGCCGCGCGGGATCGAGATTCGCGTCCAATACGACAGGTCCGACCTCGTGGACCGCACCGTGGCCACCGTGAAGCGAAACCTGTTCGAGGGCGCCGTGCTCGTCGTGGCCGTCCTCCTTTTCCTCTTTGGCAACCTCCGCGCTGCCCTCATCGTGGCCAGCGCCATCCCCCTGTCCTTCCTGTTCGCCATCACCGGCATGGCCCGCTTCGGCATCTCCGGCAACCTGATGAGCCTCGGCGCCGTCGACTTCGGCCTCATCATTGACGGCGCCGTGGTCATCGTGGAAAACATCGTCCGCCAACTCGCCCACCGGCAGCATCAACTCGGGCGCCCCCTCACCGCCGAGGAACGTCATCGCACCGTGCTGGCCGGCGCCAAGCAGGTCGGATCCCCCGTCTTCTTCGGCGTCCTCATCATCACCATGGTCTATGTCCCCATCCTCAGCCTGACGGGCGTGGAGGGGAAGATGTTCCGCCCCATGGCGCTCACCGTGATGCTCGCCCTCGGGGGCGCGCTCGTCCTCGCCCTCACCCTCATGCCGGTCCTCGCCTCCTACATCCTGCGCGGCCCCATCGACGAGAGGGAAAGCCGCATTGTCCGCTTCCTCAAGCCGCGCTATGACCGGGTGCTCACCCTCGGAATGGCGCACCGCTGGGTGGTGGCCGGGGGCGCCCTCGCCCTCTTCCTCGGGGGAATCGTCCTGTTCCGAGGCCTGGGCGGCGAGTTCGTCACCCCCCTCAACGAGGGGTCCACCACGTTCGCCATTTACCGGCAGGTCGGCCAGAGCCTGGAGGATTCCGTCCGGGACCAAATCGCCACCGAGAAACTGGTGCTCGCCAAGTTCCCGGAGGTGACCAACGCCTTCTCCCGCCTGGGCACGGCCGAGGTGGCCACCGACCCCATGGCCCCAAACGAGGCCGACCTCTACCTGTCCTACGCCCCCCGCGACACCTGGCGCCGGGTCAACGGGCGCCCCCTGACCAAGGACGAGTTGGTCGATGCCATCCGGCAGGAGATCGAGTCGACTCTCACCAACACCACGGCGATCGCCTCCCAGCCCATTGCCATGCGCTTCAATGAAATGCTGGAGGGCGTCCGCGCGGACCTTTCGATCAAGGTTTTCGGCCACGATTTTGACCACCTCGACGCCATAGCCGAACGCATCAAGCAGGTGCTCGAGCCCCTGCCGGGCCACGAGGAGATTGAGCACGAAACGGACGGACGGACCTCGATGCTCACCCTCACCCCAAAGCGGCAGGCCCTGCAGGCCCGCAACCTGACCTCGGGAGCCCTCAACGAGGCAGTGGCCGTTGCCCTGGGCGGACGCGAGGTGGGCGTCTTCCCACATGATACCCACACGCATGAGATTGTGGTGCGACTGCGTGGCGACCTCCGCAACGACGACGCCCAGATCCGCGCCCTGCCCGTGCGCGTCGGCGAGCATGGTCTCGTCCCCCTCGGGGACGTTGCCGACCTGACCACCGTCGAATCCGTCCAGCCCATCCGGCACGAGGAGGGCCGGCGCCGCGTGGCCATCATGGTCAACCTCAACACCCAGGACATTGAGGGGTGGGTGCGTCGCGCTCAGGTCCTCATCCGCGAACAGGTGCCGCTGCCCGACGGCTACGTCGTTGAATTCGGCGGGCAATTCCAGCGCCTGCAGGAGGCCCGCGCCCGCCTGGCCGTCGTCGTGCCCGCCACCTTGATCATGATTTTTGTCATTGTCTTCATGGCCTTCGGCAGCCTGCGCCAGGCCCTCATCGTCTATTCCGGCATCCCCCTGGCCATGACGGGCGGCGTCCTCGCCCTCTGGCTGCGCGGCATGCCCTTCAGCATCACCGCCGCCATCGGGTTCATCGCCCTCAGCGGCGTTGCCGTCCTCGACGGCGTGGTCATGGTCAGCTGTTTTAACCGCCTTCGCGAGGAAGGCCTCGACCTGCTCGCCGCCGTCCGCGAGGGCGCCCTCAGCCGCCTGCGCCCCGTGCTCATGACCGCCCTGGTGGCCTCGCTGGGCTTCGTCCCCACCGCCGTCGCCACCGGGGCCGGCGCCGAGGTCCAGCGCCCCCTCGCCACCGTGGTCATCGGCGGCATCCTCAGTTCCACCCTCCTCACCCTCGTCGTGTTGCCCACACTCTACGCCTGGCTGGAGCGCCGGGCCCGACCCAAGCCCGGCGACCCGGCCTGACCTCCACCCCCTTTTGGACTTTGCAGAAGGCGGCCGCCGCCCCACAAACGGGTGCGCCCGCCGCCCGTGGGGCCGGCGCCTCATGGGCAAGTACTGGCACGTCATCAACGTCGGCCTCCAAAACACCCTGGTCTACAGGGTCAATTTCCTTTTTCGCGCCACCTTCGGCCTCATCCCGCTCTTCGCAGTCATCTCCCTCTGGAGGGCCATCTACGCCGGGCGCCCCGGGGAGATCGCCGGCTACACGCTGGCCCACATGGTTTCCTACTACCTGGTCGTGACCCTGGTGGACGCCCTGACTGCCGTGGCCGAGGACGACTGGCAGATCGCCGCCGACATCAAGGACGGCAACATCAGCCAGTTCCTTGTCAAACCCATCGATTACCTCACCTACCGGCTCTGCCTTTATGGGGCCGGACGCCTGGTCTTCAGCGCCTGCGCCCTGCTGCCGGTCGGGCTCTTCCTGTTCTTCCAGCGGGAACACCTCGTGCTGCCCCCCGACCTGGCCACCTGGGGCTGGTTTGCCGTGTCACTTGTCCTCACCGGACTGCTCCAGTTCTTCATCAGCTACACCATGGCCCTGCTGGCCTTCTGGGTTCTCGAGGTCTCCACCTTCATCTTCATCCTCTACTCGTTCGAATACATCGCCGGCGGCCACCTCTTCCCCCTCGACATCCTGCCGCCCGCGCTCAACCAGGCCCTGCACTTCACCCCCTTTCCCTACCAGCTGTTCTTCCCGGTCAACGTGTTCCTCGGGCGTGTCACCGGCGACGCCCTCCACCAGGGCCTGCTCATCCAGGCCGGCTGGGTCCTCGCCGCCTACGGCCTGGCCCGCTTCGCCTGGCACCGGGGAATCCGCAAGTATTCCGCTGTCGGCGGCTGACCCCCATGCCTGCCCCCTCCCCCTCCAACCCCGGCCGCGTGGCCCGGCACGCCGGCATCTACGCCACCCTCTGCCGCAACAGCCTCATCCGCGAGATGGGGTTCAAGGTGAACTTCATCCTCTGGATCGTGGTGGAACTGCTCTGGTTCGCCATGCAACTGGCCTTCATGACGGTCATCTACAGCCACACGGATCGCATCGGTGACTGGTCCCGCTGGGAGGTCGTTCTCCTCGTGGGCGCCTCCCACTTTGTGCAGCAACTTTTCACCGCCCTGTTCCTCACCAACCTCGTTCAACTCTCGGAACACGTGCGCACCGGTCGCATGGACTTCTTCCTCCTCCTCCCGGTCAACCCTCGCTTCCTTCTTTCCCTTCGTGTGGTGGACCTCGGCTCGTTCGTCAATGCCGCCTCCGCGCTTGCCGTCATCGCCTACGCCCTCCGTCAACTGGGCCTTACCCCCTCGCCCCTCCAACTGGCCGGCTTTGCGGTGGCCTGCACCGCCGCCCTGCTCATCCATTACTCCCTCATGTTCGTCCTGGCCTGCACCAGCTTCTGGACCGTGCGCGCCCAGGGCATCGTCTGGGGGTATTACAACCTGTTCAACCTCGCCCGCCTGCCCGACACGGCTTTCCCCCCCGGCTTCTTCCGCGCCGTGTTCACCTTCGCCCTTCCGATGCTCCTGGTGGCGAACGTGCCGGCCCGCCTCCTGGCCGGCACGCTCGCCTCCCCCACCCGGCTGCTCCTCCTTCTCACCGTGGCCGCTGCCGGCTACACGGCCTCCGTGCTGCTCTGGCGCTTCTCGGTCCGCCGTTACACCAGCGCGAGTTCGTAGCGGACAGCCCGGGCTGACGGCCACCCGCCTGCCCCCCGTCCCTCGGCCGCCACGACGACGCCCCGGCGATGCCTCCCCTGATTTCGGCCTTCCGCACGGGCCGTTTTCATGGGTAATTTTCCGGAAAATCGCATGAGCTCGAAACCCCGCCGCCTCCGCCCCGCCTCCCGCTCCCCGCGCTCCGGCAAGAACACCCCCGCGCCCGGCCCCAGCCCGGGGCGGGGTCTGCTGCTGTTTGTAGTGGCCGTGGTGGTCGCCGGGGCCGCCCTCGTCTACGCCGTGACCCGCCCTGCCAAGCCCGGCGCCACCGCCACCCCCCGGCCGGTCGCCGCGACCCCGGCACCCCCCGCCAATGGACCCCGCGCCAGCTTCGCCCGCACCTACAACTTCGGCCGCGCCCAGGCTGATTCCTTGATCGATTGCCGCATCGCCATCACCAACTCCGGCAACGCGCCACTGGAGATCACCTCGGTCCAACCCGGCTGCGGCTGCATGAAGGCGGGCGAATGGACCCGCCAAATCGCACCCGGCCAGTCGGGCACGATTCCCATCCGGCTGGATTCCCGCCAATACACCGGCAACTTCGCCAAGTCGGTCTTCGTCACGTGCAACGACCCCGCCCAGACCAACCTCATGATCGAAATCCAGGGCTACCTCCAGCGAGCCCTGGAGATCACCCCGCCCAGCCTGGCCCTGAACCTGAACTCGGAAAGCCCCTCCAACCAGGCGAGCGTGCGCCTGGTCAGCCATCTGGACACCCCGCTGGGGGTGTTCAACCCGCGCAGTTCCCTGGCCAACGTGGAACTGCAACTGGTCACGAACCAGCCCGGCAAGGAATACCAACTGCTGGCCCGCACCCTGCCTCCGCTGCCGACCATCCGGCAGGTGGGCCAGGTGACCCTGTCCACCACCAGCCCGGACATGCCGTTGACCAACCTCAACCTGTTTGTGAACTACCAGCAGGTCGTGGAGCCCATCCCCTTCCAGCTGCGCCTGCCCGCCACGCCTCCGGCCGCCCCCGCCACGCTCAACGCCTGGGTGCGCAACAACGGCACCAATCCGCTGGCCATCACCGAGGCAAAGGTGAATGCCCCGGGTGTGACGGTGACCCACGAGGATGATCCGCTGAACCGCGGCATCGCCCTGAAGGTGCAGCTGCCGGCGGGATTCCAGCCCCCGGCCGGGACGAACCTCGAGCTGACGGTGACCACCACGCACCCCCGCCACCCCGTGGTGCGCATTCCGCTGGTGCCCACCGCCCCGCCCCCGGGCGCGGCCCCGCGCTGAGCGCGGGACCGCGGGGGGATGGGAACCCTCACGGCTTCGCCGCGTCGCCGAGCTGCTGCACGATGTAATCGAACAGCTTCAGGTAATCGGTGGCCGGCTCGGCCCCGTTGACCATGATGGGGAGCACGACCAACCGGGCCCCGATGCCGTCGGCCACCCTCTGGGCCGTCCGCCGGGGCCGGTTCGGCTCAACCAACACCAGCTTGACCCCGGCCTCCTTCGCCTTGGGCAGCAGGGCATTGATGTGGGTCGGCGTCGGCTCAATGCCAGGCTTGGGTTCAATGGTGCCGACCAGTTCGAGGCCGAACCGTTCGAGGAGATAGTCGAACGACCGGTGATAGGTGAGCACCTTGGTGCCGCGCAACGGGGCCAGCGTCCGGGTCCACTCCGCCAACCGGCCGTCCAAGCGCTCCTGGAAACGGCGCAGGTTGGCCTGGTAGACCGCGTCACCCGCCGGGTCCAGCCGCGTCAGGGCGGCGGCCAGGCTGCCGGCGATGAGGCGCCCGTTGGCCGGGTCGAGGTGGTAATGCGGGTTCCCGCCCGGATGCACGTCGCCGGCGGAGCGGTCCACCGGCCCGGCGGCGACTCCGAGCAGGCGAATGCCACGCGCGGCCACCAGGTGTCCCGGGGCGTCGCCCTGGATGCGGGGGTTGCGGGCGGTGTTGACGAGCACCGGGAGCCAACCCAACTCGAGCTCGGCGCCCACTTCAACCAGCAGATCGGCCTGGTTGAGCACGCGCACGAAGCTGGGCCGGGCATCCACGAAGTGCGGATCCTCGGTGCCCTTGGCGAGGCTGGTCGCCTTGATGCGGTCCCCGCCAACCTCCCGCGCAAGCGCGGCCAGATCGGGCAGGGTGGTGACCACCTGCAGCGGGGCGGCGGCCGCCGGCGGCCCCAGGCCCGCCCACAGGAGGACGACAACAAGAAGTCCGGCCGCGCCAGGGCGCTGCCGGGAACCTTGGTAAGGTGTCATGTCACGAGGTGGTGAAGGATGGGAAGGCGCGCCCGGCGTCAAAACTTGTGCGCCGCGTGCGCCCCGAGCAGGAACTCGAACTGCAGCCACACGGAGTGGTCCACCCCCAGGCCCTCCCGGTCGTCATGGTTGTACTGCAGGCGGACCTTGGAGAACTCGCTCGGGTAGAAGGTCAGCGCCGGGGAAACCCGCCAGCGCTCCAGCGTTTCCGGGCCGTCCCCAAACGCCCCGTCCGCCCCGGAAACATAGTCGCCGCGCAGGGAGGCAACCCAGCCCCGCCGGAATCCCCAGCAGACCTGCGAATACAGGCCCGAATCGCGCAGGGTCTGGCGGGTCACCGCCGAATTCTCGGCATCCCCCTCCCACGCCCCGGCCTCGTAGTCGCGGAACATCCACTCGGTCTGCCAGGTCACAAACGGGAACCCCTTGTTGTGCTCCCGCGACTTCCACCTGTAGTAGAGGTCGAGCCCATAGAGACGGGTGTCCGTGTCGGTGCCGCTCGCATTCGGGCCGAAGGCCCCAGACACCCCCGCCACCAGGGTTTGCTCGTCCGTCAGGTTGAACGAGGCCGCATACCGGGTGGTGTAAAGCATGTCCCCCAGTGTCCGCACCCGCGTCTCCACCGCCGGGCGTCCCAGGTAGAGCTCCTCCTCATGGTCGCTGCGGAAGCTCTCGGCCGTCTCCCCCTGGCTGTTCTGCACCCCGGCAAACAGCTCGGAGTAGAACGGCGTCGGGGCCAGCCAGGACAGGCGCGCCCCCGGGTTGCGCAGTCCATCCCCGCCCAGGAACCGGGCGTTGACCAGCGGCTGATCCACGAAATCCCAAGTGTGCGGGTGGGTCGGATTCAACCGGCCGAACTCGGTGAAATACTGGCCGGCCTTCACCTGCAGGTTCCACGGCAGCGAGGTGGATTCCAGGAAGGTCTCCTCCACCTCGAGGGTGGATTCCCCGTCGGCATCCAGCTGGAAGATGAGGTTGCCCTGGCCGCGGAAGTAGGGATCGACCGCCCCGGACAGGGTCAGCTCGATGTTCTGGACGCTGAAGCCGCGCTGCTGGGGGTCGTGCGCGCCCGGTTGCAGGTTCTCGATGTCATCGGCCGTGGAGGCGCCCGCGGCGAACAACCCCACCATCGAGAGATCCACAAAGGACCGCGTGTTGCCCCAGCGAATGGGATCCGCCGGCGACCATGGCTTGGCCTCCACAGCCCCGCTTGGCGTGGCCGTGCCAGGCGCCACCGCCAGCGCACCTGCCGTCGCGGCATTGGTGGCGGGAGCAGTGCCCTGGCGCCGTTCCACGGCCTCCAGCTGGCGGCTGAGCGCCTCCACCGTCTGGCGATGCTGTTCCATGGCCTTCTGGAAGGCCTCGTTGGCCTGCTGGAGCTGCTTGCGGAGCTGCTCCACGTCTCCGGCCGGTTGGGCCTGCACCGTCAGGACAGTGAGGCCAAGGGCAACCGACAACCCGAAGGGAATCTGCGTTTTCATGATGCTGTTGAACAAGGAATGGGGCCCGGCGTCATGGCCGGGGCCGGGTTAAGGGAAATCCAAATCCCGACCCTCCCGGGCCGGGGCACGACACTTCACGAAGCGACCGACAGGGGGGCAGGCGGACCGCGCGGGGGTTGCCACCAGAGGATGGCTGGCGCAGGCAGGAGGACAAGGCCCGGGTGATCCGGGCTGGAGAAAACAGGGAGGGTTGGACGGGGCGCCGACAACTCCGGCGCCGTGTGCACCTGGCCGTTGGCCAGGTGGGTGAAGACGCACTCATGCGCCACCTGATGCGCATCGTCGTGCAGCAGGTGGTGCAGCCGCTCGGAGCTGGCGGTGGCCAGGGTCAGGAGCCACAGGGCGACCAAGCCCAGGACACCGATTTGCCAGCAGCGCGTGTGGGGAGGCGCGAAGTGCACGCCCGAGCAGAGGACCAGCAATTGCCGCGCGCGACAAGGGCGAAATGGCGCCTTAATGGCCGCGCGCGCCCAACCCCGATGCCCTTCCGGGCCTGGAACCGTTGCGGCGACTCAGGCCGACCAATGCACACCGCCAGCCGGCACCGCCGCATGACCGGTGTCGGAGTGGCCCGTTCCCGCAACCGGCTCGTCATCGAGGCAGATGATGCTCGTGTTGGCCAGGGACATGCCCGGGATTTCCAGGGCGCGACGAAAACTGGTGGTGGATTCGGTCACCCGCTTAATCCGGTATTCGCCGAACGGGTTGGATTCCAGCCAGCCATCGAGCTCCAGGCGGCGCAGGATGGGCTTGGCCCAGGTGCGATCCGCGTTGAACCACTTGCGGTTCCCCACGTTCCGGGACACCTCCGTGGCGGAGACATAGACCTGCGGATACTGGCACAGCAGGTCGTAGATTTGCTTTTCGATCGCATTCATGCTCGTGGACGCGGCTGACCGTGACATCGGCAACCGGCCCAAAAAAATTGAACCCACCCCCGGTTTACCGCCCTCACCGCACCCGCGGACGCAGGGTGGAAGTCGCTGGAAATCCTTGCCCAACAAGGACCGAGATCGTAGAAAAGATGGCGGCTGTCGCGGAAAACCAGCCTCGCCCGAAAAACCGCATGACCGATTCCCTGCCCCGCCTGGCGTCCTCCGTGGCCGCCTTCATCGGGAACCCATCCACGGCGCTCGAGGATCGCTTTGGCGAACTCGCCCTCGCGTTGTTCGCCTTCCAGCACGAACACAACGCGGCCTATCGCTCCCTGTGCGGCCAAGCCGGGATCGAACCGGCCCGCGTCGGGCGCTGGCAGGACATCCCGGCCGCACCCGCCGCGGCCTTCAAGGAGTTGGACCTCAGCGTCCTCCCGCCCGGGCAGCGCACCATGGTGTTTCACTCCAGCGGAACCACCGGGCAGACACCGAGCCGGCATCACCACAACGCCGTCTCCCTCGGGGTTTACCACGCTTCCCTTCTCGCCTGGGCGGAGCCGCACCTGCGCCTGCAGTCGTCTCCAGTGTGCCGACTGCTGGCGCTGACGCCCACCCCGACTGCGGCCCCCCACTCGTCCCTGGCCCACATGCTGGGCACCTTGGCCGAGGCGCATCCGCAGGCGGCGGCGGCCTTCCATGGCCGGGTCAATGCCGCGGGTGAATGGGATCTCGACGTGGCAGGCCTGCTCGGCAGCCTCGACGCCGCGGCCGCGGCCGGCGAACCGGTGGCGATCCTCGGCACCGCCTTCCAGTGCGTGCACCTGCTGGACGCCCTCGCGGCGGCAGGCGTTCCGCGCCCGCTGCCGCCGGGATCCCGCCTGATGGAAACGGGCGGCTACAAGGGCCGGTCCAGGGTGGTGCCGAAGTTGGAATTGCACCGCGCCCTGGCCCAGGCGCTGGGGCTCCGCGCGGAGGACATCGTGACGGAATACGGCATGAGCGAACTGGGCTCGCAGGCCTACGACGCCGTGGCCGGGCAGCCGGGTCCGCGCACGCTGCGCTTCCCTCCCTGGGCGCGGGCCATGGTCGTGTCGCCCGAGACTGGAGCCGAGGTGCCGGACGGCGGCGCCGGCCTGCTGCGCGTGGTGGACCTCGCGAATGTGGCGTCGGTGGTGGCAGTACAGACGGCGGACCTGGCCCGGCGGGAGGGGAACGGGTTCACCTTGCTGGGCCGGGCGCCGGCCGCCGAGGCGCGCGGCTGCTCGCTCCTCAGCATGGAACTGGCGCCAGCCGGGGCTGGCTTCCGCGCGACATGAACCTGCCTCAATGTTTTTTGGCCGACCTCCCGCCGGAGGCCGAGCTGACCCCGACGCTGGTGCAGGACTCCTGCCGTGCGCTGCGCCGTCATTGCGAGGAACACCTGGTTCACCAGTCGACCCACCGCATCGCGGGGGTGTTGGCGGAGGTGGCCCGGGAATGGCGGCGGCACGATTCCCCGTTCCGGCTGCGGGCGCTGGCGGAGGGACCGGGGCAGACCGGTTTTCCGGCAGGCACACTGGCCGCCGGGCTTGACGCCTATTTTGAGGAACTCACCCCGGCCTCCCTCCAGGCGCTCCTGGAGCAGGATCTGGGCGGAACCGGGAGGCTGGATGCCTTTGATGGCCCGCCTGAGGGGGCCGGGCTGGCGCACGGACCGGGCCTGTTGGTGCATGTCGCGGCCGGCAATCTCCCCGTGCCAGCGCTGCACAGCCTGGTGCTGGGACTCCTGGCCCGCTCCGCCCAGTTCATGAAGTGCGCCCGTGGCGGCACCTTGCTCCCCCGGCTTTTCGCCCACTCGCTGCGGGAGGCGGATCCCACGCTGGGCGGCTGCCTGGAACTGGCCACCTGGCCGGGCGGGAGCCTGGCTCTCGAGGAGGCGCTCTTTGCCGAGGCGGACTGCGTCACCGCCACCGGCCGGGACGAGACGCTGGCCGACATCCAGCGACGGCTGCCGCAACACACGCGGTTCCTGGGGCACGGTCACCGGGTCAGTTTCGGCTATGTCGCCCGGGATGCCCTCGGGCCGGGCGCTGCTGCCCAGGCCGCCGCCCGGGCGGCCGACGATGTCGTGGCCTGGAACCAGCAGGGCTGCCTCTCCCCCCATGTCTTCTACGTGGAGACCGGTGGCGCGACCGCCCCGGAACAGTTCGCCGCCCTGCTCGGTGCCGAACTGGACCGCCGCGAGGGAACCACGCCACGCGGGGAGGTCACCCTCGAGGAATCGACCGTCATCACGCTGCGGAGGGATTTCTACCGCATCCGCATGGCCGCCGCCGCCACCACCCGCCTGTGGCATAGCCCAGGGTCCACCGCCTGGACGGTGGTCTTCGAGGGGGACCCCCTGTTCCAAGCCTCGTGCCTCAACCGGTTCGTTTACGTGAAGCCCGTGGCCCATCTCGAGGAGGCGCTGCAGGGTGCCGATCCGGTTCGCAACCACGTCTCCACCGTCGGCTTGGCCGCCGGGCCTGCCACCACCGCCAACCTCGTGCGGACGCTGGCCGCGTGGGGCGCCACACGCGTCTGCCCCCTGGGCCGCATGCAGCGGCCGCCCCTGACCTGGCGACAGGACGGACGTCCCACCCTCGGCGACCTCGTCACTTGGACCCACTGGGAACGCTGAATCTCCCCTGCCCCGTCAACCACTGCCATGCCCATAGAACTCCGCAAAACCTTCCAGTTCGAGGCCGCGCACCTCCTGCCGCGCCTGCCCAAGTCCCACAAATGCCGCCGCCTGCACGGGCACAGCTTCCGCGTGGAAATCGTCGTGTGCGGTGAACTCGACCCGAAGCTCGGCTGGGTCATGGATTACGGGGCCATCTCCGACGCCTTCAAGCCAATCTGGCGGCGCCTCGACCATCATTACCTGAATGAGATCCCCGGACTGGAAAACCCAACCAGCGAGAACCTCGCCGCCTGGATCTGGAAACGCCTGCACCGCCGCCTGCCCCTGCTGACCGAGGTGGTCGTGGCCGAGACCTGCCTGTCCCGCTGCGTCTACCGCGGCTGAGGCGCCCACGCCGCGGCCGCCCGGGCCCCCAGTTCCTCCAGCCACCGCGCCGGCTCCGCCATCGCCTCGGCGGGAGTCGTCAGGTCAGGCGTGAGCGCATGCACAGCCGCAAACCGGGCGCGGGCCGCCACCCGGTCCGGAATCACGCCGGCCAATCCCACGCAGGGCACCCCGATCCGCCCACACCGCGCCGCCAACTCCCCCACCCCCTTGCCCATCAGGGTGGAGCCATCAATGGCCCCCTCCCCGGTGAGCACGAGGTCCGCCTCGCGCAATCGCTCCTCCAACCGGGCCGCGCGGGCCACGAGGTCAAAGCCGGGCTCCAGGCGGGCCCCGGCAAAAGCCCGCAGCCCGAAACCCAAACCGCCCGCCGCGCCGGCCCCCGGGTCGCCCGCCGCCCCCACGCCGAGTTCCCGGGCCAGCACCTCGGCGAGACGGCCGAGGCAACGCTCCGCCAACTCAAACTCGGTCAACCCCTTCTGGGGGCCATAGATCCGGCTGCAGCCCTGCGGCCCCAGCAGCGGGTTCTGGACGTCCACCGCCACCACCAGTTCCCCCAGCCGCAGGCCACCCTGCGGTGGCCGAACCGTGTCCAGGCTGTGCAGGTCCGTCCACCGCGAGATGGGTTCCTCATGGGCGTTGAAGAACTGCCAGCCGAGGGCCCGGGCGAGGCCGAATCCCCCGTCATTGGTGGCGCTGCCACCGATGCCCACGACGCAGCGCCGGGGGGACCTGGCCGCGGCGGCCCGCAGCACCTCCCCCAGCCCAAAGGTGTCGAGCTCGAACGGGTGATACTTTCCGCGCGGCAGCAGGGCAATCCCGATGACCCGGGCGGATTCGATCACCGCCGTGCCCTCCGCTTCCGACCACCACCAACTGGACTCCAGCGGCCGGTGCGCGGCATCCACCGTCCGCACCCCCATCGCGCCGGCCTGCAACTGGGCGCTGTAAATCTCCCCGAACCCGTCGCCGCCATCGCTGATGGGCAGCAGTTCCAGGCGGTCCAGCGGGCGCCGGGCACCCCACCCTCGGGCCAGGGCCGCGGCGGCCTCCGCGGCGGTGAGGGTGCCCTTGAACTTGTCGGGGGCGATGAGGACGCGCAGCGGGGTCATTGCGTCTCCCCCCGGGTCACGCGCAGGAACACCTCCTCCAAGCCCAGTTCCTCCTCGCGCAACTCCACCAGGCGCGCACCGCCCTGCACCAGGGCCTCCGCCAACCCCGCCGGGTCCGTGTCCGCCGCGGCCAGCGTCACCCGAAGCTGGCCCTCCTCGGCTGTCACCTCCCCCACCCCAGGCCACGCCTGCAACAATTCCCGCGCCCGATCCGGATTACTCGAGACCCGGACCCGGAACACCCGCCCACCCGCCGCGTGCTCGCGGACACCCTGAACCGGCCCGGCATAAATCAGGCGGCCGCGCTCGATGATGGCCACGCGGTTGCACAAGGTCTGCAGCTCACTGAGGATGTGCGAGCTGATCACGATGGTTTTGCCCATCCGCTGGAGCTCCTGGAGGATGGCCATCATCTCGATGCGGGCGCGGGGATCGAGCCCCGAGGCCGGCTCGTCGAGCAGCAGGACCTTGGGATCATGGATGAGGACGCGCGCCAGCCCAAGGCGCTGCTGCATGCCGCGCGAGAGGGCCCCGATGAGGGCTCCGCGCTTTTCCGAGAGACCCACCAGTTCCAGCACATCGGCCACCGTGCGGGACCGCTGGGCCGATGGAATTTTGTAACAGGCGCCGAAGAAGTCGAGGTACTCAGTCACCTCCATGTCCTTGTAGACCCCGAAAAAGTCCGGCATGTAGCCAATGACATGGCGGACCGCGTCCGCATCCCGCACCACATCGTGCCCCATCACGCTGGCCGACCCTGCGCTGGGGGCGAGGAAGGTGGCCAGGATGCGCAACGTGGTGGTCTTGCCCGCCCCATTGGAGCCGATGAAGCCGAAGAGGTCCCCGGGGTGAACGGTGAGGTCGAGACTGCTCAGGGCGGTCATCGCGCCATAGCTGCGCGTCAGGCCGACGGTCTGGATGGCAGGCAGGGGCGGGGCGTTCATGGGTCAGGGCTGGGGCAAGGCGGGCATGGCGACGCGATAGAGGGTGTGCCGAGACCCGCGGCGGACGGGGAACTGGTTGAGGGCGGCCGTGGGCGCATGATCGGGCGCAAAGGCGAGCAGGACGGAATCGCCGCGCGCCAGCAACGGGCCAAGGTCAAATCCGGGTGGCCCGCGGAACCGCTCCCAAGGCTCGCCCGCAGTCCGCAGGCTCGAGGCAAAGGAGGCCGCCATGACCGCATTGGTCCCGTCCCGCAAGCGGCTGGCCTCATCGTTGCCAAAGCTGCGCTGGCGGGCGTCTACGGCCGCCGCGAATGGCTCCGCATGGCGCTCCAGGAAACTGGCCAACCTCTGGCGCGGCAGGTCCGCCAGGACCCCGGACCGGGCCTCGCCCGGCAACAGGCGGCCGAGGTCATAGATGCTGTCGCCACGCACGAGACGGACTCCGGCCAGCGCGACGGCCAGATGATTGGAGACCGTGACCGTTTCCCCGTTCACGCCGCGAGCCAGGCGCAGGGTGCAGGGAACCGGCCCCTGCAGGCGCCAGTCGCCCACCAGCAACTGGCTGGTCCACACGGGGACGTTTAATTCGGCCTCCGCACCCTGGCGGACCTGGCGCACGCTGGCCCGCGCCAGTTCCCTCCCCGCCCCCTGGAAGCGGCCACTGCTCTCCCCGCGCAGGGACGCCACCGGGGCTGGACTGGCCACCCGGTAGCGGGCGTTCACGGGCGAATAGATGGACGCATAGGTCCAGCCGCGCCAGTCCGACGTCCCGCCGCGCGGGATGACGTCCACCACCTGCAACTCATTCCATTCCCGGTCCCCCGCCCGGAGCCGGTAGCCGATGAAATAGATGAGCAGCGAGAAGAAGAGCACGTAACACGGGAAGGTGATCCACGTGAGCATGGGGCGCCGCAGGCGCGCCAGCAGGTACTTGTCGAGCGGGCCAATGACGGCCAGGTAGGCCAGCAACAACAGCAGCAGCCAACCGATGGGCAGCTTGCGCACCTGCACGCTGTCAATCAGCGCGCCAAGGACGCCGTCGAGGCTGCGCGACACCTGATTGTAGGGGAGGCCCTTCTCCTGCAGCAGTTCCGGAGGCAGGTCGGTCAGCTTCGCCCAGAAATAGGGGGCGTTGGACCAGCCCCGAAATGGCTCCAATTCCGGAGTGAAGGCCAGCAGGGTAATCTGGCCATGCCCACGCGGCGCCGTCACCATCAGCGGCTCCGCGGCCGTCCCCGCCGCCACCCGGCCGTCCCGCAACTGCAAGCGCGCCACCTGCAGTTCCGCCGCTTCAAAACCCGCATCCCGCGGCAACCCCACCGGGGGCCGGTCCCCGTTAGTGCCATCCAGGCGTTGCGCGGCCACCACCCACTGGTGCAAGGCGGCCCCGGAACGCGCCCGCCCCAGTCCATTCACTCCCGCCGGCAGCAGGCGTTCCAGCCATGCGCCCGCGCCCGCCAGATGCCCGGGTTGCTCAAGGCCGACCACCAGATGCCCGCCCGCCCGCAACCAGGCCTCCAGGGCAGCCGCCTGTTCCGGGCGCAGTTCGATGGCCCGCTCCGAGGAAAGATAGAGGGTGGCCAATCCCTCCAGCGTGATCGGGTGGTCGGGGAACAGGGAAGGCAGCAGGCGCGCCACCCGCGGGGCCTGCTGGCCGCGCCGTGACGGCACCTCCGGCAACCCCGGCACCAGGCGGGTCAGCGCCCCGGCCAATGGAACCTGCGGTTCCTGCCAACGCGCCGGGCGCTGGGCATCCAGCTTCGCCCGCACACGCCCCTGGGCGTCCCGCAGCGTGATGTCCCAGGACCCGAACTGGCTGGCCCCGTTGTAGACCGGCAACACCACCCGCTTGGTCGTCCCGGTGGGCAACTCCACCCTCAGGGAACGGCGCGCACCCCCGGCCACCTGGCTGGGCGTGACCTCCACGGTCGCCTCAAAGCCCGGCCCGCTGTTCTCAATCTCGAACACGGCGGGAAACCAGCTGGCGTAGGGCACGGTGCCGTCATAGCCGAGGAAAACGTCCATGCGCAGGGGCGCGGCATGGATTGCGCCCGGGAGGAGGCTGGCCGCCAACAGCAGGGCGGCCCAGGCGGCCAACCGGCCCAGCGCGCACGACGCGCGGTCCGGGCGGGGGAAAAGCTGGGGGAACATGATGGGCGCGCCGGCCGGCGTTTATAAGCAGCCTCTGCCGGGGAGGCCAAGCCAATTCCCCCCCCCGCCAGACCGTTGGGCTGGGGTGTTTTTGCGTAACGCCCATGGGGGTTTCATGGAAAGAAATCCTCTGTGCCGTTGACATGCAAAAATGTAACCGCAATGCTACGCACGCTCCACACGAGCGCTCGGTGGAGAGTCCCAAGGAAGGATCCCCGCCGACCGAGTCTTCCACCACCCACGCCATGCAAGGTCGCCCCCCGGCGTCCCTGCCTGACGGCGTCAGGGTGGCCAGGCTCAGCGCGGGGCAAAACAGGGGCCGGACCCTGCGCCAGACAGGCGCGTCGTCCGGCACGGCAGGGAGGTGACCCTCAAACGGAACAGGCGGACCAACGCCGGAAGGCAAACCGCCCTTGACTGCCATGACGATGACAAAACGACACTCCTGCCTGCGCCGGGCCGCGGCCACCCTGATGGTGCTGGGTTGGGCGGCTGCCCTGTCCGCGGCCGAGCGCTCGGTGCGCCTGTTGGACGCCACCCTCAACCGCGGCCAGACGAATTGCCTGAGCATTGTGCTGGAGTCCACCGGGAACGAGAACGCGCTGGGCGTCAGCCTTTGCTTTGACCCGAATCTCCTGCGGTTTGTCTCGGTGCGCCCGCGCCCGGCCGGCACGACCCTTACCCTGAACGTGAACTCCAACCAGGCCGGCCTGGGGCGGCTGGGGTTGGCCGCATCCCTGGCCTTCGGGGAGACGTTTCCAGCGGGGAGCCACCTGATCGCGGAACTGTGTTTCCGGACGCCGGGGGGCGAGGGCATCACCACAACGCCGGTGTTGCTCTGCGATCAACCGGTGACCCGCGAGGTATCCGACGGCGATGCCAACCCGCTGCCGGCGCGCTACAGCGCCGGGACGATCACCCTGGCCGGGGAATGCCGTTATGCGCTGGAGTCCGGCACGGCCGCCTTCAGTGCGGCCGGGGGCCTGGGGGCCGGGGCCGTGTCCGCCAGCACGGGCTGCCCTTGGACGGCCACGACCGCCGAGCCCTGGATCACCGTGGAGACACCCTATGGCACGCAGGGGGATGGCCCGTTCACCTACCTCGTGGCGCCAAATCCCAGCACCCTGGCCCGCACCGGTGTGGTCTGGGTGGCCGGCCAATCCCACCTCATCACCCAGCAGGGCATTTTCTGCGACTTCCGCCTGGGTGCCAACCTCCGCGTGTTCGGTCCCGAGGGCGGGGGCGCCGAACTGGCGGTCCTTGGCAACACGGAATGCCACTGGACGGCCACGTCGCTGACTCCCTGGATCATCCTGACAGCAGGGATGACCGGGCGGGGCGACGGCACCGTGTCCTACGAGGTCTCCCCCCAGACCGGCTTCGTCACCCGGACCGGCTTGGTCATGGTGGCCGGGCAGACCTTCACCGTGGTGCAGCAGCCGGCCCCCTGCACCTTCTCGCTCAGCCCGACCACGCGGGTGCATACCGCGGCCTCGGAGTTCAACATCGTCGATGTCAGCGGACCGGCCGGCTGCGACTGGACCATCGACAACCTGAACGACTGGATCCTCATCAAGCTGACCACCAACGGGACCGGGGATGGCATCGCCCGCTACACCGTGCTGGCCAATGACCGCCCGGTCGCGCGCTCCGGCATCATCACCGTGGCCGGCCTGCCCTTCACGGTGCAGCAACTGGCCGCGCCCTGCGGCATGAGCCTGCTCTCCACCGGACGGCTGGTCAGCGCAACGGGCGCAACCGGCATGGTGCAGTTTGCCACCCTGGACGAATGTCCGTGGACCGCGCTGAACACCAACGCCTGGATTGAAATGGCCGCGGTGACCAACGGGGTGGGAGGCGGCACCCTCGGCTGGCAGATCGGGCCCAACTTCTCCTCCAGCGAACGCACCGGCCACATCACGGTGAATGGAAGACCCTACCGCATCACGCAATACCCGACCCTCTGCAGCAGTTCCATCTCGCCCACCAGCCGGTCGATCGGGTCCGGAACCGCCACCGGCAACGTCAGCGTCAGCATCTCCTCGGCCTGCAGCAATGTCGCCTGGCGCATCTACAATCCCAATCCCTGGATCACCGTCTACCGCGGGCTGGAGGGCATGCGCGACGCCTCCATCCCCTACTCCGTGCTGCCATTCCTCGACTATGGGACCCGCACGGGCCACCTCCATATCGCCGACCGCCGGCTCACCATCGTTCAGTCCGGCATCCCGTGCACCTACTCCATCTCGCCCTCCAGCCGGTCGCATTCCTATCTGGCGGAAACCAACACCATCACCTTCACCGTGAGCGGGCAATGCAGTTGGCGCGCCACCCCCAACGCGTCCTGGATCGTCCTGCTCTCGGCCACCCAGGGCAATGGCAACGCCACCCTCCGCTACGCCACCACCCTGAACACCGGGTCCGCCCGCAGCGGAACCATCAGCGCCCAGGGCCAGACCTTCACGGTCAGCCAGGGCGCCGCCACCCCCGTCAGCATCACGAGTCAGCCCGTCGCCCAGAACGCCGCCCTCGGCGGCACCGCCCGCTTCACCGTCACCGCCGCCGGCACCGCCCCCCTGTCCTACCAGTGGCGCTTCAACGGCACCAACCTCTCGGATTCCATCCGCATCGCCGGCGCCACCACCGCCACCCTCACCCTCTCCGACGTGCAGACCAACCAGGCCGGCAACTACTCCGTCGTGGTCGGCAACCTGCGCGGTTCGGTCACCAGCGCCAACGCGGCGCTGCGGGTGAACAGCCCGCCGCGCCTGGAACCCATCCCCAATCGCTCGGCCGTGCGCGGCGCCGTCATCTCCTTCCAAGCCCGCGCCACCGACCCCGACAGCCCGGCCCAGTCCATCAGCTACAGCCTCGCCCCGGGCGCACCGGCCGGCGCCACCGTGGACCCGGCCTCCGGGCAGTTTTCCTGGACCGCCGCCGCCGCCAGCGTGCCCGCCTCCTTCGCGGTCACGCTGCGCGCCAGCGACAATGGGAACCCCGCCCTGACCGACACGCGCACCTTCACGCTCACCGTCATCCCAGGCTACCTGACCAACCTCACCCTGGTGCCGTTCGGCGCCCCATGGCGCTACCGCGACACCGGCGAGAACCTCGGGACCGCGTGGACCGCCCCCGATTACAACGACCAAGCCTGGGCGACGGGACCCGCTCCGCTCGGCTACGGGAACGGGAACGAGGCCACCGTGGTGAGCTACGGGACCAGCACCTCCTCCCGTCACATCACGACCTACTTCCGCCACGCCTTTCAGGTGGAGGATCCGACGGTCTTCACCACGCTGGCCCTGCAGATCCGCCGGGATGACGGTGTGGTCTTCCACCTCAACGGGCAGGAGCTTTTCCGGGAGAACATGCCGACCGGGACAATCAACCATGAAACCCTGGCCCTGTCCGGCATCGGGTCGGACGAGGAGGGCATCACCGTCGTGAGCCCCCCCTTGCCGCCCGGACGGCTGGTTGCAGGCCGCAACGTCCTCGCCGTGGAGGTCCACAACCGGGCCGCCGACAACGGCGACCTCGCCATCGACGCCCTGTTTTCAGGCACGCAAACCGTCGCGGCCCCCCTCATCCTCGTCCAGCCCCTTTCCATGGCCGTGGTGGAGCACGCCCCGGCCGCCCTCCGGGTGACCGCCAGCAGCGCCCTGCCCCGCACTCACCAGTGGTTCTTCAACGGCACGGCCATGGCCGGACACACCAATGACTCCCTGCAATGGCCTGAGGCATCCCTGGGCCTGGCCGGCGACTACTTCGTCGTGGTCGCCAATCCCCTCGGGGCCGTGACCAGCCAGGTCGCCACCGTCACCGTGATGCCGGCGCCCAACCGCCCGCCCGTGATTGCCCCGGTGGCCGCGCGGGTGGCCCTCCGGGGGCGGCCGCTGGAAATCCAGCTTTTTGCCTTTGACCCGGACCAACCGCCCCAGACGCTCGCCTACCACCTGGAGCCCGGGGCCCCGGTGGGTGCGGCCCTCAACCCCAGCACGGGATTGTTCACCTGGACCCCGCTGGAAAACGCCCCTTCCACCAACCGCATCCACGTGCGGGTGACGGACGACGGGATTCCGCCGCAGTCCACCCTGCTCGCGTTCGACGCCATCCTCGTGCGGCCTCCGCGGCTGCTGGGCGTGGCCCTGGGCGCCGGCCGCCAGCCGGTCCTGACCTGGGAATCCGAGCCGGGCGCCCGCTACGAGGTGGAGGAATCCACCGAGTTGTTTGGTGACTGGACCGTGGTGCCGGGTGCGGTCACCGCGTCCGGACAGACCGCCGCCTTGCAGATCCCGCGGGCGGCCCAAGGCCAGCGCTTCTACCGCGTGCGGCGCCTCGACTAGGCCGCGGCCCTGTCCCTGGCTCAGGGGAGTTCCAGCGTCGCCACCACCGCCCGGTGGTCGGAGGGATAGGGGCGCACCACCACATCGGCCGCCTCCGCCGACTCCCCCACCACCTGGCACCGCAGCACCCGGACTCCGGCCCCGCCCACGAACACCAGGTCAATCCGGTCATGCCGGTCCTTCGGATCGTCCGGCCGCGTCAACGGGGTCCACGTGTGCCCGGGTCGCGCCACCTCATCCGGATGGATCTCGCGAAAGGCATCGCGCAGGCCCGCTGCGGCGACCGCACGGGTGGAGGGATACGGCACCGCGAGCGGGCAACGACCGGCCCCGGCAGCCCGGGGAGTCCAATCCTGGTGCGAGGGCTCGTTAAAGTCGCCGGTCAGGAGGACCGGGCCGCCAGCGGCCAGGACGGGCCGAATCTCGGCCAACAACCGCTCCACCTGTCCGCCACGGGCCCGGCGCGCCGCCTCCACCGCCTCCTCGGCCGTCTTCAGGAAGGGCGCGTTGGCGTAGGGAATGCCCAGCAACTGGTAGGGCTGGTAGGGGGCGTGGTTGAGGTGCGCGTTGAAGAGGTGGAAGGAACGGCCGGAAGGATGGCGAATGACGGCTCCCCAGCGGCCGGGGGTGTTGGTCACGATGGGCCAGCGGCTCAGGATGCCGGTGCGGCCGCCCTGGTCCAGGTAGTGCCAGTCCATCTGTCGCGCCAACTCGCGCCCATGGTCCGGACGACCGGCCCCCTTGTCGCGCTCGAGACCGTGCGTCTCCTGCAGGCCCACCACGTCAGCCTGGGCGGACCGGATCACCCCGGCGGACTGCGCGAGGGGCTGCTTCCCGGCGTCGCCACCGTGCCACAGGTTGAAGGTCATGACGCGCACGGCATTGGCGGCCGGGCGGGCCTCGGGAGCCAGGGTGAGCAGCAGGAGGGCAACCCACAGGGCGCGACCGGCGCCGGGGAGCGGGCGGCTAGTAGCGGGGCAGGACATTGGTGATGCCGGTGTAGATGGGCATCCCTTCGGGACCGGCTGCCCGCGAGAGGCGCTCCAACTCGCGCTCCAGTTGGCGCCGCATGCCTTGGGCCGGCGGATGCTGGATCAGGTTCGTGCGCTCAAACGGGTCGCTGGCGAGGTGGAAAAGCTCGGGAGTGAAGCGGTCGGGGGAGCCGTCCCCGTGCGGGTAGCGAATGAACTTCCACTCCGCGGTGCGCACGGCGCGCACATTGGGGGTGTAGGGAAACTGGGGCTCGTAATTGTATTCATAGAGGAAGGCGTCGCGCCACCGGGTGCGTTTCCCCTCCAGCAGGGGCTTCCATGAGAGGCCCTGGATGTCGCGCAGCGGCTGGGCTCCGCACAGGTCAAGGAGGCTGGGCGCAAGGTCGAGGCTGAGCACCATGTTGGAGATCACGCTGCCCGGTCGGGCCAGCGGCGGGTAGCGGACCAGCAGCGGCACCCGCAGGCTGGCCTCGTAGGCGGTCCGCTTGTCGACCCGCCCGTGCTCCCCGAGCACGAATCCGTTGTCGCTGGTATAGACAATCACCGTGCGATCCAGCTGCCCCGACTCCCGCAGGGCCTCATAAATGCGGCCGACGCTTTCGTCCACCGAGAGCAGGGTGCCAAGGTAGGCGCGCACGAAACGCCCGTATTCCTGCTGTCCGTAGAGCGGCCCACCCAGTCCATGCCACGTGTGGTAACTCTCCTTGAGCCAGCCCGGTTTGCCGGGCCCCTGGTAATCGCCGGCGTTGACCGGCAGGGTGACGGGGGCCCTGTCGAGGGCCTGGGCAAAACGGGGTTCCGGCTGGATGGGGCCGCCGTGGGGCGCCTTCTGCCCGAGCACCAGCAGCCAGGGCCGGGCGTGGGGTTGTCGCAGCCATTCCACCGCATGGTCGGTGACCACCGTGGTGTAGTAGCCCGGGATGCGCCGACGCGTGCCGTTGAGGTTGAACTCGTTGTCAAAGTAGTTCCCCTGCCCGCCATGGCTCATCCAGTGATCGAAGCCGGGCCGCGGCGCGTCGTTGGTCTCCCCCATGTGCCACTTGCCGATGTAGGCCGTCTCATAGCCCGCCTCCTTCAGCCGGCGCGGGTAGCCGGGCAGGTCGTTGGGATATTCCGTGAAGTTGTTCAGCACCCCATGTCCGCGGGCGTAACGCCCGCTCAGCATGGACGCCCGGCTCGGGGAGCAGAGCGACGTCGTCACGAACATGTTCGCGAAACGCGCGCCCTCGCGCGCCAGCCTGTCGATGTGGGGCGTCTGGAGTATCGGATGCCCCGCGCAGCCCATGGCGTCGGACCGCTGGTCATCCGTCAGGATGACCAGCACATTGGGCCGCCCGGCACCAGCGGCGACCGCAGGCAGGCCGCCAACCAGGAGAACCACCGCCAGCCAGCCCAGGCGGCGCCAGAAAACGCGCTTCATCGCCTGTCCTCCTGGAAGCGGAAGGCCGGCCGGCCCGTCAGGTCGCTGCTCAGGAAGGTTGGACACCAGTGCCGCTCCACATGGGCGACCACCAGGTCTGTCCCGGCAAAATGATTCACCCCGGGCGGGCGCTCCGGGTTGTACATCGTGTCCGTCATGTCGCGCATCAGGGCCACCGTGCGGCCCAGGTAAACCTGTTGCCGGATGCCGAAGGGGCGCCCAAGCACGCACATGTTCAGGTGCACTCCGCACAGGATCACATGGTCAATGCCGCGCGCAGCCAGGAGGTTCCACGTCTCCTGCCCGTCGTCCGTCAGCGCATCAGCCGGGTCCAGTTCCAGCGCGGCAATCTGCCGCGTCCACGCCTCGCGCACCACGCACTTGGCGCCCACGCAGGAGCAGCCCATGTCGGAGTCGTCGATGGGCAGCACCGCCTCCCGCCTTGGGTCAGGCCAGCACCAGGCCGTGCCCCACCGCTGCGCCGTGGCCAGCGGGACCGGGGTCTTGGCGGCGGGCGCCTCGCGCGCACGACGCCGCTGGGGCGTCCCCTCGTAAAAGCGGGTCACACTGCTCGGCGCATGAATGACAAAAACCCCGCGCGCGCGGGCCGCCTTGAGCACCTCATTGAGCGGGCCGGCCATCTCCGCCACCCGCCGCGCCGCGCTGCGGCACCAATGGTCGTCCCACATGTCACAGACCAGGATCGCCGTCCGCGCCGGGTCCCAGGAGGCGGTCTTCTCCGCGACCGACTCCGCCCCGCCCGGCGCGGCGATGCGGGAGCGAAGCCGGAGCGGCAGCGGCGCGCGCTCGGCCGCAGTGAGTTCAAGGACAGGCGTCAGCATCAGGAGGAGGATGAGGAGGCGGAGCAGCGCACGGGGAAAGGCCCCTCGGTCTGCCGGCAAGGAAACGGGCATGCGATAAGCATAGGAAACCGCCCGCCTCACCAGCAAGAACGCGTTGCCCCGCCCTTTTCCGGTGGCCAGCGGCCCGGCCTGCCCACTAAGGTGCCGCCATGACGCCCCCGGCCGCTCTCGCCCTCCTGGCGTCCGTTCTGTTGGCGGCGCTGCCCACGCGGGCCTCCGCCGCGGACAAAGGGGCCCCGGCATCCACCGGCAAAACCAGTCCCCCCCAAATCCTGGCCCTGCAACCGCTGGTCACCAACCCGGGGGCCACCCAGATCGTGACTCTTCGCGGCCAGCATCTGACCAACGCCACCGAGGTGCGGATCCTGCCTGCCCAGGGCGGAACGCCCCTGGCCGCGACCATCCAAGCCCGTCGCAGGCTCGAGGTGGGGAAGAACGCCGACTCGGCCAAACTCGGCGAACACCAACTGGAAATTCGCGTGACGGTGCCCCCGGGATCCGCGGCGGCCACCAACCGAATCGAGGTGGTCTCCGCCGCCGGCACGAGTGCCGGCCGGCCTTGGGTGGTACTGCCGGCCGACCAAGTCGCGCGGGAACAGGAACCCAACGGGGGATTTTCCCAGGCCCAACCGCTCACGCCGGGGCGGACCCTGGCCGGGGCGATGGCCGACCCGGGTGACGTCGATGTCTTCCGGGTCGGAGGGCGGAGGGGGCAGCGACTAACCGTCCGGGTGTGGGCGGAAGGAGGCGGCTCGGCCCTGGACGCTCACCTCACGCTGCATGACGATCGCGGCCGGGTGCTGGCCACGGCCGATGACCAACCCGCCAGCCGGGATGCGGTCCTGGCAGCCGTGTTGCCTGCCGACGGGGACTACTGCGTCAGCCTGGTGGACGCCTATGACCGGGGCGGGGCGCTTTACGGGTATTTGCTGCGGATGGATCTGGCCGCTCCCGGGGCGGCCAAAGGCTCAGCCCAGCAGTGAGCGGACCTTGGCCAGGGCCTCGTCGAGCCTGCCTGGATCCTTGCCGCCGCCGCGGGCGTTGTCGGGGCGACCGCCGCCCTTGCCGCCCACGATGGGCGCGATGGCCTGGATAATCTTGCCGGCCTGCACCTTGGCCGTGAACTCCGGGGTGACGGCGGCCACGAGGGTGACCGCATCGTTGGCGCAGCCGCCGAGGACGATGACTCCATGGAACCGGCCCTTGAGGGAATCCGCGATGGCCTGGAGCAGATCGCCGTCAGCCTCGCCCAGGTTGCGGGCAATGAGAGGAATGCCCTGGACCGGCTGGGCCTGCGCCAGCAGTTCGCTGGCGGCATTGGAGGCGTTGCGCTGGAGGGCCAGCCTGGCCTGCCGCTCCAGTTCCTTTTGCTGCGCCAACAGGCTGTCGACCTTCTTCTCCAGCTCGTGCAGCGGGGCGTTGACCTTGCCGGCGAGCGCCCGGATGAGGTCGCGGTCCGCGCGAACGCTCTCGTAGGCCGGAAGGCCGGCGACCGCCTCGATGCGGCGGACCCCGGCCGCAATGGCATTCTCGCCGGTGATGCGGAAGAGGCCGATTTCCCCGGTCGCCCGGGTGTGGGTGCCGCCGCAGAGTTCCATGCTGTAGCCATCAAGGCCCCCGGCCCGGCCGCCAATCTGCACCACCCGCACGGTGTCCCCGTATTTGTCCCCGAAGAACTGCATGACATCCTTGCGCTGCCGCACCTCGGCGTAGGGCAGTTCCGTCCAGCTCACCCCGGCATTGTCGACAATCCGCTCGTTCACCAGCTTCTCAATGTCAGC
The DNA here is from genome assembly GCA_046048995.1 of Verrucomicrobiota bacterium. Classification (GTDB taxonomy): domain Bacteria; phylum Verrucomicrobiota; class Verrucomicrobiia; order Limisphaerales; family JADJPG01; genus JBJOEZ01. The sequence continues at coordinate 79,562 of JBJOEZ010000002.1, read as the reverse complement.
CACCTGGGCGGGCGTGAGGGCCGCGCTGTTGAAGTCAAAGGTCAGCTTGTCCGGCCCGACGGAGGACCCCTTCTGGGACGCGTCCGCACTGACCACCTCATGCAGGGCCCAGTGCAGGAGGTGCGTGACGGTGTGATGACGCTGGATGGCGTCGCGCCGGGCCTTCTCCACCGACAGGGTCACGCCGGCCCCGACCACCGGGGCATCAGCGCCGCCGGCGGCCAGGAAATGCAGCCACGTGTCGCCGTTTTTCTGCGTGTTGGCAATGCGCCAGAACTGCCCCCCCACGGCCAGTTCCCCGGTGTCTCCCACCTGGCCGCCCATTTCCGCATAGCAGGCGCTCCGGTCCAGGATGACCGCCGTCTTGTCCTTCATCTGCACCACCTCCAGCACCTGCGCCGCGGCCGTGAGCTGGTCGTAGCCGACAAACTCCGTGCGGGCGGTGGTCTCAATCTGTGACAGGGAGATGATCTCCTTTTTCTGGGCGGCCCGGGCCCGGGACTTCTGCGCCTCCATCAGGCGGTCAAACCCGGCCACATCGACAGCCAGCCCGCGCTCGCGAGCCATCAATTCGGTCAGGTCCAGCGGGAAGCCATAGGTGTCATAGAGCTTGAAGGCTTCGTCCGCCGGGAAAACCGCCTTGGCGGCCCCGGCCGGGCGGGCCACCCGCCCCGCGACCTCGTTGAACATCTCAATGCCTCGATCGAGGGTCCGGTTAAACGCCTCCTCCTCGACCCGAATGACCTCCTGCACATGCTTCTGGCGCGCTCGAATCTCGGGAAAAACGTCGCCCATGGTCGCGGCCAGCACATCCACCAGCTTGTAGAAGAACGGCTCGCGGAACCCGAGCGACCGGCCGTAGCGCACCGCCCGGCGCAGGATGCGGCGCAGGACGTAGTTGCGGTCGGTGTTCCCCGGTTGGATGCCGTCGGCGATGGAGAAGCTCAGGGTGCGGATGTGGTCGGCGATGACCCGGAAGGCGATGTCGATGACGACCTGCTCCTGGCCGGGCGGGCCATCCCGCTCGGGCAGGGTCGACCCGTAACGTTTCCCGCTCAGTTGCTCCAGCCGGTCAAAAAACGGGCGGAAGATGTCAGTCTCGTAATTGGAGATGCGCGCATTGGCGAAATCGGTCAGCCCCTTGGTTCCCTGCAGGATGCTGGTGACCCGCTCAAAACCCATGCCGGTGTCCACGTGCCGGGCCGGCAGCGGGCTGAAGGTTCCGTCCGGGTTGGCATTGAACTGGATGAACACCAGGTTCCAGATCTCGATGCACTCAGCCGTGCCCTGGTTGACCAACCGGCCGCGGGTATCCCCGGCCGGGGTGAGATCCACGTGCAACTCCGAGCAGGGACCGCACGGGCCGGTGTCACCCATCATCCAGAAATTGTCCTTCTTGTTGCCGTTGACAATATGCACGGCGGGGTCCAACCCGACCGAGCGGAACAGGCGCGCCCAGTGGCCCCACGCCTCCTGGTCGAATTCGCTGGGATCGTTCTTCGCCTTGTCCGGGCTGTAGACCGTGGCGTAAAGGCGCTGCGGGGGAAACTTCCAGACTACGACAATCAATTCCCACGCCCACTCAATGGCTTCCTGTTTGAAGTAATCCCCGAAGCTCCAGTTGCCGAGCATCTCGAAGAAGGTGTGGTGGTAGGTGTCCAGGCCAACGTCATCCAGGTCGTTGTGCTTGCCTCCGGCGCGGATGCATTTCTGCGTGTCCGCCGCCCGGGTGTCGCTGCCGGCCACCACGCCCGCCCACTTGCTGACATCCGCCTTCTTCTGCCCCAGGAAGATGGGCACGAACTGGTTCATGCCGGCGTTGGTGAAAAGCAGGTTGGGCGAGTCCGGCATCAGCGAACTCGACGGAACCACGGTGTGCTGTTTCGACCGGAAGAAGTCGAGGAACGACTGGCGGATTTGCGAACTGGTCATCATGGCTCAGGGGGGACCGGTGACCGCGGCCCGGCCCCATGGCCGGGATCAACCCGGGGAGACCGGTCCCAACAGGGCGCGGAGGCTAGCCGCCACGGGCGGGGCAAGGCGAGTGGAAGTTTTCCGGAGGCGCAGGCCTCCGAGCCAGGCAGGCCGGACGGGGCGCTTCAGCGGCGCTCGATCATCCGGCGAAACTCGGCAAAAAGCGGGGTGGAATCATGGGGCCCGGGGCTGGCCTCCGGATGGTACTGGACGCAGAAGACAGGCTTCTTGCGGTGGCGCAAGCCCTCCACGGTCTGGTCGTTGAGGTTGATGCGGTTGACCGCCACGTCGGCCGGCAGGCTGGCGGCATCCACCGCAAATCCATGGTTCTGGGAGGTGATCTCCACCCGGCCGGTCTCGAGGTCCTTGACCGGCTGGTTGCCCCCGCGGTGGCCGAACTTGAGCTTGAACGTCTTGCCCCCAAAGGCCTGGCCAAGGATCTGGTGGCCAAGGCAAATCCCGAACATGGGCAGTCCGCTGTCCAGCAATTCGCGCACGGCCGTCACGGCATAACCGAGGGCGGATGGGTCCCCGGGACCGTTGGAGAGGAAGATGCCCGCCGGCTTGTGGCGCAGCGCCTCGGCCGCCGGCGTGGTGGCGGGGAGCACCTGCACGCGGAACCCCTGCTGACGCAGGCGGCGCAGGATGTTGTACTTCATTCCAAAGTCGTAGGCGACGATGGGGATGTCGGCCGCGGGGAGGGGATCCGAGATGTGGCGCGGGTCCGGCGCGGGGTGGCTGCCACGCACGATGTTGAAGCTGCCGCTGCGCTCATCACGCTCATCCCAGACGAAGGGCTGCTTGTGGGTGACCTCCTTGACGTAATCCACACCGACCAGGCCAGGCCAGGCCTGGGCCCGGGCCACCGCCTCCGCCTCGGACACCGGCTGGGTCGAGAGAAACCCCTTCATCGCGCCCCGCACGCGCAGCTTGCGGGTAAGCGCACGGGTGTCGATGCCCTGGATGCCCGGGATGCCGTTGGCTTCCAGGTAGGCGGCCAGCGACCGATCCGCACGCCAGTTGCTGACCATGGGGGACAATTCCCGGATGGCAAAGCCCGCCGCATGGGGGCGCCACGACTCCACGTCCTGGTCGTTCACCCCGTAGTTGCCGATCAACGGGTAGGTCATCGTCACGATCTGGGCCTTGTAGGACGGGTCCGTGAGAATCTCCTGGTAGCCGGTCATCGAGGTGTTGAAACAAACCTCGCCGCACGCGCTGGTCGCGGCACCAAAACCGGACCCGTGGAATACCGACCCGTCTTCAAGGGCAAGAATCGCTTTCATCAGGAACACAGCAACGGCCGGGAGGCTAGGCGCGGCCGTCCCGCGAGCAAAGTGCAAAGTTGCGGTCGCCAGGCCAAATGCCTGTTGCCTTTTGCGCGGCCCTTTGATGAATTCACTCCCATGTCCATCCAGTCACTCCCCTGCCCTCGCTTCACCCTGCCCGCCCTCGCCGCCCTCTTGTGCCTCGGCCCGGCTGCCCATGGCGCCGGACTCGGCTACAAGGACACCCCGCTCATCCCGGGAACCTCGTGGCACGTCCACGACGGGGACCGTCCCCAGCCGCGCATCATCACCCCCGGCGCCACCTTCAGCCAGATGGCTGCGGCGCCCAGCGACGCCATCGTGCTCTTTGACGGGAAGGATCTGTCCAAGTGGGAACATGGGAACGGCAAGCCCGGGTCTTGGAAGATTGAGAACGGATACATGGAAGTGGTTCCCAAGAGCGGCATTCTCCGCACCAAGGACAAGTTCAAGGATTTCCAACTCCACCTGGAGTTCGCCACCCCCTCCAAGGTCGAGGGCAGCGGCCAGGGCCGCGGCAACAACGGGGTCAACATCTGGGGCCGCTATGAGATCCAGGTGCTGGACAGCTACGAGAACAAGACCTACCCGGACGGTCAGGCCGGCGCCATCTATGGCCAGACCCCGCCCTTGGTCAACGCCAGCCGTCCCCCCGGCGAATGGCAGACCTACGACATCATCTGGGAGGGCCCCCGCTGGGATGCCCAAGGCACCCTGACCCGCAAGGCCTACGTCACTGTCCTCCACAACGGCGCCGTCGTTCATCATCGCCGGGAATTGCTGGGCGGCACCAACCACCGGAGCGTGGGGAACTACAAGACTCCCATCGAATCGGGCCGCATCGAACTCTACGAGCACGGCAACCCCGTCCGTTTCCGCAACATCTGGCTGCGGCCCCTGACCGATTACGACCAACCGTAAGCGCGCACCGCACTGCCCGGCCTTTTCCGGCACGCCTCCCGCCCGGGAGGCTTCTTGTTTGGGAAGGGCCCTACGCCTCCACCCATGAAAATCGCCTGCCTTCCTTCCGGGGGGGTGTCCCTCGCCCTCGGGCTGCTCTGGCTCACCACCGCAACCACCCTGGCGGCGGCGGAGCCCTGGCCGCAATTCCGCGGCCCGCGGGGGGACGGCACCGCCGGTTCCGCCCCCCTGCCCCTCCAGTGGAGCGAGACCAACCACGTGAAGTGGAAGACCCCCATCCCGGGAAGGTCCTGGTCCTCACCCGTCGTCTGGGGCAACCAGGTGTGGTTGACCACTGCCACCGAGGACGGACTCCAACTGTCCGTGCTCTGCCTGGATCTGAAGACCGGGCGCGTGCTGCAGAACCTGAAACTCTTCGAGGTGGCCAAGCAGACGGACATCCGCAAATACAACACCTACGCCTCCCCCACCCCGGTCATCGAGGAGGGCCGCCTCTACGTCACCTTCGGTTCGCCAGCCACCGGGTGCATTGACACGCGCACCGGCCAGTTGCTGTGGTCGCGCCGCGATTTGGAATGCAACCACTTCCGCGGGCCAGGCTCATCGCCGATCCTGCATGGCAACCTCCTCCTGATGAACTTCGACGGGAGCGACCATCAATACCTGGTTGCTCTGGACAAACTCACCGGCAAGACGGTCTGGCGCAGGGACCGCTCGATTGACTACAAGGATTTGGAGCCCAACGGCAAGCCGCGGGCCGACGGCGATTTCCGGAAGGCATTCGGAACCCCCCACGTGGCCACGCTCGGCGGGCGGCCCACGCTCATCAGCCAGGGTGCCCTCGCCGCCTACGGCTACGACCCAGGCACGGGTGAGGAATTGTGGAGGGTGGAGGAGCGCACCAGCCATTCCGCAGGCTGCCGGCCGCTCGCGCGCGATGGCGTCGTCTACCTGACCACCGGGTTCTCCAAAGGCCAGGTGCTGGCCATTCGTCCCGGCCCCGGCAAGGGCGAGGTGGTCGATGCCAACGCGATGGAGTCCGCCGCCGCCCCCGGCCGCCTCGCGGTGGCCTGGAAATCCAAGCGCAATGTCCCGCGCAAACCCTCCCTCATCCTCCACGGCGACCTCCTCTTCGGCATCGAGGATGACGGCGGCATGGCCAGTTGCTACGAGGCGGCCAGCGGCACCGAAGTCTGGCGCGAAAGGCTCGGCGGCACGTATTCCGCCTCCCCTATCCTGGCAGGCAACCGCATCTATTGCTTCAACGAGGAGGGCAAGACCACCGTCATCGAGGCGGGGCGCACGTTCCGGAAGCTGGCGGAGAACACGCTTCCGGAGGGGGCCAAGGCCTCGCCCGCCGCCAGCGGAAAGTCCCTCCTTATCCGCACCTTCAACCACCTCTACTGCCTGGAGGAGTGACGCGGCGCACCACGGCCACGCCCGTCGCCCAGCCCGGAGTCAACGCCCAGCGGACCCGCCGTCCATCGTTCAAAGCGGGTCGCCGCTAGGCGCCAGGCAGAGGACCGGCGCGGCTGGAACCGGCGGATTGGGAAACTCCGGCGCACCACCCCGCGGGCCGCCCCCAGGGAAGGCAGGTGCCCAAGGGTCACGGCCTGCACCAGGACATTGCCGGCCGCAGTGGCCTCCTCCGGGCCGGCCAGGACAGGAATGCCGGCAGCGTCTGCCGTCAACTGGTTCAGCAGCGCATTCCGGCTGCCCCCGCCCACGATGTGCAGGCGCTGGATCGGCTTTCCCGTCACCTCCTGCAACTCCCCAATCGTCCGGCGGTAAACCAGCGCCAGGCTCTCGAGCGCACAACGCACAAAGGCTCCCACGCCCCGCGGAACCGGCTGGCCGGTCTCCCGGCAGAACGCAGCGATGGCCTCCGGCATGTCATCCGGGGCCAGAAACCGAGGGTCGGCCGGGTTTATCAACGAGACAAAGGGCGGCGCCTCCGCCGCCAACCGGGTGAGGGTGGCGTAGTCCAGCTGGCGCCCGCGACGGGCCCAAGCCCTCCGACATTCCTGCACCAGCCAGAGGCCAATGATGTTCTTGAGCAGCCGGATCCGCCCGCCACAGCCAATCTCGTTGGTGAAGTTGTGCCGCCGACAAGCCTCCGAGAGCACGGGCTTCGCCACCTCCACGCCCAGCAGCGACCACGTTCCGCTGCTGAGATACGCCCAGTTCGCAGGGCGCCCGGCAGGAACCGCGGCCACCGCACAGGCGGTGTCATGGGAACAGGAGGCAAGCACCTCGACCAATGGCCCGCCCGGCCCCGCGAATTGCGCTTGGAGCGGTCCCAGTCGATGCCCGGAAGGGACCACACGCCCCAGCTGAGCAGGTGACCACCCCACCACCCTCATGAGCGGACGGGACCACGACCTCAAGCGGGGATTATACAGGGCCGTGGTGCTGGCCGCGCTCTCCTCCGCACAAGGCCGTCCACTCAGCAGGAAGGCTACGGCATCGGCAATCAACAGAACCCGCCGGGCGCGCCGGCGGCGCGCGGGGGTCTCCGCCGCCAGTTGATAGATCGTGTTGAGGGACATGAACTGAATCCCAGACTCCGCGAAAATTTGATCGGGGGACGCCTGCGCATGAACGCGGGCCATTCCCCGCTGTGAACGCAGATCGCGGTAATGGAATACCGGGCGCATGACCCGATCCCGGTGGTCAAAGAGGACATAATCAACGCCCCAGGCGGTGACACTCAACCCGTCCAGCGGAATCCCAAGGGCCCCCGCCTGACGCAGCCCATCCCGGACCCCATGCAAGAGCGCCTTGAAGTTCCACGTGAGGGACCGCCCCTGACGCACCGGCACGTTGGCGAACCGGCAAACCTCCTGGAGGGTCAAACGCCCGCCCTGAAGGCGGCCCAGCATCAGCCGGCCGCTTTCGGCTCCGAGATCGACGGCGAGATAATGGCGGGCACGCATGGAGGAGTCACGGGGGGCAGGCATGGAGCAAAATGACGTGGGTTGAGTTCTAGGCGGGGCGGACCCACATGACAAGCGTATGTCCGGCACCACCCGTCGGCGGCCATGAGCAATGGGATACCGTCCCCCGCCACGTGCTGGAGCCAGATATATAAAAGCCGTTTAAGACTTGCCACCTAGGTAACACCCCTATAAAAGAACTATATTATATGAAAACTAAAGCGGAGCGTTATGGCAAGTTTCACCACCAGCTGTCGCAGGAGCGTGAGGCGCTGACCCAGCGGCTGGCGCGGGTGGAGGAGGCCCTGCAGGCCCTGGCCGGGCTGGCGGAGGGCGGGCCCGCCCGCACCCGTGGGCGCCTGCCCCGGGCGGCCGCGCAGCCGGCGCGGCGCGGGGCACCGCGCGGCAAGCGCGCCCGCAACGCGATGTCGCTGCGGGAAGCGGTCAAGAAGGTCCTCGCCAGCGGCCCGCTCACCAAGCAGGAGATTCTCGCGGCCGTCCAGAAGGCCGGCTACAAGTTCACCGCCTCGAACCCGATGAACAGCGTCAACGTGGTTCTTTACACCAAGGGCCAATTCGCCAAGCGCCCCGGCAAGCGCTTTGCGCCCGCCAAATAAGGCTTTCCGGCCCCCGCGGCCTGGCGACCCCGAGGGGCCCCGCCAGGCCGCGTCCGTTTCCATGCTCGCCCGCCGAATCATTCCCTGCTTGGACGTGCACGACGGCCAGGTGACGCGCGGCGTGCAATTCGGCCGGGCCGAGGCCGGCGGCCTGCGCAACGTCGGCGATCCGGTCGAATTGGCCGTTCGCTACAACGAGCAAGGGGCCGACGAGATGGTTTTCTTCGACATCACCGCCAGCGCCCATGGCCGCGCCAGCATGGTCGATGTAATCCAACGGGCTGCCGACCAGTGCTTTATGCCCCTGACCGTCGGCGGCGGCATTCGAACCGTCGAGGACATGCACATGATGCTGCGCGCCGGTGCTGACAAGGTCAGCATCAACTCCTCCGCCCTGGCCAATCCCGAACTCATCCGGGCCGGCGCTGAAAAATTCGGCAGCCAATGCATTGTGGTGTCCATCGACGCCCGGCGCAGCGCTCCCGGCCGATGGGAGGTCTATTCCCACGGTGGCCGCAAACCAACCGGCTTGGATGCTCTCGCCTGGGCCTCCCGCGCCGTCAGCCTCGGAGCAGGGGAAATCGTGCTGAACAGCATTGACGCAGACGGCACCAAGGCGGGCTTTGATCTCGCCATCACGCGGGCGGTCAGTGAGGCCGTGCCGGTGCCCGTGGTGGCCAGCGGGGGAGCCGGGTCCCTGGAACACATGGCCGAGGTGCTGATCGAAGGCAAGGCTGACGCTGTGCTCGCCGCGAGCATTTTCCACTTTGGCCAGCATACCGTGGACGAGGTCAAGCGCCACCTGGCCGCCCGCGGCATTCCAGTCCGCCTCGTCTAGGCATCCGTCCAACGCCGGCTTGTCCCGCTGTCCCCCCTCTCCCATGGATCCCCTCTCCTCACGGTGGCTGCCCATCCTCATGCTGGTGGCATCGAACGTCTTCATGACCTTTGCCTGGTACGGCCATCTCAAATACAAGCATCAGCCGCTCTGGCTGGTCATTTTGGCCAGCTGGGGCATTGCCTTCTTTGAGTATCTGATCATGGTTCCCGCCAACCGCTGGGGACATGCCAGCTACAGCGCCACGGAGCTCAAAATCATTCAGGAAGTCGTTACCTTGGTGGTCTTCATGGCTTTTGCCTGCCTCTACCTGAACCTGCCGATGCGGTGGAACCACCTCGCCGCATTTGCCTGCATCATCGGAGCGGTTGCCTTCACGTTCCTTCCACGGAGCTGACCTCCCCGCCCTCACGAAAAGAAAACCCCCCAGCCGCACCGGCGGCCGGGGGGTGTTGGGGAGTAACTTGGGTGCCCGTCAGCCGAGGAGCGGCTGCTCGGGCGCGGGCTCCGCAGCGTCCACGGGAGCGGGCTCCTCCTCGATCTCGACGAGGGGCTTCACGGTCACCTTGCGGTGGTGATGGAAGCCGGTGCCGGCCGGGATGATGTGGCCCATGATGACGTTTTCCTTGAAGCCATGCAGGTAATCGACCCGGCTCATGGTGGCAGCCTCGGTCAGCACCCGCGTGGTGTCCTGGAAGGAGGCGGCGCTCAGGAATGACTCGGTCTCGAGGCTGGCCTTGGTGATGCCAAGGAGGACGGGCTGCGCCTCGGCCGGTTTGCCGCCCATCTTCTCGACCCGCGCATTCTCGGCCTCGAAGTCGATGCGATCGATCTGCTCGCCCCAGAGGAACTGAGTGTCGCCAGGTTCCGTGATGCGGATCTTCCGCAACATCTGGCGGACGATGATCTCGATGTGCTTGTCGTTGATGGTCACGCCCTGCAGGCGATACACCTCCTGCACCTCGTTGACGAGGTGCTCCTGCAGTTCCTGGGGCCCGCAGATCTCCAGGATCTCGTGCGGGTCGATGGGGCCTTCGGTCAATTGCTGGCCCTTCTTCACAAAATCGCCCTTGAAGACGATCACGTGCTTGCCAATCGGGATGAGGTGCTCCTCCTCAAGGGCGGTCTGGGGATCCTTGATGAGGATGCAGCGCTTGCCGCGCACGCTCGGTCCAAAATCGACCACGCCGTCGATCTTCGAGATCTCCGAGGCATCCTTCGGGTGGCGCGCCTCGAACAGTTCCGCCACGCGGGGCAGACCGCCGGTGATGTCCTTGGTCTTGGCCGATTTGCGGGGAGTCTTGGCCATCAGCGTGCCGGCGACAATCTTGTCCCCCTCCTCGACCACCACGTGGGCCCCGGAGGGAATGGGGTAGCTGGCGAGGGGTTCATTCTTGTCATCCGTGATGATGATGGAGGGATGCAGATCCTCCTTGTGCTCGATGATCAGGATGGTCTCCTGGCCCGTGGCCTGATCGACCTCCTGCTTCATCGTGACGCCCTCGATGATGTCATGGAACTTCACCTTGCCGGGCTTCTCGGAGAGAATGGGCACGTTGTAGGGATCCCACTGGGCGAGAACATCACCCTTCCGGATCCGCCCGCCGTCGGCGACGCTGATGACGGAACCAATGACGATGTTGTGCGCCTCCAATTCGCGCCCCTCGTCGTTGACGATGCTGATGGCGCCGTTCTTGTTGAGGACGATGTTGCTGCCGTCCTCAAGCTGCACGCAGCGGATTTCATTGTAGCGGACGACGCCGTCGTGCTTGGGCTTGATCATCGGCTGCTTGAACTGCACGGTCCCGACGCCGCCCGTATGGAACGTGCGCATGGTCAACTGGGTGCCGGGTTCGCCAATGGACTGGGCGGCGATGATCCCGACGGCTTCCCCGAGTTTCACCCGGGCCCCGGTGGCCAGGTTCCGGCCGTAGCAATTCATGCAGATTCCGAGCTTGCTCTCGCAGGTCAGCACGGAGCGGATCTTCACCTTCTCGATGCCGGCGGCCTCGACGGCCTTTGACCTCACCTCGTCAATCTCCTGATTCGCCCGGACAAGGTATTCCTTCGGGCTTAGTGGATCCTTGATGTCATCGCAGGAGGAGCGGCCAACCAGCCGATCGCTCAGCTTGACCACCTCATCCTCGCCCTCGTAGATGGCGCTCACCCAGATGCCATTGCTGGTGCCGCAATCCTCCTCACGGATGATCACGTCCTGGGAAACATCCACGAGCTTGCGCGTCATGTAACCCGAGTCGGCCGTCTTGAGGGCCGTGTCCGCCAGCCCCTTGCGGGCGCCGTGGGTCGAGATGAAATACTCGAGCACCGTGAGGCCCTCCCGGAAGTTGGCCAGAATCGGCTTCTCAATAATCTCGCCGCTGGGCTTCGCCATCAGGCCGCGCAGGCCGGCCAACTGGCGGACCTGCTGCTTGTTGCCGCGGGCGCCGGAGTCCACCATCAGGCTGATGGGGTTGTATTCCCGCTTGCCCTGGTTCGCATCGAAGGTGCGAAGCATCACGCCGGAAATCTGGTCGGTGCAATGCGTCCAGATGTCGACGATCTTGTTGTAGCGCTCGCCGGAGGTAATCACACCCCTGCGATGCTGCTTCTCGACCTCCGCGATCTGCTTCTGGGCCGTCTCAATTTCCTGGCTCTTTTCCTTGGGAATGATCATGTCGTCAATCCCGATGGAAACGCCGGCGCGGGTCGCCTCACGGAAGCCCGCCTCCTTGAGCTTGTCCAGCGTCTGGACGGTCCGTTCATGGCCGCAGACCTTGTAACAACGCCAGATGAGATCCCCGAGCTGGCTCTTGCCCACGACCTTGTTGGGGAAGCCAAGTTCCTCAGGCCAGATCTCGGAGAAGATGACACGGCCAACGGTGGTCTCAATCACCTTCCGCTCGGCATCGCCGTAGACGGTCTTCCGACCGAGGTCAGGGTTGGCCAGCAGCACGCGATCATGCGTTCGCAGGTCGCCCTCGGCATGGGCGAAGAGAACCTCCTGCTTGGAACCGAAGAGCATCGGCTTGCCGGTCTTCTTTTGGCCGATGGTCCGCGGTTCGGCGGTGAGGTAGTAGCAACCCAGGGTAATGTCCTGGGTGGGGGTCATGATGGGCTTTCCGCTGGAGGGGCTGAAGATGTTCAGCGGAGCCATCATGAGCAGGCGGGCCTCCATCTGGGCCTCCACCGAGAGTGGAACGTGAACGGCCATCTGGTCGCCGTCGAAGTCGGCGTTGTAGGCCGTGCAGACGAGGGGATGAATCCGGATCGCTTCACCCTCGATGAGCATGGGTTCAAACGCCTGAATGGAGAGGCGATGCAGGGTGGGAGCGCGGTTGAGCAGCACCGGATGGCCCTTGGTGACCTCCTCCAGGATGTCCCAGACCTCGGGCGACTGGCGCTCGATCATCTTCTTGGCGCTGCGCACGGTATGGACGTAGCCCAGTTCCTTGAGGCGCCGGATGATGAAGGGCTCGAAGAGCACGAGCGCCATTTTCTTGGGCAGGCCGCACTGGCTGAGCTTCAGCTCGGGGCCGATGACAATGACGGAGCGGCCGGAGTAATCAACGCGCTTGCCCAGGAGGTTCTGGCGGAAGCGGCCGGACTTGCCCTTGAGCATGTCCGAGAGCGACTTGAGTGACCGGTTGCCGGCCCCGGTGACCGCGCGGCCATGGCGGCCGTTGTCAAACAGGGCATCCACCGCCTCCTGGAGCATCCGCTTCTCGTTGCGGATGATGACCTCGGGGGTCTTGAGCTGCAGCAGGTTCTTCAACCGGTTGTTGCGGTTGATGACCCGGCGGTAGAGGTCATTGAGGTCGGACGTCGCGAAGCGCCCGCCTTCCAGGGGCACCAGCGGACGGAGGTCCGGCGGGATGACCGGCAGGACCGTCAGGATCATCCACTCCGGACGAACCTTGGCGGTGTCGAAGGCGGTGAGCAGCTTGATGCGCTTGGCCAGCTTTTTCCGGATCTGCTTGCTTTTGGTCTCCGTCATGGCGACCTGCAGATCCTCGACACCCTTCTTGAGGTCGACCTGCGCCAACGCGGCGCGCACGGCTTCAGCGCCCATCTTGGCCACGAAGGCATCCTGGCCGTAGGTCTCGCGAGCCTCGCGGTATTCGTGCTCGCTCAGCAGTTGATGCAGCTTGAGCGGGGTGGAACCGGGGTCGATGACGAGGTAATCCTCGTAATAGATCACGCGCTCGAGATTGCGTGCCGTCACATCGAGGACGAGGCCGATGCGGGAAGGCATGCACTTGAAGAACCAGATGTGGCTGACCGGGACGGCCAGTTCGATATGGCCCATCCGCTCCCGGCGAACCCGAGCGAGGGTCACCTCAACACCGCAACGGTCGCAGACGACCCCGCGGTGCTTGATGCGCTTGTATTTGCCGCAGGAGCACTCCCAGTCCTTCACCGGCCCGAAAATGCGCTCGCAGAAGAGGCCGCCCTTCTCGGGCTTGAAGGTCCGGTAATTGATGGTTTCGGGGTTCTTGATTTCCCCCTTGGACCAGGAACGGATGGATTCCGGGGAGGCGACCGAGATGGCCACGTAATCCACCTGGTTGACCTTGTCGAGGCCGAGCAACTCGCGCGTGGTTTCTTTGGTGCTGGAGCTGATCATAGTTTGGTCGTGTTCAGGTTGTCCGGGGGAATTAGCTGCCGAGGTTGGCCAAGGTGGTTTGGGGCGTGGCGGGCTGCTCGATCGGGTTCGAATAGCCGACCTTCACGTCCATGCCCAGGGACTGCATTTCCTTCACGAGCACGTTGAAGCTCTCGGGAATGCCGGCTTCGAGGCAGTTGTCGCCCTTGACGATGCTTTCATAGATGCGCGTGCGGCCCTGCACGTCGTCGGACTTGACGGTGAGGAGTTCCTGCAGCGTGTAGGCAGCGCCGTAGGCCTCCATGGCCCAGACTTCCATCTCACCGAAGCGTTGGCCGCCATACTGGGCCTTGCCACCGAGGGGTTGCTGGGTGACCAGCGAGTAGGGACCGACGGCGCGGGCGTGGATCTTGTCCGCCACAAGGTGGCCGAGCTTCATCATGTAGATGTAGCCGACGACGATCTCCTGGTCGAAAGCCTCGCCATTGCGCCCGTCGTAGAGGCTGACCTTGCCGTGCTCGGGCAGCTTGGCCTGCTTGAGGTAGCCGCGGATGTCCTTCTCTTTGATGCCGTCGAAGACGGGCGTGGCAAACTTCATGCCCAGGAGACGGGCCGCCCAACCAAGGTGGGTTTCCAGCACCTGGCCGACATTCATGCGCGAGGGAACGCCAAGCGGGTTGAGCACGATGTCCACCGGGGTGCCGTCCTGGAGATAAGGCATGTCCGCCTCCGGCACGATCTTGGCGACGACGCCCTTGTTGCCGTGACGGCCGGCCATCTTGTCGCCGACGGAGAGCTTGCGCTTGGAGGCAATGTAGACCTTGACCTGCTTGATCACGCCCACATCGACCTCATCACCGGCCTCGGCCCGCTCGCTTTCCTCCGTGTGTTGCATCTGGAGGTCATCGAACTTCTTTTTGAAGGAACCAATGATCTCGTTGATTTTGTTACGGATCGGCGAGGGGTCGATCTCAATCTTGTCATAGACCCCGGCCAGCTTGCGCAGGAGGGTCTTGGTGATCTTGCGGTTGGCGGGGATGATGATTTCGCCCGTCTCGGCATTGGTGACGTCGAGGGGGATTTTCTCGCCAAGCAGGATGTTGGAGAGGGCCTCGGTCAATTGCTCACTGAGGTCGTCCTTCTTGGCCCGATATTCCTCCTGGACCTGCTTGGCCTGCTTCTTGGCGTCGGAGGAGGCCGGCTTGTCCTTCTCCTTTTCGGACTCCTTCTTGGAGGAAACCTTGACATCCATGACGATGCCATAGGTGCCGGAGGGAACCTTCAGCGAGGTATCCTTAACGTCGGCGGCCTTTTCGCCGAAGATGGCGCGCAGCAGGCGCTCCTCCGGAGCCAGCTCCGTTTCGGACTTGGGGGTGATTTTTCCGACGAGGATGTCCCCGGGTTTCACCTCCGCGCCGATGCGAATCACACCGTCGGCTCCGAGATTCTTGAGAGCCTCATCACCCAGGTTGGGGATGTCGCGGGTGATTTCCTCGGGGCCGAGCTTCGTGTCGCGGGCGCCGACCTCGAATTCATCGATGTGGATGCTGGTGAAGATGTCATCCTTGACGATGCGCTCGCTGATGAGGATGGCATCCTCGAAGTTGTAGCCGTTCCACGGCATGAACGCGCAGAGGACATTGCGGCCGAGCGCGAGTTCTCCGCCCTCGGTGCAGGGTCCGTCGGCGATGACCTGGCCCTTCTTGATATGGTCGCCCTTCTCCACCAGGACCTTTTGGTTGATGCAGGTGGCGGCATTGGACCGCATGAACTTGCGGATCGGATAGACGTAAACACCGTTGGAGGGGTCGTGCTTGATGCGCTTCTTGGTCTCAGGCAGATCTCCCTTCTCGGTGATGATGACCTGGCTGGCCGTCACGGACGCGACGCGGCCGGTCTCCTCGGCGACCAGCACTGCCCGGGAGTCGCGGGCCACGCGTTCTTCCAGGCCGGTGGCGACGAGCGGAGCCTCGGTGACAAGGAGGGGCACCGCCTGCCGCTGCATGTTGGAACCCATCAGCGCGCGATTGGCGTCGTCATGTTCGAGGAACGGAATGAGCGCGGCAGCCACGGAAACGAGCTGCTTGGGCGACACGTCCATGTAATCAACCCGCTCCGGTTCAACATCAATGAAGTCGCTCTTGGACCGGCAGGTGACCGTCTTGGTCTGGAAGTTCCCCTTCTCGTCGATCGGCGCGTTGGCCTGGGCGACGATGTAATTCTCCTCGCGGTCGGCCGTGAGGTAGTCAATCTGCTCCCTGACCCGGCCCTTCTCCACCTTGCGGTAGGGCGTCTCCAGGAACCCGAAGTCATTGACCCGGGAGAAGGTGGCCAGAGAGGCGATCAGGCCGATGTTGGGGCCTTCAGGGGTTTCGACCGGACAAATGCGGCCGTAGTGCGAGGGGTGAACGTCACGCACCTCGAAGCCGGCGCGGTCGCGGGAGAGGCCCCCGGGCCCGAGCGCGGACAGCCGGCGCTTGTGGGTGAGTTCGGCCAGTGGATTGATCTGATCCATGAACTGGCTGAGCTGGCTGCGGCCGAAAAAGTCGCGAATGACGGCAGACAGGGCCTTGGGATTGATCAGCTTCTGGGGCGTCATGGCCTCCATGCCCTGATCGAAAAGCGTCATGCGCTCCTTGACCAGGCGCTCGGTGCGGGCGAGGCCCACGCGGCACTGGTTGGCGAGCAATTCACCCACCGTGCGGATGCGGCGGCTGCCGAGGTGGTCGATGTCGTCCGTGGAACCCTCGCCCTTCTTTAGGCGCAGGAGGTACTTCGTGGCGGCGATGAGATCCAGCTTGGTCAGGATGCGGGACTCATTCTTGTCCTCGTGCCCAAGTTTCTGGTTCATCTTGTAGCGGCCGACCCGGCCGAGGTCGTAACGCTTGGGGTCGAAGAAGAGGCGCTTGATGAGGGCGCGCGCATTGGCCGCGGTCGGCGGATCCCCGGGACGCAGGCGACGGTAGATGTCCTTCAGGGCCTCCTCCTCGTCCTTGGTGGGATCCTTCTTCATGCACTTGATGATGATGCCATCATCAACCGTGGTATCCACCACGCGGATCTTGCCCACGCCCAACTCCGCGATCTGCTTGACCACGGCCTTGGAAAGCGGCTCAAAGGCCCGGGCAACCACCACTCCCTTGTCGGGATCGATGGCGTCCTCGATGAGAACCTTGTTGCCAATGTCCTCAAGCTTCTCAGCCTCCTTCACCGTGAGATCCTCGATCTCGTAGAACATCTTGAGAATCTCGGCGTCGGTGCCACGCACCTTGTCGTCCTTCTTGCGCTCCTTCTCGTCACCGTCGAGGAAGGCCAGGGCCCGGAAAAACGTGGTCGTGAGGAACTTCCGGCGGCGCTTCTTGCGGTCCAGATAGACATAGAGCATGTCGCTGGTGTCAAACTGGGCCTCATACCATGACCCACGGTCGGGGATGATGCGGAAGCTGTGCAGCATCTTCCCGTTGGGATGCTGGGTGGCCTCAAAGGCGATGCCAGGCGAGCGGTGCAGCTGGCTGACAATGACGCGCTCTGCACCATTGATGACAAAGGTGCCCTGGGGGGTCATGAGCGGGAGCTCGCCCATGAACACCTTCTCCTCCTTGGTCCCCTTCTCCTCCTTGAGGAGGAAGGTAACATAGAGGGGGGCGCCAAAGGTGATGCCCTCGCGCAGGCACTCGAGCCAGTCCACCTTGGGCTCGCCGATGTCGTAGCTGTGGTAATCGAGGACCACCTTGCCGTCGTAGCTCTCGATGGGGAAAACTTCCTTGAACACGGCCTGGAGCCCGACGTTCTTGCGCCGCGTGGCGGCGAGATCGAGCTGAAGGAACTCGGCGTAAGAAGTCGTCTGCAGCTCGATGAGGTTCGGCGGCGCGATGACTTCGTGGATCTTACCGAAGTTGATGCGTTCGGGGGCTCGCGATGGCATTGGTTTGTCCAGGTTGGCCGGCGACCCGCCGGCCGGTGGTTCTACGGGTAACGACACGAGGCAAGTACCCCGCGTTGGCGGGAAACTTGCCCAAATCCGAATTTAAATATTGCGCTGACGACGATGGGACAGGATGGGGTTTGGCCGGGGCGGCGGACAACCGCCGCCCCGGCGCATGCAAACCCGTTACTTGACGGTGACCGTGGCGCCGGCCTCCTCGAGCTTCTTCTTGGCGGCCTCGCTGTCGGCCTTGTTGGCGCCCTCGAGCACCGGCTTGGGCGCGCCCTCGACGAGGGCCTTGGCCTCGGCCAGACCCAGGCCGGCCTTGACCTCACGGACGACCTTGATGACGGCGATCTTCTTGTCGGCCGGGACGGATTCCAGGATCACGTCGAAGGAGTCCTTGGCCTCGGCTGCGGGAGCAGCAGCGCCGCCACCACCGCCGCCGGCGGCGGCCACGGCCACGGGAGCTGCGGCGGTCACGCCCCAGGCTTCCTCCAGTTTCTTGACGAGCTCCGCGGTCTCCACCACGGTGAGCTTGCTCAGTTGATCCACGATGTTGGCGATGTCAGCCATATTTGCCTTTCAGTCTCGTCGCCCCCCGGGGCCCCGGAGGAATTGAGTCCGCAGCCGCGGACCGACGATTTACTATTTCTGGTTTGTTGGTTGGTCTGTTGGTTCCCCCGGCCCCTCTGCAGGAGCCGGGAAATGGGTCTGGCGGATAGCCACCTGTGCGGGACATTCCCGCCCGGCAGGCATCCGGTCCGGAATCAGGCTTTCTCCGCCTTGGCCTTGATGACGCGGGCCAACTGCGTCGCGGGCGTGTTGAGAAGGCGGACGAGGGTGGTGGCCGGCGTATTGAGGAGGCCGAGCAGTTTGGCGCGGATAACCTCGATGGAGGGAAGGTCGGCCAAAGTGACGATCTCGGCCTGCTCGAGGCGCTGACTGCCCAGGTAGCCAAACTTGATCTTGGGCTTCTCGAACTCCGAGGCGAAGGTCTTGACGACCTTGGCAGCCACGGAGACGTCCTTCTGGCCGGTGACGACGGCGAGCATGCCCGAGAGGGTGCCCGTCAAATCACCAACCCCGGCCTCCTTGGCGGCGACGCGGAAGATGTTGTTCTTGACCACATGCATCTCAGCGCCGGCCTTGTGGAGGCGCTTGCGAAGCTCGGTGACGGGACCGACCTTGAGGCCCTGATAATCCACCACGATAAAGAACGGGGAGGAGTTCAGCCGGGCGACGTATTCGGCGGAGATATTTTTCTTTTCGGCGCGCATGGCAGTGGGGAAATGGCTTAGTGGATGTTGGCGAACTCTTTCACGTCGACCCGGACTGGAGGGCTCATGGTCGCGGACAGCGTGCAGCTCTGGATGTATTCGCCCTTGGAGGTGTGGGGGCGGGCCTTGGCGACGGCCTCGATGACGGCCCGGGCGTTTTCTTCAAGCTGCTGGGCGTTGAAGTTGGCCTTGCCGACGGGCACGTGGATGTTGCCCGCCTTGTCGATCTTGAACTCCACGCGGCCGGCCTTGACCTCCTTGACGGCGCGGGCGGTGTCGTCGGTGACCGTGCCAGTCTTGGGGTTGGGCATGAGCCCGCGGGGGCCGAGAACCTTGCCCAATTTGCGGACCTCGGACATGGCCTCCGGGGTGGCGATGGCGACATCGAAGTCAGCCCATCCCTCATTGCACTTCTTGATCATGTCGTCAAAGCCGACGAACTCGGCTCCAGCTCCACGAGCGGCGTCAGCGGCCGGCCCGCTTTTGGCGAAGACGAGGACGCGCACGGCCTTGCCGCTGCCGTGCGGCAGCGGGACGGTTCCGCGAACCATCTGGTCAGACTGCTTGGGGTCAACGCCAAGGCGGAAAGCCAGGTCAACGGTTTCATTGAACTTGGCCTTGGGGAACTTGGCGAGAACCTCGACGGCAGCCTTCAGTGGATAAGACTTGTTGGCGTCGACCTGCTCGAGGGCTTTGCGGTATCGTTTGCTGGGCATGGGGGGATGGCGGTGGTGGCGAACGCCGGTTCTCGGCGCTCTCCCGCAGTGGTTTGGGGTTTAGCCAACGACTTCGATCCCCATGCTCCGGGCCGTGCCCGAGACCACGCGGATGGCAGCCTCTTCCGAGGTTGCATTCATGTCGTTGAATTTCATCTTCACGATCTCGAGCACCTGCTTGCGCGTAACCTTGCCCACCTTGTCCTTGTTGGGGGACTTGGAGCCGCTGGCGATGCCGGCCGCCTTCTTGAGAAGGACCGAGGCAGGCGGAGACTTCGTGATGAAAGTAAAGGACTTATCCTGGTAGACCGTGATGACGACCGGGATAACGAGTCCGGGGTTGCCCTTGGTGGCCGCGTTAAACTCCTTGCAGAAGCCCATGATGTTGACACCGTGCTGACCGAGCGCGGGGCCGACGGGCGGGGCGGGATTGGCCTGGCCGCCAGGAATCTGGAGTTTGATGATGCCGGTGACTTTCTTAGCCATAACGTTTGATTAAAAGGGACGGGACTGGGGCGGTTCAGACCTTTTCCACCTGCCAGTATTCTAGTTCGACGGGCGTGTTGCGCCCAAAGATATTGACGGTGACCTTGAGCTTGCCGCGCTCGGGGTCGATTTCCTCGATGACGCCGCTGAAATTGAGGAAGGGGCCATCATTGATCTTGATGGTTTCCCCGACGTCAAAGTTGACCTTGGGCCGCTCAGTGTCCTCCGACTCGGAAACCTGCGCCTTGATGACAGCGATTTCGTCCGGTGTGACGGCGACCGGGCGGTCCCCACCCACAAAACCGATGATCCCGGGTGTCTCCCGGATGAAGTACCAGGGCTTGTCGAGGATGCGCCGGTTGTCGTCAAGCAGGGCGACATCAATGTAGACGTAGCCAGGATGGAGCTTGCGGGTGCTGACGGTTTTCTTGCCGCCGCGGACCTCCGCGACCTTCTCCATGGGCACGAGGACTTCCTTGATGTAGTCAGCCATCTCCTCGGCCTTGATGCGCTTCTCAATGTTCTCCTTCACCTTTTGCTCCTGGCCGGCAAGGGTGTGAATGACGAACCACTGGGTATTCATGGCGTAGGCGGGCGAGATCAGATGGCCGCCATCCAGCGGACGACGTTGACGAGGACCAGGTCAATGACCCAGGTGAAGGCGGTGAGGAGCAAGACGCAGATGACGACCAAGACGGTTGACCCGCGGAGTTCCTCCCAAGTGGGCCAGGTGCACTTGCGGAGTTCCTCGCGCGTCTCGAGCACATAGTTGCGGAAGCGGGCAAGGTTGCCGCTGTACCACAGAATGGCGAAGACGACGGCGATGGCGACGCCGACGATGATATTGACCACGTAAGGTTTCATGTTCGACTGACTGGCGGAGGGGGAGGGATTCGAACCCCCGATGGGCTTTCACCCATAACGGTTTTCAAGACCGTCGCAATAGACCACTCTGCCACCCCTCCGGCGCGAGCGCCTGATTTGGCAAAGTTGGCACGGCGTGAGGGACTCGAACCCCCAACCAACGGTTTTGGAGACCGCTACTCTACCAATTGAGCTAACGCCGTACTGACCGCTCCGACGTCTGGATGCCGTTGGTCTGACAAAAGTCCGGAGGGGAGGGCAGCGCACCCTGCCCCTCCGGCAGTAAACTATGGGTCAGGTGACGATGTCGCTGACGCGCCCGGCACCGATGGTGCGGCCGCCCTCACGGATGGCGAAACGCTGCCCCTTCTCCATGGCGACGGGGGCAATCACCTCGACTTCCACGCTGACATTGTCGCCGGGCATCACCATCTCCACGCCGGACGGCAGCGTCACGTTGCCGGTCACATCCGAGGTCCGGAAATAGAACTGCGGACGGTACTTGTTGAAGAAGGGCGTATGACGACCACCTTCATCCTTGGAAAGGACGTAGACCTCAGCCTTGAACTTGGTGTGCGGGGTGATGCTGCCAGGCTTGGCAAGCACCATGCCGCGCTCCACTTCCTCCTTCCTGGTTCCGCGGAGCAGCACGCCGACGTTGTCACCGGCGGTGGCCTTGTCGAGCAATTTGCGGAACATCTCGATGTCGGTGGCCGTGGTCTTGCGGGTGTCGCCCAACCCGACGATTTCAACCTCGTCCATGCGGTTGAGGGTGCCACGCTCGACGCGCCCGGTCACCACAGTACCGCGACCTTCGATGTTGAACACGTCCTCCACGCACATGAGGAAGGGCTTGTCATTCTCACGCACGGGCTCGGCGATGAAACTGTCCAGCGCGTCGAGCAACTCGGCGATGGCCTTTTCACCCTCGGGCTTGGCCGCCATGGCGGCGGTGGCGCTGCCGCGGATGATGGGGGTCTTGTCGCCGGGGAACTGATACTTGCTCAGGAGGTCGCGAATCTCCATTTCCACGAGGTCAAGGAGTTCCGGGTCATCCACCAGGTCAACCTTGTTCAGGAAAACCACGATGGCCGGCACGCCGACCTGGCGGGCGAGCAGGATGTGCTCGCGAGTCTGGGGCATCGGGCCGTCGGCGGCACTGACCACCAGGATGGCGCCATCCATCTGGGCGGCGCCCGTGATCATGTTCTTGACGTAGTCGGCGTGGCCGGGGCAATCCACGTGGGCGTAATGGCGCTTCGGGCTCTCGTACTCCACGTGGGAGACGGCGATCGTGACCGTCTTGGTCTCGTCACGCACGGTGCCACCCTTGGTGATCTCAGCGTAGCTGATCTTGGGGGCCATCCCCTTGCGGTTCTGCACCTCGACGATCGCCGCGGTCAGGGTCGACTTGCCGTGGTCAACGTGGCCAATCGTCCCGACATTCACGTGGGGTTTCGTGCGTTGAAAATTTTCTTTTGCCATTGCTTGCTCCTGCGTTGGTTCGTTGTGTTCGCTGCGCTGTCTGTCTCTGTCTGGTTGTCTGCTGGTTCGTATTCAGTCTGGAGCCCATGATCGGGATTGAACCGATGACCTCGTCCTTACCAAGGACGTGCTCTACCAACTGAGCTACATGGGCGGGAACAGGCCATTTTGGTGGCCGTCCGGACTAAACGACAAAACACCATGAACCCAGGCTTTTCTGCAAAAACCACTCGGGCTCACGACGTTTTACTTTTTCCGGCCCACTGACTGAGCCGTGAAAGTAGGGAAACCGAGCCGGGGGTGTCAACGGTTTTCAAAAATATTTTGGCAAAACCCCGAACCCTCACTTTCAAGCCCCTGCCTAGCGGGCTTTCACCGCCGTCCAAACCTCATCCAGCAGGCGGTTGCGCGCCCCAATCTCAGCCATGAACTCGAAGGTCTTCCACGCCGACTCGGGCGGGTAAATGGCAGGGTTTTGCAGGTCGGACGCAGGCAAGAGAGCCCGCGCGGCGCGGTGAGGGGTGGCAAACTGGGTATGGCGGGCATTACGAGCCGCCACCTCCGGTTCCAGCAGGAAATTGATGAACACCTCGGAAAGCTCACGATGGGGTGCTTTGGCCGGGATGGCCAAATTGTCGACCCAGATTTGGGTTCCTTCCTTGGGATAGAGGTAGGCGGTATCAGGGTCTTGCGCCAAACCGCGGGCCGCCTCCCCACTGTAGACCATGGCCACCTTGGCCCCCTTGGCCAGAACCTTGTTCCGGCCGCCCACGGAATTATCGAAGCCCACGCTGCGTCGCTTGGCATCGAGAAGCACGCCACGGACCGCCTTGAGGTGGGCCGGTTCGGTGCTGTTCAGGCTATGACCACCATATTTGAGGGCGGCGCCAATGGCGTCACGAGGACTATCGAGCAACACAAAGGGCCCCGCCTGTCGCGCGGGATCAAACAAAAGCCCCCAGGAGGCCTCCGGGGGCGGCCTGCCCTCGAGACGGACGAAGAGCCCGATGGTTCCCCAATGATAGGCCACCGAATAACGATTGCCGCGGTCGTAGGGCGGATCGCGGAATCGGTCCTCCACGTGCTTCAGGTTGGGCACCCGGTCCAACCGCAGGGGGGACAGCAGGCCCAGTTTGGCCAGCACCGGCACCCGGTGGTCGGGAGGGACAACGATATCGTAGCGGGAAACACCCCCGGCCTGCAGTTTGGCCATCATGGCCGTCTCCTCCTCGTAGAGGTCAATGGTCACGCGGCAATCGAAGCGCCGCTCGAACTCTGCCACCACTGCGGGGTCGATGTATTCGCTCCAGATGAACACATGGAGCGCCTTGGGGGCAGCCTGAAGGCATCCGACCGAGGCCACCAGGACAGGGCCGGCCAGCAGCAGGCCGACAGCCATCCGACGCAGCCGCGCGGGGAACTTCACGCCTTTTCCTCGATTAACTCGCGCCGGGCGCCGGCCAGCAGCCCTTCCACAAAATTGGTGGAGTAGACACCGCGCCGGAAGTTCGGATCCTGCATGATGGCCTGCTGGAAAGGAATGGTCGTCTTGACGCCAGTGATCATGTACTCACTGAGGGCCCGGTGCATCTTGTCGAGGGCTTCACGGCGGTCCTTGCCGTAGGTGATCAGCTTGCCGATCATGGAGTCATAATGGGGGGGAATGGTGTAGCCCGCGTAGGCATGGCTATCAACGCGCACCCCGCGCCCCCCCGGCGCATAATACATCTCAATGCGGCCGGGGCTCGGCCGGAAATCATCGAAGGGGTCCTCGGCGTTGATGCGGCACTCGATGGCATGGCCCCGGAACTGGACGTCCTTCTCCGCCATCTTGAGGGGCTCGCCCATGGCGATCATGATTTGGGCGCGGACAAGGTCGATGCCCGTGATTTCCTCGGTCACGGGGTGCTCGACCTGGATGCGCTTGTTGACCTCGAGGAAAAAGAAGTTGCCATGGTCATCGACGATGAACTCGACGGTGCCCGCATTGGTGTAATGAGCCGTCTCGGCGATGCGGACGGCTGCCTTGCCAATGCGTTCACGCAGCTTCTTGAACTTGTTTTCAATCAGCGGACTGGGGCTCTCCTCGATCAGCTTCTGGTTGCGGCGCTGCACTGAGCAGTCGCGCTCCCCCAGGTGGATGATGTTCCCGCGGTTGTCGCCCAGGATTTGGATTTCGATGTGGTGGGGATTCTCGATGAACTTCTCGATGTAGACCCCGGAGTTGCCGAAGGCCTTCTCGGCCTCGCTGCGGGCCGTGTGGTAGCCCTTGACCAGGGAAATGTCATTGTGCGCGACCCGCATCCCGCGACCGCCACCGCCAGCGATGGCCTTGATCATGACCGGGTAACCGATCCGCCGGGCCACCGCCATGGCTTCCTGTTCGTTCTCCACGTTCCCATCGGAGCCAGGGGGGGTGGGCACGCCCGCCTTCTTGGCCAGGGCACGGGAGACCGCCTTGTCCTCCAACGCGTTCATGGCCCGCCCACTGGGACCAATGAAGCGGATATTGCAACTCTCGCAGACGTCCGCGAAGTGGGCATTCTCGCTCAGGAATCCATACCCTGGATGGATGGCATCAACATCCGCGATCTCGGCCGCAGAGATGATGCGGTCAATCCTCAGGTAACTTTCCGAGGAAGGGCCCTTGCCAATGCAAATGGCCTCATCCGCCATCTGGGCATGCATGGAACTGGCGTCCGCCTCCGAGTAGACAGCCACCGAGCGGATGTTCAACTCCTTGCAGGCACGGATGATGCGAACGGCAATTTCGCCGCGGTTGGCAACCAGGATTTTTTCAAACATGGGAAAGGGAAGGCTCGGGGATTCCGACAGCGCCGGGTGCCGGGCAGCAGGAGTGGGGAAGCGACTGCTCCCCCAGGTGACCTCTGGCCCCGTCCGCGTCAGTTCGGGCGAATCTTGAACATGGGCTGGCCGAACTCGACCGGTTTGGCGTTCTCCACCAGAATCTCGGTCACGACCCCCTTCACCTCGGCCTTGATCTCGTTCATGACCTTCATGGCTTCAATGATGCAGACCACGGTGTCCGGGTTCACTTCACTGCCAACCTCGACATAATTGCCCGCCTCCGGGGAGGGAGCACGATAGAAGGTGCCTATCATGGGCGCCTTTACCTCCAGCCCGCTGGGGGCCGGAGCGGCGACCGGGGCGGCGACTGCCGTATTGGCTCCGGGCAGCATGTGAGGCGCCGACACCAGCGCCGGCGGAACATAGTCCTCCGGCTGGGCCACGACCACCCCTCCCCGCTTGAGCCGAATCTTGGCATCCTGGCGTTCCAACTCGAACTCCGAAATGGAGTTCTTCTTCATGAGGTCAATGATGGCTTTAATGTCCTTTAGGTCCACGGGAAGAAGGGGTCAGGACAGCCCAAAGGCTGTCAGGAGGCGAGCTTGAAGGTTCATTCAACAATAAACAGCGGCCATAACCACCGCTGCATCAACTGCAGGAACAGAACGAGTGCGACCCTAGAGACCCCACGCGCAAAGCGTCAAGTGGCAAAATCGAATCCATCGTCAAGACCCATCACGATGGCCCTGTAACACCCCAAAATCATCGCGTTTGAACCATTCCGTTACCATTAACAGCCGCTAGGAGGCCCAGAATATAGGAAAAAGGACCGAATCCAGAGATCTGCCCTCGGCAAACCGGCGCGATCAGGGACCGATGCCGAAACTCCTCCCGCGCATGGATGTTGGAGAGGTGGATTTCGACGGTCGGAGTGCCGACTGCGGCGATGGCATCCCGGAGGGCGACACTGGTATGGGTGTAGGCGGCTGCATTGATGACCAAGGCATCCCAATGCCCTTTGGCCTGCTGGATCCAATCGACCAGTTGCCCCTCGGCATTGGATTGCCGAAACTCAACCAAGACACCCAGCTCGGAGGCTTTGGCCCTGACCATGGCTTCAATCTCCGGGAGACTGTTGTGCCCATACTTATCGGGCTCGCGCTGGCCCAAAAGGTTGAGATTGGGGCCATTCAAGAAGAGGATTTTCATGCGGGGAACCAGGCAGGGCTATCGGGATTCAGAGCTGGCAACCACTCCGTTTATGATAACGC
This sequence comes from Verrucomicrobiota bacterium, assembly GCA_046048995.1. Lineage (GTDB taxonomy): Bacteria > Verrucomicrobiota > Verrucomicrobiia > Limisphaerales > JADJPG01 > JBJOEZ01. The sequence continues at coordinate 53,531 of JBJOEZ010000002.1, read as the reverse complement.
CGGTGCAATGGGTGGTGTATTCAAAGGGGTCACCATCATACAGGGCCAAGTCACCGTCCTTGCCCGCTTCGATGGACCCCAATCTCTTCTCCACGCCGAGCAGGCGCGCGGCATCGATGGTGATGCTGGCGAGGGCCTGCTCAAACGTCAGGCCATGGGCAGCGGCAATGGCGGCCTCGAACAAAACAACCCGCGTCTTGGGAACGTAGCTCTCGAAGCCGCTTTGCAGGGCGAAGGGAATCCCGGCCTGTCGAAGTTTGGCCGCGGTCTCAAAGCTTAAGTTGATCGAATCCCCTGAAGGACGAGCCATCGTCGGATGCAGGATGACCGGGAATCCGCTCCGTTTGATGCCATCAAGGACCAAGGGCGCATCGGCCACTCCATCCAGGACCACCTTCAACTTGAACTCCGAGGCCACGCGGAGGGCGGAAAGGATGTCTTGGTGTCGATCCACGGTAATAAGAAGCGGTTGGCTTCCCTCCAAGGCCCGCCCCAAAGCCTCCAGCCGCAGGTCCCGGGCGGGCCGCTTGGTGGCGTCCTTGTTGGCCTGCTTCCGACGATAATCGGACGCCTTGATCAATTCCGCCCGCAAAAGGGCAACTGCCTTGGGCGTGGTGGCCGGCCCCTTGCCGGAGACGGCCGATGACCCCAGCGACGCCGCGATCATGGCCGCAGGCACCACGACCGCTTGGTCCAGATTCTGCGGATGGGTCTTCACGACCAACGTCTGCCCGGAGACCAGTGCCCCCGGGGAATGTCCGGCATGCAGGGTGGTCACCCCAAAACCCCTTACATAATCGACCAATGGATCCCGGGGGTTGTAGGCATCGATGGCCCGGAGCTCCGGTTGGATGGGGGCAGACCGATCCACCTGTTCCTGGTCATGAGGCACGTTGTAGACGCCCGAAAAGCCGACCGTGCTGCGGGCATCAATCAACCCCGGGGTAACGACCTTGGCCTCCAGCAAACGATAGCCATCAGGGACCCTGCCCCCCTTCCCCACAGACCGAATCCGGCCTTCCCGAATCACGACCAACCCATCCCGAATGGGCGCGCCATCCATGGTGTAAACCGTCTCCCCGCGCACCGCGACGTTCTGCCCATCCACCGTCCCGGCGGCCAGCCACGTCAGCGCCGCCCCGACCCAGCACGCCGCCCATCCGCTGAGGGAAGGAACTCGGAAATACTTATTCATGGTCATGGGCCGATTCATAGCAGCAAAGCGACGCCCGGCGCGGATCCCCGGCCCCAGGCCCACCAGTGGCCCAGAGCCGATCCTTCGGATCCTGCCGGTCAAAGACCCGCCTCCCCTCCACCCAGGTCTCCAGCACCTGCGTGTAAACACTAAATGGATCCCCGCTCAGGACCACGAAGTCCGCATCCTTGCCCGGTTCCAGCGACCCCACCCGGTCCTGCAGGTCCAGCATCTGCGCCCCGGCCTGCGTCAATCCCCTCAGGGCCCCCTCCCGAGTCATGCCCGCCCGCACCGCCAACGCCGCCGAACGCAGGAAGAGACGCGAGTCGGTCACAGGATCGTCCGTATGGAAACCCACCACCGCCCCGGCCTTTTCCAACACCGCCCCGGTCTTGAACTCGACGTCCCTCGCTTCCAACTTGCCTCCAGGGCTGTCCACCACAATCAGGGAACACGGCACCTTCGCGGCGGCAATCTCCTCCGCCACCTTCCAACCATCGCTCACGTGATGCAGCACAACCCGGAAACCAAACTCCCTCTGCAACCGCAGGACGGTCAGTATGTCGTCATGCCGGTGGGTGTGATGCTGGGCAATCCGCTCCCCGCGCAGAACCTCCAGGAGGATTTCGAGCCCCAAATCCCGAGCAGGCATTTTCTCAGGGTCGCCCTTGGCCCGAGCCACCTTGTCCCCATACTCCAACGCGGCCACCAACCGCTCCCGCACCAGAGCCGCGCTTTTGGCCCGCGTGCCAGGAAACGGCGGGTCCCGGCGGGAATTGGTCCCATTGGCCATCTTCAACCCGCCCGCCACCCGGCCGGCCCGGTTGGTCACCAGCATCTCCTCCACGGAATTGCCGTCCCGCAGCTTGAGATACAGGGTCTGCCCACTCACCAGATGCCCGCTGCCCGGCATGACGTTCGCCGTCGTGATGCCCCCAGCCTGAGCCCGCTGCACATTGGCCTCCCGCACATCAAACGCATCCAGGACACGCACCTCCGGCTGCAACGGCCCGGAGGGATCCCCCCCCGCGACGCTGCCCACATGGCTGTGCGTGTCCACCAAGCCCGGCATCACCACCCGGCCCCGCAAATCACGGACCACCGCCCCCTCGGGGATCGGGGTTCCCGCCGGGCCCACCGCCACAATTCGCCCCCCCGACACCACCAATACCCCCCCGTCAATCGGCTCCCCCACCACCGGGAGCAGCCGCGCACCCGTAAAGGCCAGCGTCGGCTCCCCGGCTTCCCCACGCCAGGCACCCAGCATCACGAGGAACAACAGGGACCGAATCAATCCAAAACGCGGCATCACGGGAGCTGACTCTAGTCAATGAGGCTCGGAAGACAACGAGATACCTCGCCCAACCCAGCCCTCACTTCACCCCTTGGTTGTAATAGACCTTCAGGTTTTTGGTGGCCCGTCCCGCCGCCACCAAATCCAGGCGTCCGTCCCCGTCAAAGTCCGCCGCCGCCAAGTCCTCGCAGGCCATGGTGTTGTCATCCACCCAGGAAGCCGTCCACTCAGAACCGGCCCCGTCCACCGGCGTCCACAGCCGCACCCCCACCCGCACCCCCGGCCGGTTCATGGCCCGCCAACCCACCACAATTTGATCGCGGCCCAACCCCGCAAAGTCCCCGCACACCACGGCATGACCATCCGCCAGGGACGAATCCAACACCCGCCGCCGCCAGCGCCCCTCGCCCGCACCGGCCGCCGGCGCCTGATAAAGAACCAGGTTGTTGCCGTGCATCGGTTCCACCGTGGCCAAAAACCGGCTCCCGGGACCCAACCGCCCGGCCCGCACCTCCCCTGCCCCGCCGTCCTCATCCCCCGTCAACGGAACGCGCCGTCCTCCCCCCCCCTCCGTTCGGTCGAGCAGAAAGACCCCCGCCTTCGAGCCCACCAACAATTCCTGCGCGGCATCCCCATCCCACGCCACCACATCAAAGTTGTGCGTCTTATGCAGCACCGCATCCCACTGCGCCGTGGCCCAGGGCTGCCGCGGATCCTTCGGCATCGTGTAGGCCAGAATCTTCGCGCCAGGACCCTCCGGCTTGGCCGCCAGGTTCCCCCGCCCGTGCAACGGCACAACCACCAACTGGAAACGCCCCGCCTCATCGGCCACCCAGCGCATCCGGTGCACCGTCGGCTCATGCGCCAATCGGATGGCCTCCCAGCGCTGGGTCCGATCCGCCCCGGGGACCAGGTAAAAGACCGCGCCGCTGTTCTCCGTGTCCCCTGGATTCCACTCCGCCCCCACGGCAACCTCGCATTTCCCGTCGCCATCCACATCCGCCGCCGCGAGGCAAACATGATCCTTGGGCGTGAGTTTCCCCGCGATCACATGCTTCTGCCAGCCGGGGTTCTCATACCACGCTACCAGGTCCTTGTCCGCCAGCAGCACATCGGGCTTGCGGTCCCCGTTCACGTCCGCCACCGCCACGCCATAGCCAATGCCCACCGACGCATCGAGGGTCACCGGCCGAAAGGCCGGGGCAGGCGCCGCGGCCACGCCGGACACGCCACCGATGCAAGCGAGGGAAAGGATCCAGAGGAAGAAAGCACGGGGGCACATGCCCGCAGGCTAGGAAACGGGCACCGGACGGCGCAACGCGAAAAAGGCAGCCTCGCGTGCAGGAACCCAACGGGCAACCCGCCCTACTCCACGGATTCCTGGATTCGGAAAAAGGCCCCAGCCGGGATGGCCGCCTCGGCCGAGGACCAGGTCAGCAGGGCGCCCGTGCCCGCAATCGGCCCTGACAGCGCGGCCCAGGACCCCGCCGCCAGGGTCGTGCTGCGCTCGACCCGGTAGGTCCGCCCCGCCTGCGACAGCCAGCGCAGCGTGACGGCCGTTCCGCTCACCTCGACCCCACTCAGGCGCGGAGCCACCTCGCCTTTGAGGATGGTGAAGGTGTCGGATACCACCCCGTTGTCCCGCAGAAACCGCGCATCAAGGCGGGGACCCGAGATGTCCAGCACGAGGGATCCAAGCTGGTTGGCACCAAAATACATGGCGGGATGGTTCAGCAGGCCGCCGCTGGTTTTTCCGGCGCAGCCAGCCACGATATAAACGGTGCCCTCATTGGCCTGGGGACCCGTGACCGGCTTGCGGTAGGGCCCCACTCCGGCCTCGCGGCCATCACCCGAATCAACCTGCATCTCCGGGGTGAATGTCGAGGAGGGGCCAAAATGCCCCCGCATCAGGTAGGAACGCTCGTAGGAATGACTGTGCCCGCCCAGCACCAGGTCAACCCCATGGGCCTCCAGGATGGGGCCGATGTTCGCACGCATCTCAATCAACTCCGCCTCCCAGTCCGAGTTATGCGACCCCCGCGTGTAGGGAGGATGGTGCCAGAAGGCAATCGTCCATTCCCGCGTGTTGGCCAGCAGGTCCGCCTGCAGCCACTGCGCCATCGGGCCATCCGGGGACCGGTCCGAGGTCATCGAATCCAGGCAGACAAAATGGATGTTCCCATAGTCCCAGGAAAAATAGCGCTCGGTGCCCGAGGCCAACCCGCCACACTCGCCCGCCACGGGCTGGGTGAACAGGCCCAGGAAGGGGAAATCCAAGAACGACCCGCTGTAGACCTCATGATTGCCGATGGTCGACCACGCCACCGTCTGCCGAAGCAGCTCCGGATACATCTCGAACAGCGCCCGCTGGTATTCCAAGTCGGTCCCGATGTTGTAGGCGTTATCGCCCAGCATCAGCCACACATCCGTGTGCCGGTCCCCCGTCAGGTTCCGATAGGCCTCATAAACCGCCCTCTGGGAGGCATTGGCCGTCCCCGCATCCCCGATGACCCAAACCCGGGTGGGCCGCGCCGCCGTCGGCGCCGTGACAAAAAAATGCGTCTCATCCCCGGCCAACTCGAATCCCAGCGTGCCAATCGAGTAATAGTAGCGCGTGTCCGGCTGCAATCCCTGCAGCGGCACCTCATGCTCGGTCGTGGCCGGCCCGCCCGCGGCGTGCGTCCAGGTCAAGGCCCCGGGCGCCAAACCATACCGCACCACGCTGCTCGCCGGGGTGCTCGTCCGCCAGCGAACCGTCACGTTGGTGCCCCCCCCACGCTGCAGGTAAGGCCCGCGTGTCACCGCCGGGGGCAGGCTGACCCCGGTCATCTCCAGGTCAAAGCTGATGTCCTGGTTCTCCGGCGACACTTGGTGGACCTCCGCCGCCACCACGTTGCGACCCTCCACCAGCACCGAGGGCGGAATGCTGGCCGCCAGGAACTGCGCCTCGCCGTCCCGGGTCACATTGGTCAGGGCCAGGGTCTGCCGACCAATCGCCCCCGCCGGCAGGTTGTTGCGCCAAACCTCCACCCCGTTCACATACACCACCACGCCGTCGTCCCGCACCACCTGCAACGCCAGGCTGCCATACGACTCGGCTCCCACCACCGTGAAGTCCTTCCGGAAATAATACGTGATATGCTTGGCCGCCGGGTTCGTGCCATAACCAAGGGTCGTCTCCTCGTCAAAGTCCCCGTAGCCCAGTTCCGCAAAGCCCCCCGGCCAAGCCCGGTCATCAAAACCCGGCAGGCGCCACCCCGGCCCGGGATCCACCCCGTTATCCAGGTAACGCCACCAGTCCCCCGCCCCCACCAGCAGGTTCGTCACGGCCGGCGCCGCCGCCAACCGCGCCCAGGGCAACCCCAGCACCAGGGACAAGCCCAACCCCAGGAGCACCCGCCAGGTTCTGTTCATCGGGATTAAATCAACCGGGCCACACCACGTGCCCCGACCCTCTCCCCCTACCACGCCAGCCACCGAAACGACAGGCCTTTCTCGGGCAAATTCCGGTTGTCACGCCGCGCGGCCATCCTATAGTCGCCGCTCCTGTATCGACTGACTATGAGCAACACCCCCATCCGCGTGGCCGTCACCGGCGCCGCCGGCCAAATCGGCTACTCCCTCCTCTTCCGCATCGCCTCGGGCGCCATGTTCGGCCCCAACCAACCGGTCATCCTCCACCTGGTCGAGGTCGAGCCCGCCCTCAAGGCCCTCAACGGCGTCGTCATGGAACTCGATGACTGCGCCTTCCCCCTCCTCAAGGGCGTCGTCCCCACCGCCGACCTGGCCGAGGGCTTCAAGGGCGTCAACTGGGCCCTCCTCGTCGGCAGCGTGCCCCGCAAGCAGGGCATGGAACGCAAGGACCTCCTCGGCATCAACGGCAAGATCTTCACCGGCCAGGGCAAGGCCATCGAGAAGAACGCCGCCCAGGACGTCCGCGTCCTCGTCGTCGGCAACCCCTGCAACACCAACTGCCTCATCGGCATGAACAACGCCCCCGGCGTCCCCCGCGACCGCTGGTTCGCCATGACCAAGCTCGACGAGAACCGCGCCAAATCCCAGCTCGCCCGCAAGGCCAGCGTCGACATCACCGCCGTCTCCAACCTCGCCATCTGGGGCAACCACAGCTCCACGATGTACCCCGACTTCTTCAACGCCCGCATCCATAACCGCCCCGTGCCCGAGGTCATCGGTCACCGCGAATGGCTCGAGAAGGACTTCCTCACCACCGTGCAGAAACGCGGCGCCGCCATCATCGAGGCCCGCGGACTCAGCAGCGCCGCCAGCGCCGCCAACGCCGTCATCGACACCGTGCGCGCCCTCACCACGCCCACCCCGCAGGGCGACTGGTTCAGCGTGGCCATCCCCTCCGACGGCAGCTATGGCATCGAGAAGGGCCTGCTCTTCAGCTACCCCATCCGCAGCGACGGCAAGCGGTGGGAAATCGTCCAGGACGTGCCCGTCAATGACTTCAGCCGCGCCAAGATCAAGGCCACCGAGGACGAACTGAAGGAGGAAAAGTCCCTCGTCGCCGAGCTCCTCCCCAAGTAATCAACCCTCCAATCCCGCTTGCCCGGGCCCCGGACGGCTCCCCCGCCGCCGGGGCCCTCTCTCCATGCACCCCGGCAGCCCGGCCGCCCGCACAAGGGCTTGTTGACCCCGGCCCCATCCTCTACTCTCCTCCCGCCGCCGTCGCCCACCAACCGGAAGCACCGATGACGAAGTCCCTCGACACCAAGCTGGCCGAGATCAAGGCCAACCGCGCCTCGCGCGCCTTCATCATCGCCGACGCCAAGGACGCGGACATGGCCTTCGGCGTGCGCTCCCCCGGACCCCGCGGCTACCTGTCCCGCCGCGGCACGCGCCCCGCCCAGTTCTCCCCCGAGGTCTGGTCCCGCGACGAGTTCGGCTACCGCAACCTCCCCGAGTTCCTCGACATCATCCGCGAGGTCACCCACCAGGGCCTCATCGACATCATGCTGATGTCGGCCTACGTGAACGAGCAACTCGCCATCAAGGAGGGCCTCTTCCGCGACTCGCACGTCACCCCCGCCGCCCGCGCCAACGACACCACCGACGTCTGGGCCGTCCGCCACGGCTGCTACACCCGCGAACCCAGCCAGCCCTTCCGCAGCGCCACCATCGACCACATCCAGTGCGGCGAGGTCCAGTGCGACCGCGAAAGCTCCGCCCCGTTCCCCGGCGCCAACCTCGGCCTCTACTCCATCACCTACGTCAACGAACTGGACCAGGATCGCGAGGCGCTCCTCTGGTACAAGCAGTTCCGCGAGGAGGCCGAGCAGAAGGGCTTCCGCCACTTCCTCGAGGTCTTCGATCCCAACGTCGATTCCGGCATCCCCCCGGAAAAGCTCGGCGAGTTCATCAACGACAACATCCTCCGCACCCTCGCCGGCGTGCCCGAGGCAGGCCGCCCCATCTTCCTCAAGATCGTCTACCATGGCCCCCGCGCCATGGAGGAGCTCGCCCAATACGATCCCAACCTCGTCGTCGGCATCCTCGGCGGCAGCGCCGGCACGACGCGCGACGCGTTCCAACTCATCCACGACGCCCAGAAATACGGCGCCCGCATCGCCCTCTTCGGCCGCAAGATCAACCAGGCCGAGCACCAACTCGCCTTCATCGAGATGCTCCGCCTCATCACGGACGGAAAACTCTCCCCCGAGGAGGCCGTCCGCGCTTATCACGGCGTGCTGCAGGGCAAGGGCCTCCGCCCCCACCGCCCCCTCGACGCCGACCTCCAGCTGACCGACCAGGCCATGAGCTACGACGGCTCCGCCACCCGCCGCGCCACCGTCGAAGTCCGCCAAAACCCCCTCGCCACCCGCGCCGGCGCCCCACCCGCGCCCGCGCCGGAAACCACCGGCGCCCACTGGCCCACCCTGCCCAACGGCAAACCCGACTTCGCCGCCATGAACTCCACCCAGCGCCAGGCCTACGACGCCGCCCGCCTGGGTCGCCGCTTCGAATGACCCCCGGCATCCGCACTTCGGATATCGGACCTCGGATTTCCCTCGGATTCCGGATTTCGGGCTTCGGATTACCCCCCGGCCATCACCGCCTGATCACCGCGGCATCCACCCCCCGCCCGTGAGCACCCCGCTGCCCTTTGTCACCGTCATCATCCCGACCCGGCCGGGTCAGGCCGAGGTGCCGGCCGTCACCGCCGCCCGCGCCCTCGATTACCCCAAGGACCGCCTCGAGATTCTCGTCGCCCGCGGACGCCAACCCGCCGTCCAGCGCAACGCCGCCCTCCGCGCGGCCCGCGGGGACTGGATCTACTTCCTCGACGACGACGCCCTCGCCCCGCCCGGCAACCTCCGTCACGCCCTGCCCCATCTCCGCGATCCCAAAGTGAAGCTGGTCGGCGGCCCCAACCTCTGTCCCGCCTCCGCCCCGCCGCTCGAGCAGGTGTTCGCGGTCGTGCTCTCCAGCTGGCTGGCCTTCGGGCCCAGCCGCGCCCGCTATGACGCCCTCGGCACGGCGCGCGCCTCCGGCGAGAAGGAACTGATCCTCTGCAACATGCTGGCCCACCGGGAAACCCTCCTCGCCCTCGGCGGCTTCAACGAGGCGCTCTATCCCAACGAGGAGAACGCCCTCATGGACGCCCTCCAGCAGTCCGGCGCCACCCTGCTCTACGATCCCGGCTTCGCCGTGGAACGCCGGCCGCGCCCCAACCTCAGGGCGTTCTGCCGGATGCTCTTCACCTACGGACGCGGCCGCGCGGAGCAGTTCCGCCTGCATCCCACCCCAGGCTCAGCCCTCAACTTCGTGCCCCCGCTGTTCGTCCTCTACCTCGCCCTGGCCCTCCCCGTCGGCCTGGGCCGCGAACCGCGCGTGCTGCTGCCCCTCGCGGCCTACGGCCTGGTCGTCCTCCTCCAAACCCTCGCGTCCGCCGCCCGCAAGGGCGTCCTGCGCAGCGTCCTCGCCGCGCCCCTCGTCGTCGCCAGCCACCTTTTCTACGGGCTCGGCTTCTGGCGCGGCCTGGTCACCCGCCTCCGGCCGCCCCTCGGCGCGCCGCCCACCGAGGTCACCCTCGACCGCGTCACGCCCTGACCCCGGCGCAGACTGCCCCACGCCGTTCCGCTCCCATGCCCGTGGAACTCACCACCAAGCTCCTCAGCGACGCCGCCGGTTGGGAGGCCATGAAACGGGCCCGCTCCTACCTCGCCCAGGATCAGGTCCTGTCCTCCGACTGGAAGCCCCCCCTGCTCCGCGGCATCGTCCAGGCCGGCGAATCCTCCTACTCCGCCGGACTCAAAATCGAGGGACCCATCGACATCGAGAATCTCTGCACCTGCCGTGACTCCCGCGAGTGGGGCAAGATCTGCGCCCACTCGGTCGCCATCGGGCTTCATTGGATCGAGGCCCAAGCCGCCCCCGCCCCCAAGCCCGGCGCCCGCCATTCCCCCGGCACCGGCAAACCGCCCGCCCCGGCAGCCCCGCCAACCCGGCCAACGCCCGCCTTGCGCCGCGATCCCTCCGGGGACCCCGCCGAACTCCACCTCATCCTCCCGCCCAACTTCGACCAGGCCGCCGCCCGCGGCCGCGTGATGCTGGTGGTGGAAGCCTCCTGGGATGGCGGACGCTGCCCCCTCAACGCGCTGCCCAAGGATCGCGCCTTCGCCTTCTCCCCCCAGGACAATGCCGTACTGGATCGCCTGGAGGATCTCACCGGAGGCCAACCCCCGGGCATGCTGCAGATCGAGACCCGCCTCTTCATCTCGCTCCTTCCCGCCTTGGCGGGACATCCACGCGTCACGCTCGGCAAATCCGCCGAGGTGGGCATCCACAAGGAACCCTTCCCTCTCCCGCTCCGCGCCACGCTCGAGTCGAACGGCGAAATCTCCCTCGCCGTGCGCGAACGCCCGCCCGGCCTCGTCCTGCTCGACGGCGGCTGGGCCTGGCGGAATCGCACCCTGCAACCGCTCGGCCTGCCCGAGGTGCTGCGCGGTGTATTGGACGCCCCCCTGCGCGTGCCTCGCGCCCAGGTGCCCCTCTTCCTCAGCCAGTTCTGGACCGCCCTCGAGGCCGGCGGCGCGACCCAGGCCAACTTCACCCTCGACAGTTTCACCCTCGCCACCGTCCCGCCCCGGTTCCTCCTCGAACTCAAGGGCGGCCTGGCCATCCTCGACGCCCGCCTGCGCTGCGCCTACGGCCCGCGCCTCCTACCGCTCGGGGGCGGAGCCCGCCCCGGTGGCAGCGAGGCGGACGCGGTGTGGATGCCCGACCCGGACTCGCCCACGCGTTATGCCACGCGCGACACCGGCGCCGAGCGCGCCGCGTTGGCCCGGCTCCAGCGCGCCGGGTTCAGCGCGCCCGACCCCGACGGCATCCTCCACCTCAAGGGCCAGGATGCGGTGCTCAACTTCCTTGCCCGCGAGTTCCCCCGGCTCGAGCGGGAATGGGAGGTCACCCTCGAGGAACGCCTCGAGCGCAGCACCCGGGAAAAGATCGAGCGCATCCAGCCGCGCTTCGAAATCCGGCCCAGCGGCGTCCAGTGGTTTGATCTCGGCGTGGTCTTCGAGTCGACCGGGGGCGAGACGTTCTCCGCCGCCGACATCCAGCGCCTGATCCTCGGCGGTCAAAACCACACCCGGCTCCGCAACGGCAAGGTTGCGGTCATCGACACCGGCGCCGTCGAGGAACTCCAGGAGGTGCTGCTCGACTGCGCCCCGCAGCAGAACCCCCAGGGTTACCGGATGAGCAGCACCCAGGCCGGGTTCCTCGAGTCCACCCTGCGCCAGCATCCCGCCTGGAAGGTCCAGGCTCCCGCCGCCTGGCGCGACCGCGCCCAACGCCAGTTTGGCGAGGCTCAACTCCCATGCCCGCCGCTCGGCCCCCTCGAATCCGTCCTGCGCCCCTACCAGAGGGACGGCGTCGCCTGGATGCGCTTCCTCCGCGAGAACGGCTTCGGCGGCATCCTCGCCGACGAGATGGGCCTCGGCAAAACCCTGCAGGCCCTGGCCCACCTCGCCAGCCTCCGCACCTCCCCGCCCCCCGGCGGTGCCGAAGGCCCCCGCCTGCCCCACCTCATCGTCTGCCCCACCAGCCTGGTCTTCAACTGGCTGGCCGAGGCCCGCAAGTTCACGCCGGACCTCAAGGTGCTCGCCCTGCACGGGCCCGACCGCCACGCGCGCTTCGCCGAGGCCCCCCAGGCCGACCTCATCGTCACCAGTTACGCCCTCATCCGCCGCGACGCCGAACGCTACGCCGGCCTCGAGTTCGACACGGTCATCCTCGACGAAGCCCAGCACATCAAGAACCGGCAAACCCAAAACTCCCAGGCGGTGAAGTCCATCCGCTCCCGCCACCGCCTCGTCCTCACCGGCACCCCGCTGGAGAACTCCGTCCTCGATCTCTGGAGCATCTTCGACTTCCTCATGCCGGGCTACCTCGGCGGGGCGCAGGATTTCCGCGAGCGCTACGAGATTCCCATCGCCAAGGATCAGCATGCCGGCGCCCAGGAACGCCTGGGCCGCCGCCTCCGCCCCTTCCTTCTCCGCCGCCTCAAGCGCGAGGTGGCCGCGGATCTCCCGGTCAAGCTCGAGCAGGTTTCCCTCTGCGAACTCACCCCCGACCAGCGCGCCGTCTACCAGCAGGTCATCGAGGCCAGCCGCAAGGAGGTCCTCGACGCCGCCGGCCCCCAGGGCCTGGCCCGCAGCCGGATGGTCGTGCTCAACGCCCTCCTGCGCCTCCGCCAAATCTGCTGCGACCTGCGCCTCCTGCAGACAGACGGCAACGCTCCCCCACCCGGGGCGCCGTCCGGCAAGCTGGAGCTCTTCGGCGAACTGCTGGAGGAAGTGCTCGACGGCGGCCATCGCGTGCTGGTCTTCAGCCAGTTCACCTCCATGCTCGCCCTCCTCAAGGAGCGCCTGGCCCAGGAGGACATCCCCTTCTGTTACCTCGACGGTTCCACCCCCGACCGGGCCGCCGTGGTCGACCGGTTCCAGAAAACCCCCGGCATCCCGGTCTTCCTCATCAGCCTCAAGGCCGGCGGCGTCGGCCTCAACCTCACCGCGGCCGACACCGTCATCCACTTCGACCCCTGGTGGAACCCCGCCGTGGAGGACCAGGCCACCGACCGGGCCCACCGCATCGGCCAGACCCGCGTCGTCACCAGCTACAAGCTGATCGCCCGCGACACCATCGAGGAGAAGATCCTCCAACTCCAGCAGCGCAAGCGCGCCGTCATCCAGGCCACCGTCGGCGACGAGGCCGAGTTCGCCGGCAGCCTGAACTGGGACGAAATCCAGGAACTGCTGCAGCCGTAGGAAGGGTCAGGCCAACTGCCTCTGCGGCTGCCGCCGGGCCGCGTGCTCCCGGCGCAACTGCGCCCGCAACCGCCGGCGATACCCCTGGCGGCGCGCCGAGGTCTCCTCCGCCGAGTAAAGCGTCTTCACCAACCCCAGGAAACCGGCCTGCAACTCCGCGATGCTCATGTTCCGCGGGCGTATGTTGATGTCGAACAGGGTGCAAAGATCCCACGCCCGGTCGCGCACAATCCGGCCCTCCTCCTTCAATCGCCGGTAGAGCGGCGTCCCCGGGAAGGCCGTCAGGAAGGTGACCTGCACCTCATACAGGCCCGACTCGCGCACAAACTGCAGCACCTCGTCGAACACCTCCGGCGTGTCCCCATCCAGGCCCAGGATGAAACAGCCGTTCACCGTGATGCCATGGGACTGAATCCTCGCGATCGCCTCCTTGTATCGATCCTGCTGCCGCGCCTTCCAGTTGGCCCGGGTCTCCACCCCGTCCAGGCTGGCCCGGCGCGGGCTCTCCAGCCCGACCAGAATCTGCTGGCAGCCCGCGTCACGCATCAAGGCCAGCAACTCGGGGTCCTCCGCCACGCGGATGTCCCCCTCGGTGAACCACCGCAGCCGCTCGGGCGCCAGCGCCCGCAACAGCTGCTTGTAATGCGCGCGCTGCACAAAGCTGTTGTCGTCCGCAAACTCAATGAAGGGATGCGGCCAAATCCGCTTGATGGCGTGGATCTCGGCCAGCACGCGATCCACCGGCTTCAGCTTGTAGGCGGGGGTCAGGAGAATCGAACTGGCGCAGAACTCGCACTTGTGCGGGCAACCCCGGCTGGTCTGCACCGTGATCCGGTTGTACTTCTCCGGATCGAGCAGGTCAAAGCGCGGCATGGGCGACTGGCGTAGGTCAAACTGCCCGCCGGGCGAGCGGGCATAGAGCGGCTGCAATCGTCCGCGCTCGAAGTCATCCAGCAGCTCGGGCCAGATCGGTTCCCCCTCCCCGACCACCACGCTCGTGCAATGCTCCCGGGCCTCGTCCGGCAGGCTGGTCACGTGCAAGCCGCCCATGACGACGGGGATGCCGCGGCTGCGATAGAAGTCCGCCACCGCATAGGCCTCGAAGATTTGCGCCGAGAGCGATGTGATGGCGACCAGGTCGTAATCCTCCGGCAATGCGCCGGCATGTTTCAGGTCCAGGATCTCCCGATACTCCACCTCAAAGCGCGCTGGCGTCAGCCCGGCCAGCGTGAGCAGGGACAGGCTGGGCATGGAGGCGATGACCTTGCTGCGCTCGACGAAGCCGGGCAGCGTGAGCCCGAGTTTCATCAACTCCTCGTTCTGGGCGCGAATGCCGCTCATGGCAATGAATCCGATTTTCATGGCAGGACCTTGCTGGCTGTGGCCACTTCCCACAGGACCGTCAGGCCTCCCCCCAGGAGGCTCAGGACGGGCACGGCGAAAAGGAGCCGGGTTTGGGGCCAGTGCGCCATGAGGACACAGCACACCGGCATCGTGATCGCACCAATTCCGAAGCCCCAGGCGGCGACGTCCCACAGCCCGCCGCCGGCTGGAAGCATCCGGACCGTCAGACAGAAGAGGAGGTTCAAGGTCCCGAGGCCGAAGAAGGAAATGTGGCCCAGCCGGTAGAGCCTCCGCCGCAGGCTGCCATAGCCGCCCAGCCACTGCTCGCGATGAAAGCCGGAGCCTAGGGCCAGGCCGGAGGCGAACCCCAGGCAAATCCAGGCCCACGCCAGCGTGAGGTTGTAGACAGGCCAGGGAGTGTTCATGGGGTTTGCACCAGTGGGGCGGGTTCAGTCGTCGTGGCAGGACCTGCAAACGAAGCCAGCAGACCCTCCGCCAACCCCTCGCCCAGATGCGCGCAGGCACGGACAAACTCCTCCTCCAGCAACCGCCCATCCGATCTGGCCCAGCGCAGGAACGCATGGGCAGGACTGGCATACATGGCCCCGGCGTGCGCGAGGACCATGCCGTCGCGACGGCGAATCAGCCTGGACTCCGCCTCGATTCGGAGCGCGAGGTTGGGATTGGCTCCGGGGTTGCCCGACAATCCCGCCTTCAACACCCGCATCTCCAGCACGGTCTCGATTCCATGGCTGGCCAGGTAGGCATCAGCGGAGATGTTGTCCGGCAACCAGGCGAAGGTGCCCGCCTCCAGCAAAACCCTCCGGCGAACCCACGCCGCATTCTGGGTGGGAAACGGCTTGGGCACGGCCACGACTGGCCGTCCCAACGCGGGGCCAAGGCGGCTTTCCAGCTCCCGAGCCACCTGGGCCTGCACGTCGAGTCGCTGCTCTGCTCGCCGAACGGACGCCATGGCGGCAATGCGCCGCTGCTCAGGTATGACGCGCATGTGGGTGACGCCCTGCGCCATCAAACTCGACACCACCATTGGCCCAAGGGACACGACTCCCACCCCAGTCAGCCACAGGGCCTTCACCCCCTCGTTACCAGGCTCGCCGCCCAGCCAGAATCCCCTCGATGCAGCCTCCTCCACGGCATCGTCGCGCTGCAAGGGATACTCCACCCGGAATAACGGCACCATACTGGTGGTAATAATCCCGACCCTGCCGGCAGGCAGTTCCTGCCATGCCACCTGATGCGGGGTGAGCACGGACTCCCAGGATCGCCGGGGGGCGGTGACGCACCCGGCCAGTCCAATGGCCAGCAACGCCCCCGGCATCACACGAAGCGTCCAGACCCGCACACCGCCCCATGGGCTTGTCATCACTTGCGTTTTCATGATTTGGCTCGGGTTGTCCCGGAACAGAACGCCTTCCCGCACATGGCCCCATCCTGCCCCATCTCCGCGGCGCCCATGCCGGACCTCAGGTTGTTCAGGGGATTTCCACCAGGTGACCGGCGCCCCAACCCGGACGCGCCTTGGTCAAGGAGGCCAGGAGGCCCTTGGCCAACTCGCGTCCCAGTTCGGCGCAACCACGATCAAACTCCTCCTGCAACAGCCGGCCTCCCCGGTCCGCCCACCGGAGAAACTTGTGGGCACGGCTGGCATACGCAGCCCGGGCACGCGCCAGGACCACGCCGTCGCGGCGGCGAATCAACAGGACCTCCACCTCGGCCGCCAGCGAGAGGTGGGGATTGATCCCGTGACGCCCAAGCAACCCGGCGTCACGGATCCCAATCTCCAGCGTCGTCTCAATCTCGTGGCGGTCGAGGTAGGCGTCCTCGGTGAGGTCGTCCGGCAGCCAGGCCAGGGTCCCCGCCTGCAGCAGGGTCATCCGGCGAACCTCGTCAGCATCGACCGGGGGAACCGGCTTGGGCACGACCATCCACGGGCGGCCCAAGGCCGGACCAAGATGAGCGCCCAGTTCCCGCGCCAAGCGTCCCTGGAAATCGATCGCCTCCTGCCCGCGGCCCAGGGACTGCGTGGCGGCAACCAGCCGCGGCTCGGAGATGCCGCGCAGGCGGGTGCCCAGTTGCGCCGCGAGCGCGACCGCGAGGTTGGGCAAGAGCCAGACGCCCCCGCTGCTGAGCGTCCGCGCCGCTGCCTCGTCGCTGGGTGGCCCGTCAAACCAGAAAAGCCTCGTCGCCGCATCCTCCGCCGCATCCTCGGCGTTCCTCGGGTAAACCACCCGAAATAGTGGCACTGAACTTGTCGTGACGATGCCCACTTTGCCGGCCGGAAGTTCCTGCCATGAGACCGGATGCGGCGGGAGCACGGACTCCCCGGAGCGCGGCGATTGGGTGACGCAGCCGGCCAACGCGCCCGCCAGCAGCGCACGGAGCGTCCACGCTCCTGCCCCGCACCAACGGCCCTTTGAGATCTGGATTTTCATGAGTGGTCCCTGGTTACGCTGGAAACGTCGCCATCTCTCGCCTGCCCCCATCTGCACTTGTCCCCCGGGGTGGCCAACTGGCCATGGGTGGCTCATGGGGAGCCCACCAAGTGCCCGGGGCCGGAACCCGGCGGTGGCCCGGCAAAGCAGTCCATGAGCCCCTTGGCCAACTCACGTCCCAGCTGGGCGCAGCCACGGTCAAACTCCTCCTGCAACAGCCGGCCTCCCCGGTCGGCCCACCGTACAAACTTATGGGTGGGACTGGCATACGCCGCCGAGGCGCGTGCCAGCACCACGCCGTCGCCAAGGCGAATCAGCCGGGTCTCAACCTCGGTCCCCAGCGACAGGTCGGGACTCACCCCGACACGCCCGTGCAACCCGGCGTCACGCACCCGAATCTCCAGGACGGTTTCGACCCCATGCCCCGCCAGATAGTCGTCGCCGTTGACGTTGTCGGGCAGCCAGGCCAGCGTGCCCGCCTGAAACGAGGCCATCCGGCGAACCTCGCCGGGCTCGATCGGGGGGACCGGCTTGGGCACGACCACGAGCGGCCTGCCCAGGTCCGGGCCAAGCTGGGCGCTCAGCTCCTGCGCCAACCTGCCCTGAAAATCCAGCGTCTCCTCCACGCGGCCAATGGACGCCGCGGCGCCCATCCTTCGCGGCTCGGAAACGCCGCGCAAGCCGGTGACGACCTGCGCGCCCACACTGGCCGCCGGCATGGCCGCAAGGACTCCCAGCGTAAACTGGGGGACCGGGATGGAGAGCAAGACGTGCACCCCCACGTTGCCTGGCTCGCCCCCCAGCCAGAATCCCCTCGACGCGGCCTCCTCCAGCGCATCGTCCCGCTTCCTGGGATAAACCACCCGAAAGAGCGGCAGCGAACTCGTGGTGATGATGCCCACCTGGCCGACCGGAAGCTCCTGCCAGGAGATTTGCCGTCGCACGGGCACCGTCGGCCGGGCGTCCTGCGTCTGCGTCGCGCACCCGGCCAACCCCATGGCCAGCCAGGCCCCCAGCATCACCCGGGTCATGAGAATGGGTGCTGCGCATCGCCCGTTTCTCCTCAGTTGGGTTTTCATGGTTTGGCTTGGTTGGGGGAACCCCTTGGCGTTTCCTTTCACGTGCCAACCTATCCGCGCTTGTCTCCCGGGCGTTAATTGATAAAACCCGGACCAACATCACTGGTTTCAATGATGAACACGCACCACCTGGAGCTCTTCTATTACGTCGCCCGGCACGGCGGGATCAGCGAAGCGGTGCGCAACATGCCCTACGGAATCCAGCAACCGGCGGTCAGCAGCCAGATCATCCAGCTGGAGGAGGATCTCGGCGTGACCCTCTTCCAGCGCCGCCCCTTCCAACTCACGCCTGCCGGCACCCAGTTGTTTGCGTTCATCCAGCCCTTCTTTGGCAACATCACGGCCGTGGGGGAGCAACTGCGCCGGGGGGGACGCTTCGAGCACCTGCGCGTCGGGGCCGCGGAACTCATCCTGCGCGACCACCTGCCGGGGCCGCTGCAGAGGCTGAAACGCCAGTTCCCCGGCCTGAAAGTCTCGCTCCGCACCGGCTACCTGCCCGACCTGCAGGCCCTGCTGGAACGGCAGGAACTCGACTTCGCCGTCTCCCTCCTCGAGGAAAGGCTCCCGGCGGGCGTCAGCGGCGCCCCCCTCATCCAGCTGCCCCTGGCCTTGCTCGTGCCCAAGGCATCCAAAATCACGTCCGCCGCCGAACTCTGGGCGCGGGACAAAATCGACGAACCCCTCATCGCGCTGCCCGACAACGAACCCCTCGTCCGGCTGTTCCAGGTCGGCCTGCAAAAGCTGGGCGTGGACTGGTTCACCAGCCTCGAGGTCTCCTCCCTCGACGTCCTCGAGGCCTACGTCAGCAACGGCTACGGGCTCGGCCTGACCGTGGTCATACCCGGGGCCAAGGTCACCCCCGGGGTCCGCCTCCTCCCGCTCGAGAATTTCCCCGCCATCACCATCGGCGCGCTCTGGCATGGCAAACTCACCCCGGTTACCCAGTTCTTCCTGAACGACCTGCAGCAGCAGGCCAAAGCCCTGTGACGCGCACCCCATCCCGCCGCGCACCCGCCATCCCCCTCGTCTTGATCGAGGTTGGCGTGCCTGGAAGACCACCCCGGCCTCCGTTCACACCATGGCAATGAACTCCGCTCATCCTCCCCGCCTCACGCGAAGGTTGGCCGGGGCCACACCGGCAGTCGGCGTCCTGGCCGCCTTCGTCCTGTGGTCGCATCCCGCAGTGGCTGCCGACTTCCACGACCCCAAGGCTGACCGGGGGGCCCTGCCCATCGTGCCGGAGGGGTTTGTCGTCACGGTGTTCGCGCGCGATCCGCTCGTCCGGCAGCCGTGCTCGATGGCCTTTGATGCCCGGGGCCGGCTGTGCGTCGGCATGGGGCCGCAGTATCGCAACCCCAAGCCGGAAACGCCGGGCGACAGCGTCGTGCTGGTCCTCGACACCGACGGCGACGGCCAGGCCGACCGCACGCAGGTGTTCGCCACGGGCTTCAACGCCATCCAGGCCCTCGCCTGGCGCGGGCGCGACCTGTGGGTGGCCAACGCGCCCGACCTCACCATCGTGCGCGACCTGGACGGCGACGACGAGGCGGACGAATACGTGCGCGTCTACACCGACCTCGGCAACCTTGAGCACGGACTGCACGGACTGAACTGGGCGCCCGACGGAAAGCTCTACATGAGCAAGGGCAACTCGAAGGGGTTGACCCAGCCGGGGCGTCTCGCCCCCCTGCCTTTCCGGGAGCTCTGGGGTGTGACCGCCCCGCCCGGCTCACCCGAGTTCCCGCCCCCGCAAGCCTTCCGCAAGGCCGGATACCAAAGGGCCTATCATGACCCCGCCGACGACTGGGGCCGCGAGGGCGGCGTGCTCCGCTGCGACGACGGCGGGGCCAACCTCGAGATCGTGGCGCGCGGCCTGCGCAATCCGTGGGACATCACCTTCGACACCAGCTTCAACTGGCTGGGCACGGACAACGACCAGGCCTCGGGCGACCGCGTCTTCATGCCGTTCTTCGGGGCGCACTTCGGCTGGAACCATCCGTGGAGCGCCCACTGGGGCACCGAACCGCACCCGCCCACCGCTCCCGTCAGCGGACCGCTCTTCGAGGGGTCCGGCACCGGCGTCATCCATGGGGATTCGCCGGCCTTCCCGGCGTCGCACCGCGGGGTGTTCTTCATCAATGACTGGCTCCGCAAGACCACCTTCGTCTGGCGACCGCGCTGGGAGGGCGCGCTCCTGCGCCCGGCGGGCGGCGACTGGGAACCCTTCGTCCGCGGGGGCAACTCCCTTTTCCGGCCGACCGACCTGGAGTTCGGGCCGGACGGCGCGCTCTGGATTCTCGGCTGGGGCGCCGGTTACGGGGCGGAATACAAGGACGGAGGGATGACCAGCGAGGGCCGGGTGTTTCGCGTGACGGCCAAGGCGGGCAGGCCAGCCGCCGCCCCCTCCTCCAAGCGCGCCCAGCCACTTTCCCGGTGGACCCTCGACCAGTTGCTCGAGGATCTGCAGGGCCCCCTGCCCGTATGGCGCGCGGACGCGCAGGAGGAACTGGTCCGCCGCGGAGCCGCGCTGGCGGACGAACTGCGCCGCCGACTGGACGCCGGGGGATTGAGCGAGGGGCAGCAGACCTGGGTGGAATGGGCCCTGGGCCGCATGGCCCCGGGGGATGCCTCCCTGGACGCGTGGTTCCTGGCCCGGTTCGAGTCAGCCAGGGCTCCGTTGGACCGGCGGATCCAAGCCCTCCGGATTCTCGCCCACCGCTTCCGGATCGCGGCTCAGCCGACCGCCCGCACTCAGGTGCCCGGCGCCATGGCCGCCGCCCTGCGCCATCCGGAGGTGCGCCTGCGCTTTGAGGCGGCCCAAGCCATCGCCCAGGCCCAGGGCCAGGCCCGCGCGACGCTGGCGGCCTCGCCGGTTCCCACCGCACTGACCGCCTTGCTGGCCTCGGAGGCGGACCCCGCCACCTTCTATGCGGGATGGCAGGCGTGGCGACGACTGCAGGGCCAGGCGGACCTGCGCGGCGGCCTTGCCGATGCCCGCCCCGGGGTCCGCCGGGCGGCCTTGCTGGGACTCCTCGAGGAGCACGCGCTCACCGAGACCGAGGTGCGACCGCTCGCCACCGACCCCGGACCTGCCGTGCGCGAGGTGGCGGAGACCTGGCTCCGCAAGAGCGCAGGGGGCGGCGAGGCCGTCGTCGTGCGCGGACGCCCGCTCCAGTCCGCGGAGTCGGCCCAAGCCGCAACGACCGCGGCGGTCGCTCCCGGGCGAATCATCCGGGACCCCAAGGCCCGCAGCGGGGCCCGTTACGCGCTGGTGCCCGGTGGACTGCGTCCCGGCGCCCGGCCCTACACGGATCGCAACTACGACCTCCGCAAGGTGCCGGAGGCCCTTACGGGGCTCGATTACATCCAGACGGCCAACAACGACGACGGCTCGCGCGGCGCGGCCTTCCTGACGTTTGAGGCGCTCATGCCGGTGCGCGTCCTGGTGGGCTTGGACACGCGGGCCGAATCCATCCCCGCGTGGGTGCGGGAGGGCTACCAGCGCACGGCCCACGCCATCCGGGCGGACCATTGGACCTTTCAGTTCTACGCCCGGGAATTCCCGGCCGGGCGGGTCCAACTGGGGGGCAACACCGATGGCGGCCAGGCGGGCGGCAAGGGTAATTACCTGGTGGCGCTCGAACCCCTGCCCCTGACCCCACCGGGCACACCCACCATGCTTGAACCGGCGCTGGCCGCCCTTGGCCAGGGGAATCGGGACCGGGGCGAGTGGCTGTTCCACCAGCGGGGCGGGGCCGGGTGCTTCAACTGCCATCGGGTGGACGGCCACGGCAACGCCTTTGGCCCCGACCTCGGCGGCCTCGGCGAGCGGGCCAACGCGCGGCACATCGTCCAGTCCATGATCGAACCCAACGCGGTGATCACCGAGGGTTTCAGCCAGCACCGGGTCGAAACCGGGACGGAGGAGCACACAGGGATCCTGCTGGAGGAAAGCGGACTCAGCGTGACCCTCGGCCTGGCCAACGGTCAGCGCCAGGTCATTCCCAGGAAATCGATTCGCGCCCGGCACATCGCCACCGTCTCGGCCATGCCGGCCTATGACACCGTGCTGACGCCCGGCCACGTGGCGGACCTGGCGGCCTACCTGCAGGCCCCCAGGCTGACCAACCCTCCCGCCGCCGCACCCGCAGTGACCGGGCCGGCAGCCGCGTCGGAAAAAGCGCCTGCGCCCGCCACCGCCGCCATGGACTGGCCGGCGGGGGCCGGATTCCGGTTCCGCCCTGGCGAGGGCCGCTGGGTCATCGCCCACTCCGGGCAACCTGTGGCGGAGTTTGTCTACCGCGATGCGCGCATCCTCCGCCCGTACTTCGCCAACGTGCAGGCGCCGGGCGCCGTGCCGGCCACCCGGCGTCATCCGCCGTTGCCCGGCGTCGATGCCACGGACCATGACACCATGCATCCGGGCCTGTGGCTGGCTTTCGGCGACATCAATGGGGTCGATTTTTGGCGCAACCGCGGGCGCCTGGAGCATGTGCGCTTCCTCGCCGAACCCGCGCCGGGCGGGGATCGGCTGGCCTTTGCCACGGAGTGCCGACTGCAGGCGCCGGACGGCAGCGTGCTTGGCGGATTGACCAACCGCTTCACCCTGCGTGCGCTCCGCCATGCGTGGGTCATCCATTGGGACGCCACCTTCCGCTCCGACGCGGCGGACCTGGTCTTTGGGGACCAGGAGGAGATGGGCTTTGGCGCGCGCGTGGCCACCGCGCTCACGGAAAAGAATGGCGGCACCCTCACCAGCAGCACGGGCCTGCGCACGGCCAAGGGAACCTGGGGCCGGGCGGCGGATTGGTGCGACTACTCGGGAACCCTCGCCGGCCAGCCGGCCGGCGTGACGCTCTGGGCGCACCCGGATAACTTCCGGCCCAGCTGGTGGCACAACCGGGACTACGGGGTCTTTGTGGCCAATCCCTTCGGACGCGCCGCCATGAAGCAGGGGGACCGGAGCGCCGTCACGGTGAAGCGCGGCGAACTCCTCCGGCTCCGGTTCGCCGCCATCATCCATGCCGGCCCGGGCCATGACCCGCGGGCAGCCTTGGCCGAACTCGCGGCGGAGTAGGTTCCCCGCCATCCTGCGCCTGGCCCCCTGCGACCCGACGCCCCGAAGGGAAACCAAGTTCTTCCCCGCCCGGCGGCCGCCTGCTACGGTCCCCGCCCATGAGAATCCTCTCCGGCATCCAGCCGAGCGGCGCGCTGCACCTGGGCAACTACTTCGGGATGATGCTCCCCAGCATCCACCTGCAGACCCAGGGTGACGCCTACTATTTCATCGCGGACTACCACTCCATGACGTCGCTGACCGACCCCGCCCAGCGGCGCAAGAACACGCTGGACGTGGCCCTCGACTTCCTGGCCTGCGGCCTCGACCCCAAGCGCTGCGTCTTCTTCAGGCAGAGCGACGTCCCCGAGGTCACCGAACTCACCTGGCTCCTCACCACCGTCACGCCGATGAGCCTGCTCGAGAAATGCACCAGCTATAAGGACAAGCTGGCCCATGGGATCGCCCCCAACCACGGCCTCTTCGCCTACCCCGTCCTCATGGCGGCTGACATCCTCCTCTACGACGCGAACGTCGTGCCGGTCGGCAAGGACCAGAAGCAACACCTCGAGGTCGCCCGCGACATCGCGGTGAAGTTCAACCTGCTCTATGGCGAAACGTTTGTCCTGCCCGAGCCCCGCATCCGCGAGGAAACCGCGCTCGTCCCCGGCACCGATGGCCAGAAGATGAGCAAGAGCTACGGCAACACCATCGAGATCTTCGGCGAGGAAAAGCCCACCCGGAAGAAGATCATGAGCCTCGTCATGGACAGCCGCCCGCCGGAGGAACCCAAGCCCGACGCGGACAAGAACCTCGCCATCCAGCTTCTGCGCCTGGTGGCGCCGGCCGCCGTGGCGAAGGACTGCGAGGACCGCCTGCGCGCCGGCGGATTGGGCTACGGGGACCTGAAGAAGGCCCTCTTCGAGCATTACTGGCAGCACTTCGCCGAGGCCCGCGCCCGCCGGGCCGAACTGGCCGCCAACCTCGACCACGTCCACGCCGTGCTGCGCGACGGCGCCGAGCGCGCCCGCAAAATCGCCCAACCCGTCCTCCAGAGGGCCCGCCAGGCCTGCGGCCTCCAATAGCCGCCGAACGGTCGTTCCGCCGAGCCGCCAACCCCCCTCAGCCCGCCGCGTGCCGGGCCTTGGCCGCCTGGAGCGACGGTTCCGCCTTCAGCAATCGCGACCACGCAAAGACCCCGGTCAGGA
This sequence comes from Verrucomicrobiota bacterium, assembly GCA_046048995.1. Taxonomy (GTDB): domain Bacteria; phylum Verrucomicrobiota; class Verrucomicrobiia; order Limisphaerales; family JADJPG01; genus JBJOEZ01. Next base: position 29,610 of record JBJOEZ010000002.1, on the reverse strand, counting down.
GCGCCAACCCCGCGCACGCCAGGTAGGCCCACGACGGTTGGAACTGAAACAGGCCGCCGGCGAAGATTGGGCCCAGGATGCGCGCCAGGCTCCCGGCGCTCTGCGCCACCCCCAGGGTCTCGCCCTGTTCGTTGGCGGGGGTGAGGATCGACAGCATGCCAAAGAGCGGCGGGCGCGTGAGGCCCGACCCGATGGACAGCAGGGCCAGGGCGCCCAGCAAGAGCAGCCACGAACGCCCCTCCGGCTGCACCAGCACACCCCACGACAACCCCGACTGTCCGCGAATGAACGGGATCGGGGCCAGGCTGACAGCCACCAGGATCAGGCTCACCGCGATGAGGCGCGGTTCGCCGAACTTCTTGACCAGGCGCCCCACCGGCCCTCCCTGCACAAAGGCGCCCACAATGCCGCAAAAGGCGAACAGGGCCGTCACCGTGCCCGCATCCCGCCCGCTCTTCAGGTCGAGCCCGAAATTGGCGCCCACCATGAGGCCCAGGGTGGTCTCAAAGCAGGTGAAGCAGAAGGTGGCCAGGAAGAAGACGCTGACCAGCAGGCCGGACGGCGAGCGGCGCAGGACATGCGCCCAGGCCTCCAGGCGCGGCCGGGGTGCCGCCGGCGCGCTGTCCGGTTGGCGGCTCTCCCGCAGGCGCGCCAAGGCGAGGAGGAAGTTGGCCGCGCAGAGGGCGGACGCGACGTAGCCCGGGCCCGACAGGCCGAACTGCTTCGCCGCGATGCCGCCCAGGATGGGCCCGAAAATGAAGCCCAGCCCGAACGCCATGCCGATCAGGCCCATGCGCTTGGAACGCTGCTCGGGCGGCGTGATGTCCGCGATGTAGGCCTGCGCCACCGTGATGTTGGCCCCGCAGATGCCCGCGCAGACGCGGGAAAGCAGCAGAACCACCAGCGCCGTGTTGCCCTGCAGGGTCGAGCCATAGCCGAACACCGCATAACTCAACGCCGCCCCCGCCGTGCTCAGGAGCAGGATGGGACGCCGCCCCACGCTGTCCGACAGGCGCCCCCACCACGGCGCAAACAGGAATTGCATGGCGGAAAAGCTCGCCATGATGGCCCCAATCATCAGGCCGCTGGCCCCGAAATTGTCCGAGTAAATGGGCAGCAACGGCAGCACAATGCCGAACCCCACCAGGTCGATGAACACGGTCAGGAAGACCACCAGCAGGGACGGTTTCTGGTGCTTCATGAAGGGCGGGGAACGGACGCGGCGAGGGACGACGACATAAGGAGCCCACACTAGCGACCCGCACAAAACCGAGTCAAGAAAGCCAAGAGCAGTTAACGAGTGAGCGGGTTGGTGGGCTAGCGAGTGCCAGCCTCACCCCTCGACCACGCTGCCGATCTCGCCCTCGGCCAGGCGGGTGCGCAGGGACTGTCCGGGGCGGGTCTCGGCGGCGGATCGCACCACGCGGCCGGTCTGGGCGTCCAGCGTGATGGAGTAACCCCGGGCCAGCACGGCCTCGGGCGAAAGCAACTGCAACCGGGCCCGCAACAGGTCCAACCGCGCGCGCCGCTCCTTCAGGCCGGTCCGGGTCGCATGGACGAGTTCCCGCCGCAGGTCGTCCAGGGCTCGCCGCCGCTCCGCCACCACCGCGGAGGGCCGGGCCCGCAGCACCCGGTCCCGCAGGCCCGCCCAGGCCAAGCGCTGCGCCTGCACGGCCCGCCGCGCCTCGCGCCAGAGGGCCGCACTGAGGTCGTCCAGGTGCTGCCAGCGCTCCTGCAGCCACCGCCTGGGCTGCACCCGGTCCAGGCGACGGGAGAGGCCCGCCAACGATTCGCCCTCCCGCTCCAGCCGATCCACCGTCAACTGCCAGAGGCGCCGGGCCATCGCGGCCACAGCCTGGCGGCCGGCATAGGGCCCCTCCGTGATCACCTCCGCCGCCGCGCTCGGCGTGGCGGCCCGCACGTCCGCCACAAAATCGCTGATGGTGAAGTCAATCTCATGCCCGACCGCGGACACCACCGGCAAGGCGGACTCGAACACCGCCCGGGCCACCGGTTCCTCGTTGAAGGCCCACAAATCCTCGAGGCTCCCCCCGCCGCGGGTCACCAGGATGAGGTCCAACCCCGCGCCCGGCGCCTGGGCGGCACTCCATTGGTTCAGGAGCCTGACGGCCTCCGCCACCTCGGCCGCCGCGCCCTCGCCCTGCACCCGGCACGGGGCCAGCACAATCTCCAACCCCGGCTGCCGACGCCGGATGACATGCAGCACATCCTGCAGCGCCGCCCCGGTCGGGGACGTCGCCACCCCCAGACGCTGGGGATAGCGCGGCAACGACCGCTTCCGCTCCGGGGCAAACAAGCCCTCCGCCTGCAGGCGCCGCTTGAGCTGCTCAAAGGCCAGTTGCAGCGCCCCCACGCCCTGCGGTTCCACCGTCTTCACCACCAACTGATACTGCCCGCGCGGCTCGTAGACGGTCAGGCCGCCGCCCAGCAGCACCCGGGCGCCATCCTGCAAACAACGTCGGCCCTCGCCCCCATGACCCCGGAACAACACGCAGCTCAACTGGGCCGACGCGTCCTTCACCGTGAAATACACGTGCCCGGAGGCCTGCGCCCGCAGGTTCGTCACCTCGCCGGTCACCCAGACCTCGCCCACCTCCTTCTCCAGCAACCGCCGGATCGTCGTGGTCAACTCCGCCACCGTCAACACCCGCCGGGCCGGCTCCGCCGGGAACAGCTCGCCAAAATCCCACTGGGAGGAAGCCTTCTTCTTCATGCGCCCCCGCCTTAGTCCGGCAGTTCCTCAGAAATCCGCAGCACCCCCCGCGCCTGGCCCGAGTTCTCGTCAATGTCCACCACCGCCCCCTGGAGGAACACCCGCCGGCGCGCCACCTCAAACCGCTGCGGCATGCCCGTCTGGAACCGCCGGATGATCGGCTCAATCTCCCGCCCCAGCACGCTCTCGTGCGGGCCCGTGAAGCCCGCGTCGCACAGGAAGGCCGTCCCGCCCGGGAAAACCTGCTCGTCCGCCGTCTGCACATGGGTGTGCGTCCCAAACACGGCGCTCACCTGCCCGTCCAGCATCCGGCCCAGCGCAATCTTCTCCGAGGTCGCCTCGGCATGCATGTCCACCACGATGACCTTGGTGTGCCCCCGCAGCTTGAGCACCTCCGCCTGGGCCAGCGTGAAGGGGTTCTCCAGCGGCGCCATGAAGCTGCGCCCCTGCAGGTTCATCACCGCAAAGGGCGGCTTGCCCGGCAACTGATACACGCAACTCCCCTGCCCCGGCGTGCCCGCCGGATAGTTCAACGGCCGCAGGAAACGCGTCTCGCCATCCAGCAGCTGGATCACGTCCTTCTGGTCCCAGAGATGATCCCCGGTGGTGATCACGTCCACCCCGGCATCATAAAGCTCTTCCGCAATCCGGGGCGTGATCCCGCTGCCCCCGGCCGCGTTCTCCCCGTTGGCCACCACGGCGTCGAGCTTGTGCTCCAGGCGCAGCAACGGCACCAGCGTCTTGACCGCCTTGCGGCCCGGCTCCCCCACAATGTCCCCGATGAACAGGATCTTCACGCCGCCAGCCTAGGCAACTATGCCCCACGGGCAAGCGAAACGGTGCCCCCACCCACCCCGCTCGCCCGCTCGCCTATCCCGCCTTGCCCAGCCCGCCCGCCCATGGCAGTGTTCCGGCCTACCTCCGTCCCACCGCCATGCTCAAGCTCACCGGCCACGGCTCCATCACGACCTGCGACGGCGTGACCCGAAGGGATTTCCTGCAGGTCGGCACCCTCGGGGCGCTCGGCTTCTCGCTGGCCAACCTCGCCGGCCTCAAGGCGCTCGGCGCCACCAAGCCCGGCCAGGACGACAAGGCCTGCATCCTCATCTTCAACCTCGGCGCCCCCAGCCAACTCGACACCTTCGACCCCAAGCCGGACGCCCCCCGCGAGATCCGCGGCCCGTTCCAGCCCATCCGCACCGCCTGCCCGGACATCCAGCTCACGGAAATCCTGCCGCGCCACGCCAAGCTGGCCAACCGCTTCAGCCTCGTCCGCTCCTGCTACCACACGGCGGCCGCCGTCCATGACACCGGCCACCAGATGATGCAGACCGGCCGGCTGTTCCAGGGCGGCATCAACACCCCGCACGCCGGCTGCGCCCTCGAGTTCCTGCGCGGACGCAAATCCGAGCTGCCCGCCCATGTCATCCTGCCGGAGCCGATGGGCCCGACCGGCGGCAACCTGCCCCATGGCCAGGACGCCGGGTTCCTGGGCAAGAACTACGATCCGTTCGTCCTGGGCGCTGATCCCTCCAAGAAGGACTTCCAGGTGCCCGACCTGCTGCCGCCGCGGGACATCGGCGAGGCCCGGCTCCAGCGCCGGCGCGAGCTCCGCGGGGTGGTCGAGGACGCCATGAAGCGCTTTGAGGCCAGCGAGAACGCGCGGCTCATGGATGCCAACTTCGCCAACGCCTACCGGCTCATGTCCAGCAGCAAGGCCCGCGAGGCCTTCGACCTGGCCAGGGAACCGGCCAAGGTCCGCGAACGCTACGGCCTGACCCGCTTCGGCCAGTGCTGCCTGCTCGCCCGCCGCCTCGTCGAGGCCGGCGTCCGCTTTGTCACCATCAACACGTTCATCACGGTGTTCGATGAGATCACCTGGGACATCCACGGCTCCAAACCCTTCACCAGCATCGCCGGCATGAAGGACATCGTCGCCCCCATGTACGACCAGGGCTACAGCGCGCTGCTCGAGGATCTCATCGACCGCGGCATGCTCGACTCCACCCTGGTCGCCAGCCTGGCCGAGTTCGGCCGCACCCCGCGCATCAACCCCGCCGGCGGCCGCGACCACTGGCCGCAGTGCTGGACCGTGAACTTCGCCGGCGGCGGGGTGCAGGGCGGCCGCGTGATCGGGAAAAGTGACGACATCGGCGCCTACCCGGCCGAGCGCCCCATCGCCCCCCGCGAGATCGTCGCCACCCTGTATCACTCCCTCGGCCTCGACCTCGAAACCCACCTGCCCGGCCCGGCCGGACGGCCCTTCCCGCTGGTGGACTTCGGCACCCAGCCCATCCGCGAACTGTTCTAGCCTGCGCCATGGGACCTCTCCGCCGACTCCAGGCCGCCGCCCTGATCCTGCCGGCATTCCTGGCCGCAGGCGCCACCCAGGCCGCCCCCGCCGCCCCCATCTCCTTCCGCAACGATGTCCAACCCGTCCTCGCCAAGGCCGGCTGTTCCTCCGGCGCCTGCCACGGCGCGGCGGCCGGCCAGGGCGGCTTCCGCCTCTCCCTGCGGGGCTACGACGACGACGGCGACTGGCGCGCCATCACCCGCAGCGCGCTCGGCCGGCGCCTCGTGCCGTCCGCCCCCGAGCAAAGCCTTCTCCTGACCAAACCCACCGGGGAGGTCCCGCACAAGGGCGGGCAGCGCTTTGAGGTCGGTTCCCCCGAATACCGCATCCTGGCCGACTGGATCGCCGCCGGCAGCCCGCCCCCGCGCGCGGACGAACCCCGCATCCAGCAACTCGACATCGAGCCCGCCCACCTCACGCTCTCCCCCGGGGCCACCCGCCAGTTCCAGGTCCGGGCCCGCTTCACCGACGGATCCGTCCGTGACGTCACGCGCTGGGCCAAGTTCTCCGACGCCAACGCCAGCGTGACGCAAATCGATGAACAGGGCGGCCTCAAGGTCACCGGCTTCGGCGAGGGCGCCGTCACCGCCTGGTATCTCAGCCGCATCGCCATCGCCCGCGTCACCGTCCCCCACACCAACCGCGTCCCCGCCACCGCCTTCTCGCACAGCCCGCGTCGCAACTTCATCGATGACCACGTCCTGGCCAAGCTGCGCGAACTGAATCTCCCGCCCAGTCCGCGCGCCTCGGACACCGAGTTCATCCGGCGTGCCCACCTCGACACCGTGGGCACCCTGCCCACGGCCGCCGAGGTCCGCGCCTTCCTCGCCGACGCCGGCGCCGGACCCGGCGGCACCTCCTCCTCCATGGCCCGCTCCCGCGCCGCCCGCGACCGGCTGATCGAGTCGCTGCTGGGCCGCCCCGAGTTCGTGGATTACTGGACCTATAAATGGAGCGACCTCCTGCTGGTCAGCAGCGACAAGCTCCGGCCGTCCGCCCTCTGGAGCTATCATCATTGGATCCGCCGCCAGGTGGCCGCCAACACGCCGTGGGACCAGCTCGTGCGCGATCTCCTCACCGCCCGCGGCAGCACACTCGAGAACGGCGCCGCCAACTTCTACACCCTCCACGAGGACCCGCCCAGCCTCGCCGAGACCGCCACCCAGGCCTTCCTCGCCATGTCCATCAATTGCGCCCGGTGCCACAACCATCCCATGGAGAAATGGACCAACGACGAATACTGGGCCTTCGCCAACCTCTTTGCCCGCACCCGGACCAAGGCCGGCGGGGCCGACGGGGAGCGCATCGTGTTCGCCACCGCCGAGGGCGACATCAATCAGCCGCTCCGCGGGCGCCCCCAGGCCCCGCGCCCGCTCGACGGCCCGGCCCTCGACCCCGCCGACCCGAGCGACCGCCGGGAGGCGCTCGCCGCCTGGCTGACCGCCCCCGCCAACCCCTACTTCACCCGCGCCATCGTCAACCGCGTCTGGGCCAACTTCTTCGGCCTCGGCCTGGTCGACCCCGTCGATGACCTCCGCGCCACCAATCCCGCCAGCAACGAGGAGTTGCTCGGGGAAACCGCCCGTTTCCTGGCCGGCCGGAAGTTCGACCTCCGCGCCCTCATGCGCGCGATCCTGCAAAGCGAGACCTACCAGCGCAGCAGCCAACCCCTGCCCGGCAACGCCGCCGACACCCGCTTCCATTCGCGCTACTACCCGCGCCGGCTCATGGGTGAGGTGCTGCTCGACGCCTACGCCCAGGTCACGGGCGTCCCCACCGAGTTCCGCACCGACCTGCGCAACCAGAACCGCGGACTCGGCGACCGTTACCCGGCCGGCCTGCGCGCACTCCAACTCCCCGACACCCGCATCTTCTCCTACTTCCTCGACACCTTCGGCCGGCCCGACCGGGAAAAGACCTGTGCATGCGAGCGCGCCACCGAGCCCACCATGGCCCAGGCCCTCCACCTGGCCAATGGGGATACCCTCAACCAAAAGCTGGCCGCCAAGGGGGGCCGCCTCGCCCAACTCCTCCAGGACCACGCGCCCGACGAGTCGATCCTGGACGAACTCTACCTGGGGAGCCTCGCCCGGTATCCCACGCCCGCCGAGCGCGACCGCCTGCGGACCGCCCTGCGCGGCGCCGGTCCGGAGGAACGCCGGGCCGTGCTGGAGGATATCTACTGGGCCGTCCTCAGCAGCCGCGAGTTCCTCTTCAATCACTGACCCCATGCCGTCCCTCAAGCGCCTTGTCGCCGCCAGCCTCGCGTGGCTCGCCACGGGGTGCCTGCCCGCCGCCGCGGCCGCCCCCGCGTATGCCGACGTCGAGGCCCTCCTCGCCCGGCATTGCCTGGATTGCCATACCGCGCAGGATCCCGAGGGCAAGCTGGTCATGGAATCCCACGCCACCCTCATGCAGGGCGGCCAATCCGGCCCCGCCATCCTCCCCGGCCGCAGCGCCGACAGCCTGCTCCTGCGCGCGGTGGAGAAGGGCCTGGATCGCGGCGGCACCCTCAAGATCATGCCGCCCGGCCGCCGCCCCAAGCTGTCGCCACAGGAAATCGCCGTGCTGCGGGAATGGATCGAGGCCGGCGCCCCCGGACCGGTCCCCGGGGCCGGCACGACCCAACCGCACCGGAAACCGGCACCCCGGATCCTCCCCACGGTTCCGCCGCGCCGGCCGGTCACCGCGCTGGCCTATTCCCCGGCCCTCGACCTGCTGGCCGTCGGGCGCCACGGCGAAATCGAACTCCTCTCGCCGCGCGATCTCTCGGTGCTGCGCACGCTCAAGGGCCACCGCGGCGCGGTCCATGCCCTGGTGTTCAGCGCCGACGGCCGCACCCTGGCCAGCGGCGCCGGCGAACCTGCCCGGGCGGGCGAGGCCAAACTGTGGCAGGCCTCCGACGGCCAACTCCTGCGCACGCTCTCCGGCCACGGGGACGCCCTCAACGCCATCGCGCTTTCGCCCGATGGCCAGACCCTGGCCACCGGCAGCTACGACCAACGCATCAAGCTCTGGGCTCTCGCCGACGGGCGCGAGAAGCTCACCCTGTCCGCCCACCACGGCGCCATCGTTGACCTCGCTTTTCGACCCGACGGCAAGGTTCTGGCCAGCGCCAGTGCCGATCGCACCATCAAGCTGTGGCAGGTGGACACCGGCAAACGCCTCGACACGCTCAACCAACCACTCAAGGAACAGCAGGCCTTGGCGTGGAGCCGCGACGGCCGCCGCCTCGCCGCCGCCGGGGCCGACAACCGCATCCGGGTGTGGGACGTCAGCGAGGCCGCCGCCGAAACCACCAACCCGCTGCTCCTGTCCAAGTTCGCCCATGAGGGAAGCATCCTCCGCCTCGTCTTCTCCCCCGATGGCGCCTCCCTCCTCTCCTCCGCCGACGACGGCACGGTCAAGCTCTGGGCCTGGCCCAGCTTGAACGAGACGCTGTCCTTCCCGGCCCAACCGGATGTCCCCGCCGCCCTGGCCTTCCTCCGCGAGGGCAGGTCCGTCGCCATCGGACGCCTCGACGGCCAGGTAAGCCTTCATGACACCGCCCAGGGCAAACCAGTCCCGGCGCCCGCTCCCGGTCTGCGCAAGGTCAGTCCCGTCGGACTCCAACGCGGCATTCCCTCCACCCTGCGCGCCGAGGGCACCAACCTCGGCTCCCTCACCCACGTCCTCACTTCCCACCCCCGCCTGCGCGCGACCCTCGCCGCCCCGCCGGAGACCAAGGCCGCGTCCCTCCGCATCGAACCCGCCGCGGACCTGCCCCGCGGCCCCTACGAGGTCTGGGTGCGCGGCCCGGGCGGCGACAGCGGCAAGGTGCGCGTGTTCGTGGATGACCTCGCGCAGGTTCTTGAGTCCGCCCTCCCCTCCCCCTCCCGCCTGCCGGCCTCCTTCTGGGGGACACTCGACTCCCCCGCCGACGAGGACGACTTCCCCTTCCTCGCCAAGGCCGGGCAAACGCTGGTCGGGGACCTGGCCGTGAAATCGATCGGCTCCAAGCTCGCCAACCCCTGGGTCCGCATCGTCGGGCCGGATGGCCGCGTGCTGGCGGCCACCAAGGGTTTCGACGGGGCGGACCAACTCCTGGTCTGGACCGTCCCGGCCTCCGGCCGTTACGTGGCGCGCGTGGGCGATGCCATGCTGGGCTCCTCACCCGACCATGCCTACCGCCTGTCGCTCGGCACCCTCCCCATGGTGACCGGCGTGTTCCCGCTCGCCGTGCCCACCAACACCCAGACCCGGGTCACCTTCGCCGGTGTCAACCTCCCCGCCGACGCGGGGACCACCCTCCGCACCGGCGGCCCCGGTGAAGTCGAGGTGCCCGTCGATCCCGGGCGCTTCCGGGCCTCCCGCCCGTTCAAGGTCGTGGCCGCCGAGGGGCCCCACGCGCTGGAACAGGAACCCAACCATGACCCGCGCCAGGCCCGCACCCTGACGGTGCCAGGCTCCGTCCACGGCCGCCTGCAAATCGCCGGCGACGCGGATGTGTTCCGCTTCATGGCGCGCACCGACCGGCCGCTCATCCTGGAGACCGAGGCCGCGCGGCGCGGCTCCCCCATCGACACCCGCCTCGAGATCCTCCATCCCGATGGCCAACCCGTCACCCGCCTGCTGCTCCAGGCCGTGCGCAATTCCGCCATCACCTTCCGCGGCATTGATTCCTCCACCCCGGACTGCCGGGTGGAAAACTGGGAGGAGATGGAGTTGAACGAGTATCTCTACCTGCAGGGCGAGGTGGTCCGCCTGTTCCGGGCGCCGCAGGGACCTGACTCGGGCTTCCTCTTCTACACCGGGGCCGGCGGCAAGCGCCGCACCTACTTCGACACCAGCGCGACCGCCCACGCCGTGGATGAACCCTGCTACACGGTGCAACCCCACCCGCCCGGAGCCCGCCTGGTCCCCACCGGCCTGCCCGTATTCCCCCTCCCCTACGCCAACGATGACGACGGGGAACGCCAACTGGGCCGGGATTCACGCCTGCAATTCACCGCCCCCACCAACGGCTTCTACCTCGTCCGCCTGACCGACACGCGCGGCCTGGGGGGCGACACTCACGCCTATCAACTGCGCGTCCGCGAAGCCCGGCCGGACTTCCGCGTCACGCTCAACGGGTTGCCCACCGCGGTTGCTCCCGGCAGCGGACAGAGCTTCACCGCCACGGCGGAACGCCTCGACGGCTTCGACGGCCCCATTCGCGTGGACCTCGACGGCATCCCCGAGGGCTTCCGCATCTCCACTCCCCTGGTCATCGAGGCCGGACACACCGAAGCCAAGGGCACCCTCCACGCCGCCACCCATGCCCCCAAACCAGGCCCCCTCCACGCCAAGGTCACCGCCACCGCCACCATCCAAGGCCAGGCCGTGACCCGCGATGTCGCCGGGTTCGCCTCCCTGGCGCTGGCGGCCAAACCCAAGCTCCTCGTGTCGCTGGCGCCCGCCGCCGAGGATGCCCCTGCCGGACCCGCCGCCTCCCCCATTGTCCTCCAACCCGGCGCCCGGGTGCCCGCCTGGCTGCGGGTGCAACGGCAGGGCCACGACGGGCTCGTCACGTTCTTCGTGGAAGGCCTTCCCCACGGGGTCATCGTCGATGACATCGGCCTCAACGGGGTGCTCATTCCCGCCGGGGAAAACGAACGCCGCATCTTCCTCCACTGCGCCAAATGGGTGGCGGACCAGGACCGCTGGGGCTACGCCATCGAACAACAGGCCGGGCGGCAGACCTCCACCCCCGTCCTCATCCAGGTCCGCCAACGCCCGGCCCTGGGCACCGCCAAGCAACCCTGACCTCAGACGCCGCGGTTGGCCCGCCAGAGCAGGACCGCGCCAATCGCCTGGAAGAGCAGGTTCGGCACCCACAGGATCAGGTGCGGGGCCCACTCGTGCCGGGTTTCCAATGACAAACCCAGCATGAAAAAGGCGTAGTAAACCCCGACCAGGATGAGGGCCATGGCAATGCCAAAGGTGGTCTCCCGCCGGTGCGCCCGGATGCCCAGCGGAATCCCAATCAGCGTGAAACTCAGGCAGGCAAAGGAAAAGGACAACTGCCGGTGGATGTGCATGCGCACCGGGGAGGCCAGGTCGGCGTTCTTCTGGGCCCGCAGCGCCCGCATGCGCCGTTCCAGGTCCGTGCGCGGCGCCGGTTCCACCGCCTCCCCCTCCTCCATCCGCCCCTGCAGCATCCGCAACTGGTCCCACAACTGCCAGTGCGTCATGTCGCTCAACTGCGACGACTTGCCCGAACGCGAGGCCGTGGGCGAGTTGGTGAAGGTCAGGATGGTCCCACCCGCCGCCGAGGGATGCGGCACCCCATCCTCCATCCGCACGCTGTCCCCGTTGATCAGGTGCACCTCCAGCAACTGCGTGGCCGGGTCCATCGAGTAGGTCGCCCGCTGCGCCCGGATGTAGTTCACCACCTCGTTGCTCCGGTTGTAGGCGTAGATGAGCAGGTTCTCCAGGTTGGTCCCATCCACCCGGCTCACATACACCATGCTGCCCTTGAAGTCCGTGATGTAGGTGCGCTCCGGAATGAACGACCCAATCCGCGTGGTCTTGATTTCATCCAGCAGTGCCTTGTAGGTCGTGCGGCACTGGGGCGCCCATTGCATGTTGATCAGCGCCGAGACCCCCGTCGCCGCCACCCCCAGCAGCAGGACCGGCGTGACCAAGGCCAGCAAACTCACCCCGCTCGCCCTTGCCGCCGTCAGTTCCTGGTCCGCACTGAACCGCCCAAAAACCAGCAGCGTCGCCGTCAGCATCCCCATCGGCAGGGCAAACACCAACACATAAGGCACCAACAAACCAATCGCACGGCCCAGCGACACCAACGAGGCCTGCCGGTTTACCAGCAAGCCCAGCACCTCCCGCAGCACGCTGGTCAGCAAGAGCACAAAGGTGAACACCAACACCGTCATGACCAGCGTCGCCAGCACTTGGCGGGTCAAATAACGATGAAGGGTCTTCATTGCGCGCCCCCCAGTGTCCTCAACCGCTTTCCCCGAACTCAAGGAAATTGCCGCCCCCCGTCCCGGCCCGTCCCGACCCGGCTCTCCCGCCAAGGATTCTTCCCGGTAGCTTTTAACCGCACTTTCTGTCTAAGAACCCTGCGCGACCGGTGTCACTACAGGTGTGACGACGTTCGCCGGACCGGGCGCCCAGCCCCCCGACCCCGCATGATCGAGACCCGTCCCGACCCCGCCAGCGCCGGCCCGCCGCGCGGCGAATCGATGGAGGCGCTGTTCGCCGCCCTCGAATCGCCGCTCCTCGCCTATGCCCTGCGCCTCCTCGGGGGCCGGGCCCAGGCCGAGGACGCCGTCCAGGATGCGTTCATGAAGCTGCACGCCCAGTTCGACACGGTCCGCGAGCCCCGCAAGTGGCTCTACCGCACCGTGCACAACGCCGCCCTCAACCATCGGCGCGCCACCGGCCGCCTCCAACCCCTCCCCGACCCCGCCCCCGAGGGCAACCCCGGCACCGCCGAGACCGCCGACCCCGACCCCCTCCCCGACGAGCAAATCATCCGCTGGGAAGGCATCGGCCTGGTCCGCCTCAGCCTCGGCAGCCTCGACGGGCGCAGCCGCGAGGTCGTCCGACTCAAGTTCGAGGAAAACCTCTCCTACAAGGAAATCAGCGACCGCACCGGGCTCACCTCCGGCCACGTCGGCTACCTCCTCCATCACGCCCTGAAATCCCTCGCCGCCGAGCTCGCCAAGGCCGGCCTCATCCCATGAACCCGACCACCCCGCCCCCGGAAGATCGCGAGGCGCGCCTCACGGCCCTGCTCCTCGGGGAATTGTCCCCCGCCGAGGCCGAGGCGCTGCGCCAGGAATTGGAACACGACGCCGACCTGCGCCGCCTGCACGATCGCCTCGCCGCCACCCTCCAACTCGTGCGCGATGCCGCCGCCGTGGCCGACTCCGAACCCAACCCCGCCGCCGGGCCCGGCAGCGCCCGCCTCGCCGAATCCCGCCGCGAGGCGCTCCTGGCCGCGTTCAAGGTCGTCCCCTCCCGGCCTTCCTTCTGGCAACGCTGGGCCCCCGCCCAACGGCGCGAACTGGCCGCCGTCGCCGCCATGCTGCTGGCCCTGTTCCTCATCGCAGGGCTCATCCTGCCCACGTTGACCAAGGCCAAGCCACGCGCCCAACGCCGTCCCGCATTCCTCGCCTTGATTCCCCAGGAATCCGTGGATGAGTTCACCGCCACCACGGCCCTCCCACCCCCGCCCATCATCCCACCCGTCCCCCGCACACCCATGGCCGAACCCGACCGCCTGGAGAGGGAAAGCCTGCGCGTCAATGAACCCCGGAGCGGACAACCGCGCACCGCCGGCGCACCCATCCCGACCACGGAGGCGGGCACCCCGCTCTCGCTCGCCCGGGACACCGGCGCCGCCGTAACGACGGACGGGGCCACGGCCACCCTCCTCGCCGGCACGGCCCAAAAGCTCGACTTCAGCGTGGCCCAGGGACCTGCCCCCGGTGGCAGCCTGCCCCTGGCCTCAGCCGGCAAACTCATGTCCTCCATGCCCTCTACCGGGGATGACAAGAGTTTGCGCTTCGCTTCCCCCTTGCCACCCGCCGCGAACGCGCCCGCTCAGCCCGCATCCACCCCGCCCGCCTCCCGCACAGAGGCCAAGGCGGAGCGGTTGGCCGAACTCGAGGACCGGTTCGGGAGGGTTCCCGGCGCCCTCCCCGCACCCGCGGCCAAACCTGATGCGCCCGGCCGCCCGCAGGCTGCGGAGGCGCTCCAGCGCAGCGACCAGCGCGCCAGCATCGCCTTGGTCGATGCGGAACGGGTGCCCCAGGACCACAAAGGAGCCCTGACGAAGTCTGCCCCGACTGCGTCGGCCGGCTCGGGGAACGTCAACTGGGACACGGACGGGGACCGAGCCAAGCGTGCCAGCGATCTGGGCGGGGCCCGCGACGGCCAGGCACCCGCCGAGAGGCAATGGTATTTCGATGAGTCGGGGCAGAATGGACGCCGCCAGCAGGCCACCCAGGCCGGACAGGGCGGCTTCGGAGGAGGCTGGGCCGGCGTGGGCGGACAAGCCCAGCCGCAGAATAAATTCTTCTTTGAGAAAGCGACGGCCACCCAGCCCGCCCGGCGTGAAGGCGACGCCGACGACTACTTCATGCGCCCGACCGGGCAAACCGAGACGGCCACCCGAGGCAACCGCCTGGCCTTGGGCGACCAACGAGTGCCCCAGGCATCCACACCCATCGACAGCCTGAGCGTGGCCGACCAACCCGTCCCCCAGGAATCGGAGTCGCGACGCAAGCTGTATCGTGCCGGCACCTCGTTCGGCGTCGAGTCTACACGGCCCGCCAAACTGGGTGTGGTCACGGCCAATGGCACGCCCTCCCCTGTCGCGTCCGACTACAGCACGCTGCGCGCCGACGAGGCGCCCAAGGACACCCTCGAGAAGGACAAGAAACAACTGCCCGCGGCACCCGCAGGGGAGGTCGCCGCCGCCGCCCGCCCGGCCTCCGGTCCCGCCGTCCCCGCCCCGGTGCCCCAACCTGAGGTGAGCAGCGCCGAGAATGCCTTCTCCACCTTCTCCCTCAACGTCAGCGATGTGTCCTTCAAGCTCGCCGCCGCCAGCCTCGACCAAGGTCGCCTGCCGGAACCCGGTTCCATCCGCACCGAGGAATTCATCAATGCCTTCGATTACCGCGACCCGGAACCGTCCGGCAGCGCCCCGGTGGCCCTGGCCTGGGACCGCGCCCGCTCACCCTGGGCCCATGACCGCGATATCGTGCGGTTGTCCGTCAAGACCGCCGCCACCGGACGCCAGGCCGGACGCCCCCTCAACCTCGTCCTGGCCCTCGACAATTCCGGGTCCATGGAACGCGCCGACCGGGTCCGCATCCTGCAGGAGTGCCTGCGCGTGCTGGCCACCCAACTGCGGCCCGGGGACCGCGTCAGCCTGATCGCCTTCGCCCGCACTGCCCGCCTGGTCGCCGACGGACTGCCCGGCGAACGCGCCGGCGACCTGGCCCGCCAGGCCGCCCAACTCGCACCGCAGGGCGGCACCAACCTTGAGGAGGCCCTCGGCCTGGCCTGGCAGACCGCCCGCCGCCATTTCCTCCCCCAGGGCGTCAACCGCGTTGTGCTCCTCACCGATGGCGCCGCCAACCTCGGCGACTTCAATCCCTCCTCGCTCAGGGCCCAGGTCGAGGCTCAGCGCCGCCAAGGCATTGCCCTTGACTGCTTCGGCATCGGCTGGGAGGGCTACGACGACGAACTGCTCGAGCAGTTGTCCCGCAACGGCGACGGCCGCTACGGCTTCATCAACTCGCCCGCCGCCGCCACCACCGACTTCGCCGCCCAACTGGCCGGGGCCCTGCAGGTCGCCGCCTCCGACGTCAAGGTGCAGGTGGAATGGAACCCGCGCCGCGTCCGCGCCTGGCGGCAAATCGGCTACGCGCGCCACCAACTCACCCGCGAGCAGTTCCGGGACAACACGGTCGATGCCGCCGAGCTCGGCGCCGCCGAGGCTGGCACCGCCCTCTACGCCGTGCAGGTGGATGGCGCCGGCGAGGGCCCGCTCGGCACCGTGCGCGTCCGCTTCAAGGTGCCCGGCACCAGCGACTACCGGGAACTGGAATGGTCCCTCCCCCACGGCGGCGCGGCGCGCGCGCTGGAACAGGCCCCCGCCTCCCTGCGCCTGGCGGCCACCGCCGCCGCCTTCGGCGAATGGCTCGCCGCCAGCCCCCACGCCGCCGAGGCGACCCCCGACCGCCTCCTCGCCACGCTCCGCGGCGCGCCCGAGGCCTGGCCCTCCGACCCCCGCCCCGCCCAACTCCAACGCATGCTCCAGCAGGCCCGCAGCCTGCGCGGGCAATAGCGCAAGGAATGCCATGCTGAACGGATTCCTGCTTTTCCCGTCTCCCCGTCGCCGGCTAACCCGGCTGCCTGCCCTGGCGATGACGCGCGCGGTCAAGGCGCTGAAAGCGGCAGCTGCGCTGCCGCACTCCATGGATCCCTCGAATTTCACCCGCACCCTCTCCCCCATGAAACTCCTCCTCCCCCTGCTCTGCCTCCTCACCCTCGCCCCCGCCCGCCCCGCCGAGGTCGAGATCAAGGATCTCTCCCTCAACGGCGGGCTGCAGGACGGCAAGGCGCGCCTCGTCATCGAGGCCCACCTCGCCGGACTGAATGGCGAGCGGCAAAAGGCCATCGTCGCCTCCACGCTCCTCCATTCCGTCCGCGTCAACCGCGACAAGCACGAGCACACTGCCACCGCCACATTCCGCATCCTGCAGGGCGACCCCCGCGAAATCCTCCTCACCTTGACGGGCCCGGGCGAGGTGCGGCAGGTGACCGGGCCGGACCTCCTCGACTGGAGCGTGCGGCGGGAGACCAACGGCCTGCGATCCCTGGTGCTGCGCCCGCGCCGCGGGGACAAGCCGCCCACCCAGTTCGAGGTGGTCATCCAGGCCGAGCGCGAACTCCGGGGTTGGGCCAACCCGGTCGAGACGCTCGCCTTCAACCCGCCCGACTCCGCCCTCGCCAACGGCTACGTCCGCCTCGAGTCCACCCCGGAACTCACCCTCACGCCCACCAACACCACCGGGCTCGTCCCGCTCGACCCCGCCTTCCTGCCGGAGCCCTGGCGCGCCACCCCCCCCGCCGGCGACCCCACCCCCGCCGCCTTTCGTTTTCACGGCACCGCCTACCAACTCCCCCTCCTCGTCACCCTGGCCGACCCCGAGGCCGGCCGGATCGTCCTGCGCGACTTCCAACTGCAGGGCCGCCTCGGCACCAACTCCGCCGCCTTCACCCTCACCGCGCTCGCCCGGGTCCGCAACCCGCGCGGCGGCACCCTCAACCTCCTCGGCGGCGGCCTGGCCCTCTCCGAGTTGGACACCAACTCCGCCGGGCGCCTGCGCGTCGAGGACGGCCAGTTCCTCCTCGCCTTCGACCAACCCGGCGATTACCCCGTCCGCCTCAACTTCCACGCCGCCGTCCGGCAGAACGCCGGCTGGCAAAGCGTCGACTTCCGCGTCGCCCCCAGCGCGCTGCAACCCATCTCGCTCGCCGGCCTCGCCGCCGACACCCAGTTCGAGTTCTCCGGCGCCGCCCGACCGGAACGCGCCGGGACAACCTTCGTGAGCCACCTGCCGCCGGACGGCCGCGTGAGGCTCGCCTGGAAGGAGGCCCGCGCCGAGGCCGAGGGCCGGCTCTTCTACGCCGCCAACCTCCTGGCCCAGGTCTCCATCAGCCCGGGCCTCATGCGCCAGACCGCCCTCGTCGAGGCCCGCGTCATGCAGGGCGAACTCTCCCGCCTCACCCTCGAGGTGCGCGGCCAGGGCAACGTCACCGCCGTCCAGGGCCCCGGGGTGCTCTCATGGAATCTCGAGCCGGGACCGACCCCCGACTCCCGCCGGCTCCTCGTCCAGTTCAACCAGCCCCAAAAGGAATCCGCCACCGTGCAGGTCTCCATGCAGACCGAATTGGGCGCCTTCCCGCAATCCATCCAAGCCATGCAGGTCCGGCCCGAGGGAGCCACCCGCGTGGCCGGCCACCTGCGCGTCGTCAACGAGGGAGCCGTCCGCCTCGAGGTCACCCAGTCCCCGGGCCTCTCCCAAATCTCCCCCGACCAGTTCCCGCAGTCGGACCTCACCAAGGCCCTCCCCCCGGCCACCGCCGGCCAACGCTTCGCCTTCCGGTTCGCCAGCGCCGATTTCGCCCTCAGGATCAACGCCGACAACATCCTCCCCGAGGTCGGCGTCTCCGCCCTGCTTTCCTATCATCTGGGCGAGACCGAACTCGCCATCGACGCCGACCTCGAACTCGACATCCGCGAGGCCCCCTTGCGCGAACTCCTCCTGCGCCTGCCCCGTGGCTATGCCGTCGCCCGCCTGAATGCCGCCGGCCTGGCCGATTACGTCCTGCGCGAGCCCGAGGGCCAGCCCGACGCCGAACTGCGCCTGGTCTACAGCCAGCCGGTTACCGGACGGCAACTCATCCAACTGCGCCTCGAACGCAACGGCGCCCTCGGCCAGGCCGCCTGGGCCCTCCCCCGCATCGAGGTGATCAAGGCCAAATCCACCCGCGGCCACGTGGCCGCCTCCGCCGATCCCGGGTTCCGCCTCACGCCGGAACGCACCAGCGGCCTCACTGACATCGCCACCGCCTTCTACCCCCGCAAGGTGCCCAACATCCAGGCCGCCTTCCGCCTCGCCGAACCCGCCTGGGAGGCCACCCTGCGGGTGGAACGCCTGCCCCAATCCATCCAGGCCGATGTCCTCCACCTCTTCTCCATCGGCGAAGGCATCGCCTACGGCAGCAGCACGCTGAACTTCTTCATCTCCGGCGCCCCCGTGTCCGCCTTCGTGGTCGCCCTGTCCGACGAGTACTTCAACGTCGAGTTCACCGGCAAGGACCTGCGCAGCAACTGGCAGAAAACCACCAACGGGTATCTCGTCTCGCTCAACGCCCCCGTCTCCGGCCCCTACACCCTGCTCGTCACCTATGAACGGCCCTTCAAGGCCCAGGGCGACACCCTCGCCTTCACCGGTGCCCGGCCCGTCGATGCCCAGACCGAGCAGGGCCACACGCTGGTGGTCAGCGCCTATCAGTTCGAGGTGACCCCCGCCGCCGTCTCCCCCGGCCTGCTCGAACTGCAGACCGCGGAGGTGCCGTCCGAGTACCGCCTCTTCTTCGACGCCCCCATCCTCAAGGCCTACCGCTACACCACCCGCCCCTTCAACCTCCAACTCGCCCTCCGCCCCCTCGAACAGGGCGCCACCCTCGGCCTCGTCGTTGACCGCGCCGCCTTCCGCACCCGCGTCTCCAAGGACGGCGAGGTGGTCACCGACGCGAAGTACTACGTGAAGAACCGCGGCAACCCCCACTTCCGCCTCACCCTCCCGGCCGGCACCACGCTCTGGTCCGCCACCGTCAACGGCAACACCGCCGTGCCCGTCCTCGACGGCGCCGTGCACCTGATCCCACTCCCGCAACGCACCGACCCCAACGCCGTCCAGGAACTCGACTTCAAGCTCGCCGCCCGCTCACCCACCGCCGCCCGCGTGACCGCCGCCGCCCCCGTGGTCGCCGCGCCCGTCCTCCTGGCCGAATGGCAGGTGGAACCCGACACCGGCCAGGTGCTCGCCTACCGCGGCGGCTCCCTCACCCCCGCCGACGGGCTCGTGGACGCCTCCGGGTTCGCCGGCCTGGTCCGGCTCGCCCAACGCGGGAACCTCACCCTCGGCCTGGTGGCCATCGCCCTCGCCGGCTTCGCCGCCTGGGCCTGGCGCTGGGCCACCCGCGCCGGCACCCACCGGTTCAGCGTGCGCCACCTCGGCGGCACCGTCATCGGTCTCGGCGCCTTCGCCCTCGCCGCGTTGCTGCTCTCCGGCACGCTCATGTCCGCGGCGATGGACCGGCCGGATGTCCCGCGCAGCCTGACTTTCCGCGCCCCCGTCCAGCAGGCGGGCAGCGCCCTGTCCCTGGATCTCGGCAATCACCGCGACCAATGGACCGCCGGACGCGTCGCCGCCCTGGCCTGGCCCGCCCTCCTCGGGCTCGTCGCCTGGGCCTACGCCGCCCTGCGCACGCCCGGCCTCCGCCGCACCCTTGCCGCCAGCGCCGGTTGGACCCTGCTCGCGTGGGCCACGCTCCGCTGGCCGCACGGCGCCGTCCTGTTCCTCGGTCTCCTCGGCGCCTTCCTCGTGCTCCACCTGCTCCTACCCTCCGCCCTCGCCCTGTTCCGTCTCCCCCCCAGGACCGCGCCCCCCACCGGCCCGGCGACACCGCCCGTCACCGCCACCCTCCTGCTCCTGCTCCTGCTCGCCCTCGCCCCCGGGGCCGCCCAGGCCGCCCCCAGCCCCACCCTCCGCCCCAAGCCCGCGCCCATCGCGGACTCGGTCACCCAGGAGGTCCGCGTGGAGAACCACTTCGTCTTCGCCACCGCCCGCATCCGTTGGCTGGCGCAAAAGGACCAACTCCTGCCCCTGCTCGGCGAACCGGCCGTGGTCACCGCCGCCGATTATCCCACCGCCGCCCTCAAGCTGGTCCAGTCCGTCGGTGGCGGAAAGCGCCAGCACCAACTGCTCGCCCTCGCCGACGGCCCCCAGGAGATCACGCTCCGCTACCAACTGCACGTCACCCAGAAGGACGGCACCCACGGGTTCGCCCTGCCTGTCCAGCCGGGTCTCGTCAACCGTCTCAGGCTGACCCTCACCGGCATGGACGCCGACCTGCTCTGCGCCGCCGCCGTGGCGGTGACGCGCATGGAGCCGGCCGCAGCCGACACAAACGCCACCTTCGACGTCGTGCTGGCGCCCGCCCCGGACGCGTGGCTGGGCTGGAAACCGCGCGCCCGCGATGTGCGCCGGGAACGCGCCGTGTTCTTCGCCGAGTGGAACCAGCTCTATGTCCCGGCGGCCGGGGTGCTCGAGGGCGCCCACCTCCTGCAGGTCCGCCCGGCCCAGGGCGAGCTGGGCGAACTCACCCTGGACGTGCCAAGCGGCGCCACCATCACCGACGTCACCGAGGCCGTCGCCATGGCCCCCGCCGGCGCCCAGGCTGCCGAGAACCGCATGGCCCGGCCCTCCGTGGTCAGCCTCTGGCGCTTTGACCCCGACACCCGCCGGCTGCGCGTGACGCTCACCCCTGCCCAGTCGCGGCCGTTTGCGGTGCTGATTCGATCCCAGATGCCGACCGGGCCGCTCCCCCTCGAGCAATCCGCCGGCCTGCTCAGTGTCCAACAGGCCGCGGGCCAGGTCGGCGCGGTCGGCCTCGCAACCGGCGACGAGGTGCAACTGGAATCAGCCACCCCGACCGACCTGTCCCCCATCAACCTGGAGGACTTCCCGGGCGGCACCGTCGACGCCCTCCGCGCCCAGGTGCCCGGCCTGACCCTGCGCCGGGCCTTCCGCTACACCGAGACCCGCGGCCGCGTCAGCCTCAAGGCCTCCGCCGTGGAACCGGATGTCCGCGTGGAAACCGAGCAGACGCTCTCGCTCGGTGAGGACCGCACCGTCCTGGCGGCCAACGTCAACGTGAACATCACGCGGGCCGGGGTCTTCCGCCTCAGCTTTCTCCTCGCCACCAACCTCGACGTGGAATCCCTGACCGGGCAGGCGCTCAGCCACTGGACCGAACTGCGCGCGCCTGAGGGCCGCATCATCACCCTGCACCTCAAGGGCCGCACGGAGGGCGCCCAGTCGTTCCAGCTCACCCTGGCCGGGCCGGGCACCCGTTTGCTCACCAACTACATCGTGCCGCGCCTGTCCTTCCGCGAGGCCGGCAAGCAGCGCGGCCAGATCACCCTCGTGCCGGAGCAGGGCCTGCGCCTGCAGGTCATGGCCCGCGAGGGCGTGACCCAGCTTGACCCCCAGAAGGCCGGCCTGCGCCAGAAGGGTCTGCTGGCCTTCCGCCTCCTGCAGGCCGACTGGAGCCTCACCCTCGGGGTCGAACACGTGGACGCCTGGGTGCAGGTGACCAGCCTGCAGCACCTCGGGGTCAGCGAGGCCATGGTCAAGGTGATGGCCAACCTGCAATACCAGATCGAGAACACCGGGCTGAAGGCGCTGCGCGTGCGCGTCCCCACCAACGCCGAGAATGTCCGGTTCCGGGGCGATCAGGTCGCCGATTTCCTCCCCGTGCCGGGTTCAGCCACCAACGGCCTGCAATCGTGGGAGATCAAGCTCCACCGCCGCGTCATCGGCCGTCACCTGCTGCAGGCCCACTGGCAGACCCCGTTGGCCGCGGGCGCCACCAACACCCTCGCCCAGGGCATCCTCGCCGAGGACGCCAACCTGCAGCGCGGCTTCGTGACGATGCAGTCGAGCGGACGCCTGCAGGTCCGGGTGGACGCCCCCCCCGCCAGCCTCCAGCCGGCCGAATGGCAGAGCATCCCGCGCGCCCTTCTCCAGGAAATCCCCGGCCCCACCGCCAGCCACACCTTCCGGCTGGTCGAGCCCGCCTTCCAGCTCCCGCTCACGCTCGAGCGCCACGGCGCCTCCCGGCTCCTCGATGCCCGCGTCCAGGACGCCACCCTCACCTCCGTCATCTCCGATGAAGGCGTCATGCTCACCCAGCTGAAGCTCAACCTCATCCCCGGCGACAAGCGACTGCTCCGCTTCTCCCTCCCGCCCGAGGCCTCCTTCTGGTTCGCCTTCGTCAACCAGAACGGCGTGTGGCCCTGGCGCGAACAGGCCCGCCTCCTCATCCCCCTCGAACAACAGTCCCGCGCCGATCAGCCGGTCACCGTCGAACTCTTCTACTCCAGCCGCATCGGCACCCCGGGCTCCCGGCGGCTCGACCTCGCCCTCCTCGGCCCCAAGCTGGACCTGCCCCTCGAGAACATCACCTGGCAGGTCTACCTCAACGAGAAATGGGACCTGTCCAAATGGACCGGCACCCTCCAACTCGAGGAGCAAAGCACCATCGTCCCCATGTCCTCCTCCATCGGCGTCCAGGGCTACCTCCAGAACGAACTGGTCCAGAACCAGGCCAAAACCAAGGTCGCCGAGGAAATGCTTTCCCTCGGCAACCGGCTGCTCGAGCAGGGCAACCCCCAGCAGGCCCGGCGCGCCTTCCAGAGCGCCTACGGCCTCAGCACCCATGACCAGGCCTTCAACGAGGACGCCCGCGTCCAACTGCAGAACCTCAAACTCCAGCAGGCCGTCATCGGCCTCAACGTCCGTCAGTCCGCCGCCGGCGGTGAGACCGCCCCCGCCCCGGACAACGTGCGCCAACTCCGCAGCCGCAAGGACAACGCCTACACCCAGCAGGAGGCCAAGCAGATCATGGAGGCCAACGACGCCTCCGACAACGCCGCCCTCCTGCGCCTGGCCGAACGCCTTGTCCAGCAGCAGGACGCCGCCGTCACCGCCCCCGCCGCCATCCGCGCCGCCGTCCCGGAACAGGGCCGCCTCCTCACCTTCCGCCGCACCGTGCAGGTCGACACCGACGCCGACCTCCGCCTGCAACTGGCCGCCACCGCGCGCCAGGCCGCCTCGCCGCTCCTCCGCCTCACCCTGCTGGCCGCCGTGTTCGCACTGCTCGCCCTCCTCGCCTGGTTCAGCCGCCGGCCCCAGCACAAGGGCAGCACACCGTAGCAGCGCACGTGAGTCCGCTGACCACCCCGCCCCGCTGAGATCCACCCCGCCCTCATCCGGTGCACCCCGGCTGCTACTCACGGGGCTGCAGGAACCACGCGAAGAAGGCGAACAACTGCTCGTTGGAAGCCGCGGTGGGCGCATGGTCGGGGCGTGCGGTCAGGGCCACCCGGTTCGTGAAGCCCAGGAGGGCATTCACGGCCACCAGATGGTTCAACGCCTCCCAGCGGGAGGGCGGATCCTCCGCGCCACCGGAGACCAGCAACGGCCGCGGGGCCAGCAGCGCGTGGACCTCGTGCAGGTCCCGCCCCGCCTCCACCAGGCGACGATACGCGCCCGTGCGCGGGTTGTCCGGCCCCGGCAGCCCGGGCCGCGGACGCCGCTCCTGTTCGTCCTGCCCCAGATACCAAGGCTCCCAATAGTTCACGTTCGGGCGCCGCTCATCGAACACGATGCCAGGGTCGCTGACCGCCACCGCGGCAAAGCGCTCCCATAGCGCCGCCGCGAACAAGGCCCACTTGCCGCCATAGCTGTGGCCGGTCACCCCGATGCGCGCCCGATCCACCTGCGGCAGGCCCGCCAGCGCATGCCACGCATTGGCCGCCACGTAGGCATGAAAGGACAGGGGTTGGCAGGCCGCCCCGGCCAGGTCCGGCTTCCACGCATTCCCACCCGGCGTCCCCAGCGACAGGGTGACAAAGCCGCGCCGCGCCAACTGCAGGCCGAAGTCGCGCCAAGGTTGCGCCGGGTTCAGGCCCACGCTCGTTTCCGGATCGTAGTAGACCACCAACACCGCCGGAAACGGGCCCGGCCCATCCGGGGTCAACAACCATCCGTCGCCCATCCGCCCGGGCGCCGTCTCCAGCCGAATCCGTTCCTGCCGCACATTGTCGCGCCGAAAGGCCGATACCCGCTCCAACCGCGGACGCTCCAGCACCGGCGGCCAGGCGCCCATCTCGCGCATCCAGTCCCCGCGAATCTGCTCCCGCCGGGCCGGCCACTCCGCCGGCCCCGCCACCCGGGTCCCGTCCGCCCGCTGCAGCGGCGAACGATACGAACCCCAACGACCCGCCCACTCCGCCGGCGGACCCCACGCGCCGGCCAACGGCCCGGCCAGGGCCGCCTCGTCCCGGACGTCCAGCACCACGCGCCGATAGCGCGTCAGCGGCGGCTCCCCGCGATCCGTCACCTCCACCACCGCATGCAGGGTGCGCCCCGCCGCGTCCCGCGGCACCCGCAGAACCACGGCGGCCGGCCCCCGCTCCAAGGGTTCCAAGTGCCCGCGATGGGTGCCCGCCTCCGGATAATGGAACCAGGCAAACTGCAGGCCCTGCTCATCCGGGTCGCGCGAGGCCCCCGCGTCCAGCCGCACCTCTTCCCCCGGGCGCACCGCCCAGCGCATGGGCTCCGTGCCCTCATCGCCGTTCACGACCACGCGCGGAGGATGATTGGCGCCTGACGGCCCCGCCACGCACCAGTCCAGCCGCGCACGAAAATCGTTCTGCAACGCCGCCGCCCACCGCAGCAGCGTGTTGTCCCGGTTGGTCGTCCCGCCCCAGGCATCCACCTGGTTGGCCCAAAACCAGGGCTTGCCGGGAAAGTTCTCGTTCGTCCCGTAACGCCCCGCCCAACTCCCCCACGCCGGCTGCTCGGGATCCCCCAGGCCCACCGGCAGCAAATGGAGGAAGGTCGGCGTGTCGCCCTCCTTCTGCGGATGAGTCGTGTTGGTCGGATACAGCGCCCCCAGCGGCCCATGGCCCTGCAACACATCGCGCACGACGTCAAAACCGCCCGCCCGCGCTGTCAGGGCCGAGAACCGGTGATACCAGCGACGGCCATCCCGCGGCGGCTGGAAGGTGTTTACCCAGAGGGTCCAGTCCGGGGTCCGCGCCGTGTGCTCCGGGAACTGGTCATGGCCCAGGATGCGCAGCTTGCTCTTGAACCGCGCATAGCCCGCCTCGCCCCGTTGCCGCAGGACCTCGTCGAGCGCCCGCCGCAGGTTCACCACCCCTGCGCCGCGGTCCGTGCCCCAATCCGCATACCAGACCGGCCGCGGATCGTTGCGGTCCACCACCGCCACCAACCGCTCCATCCCGGCCCGCGTGCCGTCATGCCCCGGCACCACCCGGGCCAGGAGCTCGGCCGGGGACGGATACCGCGCATCATGGCGCACCAGGTTGGTCCAGCACGCCCCATAGGCCGACACCAGCGCGCGCACAATGCCGACGCCCGTGCGCTCGGGATTGCGATTCTCCCCCGGGCGCGCCTCCGCCCGGTTCGCGATGATGGCTTCCACGTCCCATTCGTTGGCGCAAAGCAGGAAGCGAACGAGCGACTGCTCGTCATCCGGGTCGCCCCCGGCATCGGTCTCGATGACCAGGCGCAGGCGCGGCGCCGCCGGCCGCGGTCCGGCGCCCGGGGGCACGCCATGGGCCGCCTCCGACGGGACGGCCCCCGCCACCAGGAGGAGGAGAAGGAGGGGGCCAAGGCGGCGCAGGACGTTCATGGGGACCGGCCTCCCAGCGTAGCGGCTGGGCGCCGGATGGGAAGTTCGCCGTGACAAGGCGGCGGGCTTGTGGTTTACACACCGCCCATGCATGACTTTCATTACGTCGGAAAGAAGCTGTATTGCGAGCGCGTCTCCATCGAGTCGCTGGTGAAGAAGTTCGGCACGCCCCTCTACGTGTATGCGCAGAACACGCTCGAGGACCATTTCGGCAAGATTGACCATGCCCTGGCCCCGCTCGACCACCTGATTTGCTTCGCCATGAAGGCCAACAGCAACCAGGCCGTGCTGCGCACCATGGCCCGGCTCGGGGGCGGCTTCGACGTGGTCAGCGGCGGCGAACTCCAGCGCGTGATCGCCGCGGGCGGCGATCCCCGGCTGTGCGTCTTCGCCGGCGTGGGCAAGACGGAGGAGGAAATCGCCTTCGCCCTGCGGCAGGGCATCTATTCCTTCAACGTCGAGAGCGAGCCCGAACTGGCCCGCATCAACCGCGTGGCCGCCCGCCTCCGGAAACGCGCCCCGGTCGCCGTCCGCGTCAACCCCAACGTCGATGCCGGCACGCACGCCAAAATCACCACCGGCACCTACGAGAACAAGTTCGGCATCGCCTACGAGGAAATCAGCGACGTCTACGCGCGGGCCAGCCGGCTCAAGAACCTGCACCTGCGCGGCATCCAGATGCATATTGGCTCCCAGCTCACCGAGGTGAAGCCCTACGAGCTGGCGGTCAAGAAGATGCTCCCCCTTGTCTCCGCCCTCGACGCCCGCTACGGCTTCGAGTTCTTCAGCATCGGTGGCGGCCTCGGCATCGTCTACAACCCCGCCCTCGAGAGCGGCGCGGCCGCCTGGTGGAAATCCCCGGCCGCCCGCCGCACCCTCACCCCGGCCACCTACGCCGCCAAGCTCGTCCCGCTGCTCCAGCCGCTCGGGCTCAAGATCGTCGTCGAGCACGGCCGCTTCGTGGTCGGCAACGCCGGCATCCTCGTCACCCAGGTGGAGTTCGTGAAGCGCACCGGGCGCAAGAACTTCGTCATCGTGGACGCCGCCATGAACGACCTCATCCGCCCGGCCTTCTACGATTCCTACCACCAGATCCTGCCCGTCACCCGCAAGGGCGGGGCCACCGTCTCCTCCGACGTGGTCGGGCCCATCTGCGAGTCCGGCGATTACTTCGCCAAGGACCGCCCCCTCCCGAAGGTCGGCGAGGGGGACACCCTCGCCCTCATGAGCGCCGGCGCCTACGGGTTCGTCATGGCCTCCAACTACAACACCCGCGCCCTCGCCGCCGAGGTGCTCGTGCACGGCAACCAGGCCGCCCTCGTGCGACGCCGGCAGCGCATCCCCGACATCTGGGCCGGCGAATCCGTGCCGCGCTGGCTGAAGTGAGCCCGGGCGTCCACCCGTCGTCTCCCGCCACCGCCCCCCGGCCCTGCCCGGTCTGCGCGGCCACCGACGCCCGTCCCCACTGGCGCAAACCCGGCGTCAGCCTCGTCCAGTGCGCCCGCTGCGGGATGGTCTATGCCGACCCCGTCCCGGACAGCCTCGCCTCGGGCGAGCATTACCAGGGCCTCGCCGGATCCCTCTATCTTTCCCCGGACAAGCTGGCCGCCGACTACGCCCTGGTGCGCTTCGCCCGGGAACTGCGCCTCTTCCGGCAGTTTTGTCCCGCCGGGCGCGTCCTGGACGTCGGGTGTTCCACCGGCGCGTTCCTCGCCCAGCTGGAACGGCGCTGGCCCGGCCAATATGAGCGGCTCGGCACCGATGTCGTGGGCGTTGCCCTCGACCACGCCGAGTCCCGCGGCGTGCCGGTCCGCCGGCAGTCCTTCCTCGAGCCCCCACCGGAAAACAGGCCGTGGGATGCGATCACGTTCTGGGCCGTGCTCGAGCACCTTGCCGACCCCCACGCCTTCCTGCGCCAAGCCGCAGCCCTGCTCCGCCCGGGCGGGCATTGCTTCATCCTGGTGCCCAACCTCCGCTCCCTCGCCGTGCGCCTGCTCGGCCCCAGCTACCGCTACGTCATGCCGGAGCACGTGAATTACTTCACCGCGGACACCCTGCGGCGGCTCGCCGCGCGCATCCCCGGACTCAGCGAGGTCCACGCCACCGGCACCCACTTCAATCCCATGGTCATCCTGCAGGACGCGCGGCGCGGGACACAACCGGCCACCGACGCCGACCGGGTGGCCTTGCTGCGCCGGACGACGGGTTGGAAACAACGGAAAGCGCTGGCGCCGCTGCGGCCCCTCTACCGCGCGGCCGAGGGGGTGCTGGGAAAGCTGGGGTTGGCCGACAACCTTGTCCTGGTCCTCCGCAAGGAGGGACTCGGCCCTAGCGGGCCTTGAGCTTGAGGAAGTTCTCGAGAATCCGGCGCCCCTCCTGGGTGAGGATGCTCTCGGGATGGAACTGCACGCCCCAGATGGGGAGGGTCTTGTGCCGCAGGCCCATGATTTCGCCCTCCTCGGTCTCGGCCGTGATCTCCAGGCAGCCGGGCAGGCTCTCGCGCTGGACGACCAGCGAGTGGTAGCGGGTGGCGGCGAAGGGATTGGGCATCCCCTCGAACAGGTCCTGGCCGTTGTGGCGGATGAGGGAGGTCTTGCCGTGCATCATCCGGTAATTGACCACGACGTTGGCCCCAAAGGTGTGGCCGATGCACTGGTGGCCCAGGCAGACGCCAAAGACGGGGATGCGCTGGCCGAACTCCCGGATGATCTCGTTGGAGAGGCCGGCCTCGCGCGGGGAGCACGGCCCCGGCGAAACCAGGATGCGGTCCGGATTCAGGGCCCGCGCCTGCTCGAGGGTGATCTGGTCATTGCGATGCACCTGCATCTCCGCACCCAGTTCCCCGAGATACTGCACGAGGTTGTAGGTGAAGGAATCGTAGTTATCGATGACCAGAACCACGCCGGAAGGCTAAGGCCTGGCGGCCTGCGCGTAAAACGCAAAAGCTCACAGGGCCCAGGGCGCCACCGCCGGGGCCCGCCCGGCGGCCCGGCCGCCCTCACAGCCGGGCCCTTTTTCCGCTCGAAAGCCGCCTGCCGCCGCCGGAGACTCCGCCCATGCCCAAAGCGTCCCTCGCCGCCATCGCCCGCCACTGCGATCGCACCCTGCGCACCGCCGCCGTGCGCGACTACGACGCCGCCCTCAACGGGTTGCAGGTGGAGAACCGCGGCACGGTGAGCCGCATCGCGGCGGCGGTCGACGCCAGCCTCGCCACCGTGCAGATGGCCATCGCCGCCCGGGCCGATCTCCTGGTCGTGCATCACGGGCTTTTCTGGACGCCGCGCCAGCCGTGGACGGGTTGCAACTACCAATTCCTCCGGCTCCTGGTGGAGAACAACCTGGCCATCTACAGCTCCCACCTGCCCCTCGACCTCCACCCCCGCCTCGGTAACAACGTCCAACTGGCCCGCGCCCTCGGGCTGCGCCAGCTCCGGCCGTTTTTCGAGTCCAAGGGCCAGCGGCTCGGCGTGCAAACCGCGGCCCGCCTGCCCCTCGCGGAACTGACCCGCCGCCTGCAGCGAACGGTGGGCACGCCCCCCGTCGTCCTCCGCGGCGGCCCCGCCACCTGCCGCCGCATCGGCATCGTCACCGGCGGCGCCGGGAGCGAGGTCCGGCAGGCCGCGGCCGAGGGCGTGGACACCTTCATCACCGGGGAGGGCCCGCACTGGACCTTCGGCCTGGCCCAGGAACTGAAAATCAACGTCCTCTACGGCGGCCACTACGCCACGGAAACCTTCGGGGTCAAGGCCCTCGCCGCTGAGCTGTCCCGCAGGTTTGCCCTCCCCTGGGAGTTCCTCGATCACCCCAGCGGCTTGTAGCCGCCAGGCCGGAGGCCCGCCCTCACTTCACCCGGCGCGCCACCAGGAAGGCGTTGAACATCCCATAGCGCCACGGGCCCGCGTTGAGCGCAAAGTCCACCAAACCCGGCACGTGGCGGTCGCAGCAC
>JBJOEZ010000001.1:0-187360 GCA_046048995.1 Verrucomicrobiota bacterium | reverse complement strand
AGGCGGGCCCCTACACGCTGGTCGTCAGCAACGGCGCGGGGACGGCCACCAGCGCCCCCGGTCTCCTCACCGTCCTGACCCCGCCGGTCATCAGTGTCCAGCCGGTCGACCAGACGGTTTCCCCGGGCACGGACGTGGTCTTCACGGTGGTGGCGGCCGGGGCCGCGCCGTTCACCTACCAATGGCGCCTGAACGGCGCTGTGCTCGCCGGCGCCACCAACGCCACCCTGCTCCTGACCAACGTGGGCTCCGCCCAGGTGGGCGCATATGACGTGGAGGTTTCGAGTGCCAGCGGCACCACCCGGAGCCAGCCCGCCCGCCTGACCCTGACGGGGTTGGTGCTCCGGCCCACGCTGTTCATCGAGGGCGTGGTGGGCGCCGGTTACCGCATCGAATACCGGGACGGAGTGAGTCAGACCAACTGGCTGACCCTGACCAACCTGACCCTCGGCACCACACCCTACCAGTTCGTGGATTACTCCGCGCAAGGCCGGCCCCAGCGCCTCTACCGGGTGATCGCACAGTAGCGGCCAACCCGGCCAGGCTCACCTCCCCGCCGCCCGGTGGCCCCGGGTGCCGGCCGTGAGTTCGGCCAGGCGCGCGCGCAGGGCCCCGGCGCGTTCCGGGTGAAGCGCCACCACGTTGGTTCGCTGGGCGGGGTCGCGGCTGAGATCATACAACTGCTCCCCCGGGGCGTCCGGCCTCGGCTGCCCACGCTCATCCACGTCGCTGTTCCGCAGGCCCAGCTGCGCGTAGCTGACGCTCCAAGGCTTGGCGGGTTCGGGCACGGTCTTGCCCCCGGACCCCCGGGCCGGAAGGTAGACCCATGGCCCCTGGCGCAG
Source organism: Verrucomicrobiota bacterium (assembly GCA_046048995.1). Lineage (GTDB taxonomy): Bacteria > Verrucomicrobiota > Verrucomicrobiia > Limisphaerales > JADJPG01 > JBJOEZ01. The sequence goes on along the minus strand of JBJOEZ010000001.1, from coordinate 186,518 downwards.
CGCCAGGCTGGTCGTCCCGTGCAGGATCGCCTCGGTCCGCCCCGGCGGGGCCTGGACCGGATCCCGCCAGGCGGCCAGGTCCGAGCGTCCATCCGGCGAGGCCCCGGCAGGCAGCGCCAACCCGCAGGCCTCGACGAGGGTGGCCATGAGGTCCACCTGGTGGAAGAACTCCCGCCGCTCGCGCCCGGCCGGCAGGCGGCCCGGCCAGCGGACCAGCAGGGGCACACGGTGGCCGCCCTCCCAGGCGTCGGTTTTTTGCCCGAGCAACGCCCCGTTCGTGCGGTGCCCGGCCCGCAGGGCGCCCCGTTCGTAGCGGCCGCCGTTGTCGCTGGTGAACACCACCAGGGTGTCGCGCGCCAGCCCGTGTTTCTCCAGCGCGTCCAGCACCCGGCCCACGCAATGGTCCAGTTGCTCGACATAGTCGCCATACACCCCGGCCCGGCTGCGGTCACGGAAGGCCGGCGCCGGGCTGAGCGGGAAATGCGGCGCCGCCCAGGCCAGGTAGAGGAAGAAGGGCTGCCGGGCTGACTGCGCGGCGAGGAACTTCTCCGCCTCGCCGGCCAGGATCAGGTCGATCCGTTCATCCGGGCGCCGGGCCAGCGCGTTGGTCCCGCCCACCTGCCGGCCATGCGGCCCGGTGCCGGGGGAACGGTCCACCCGGATGGGGTCCGCCGCATCGAAGCCCACGATGGCATGGTCGCGCACAAAGACCAGCGGCGGTTCAGAGTGGGTGCGGGGCAGCCCGAAAAAGGAATCAAACCCGAACTCCAGCGGGCCCGGCTTGAGCGGGGCGTTCCAGTCCACCTGGGTGTTGGTGCCGAATCCGTTGTGCCATTTGCCGAGGGCGGTGGTGCGGTAACCGGCCGATTGCAGGACCCTGGGAAGCAGAACCTGCCCGGGGTCAAAGTGGCAGGCGTACTCCATGGACCGCCCGAGGCGAAAGGCGTAGCGCCCGGTCAGGAGGGAGTAACGGGACGGCATGCAGATGCCGCTGAAGGAATGCGCGTCGGTGAAGCGGACGCCCGCGCGGGCCAGCGCGTCGAGGCGGGGGGTGGCCAGCCGCGTGGCCCCGTAGCAGCCGAGATCCCCGTAGCCCAGGTCATCGGCGACCATGACGACGACGTTCGGCCGCGCCGGCGGCGGGGCGGCGGGGAGGGGGGCGCGGGGGACGGCCAACAGGGCACCGAGGATCCAGAGCCAGCGGATGACCCTGGCCCGGGGGATGGGCGCGGGCGGGCGTGACGGAGCGAAGCGAACTCCTTCCATGGCGGCAGCGGGGCGGCCGCACTGCACGAGGCTGGTGGCGGGGGTTTGCAAACGCCGGCTAGGGCTGGGCCGGGGTGACCACGCGGAAGAAGGAACGCGCGCCGGCGGGGGGCAGGACAATGCGCTGGGTGCTGTTGCTGGAACGCGCCACGAAATTGCTCTGCGCCGTCCAGGCCCCGGTCGGGCTGGGGGCGGACTGCAGGGTGTAGGTGCGGTTGCTGACGGCGGCAAAGTCCAGGCCGGTCCCCCCGGCCACCGGGGCGGCCACGACCTGCAGGGTGCTGGCGGCATTGGTGGGCTGGGTTCCGGCCACGTATTCCTCGTAGTCGGTCAAGCCATCCCCATCGGTGTCGAGCAGGCCGTTGGCGGGGTTGTTGGTGGGGAACCCGTTGGCCGCCTCCCAGGCATCCGGCAGGCCGTCGCCATCGCTGTCGGCCACGACGGTGATGACGGCCAGGCTGCTGGCGGTGCCGACCGGGAAGGCGGCGTTGCGGACCACGACGCGGTAGAGCTGCTGCGTGGGGACGGCGGGGGCGATCAGGGTGATGAAGTCCTGGGCGTTGCCACTGACGTTGGTGGTGAAGGCGGTGGTGGAAATCCGCCACTCATAGCTGAACGGCGGCGGCTGGCCGGTGATGGTGGCGCTGAGGGTGAACGGCTGGCCGGGGGCCAGGGTCTGGGACAGCGGCGACTGCAGCACGGCCAGGGGCACGGCGAGCCGGAGGGTGGTGCCGGTGGAGATCTGCCCAAGGGGATTGCTGACCGTCACCTGATAGAAGCCCTCGTCGGCGGGCTGGAAATTGGTGCGCAGCAGGCTGGCGTTGGTTTCCCCGGCCAGCAGGGCGCCATTGAAACGCCACTGGTAGGACATGGGGTCCGCGCCCATGACGACCACGCTGAGGGCCGCGTTGCTGCCCGTGCGGACGAAGACGTCGTTGGGGGGGACGAGGATGAACTGGGGCGGACCGCCCACCTTGTTGGCGGACCCGGGCGTGGCGCTGCCGGCAAAGGTGGCGAAGGCGGCCGCGCCGTCGGGGAACCGGCCCTGCGAGGCGTCGGGCGCCTGGAGGCCCCAGGACACCGTGTCGAGGAGGGCCAGGCCGGTGGCGTTGCTGGCGCTGAGCCAGAGGCCCTCGCCCTCGCCATCGAGGCTGAAGCTGACATGGTGCAGGCCCTGGGCGGGGTTGTTGTCGGCGACGAGGCGGACCCATTGGGTGGCCCCGATGAAGCTGAGCGGCGCGAGGCGGAACTGGGTGAGGCCCACGGTGGAGGGATCATCGCTGACGAAGAGCCCGGCGAGGTCCACGGGCAGGGTGTTGGTGTTGAACAGCTCGAACCAGTCCGGCCCGGTGAGCGGCTCGGCCATCCATTCGTTGAGGCGCAGGGCGCTGTTGGTGCCGAGCGCCTGGGGGGCGGCGTTGGCGGCGCCCGGGGTGGGCGTGGCGAGCAGGCGCCATTGGCCGGCGGAGAGCCCGATGGATTTGCCGGCCACCTGGGGGCCGTAGGCGAGGGAGTGGACCAGCTGGCCGGCGGGGTTGAAGAGGTGGGCGCCGCCGCTGTCGGCGTCGAGCGCCTCCCCGAGGTTGAAGGCTCCGGGCGTGACGGAGGCCGGCTGGTTGGTGGTGCAGGCGATGACCGCGAATCCGCCCGCCGGCAGGAGGGTGCCCGGCGGGAAAACCCAGCGCCCGGCCCGGGGTTGATCCGCGCTGACACTATGCCCGCCGAGGTCGAAGGCGGTGGGGCCGGGGTTATGGAGCTCGAGGAATTCCCCGGACACCGTCCCGGCGCCGCGGGCCAGGATTTCGCTGAAGACCGGCCCGGTCCAGTTGACGACGTAGTTGCTGGCGCCCGGGCTGGCGGTGCCGACGAAGTTGGTGAAGGTGAGGCTGCCGTTGGGCCAGCGCCCGCGCGAGATCCCCTCGGCCTGGGTGGCGAAGGTCACCTGGTCGACCTGGGCGGCCAGCGGATCGTGGAGGGACAGGGTGTCCCCGGCTGCGGTGAGCTTGAAGTCGAGGTGATTGAACCCGATCCCCTCGTCGGCCCAGAGCCGCAGGTAACCGCCGCCGGCGATGAAGACCGGCCCGGCGATGGGTTGCGCCGCATTGCTGGTGGCGAGGTAACAACCGCGCAGGGCCACCGGGAGGGGGCCACGGTTGTGGAGCTCGAGCCAGTCCGGTTGCCCGGGGGGCGCGTTGGCCAGCCACTCGTTGATCACCACGTCGGACGGCGCGCCGACGGACGCCGCCACGTTGGCGGCGTTGGTGGTGGGCTGGCACAGGACCCATTGGGCGCCCACCCGGCCCAGGGAATGGCCGGGCACCTGCGGGCCGAAGCTCACCGCGTCCACGCGCTGGGTCTGGGCGTTGAAGAGCAGCAGGAGATCCCCGTCCTGGTCGAGTGCGAACCCGGTGTGCCAGCCGGGCGCCGTTGTGTTCGTGTCGCACCGGACCACGAGGTGCCCGCCGGCGGGCAGGATGACCCCGGCCGGGAAGACGAACCGGCGCGGGTCGCCGTTGTCGGTGATCGACCAGCCGGAGAGATCGACGGCGGCGGGGCCGGTGTTGGCCAGCTCCAGCCAGTCCGTGAAGAGGCCGGGGTCCCCGGCCATCACCTCGTTCAGGCGGACCACCGGCGCGGCGGGCGGCGGGCTGACCTGGCCCGGGGTGCCGCCGGGCGTGTCGCTGGCGCGCCAGTTGGCCGGGTCATCGGGGCTGCCGAGGGGATTGAGGATCTCGAGCGAGGCGCCGCCGCCATCGGCCGCGGTGGGCCAGCCGCCCTGGTCGCTGTAATCGACGGTGAGGATGACCTGGCCGGCGGCGTCACTGAGGGCGAGGCGTTCCCCGGCGTTGTTGAGGCTGCCGCTGAACCAGCCGAACACGCCGACGCCCGGGTAGCGGGTGGCGAAGGAGGCGGGGTCGAGATTATTGGCGAGCAGGAGGGTGGCGCCGGGGGCCAGGGTGGTGCCGGCGGGGAAGAGGAACGAGATGCCCTGGGAAAAGAAGAAGCCGCCGAGGTCGAGGATGGCGGGGCCGGCGTTGACGAGCTCGAGGAACTCATGGGCGCTGCCGCCGGGCGGGTTGTAGTGGATCTCGGAGACCCGGATGGGCACCCCGAGGGTGGCCACGGCGAACTCGGCCTCGGTCAGGGGACTCCAGGTGCCGGCATTGAGGGTGCGGGCCTTGACCGTGACGCTGCCCGGCAGGGTGACGGGGCCGGCGTAGGCCCGGGCGTCGGGGGAGACGGCGCCGGTGAAGGGCACGCGGGGGTCCGATCCGTTGGTCGTGTAATAGATGGTGCCGCCGTGGGGGGCGCTGACGGCGAGCGGGAACCCGGCGGCCACCGTGCCCCCGTGCCGGCTGAAGACGGGGGCGTTGGAGGCGTAGAGGCCGTACTGGAGAAACTGGCTGAAGAGCGGGGCGCGCCGCTGCGGCACCCAGGTGGTGATGACGTAGGTGTCCATGGACGCGATCACCCCGGCCAGGACGGAGCGCATGTCGAGGAAACGATTGGTGATGCTGGCGTCGGTGAGGGCGCCGCCGTTGAAGAAATGGCGCTGGATGCGATCGGCGAAGAGCAGGCGGTATTCCGGGCTGTTGGTGAGCCAGCGCTGGAGGTTGGGAATCTCGTAGTTGGAGGTGCCCAGGTTGACCCGGTTGGAAGTGGTCCACATGTCCACCGTGGGCGGGCGCTGGCCTGGCGAGTAGGTGCCCTCGAGGTCCCAGGCGTAGAACCGCCAGCGGCTGCCGGGCACCCGCTCGCGGGCCGCCCGCCAGTTGTTGGCCGGCCAGTCCCAGTTGCCGGCGTAGATCTGCACGAGCAGGTAATCGATGAAGTTGACCGCGTCGAGCTGCTGCACGGCCTGCTGGTAGGTGGCCGGGACGCCGGCGTCCTGGGGCGCCGCGCAGAAGTTGCGCAGCTGGGTCCAGGCGGCGTTGTCGCCCTCCTGCACGGCGCTGCCCACGGTGATGCGGTCCCAGTCGGCGCCGCCCGCGTTCCAGGCCTCGAGCGATTCCTCGTCCACGCGCTCGGTGGGATTGTAGTAGCCCTTGTAGACCCCGTTGATGAAGAGGTTCACGAAGGTGCCCTGGGCGGCCGGCTGGCCGGTGTCGCCATGGAGGCGGCGGTTCAGCTCGTCCTTGGTGAAGGGGTTGGTGATGTCGTTGTGGCCGGCGCGCAGGATGACGCAGTCGAACTGCCGCCGGCCGGTGCCGGGGAAGAGCGGGTAATCGAGCTTGCCGGGCCCGTAGTCGGAGCGGAAGTAGAGGCGGTAGGAGAACTTGCTGGTGGGGGTGTAGCGCGGGCGCGTGTAGTCGCTGCCATTGACGCGCAGGCCGCAGTCAGCCTGGAACCCGCTGTTGTCGCGGGGCTCAATCCACTCGGCCGAGACCGGCCGTTCCCAGGCCAGGCCGAACTTCAGGTTGTTGTTGTAGTCATTGGTCGAGAGCGGGGTCCAGACGCCGCCCACGTAGTTGTTCACGCTGATGCCGATGACGCCGTTGGAACCGGTCAGGTGGTTGGAGGAGGTGACGAGGGAGAGGACGGGCAGCGACCGGATGGCGGCGCTTTGGTTGAAGAGGTAGGTGTGGGTGGCGACGGTGGAGGGGGCGGCGTCCGGGGCAAAGGCGGCGGCGCGCAGGACAGCGCTGTTGGTGACGCGCAGGGGGCCGGCATAGACCAGGCCGGTGGCGGCGGTGGGCTCGGCCCCGTTGGTGGTGTAGCGGATGGTGGCGCCGGGCGTCGGGGTGGAGAGGACGAGGTCGAAAGGCTGGGCAAAGAACCCGCGGGAGACGCTGAAGTGAACGGGCCGGGCCAGGTTGGTGAGGGCGCTGGGCGGGTTGGCGGCGCCGGGGGTGGGGACGGCGAAGTAGCGCGGCTGCCCCGTCGCGTCCGGGCCCCACGAGTAATCGTTGCGCTGGTCCGGGTAGGCGAGGCCGCTGCGGAGCGCGCGGGGGGATTCCGGCGCGTAGAGGCCGAGGAACCCACCGCCGGCGTCGAGGGTGAAGCGGGTGTGGAAGGCGTTGGTGCCGGCCGGCGCCTTGATGTCCTTGGCCGAGGCGAACACCACCAGCCGCGCGCCGGGCGCCAGGGTTCGCGCCGGGAAGACCCATTGCCCCGGCTCGGCCGGGTCGTCGCTCAACGACCAGTCGCCCAGGCTCGCCGAGGCCAGCCCCCGGTTGTGGATCTCGATCCAGTCCGCGGCCAGTCCGTTCTCATCGGCCAGCCCGGTCCGGTTGCCCGCGCAAATCTCCGTCAACACCAGGTCCGGGTAGGCCAGGTTCGTGTTGAGGGTGAGCGTCCAGAGGTTGGTGCCGGCGAAGACGCCGGGGGTGGCCGCGTAGTCGGTGATCCCGGCGTTGGCGGCCCAGCGGATGGTCACCGTCCCGGGGACAGGTTGGGCGAACTGGAAGGACAACGAGCCGCCGGGGCGCACCAGGAGGTTGGTGGCGGGGGTGTTGTTGACGAGCAGGTCGGCGGCCTGCACCCCCTGGACCGGGCCGTTGAAGGACACCTCGAACTGGCCGAGCGCGCGCGCGACGCCCCCCGCCCTGGGGAAGGTGTTGGTGACGACGGGCTGGGCGTTGGCGGTGACGGCGACGGCCGCGAGGCAGGCACCGAGCAGGCCCGCCGCCCGCCCGCGCCCGTGGCCCGGTCTCCAAAAAGGGGCAAAAGCGACGTCTGGCATGGGTCTTCCGCTGGATTGGCCCCCCTAGATCGCACCATCTGGAGCCGCCGGCAAGCCCCGGTCACGCCTCAGGGCGACTTGATGAGGTAGAACCGCTGCTGGTTGGTGGCGGAAGTGTCGGTGTAGGTGGCCGGCCCGGCCCCAAAGGTGCCGGTGGACAGCACCGCCCAATTGGTCAGGGGCACGGCCAGGTTGGTGGTGACCAGCACCTGGTAGGACTGGCCGGCGGGACCGCTGAAGGAGAGCGGGAACGAGTTCCCGGCGAGGGGCCCGCCGCCCGCCAGGGTGGGCGGCGTCAACCCGCCCGCGATGCAGGTCAGCACCACGGCATTGCCGTCCAAACCGCCATAATCCACCCGGAAATCGTAACCCCCGAAGGTCACCGTGCCCGCGTTGGGCACCCCGGCAAAGGTCCCGTCCAGGAAGCCGGCTTCCGAGTCGATGATCGTGTACTGGTCGCCGGTCGTGGGCGTGTAGCCCAGGACCACCTGCAGGGTGGGTTGTTCCAGGAGGATGTCATTCTTGGGCAGGACCCGGTCATAGGTGCCGGGGGTGGACCCGTTCAGGTGCACCACGAACGTGGAGGTGGGCTTCAGCCACACGAGCGTGGCCCGGTCCAGCTGCAGGGTCCCGGCATTCGTGCCCACGCCGGGCGACAGCACGCCGCCGCCGCTCACCGTGAGCGAGTCACCGCTCAGGGTGCCGGTCCCGGCGAGCGTCGCGCCCTGGTTGACGGTGATCACGCCGCTGCCGGCCAGGCCCTGGACCAGCAGGGTGCCGCCGTTGACCGTGGTGGGGCCGTTGTAGGTGTGGTTGGTGCCGGCGAGGGTGAAGGTGCCCGCCCCGCCCTTGGTCAGGCCGAAATCGTTGCCGCTGGCTTTCCCGAGCGCGCCGGAGAAGGCGTAGTCGGCGCTGTTGCTGAGGGTGAGCGTGGCCGCGGTTCCGGAGTTGTAGACGCGCTGCAACCGGCCGCTGCGGGCGACGTTGACCAGGCCGGCCAGCGCCTGGTCGAAGCCGGCGAGGTCGAGGTCCGCCCACTGGGTGCCATTGCCGCCGTTCTCGCCATCCAGCGTCACCACCGCGGTGGCGGGCAGGGCGTTCGCGGCGGCCAGCTGGAGCGTCAGGCTGTTGACTGTGCTGAGGGGCGAGGTGGTGATGGTCACGTTGCCGGTGAAGCTCCCGGCGGCCCCGATGGAGATGCGGTTGTTGCCGGACAGGGTGTTGTTGCCGGTGGCGAAGGTGATGTCCCCCGCGCCCCCGATGGGCCCGTTCAGGCTCCCGAGCGCGCCGCCGATTTCCACCCTGAACATGGCATTGCCGGCCAGGGTGACCGGCGCCGCCACCGCCGCGCCGTTGACCGCGAAGCCCAGCGTGGCCCCGCCGATGGTGAGCCCGCGGATGTTGCCGAGGGGGTTGACGTTGCCCAGGCTGAGGATGCCCCCGTTGACGGTCACCGTGCCGGACAGGGTGTTGGCGCCGGTGAGGGTGAGCTGGCCGGTGCCGGTCTTGACCAGGTTGTTGGTGCTGTCGACGCCGCTGTTCTGGAGGAGGCCGGCGAAGGCGCCACCGGCGTTGTTGTTGCCCACGGTCAGGGTGCCGGTGGTGCCCGCGGCCGTGTTGTCCACCGCGCTCCCGGCGGGCCCGCTCAGGCCATTGATGGCGTCGGAGAAGCCATTCAGGTCAAGCAGGGCCGAGGCGGCGATGGAGACATCGCCCACGCCGGCACCATCGGGAAGGGCGCCGCTGGCGCCCAGCTGCAGCGTGCCCCCGGTGACGGCGGTCGCGCCGGAGTAGGTGTTGGTCCCGGACAGGACGACCTTGCCGGTCCCCTGCTTGGTCAGGCTGAACCCGCCCGAGACATTGCCGCCGACCGTCAGCGTGCGGCCCGAGGCCACATTCCAGACGGCGGAATTGCCCATGGCATAGCCGCAATTGAGGGTGAGGTCCGCGGTGGCCAGGCTCATGTCGATGTTGCCATTGTTGGTGAGGGTATGGCCTGCATCGATGGTCACCAACCCGGCGGGGTCGAGGATGCTGATGGACCCCCACGCCAGGCTGGCACCCAGGACCGTGGTGTTGGCCGAGGCCACCGTGGCATCCCACTTGGCGATGCCCGAGGCATCGGGCGGGGTGCCGCTCACCCAGCTGCTGCCGAGATTCAGGTTGTCCGTGTTGTTGGCCTTGACCGCCGCGGCGGTGCTGTAGGTGATGATGATCTGGCCTTTGCGGCCATTGGACCCGAGGCAGGTGACGCCGTTGGTGTTGCTTTTCCCGCCGCCACCGCCGCCGCCGGGCGCCACGTTGTTGACGTTGCCGGCGCCGTGGGCGCTTTTCCCGTTGGCCCCCGCGCCGCCGTTATGGTCGGCGTCGCTCCCGGCCTTGGCCGCCCCGGGGTTGTTGCTGGTGGTCCCGTTGTTCCCGTTGGCCAGGTCGCTGGCCCCGGACCCGCCGGAACCGCCGTTGCCCGCCGTGGCAAATGTCCCGCCGTTGCCGCCGCTGTAGGAGCCATCCAGCCCCGTGCTGACCGCCCCCCCGACCCCGCCGGCCCCGGAGGTCGCCGTGGACGTGGTGATCACGCACGCCCCGCCCTGGCCACCGTTGGCCGTGACCGTGACCCCGCCGTCGCCGGTGAAGGAGACGTTCGCGCCGTCAAACCGTTGGCCATGGGTGAAGGCAGGATCACAGGCGGCCTCCGGCGGAATGGTGACCGTGTAGGGGGTCAGGGGTGTCACGGGGACATTGACCAACTTGGCATAGGCGCCGCCGCCGCCACCGCCGCCGCCGGCATTCCCGCCGCCGGTTCCACGGGTGGCCCCGCCGCCGGCGCCACCGCCGCCCCAGCATTCCACGATGATGTTGGTCACGCCGGCCGGCGGCGTGAAGGTGCCGGAACTGGTGAACTTCACGCTGACCGCCGGCAGGCTGACAGGCAGCAGCAGGGCGAGGACGGCAAGGGCCGGCTTGGTCAGGAAGAGACGGTTCGTTTTCATGGAAGCATGGGTGGGCAGGCGGTTGGCCAAGGGTCTGGGTCTGAGCCGCAAAAAGTGGCGTGTCCCGGCCGGGCTGTCATGTCACGGAAAGGCGTGACACGGCGGGACAGGGCCGGTTCAAGGGGCCTGGGCGGCCCGGGACGGGGATGGAGGAGCGGGCGGGGAGACTCGGGCAGCGGACGGTTAAGGATGCCCAAGCCGGCGCCGCAGCCAGGGTGAAGGCAGGGTATGCAAGTTCCGGCGCGGCCGGTCCCGGGGGGAGCCTCAGGGCGACTTGATCAGGTAGAACCGCTGCTGGTTGGTGGCGGAAGTGTCGGTGTAGGTGGCGGGACCGGCCCCGAAGGTGCCGGTGGACAGCACCGTCCAGTTGGTCAGCGGCAGGGCCACGTTGGTGCTGGTCAGCACCTGGTAGGACTGCCCGGCCGGGCCGCTGAAGCTGAGCGGGAACGAGGTTCCGGCGAGGGGTCCGCCCCCCGCCAGGGTGGGCGGGGTCAAGCCGGCCCCGATGCAGGTCAGCACGATGGCGTTCCCGTCGATGGCCCCGTATTGCACCTGGAACTGGTAACCCCCGGCCGTGACCGTGCCCCCGTTGGGGATCCCGGCAAACGTTCCGTCGAGGAAGCCGGCCTCCAAATCCACAATCGTGAACTGGTCGCCCACCGTGGGCGCGTAGCCGAGGATGATCTGGAGCGTGGGTTGTTCCAGGAAGAGATCGCCCTTGGGCAGGAGTTGGTCGTGGGCGCCGGCGTTGGTCCCGTTCAGGTGCACGACCAAGGTGGACCCGGGCTTGAACCAGGCCAGCTGGGTGGTGGTGTCGAGGTAGAGCCGGCCGGCGTTGGTGCCGGTGCCGGGGGACAACGTGCCGCCGGCCTCGAGGGTCACCTGCCCGCCGATCCGGCCGCTGCCGCCGAGCAGGCCGCCGGCGTTCACGGTGACCGGGCTGGCCCCGAGGATCCCGTTCACCAGCAGGGAGCCGGTGTTGACGATGGTGTTGCCGGTGTAGGCGTTGGAGGAGGAGAGGGTGAAGGCGCCGCCGTTGACCTCGAGGTTCACCTTGCGGGTGCCCGTGCCGAGGATGTCCTGGATGGTGCCCCCGAAGGTGGAATCGCCGGTCAGGATGAGGGTGGCATCGGACGCGGTGGAACCGTTGCCCACGATGGCCGACTGGGCTCCCTTGGTGAGGCCGACGAGGCTTTGGCTGAAGCCATTGAGGTCGAGGGTGCCGGCCCCGGCGTCGAGGAAGGTGAAGCGGGCACTGGGGGCGATGCCGTTGGGGGCCCCGACGATGGCCGCGCCCTGGTTGAGCGCCAGGTTGGTGTAGCCGCTGCCGCCGCCGGAGTAGCGGATGGTGCCGATGCGCTGGGCCACGGGGACGGAGGCGGTGATGGGGCCGGCCACGTCGAGGAGGGCGCCGGTGCCGGTGGTGGCGAAGTGCCCGCCGGCGGTGGGAGTGCCGAGAAGGGTGATGGGGCCGCTGATCGTGGCGACGGTGGAAGCGACCGGCTCGAAGGTGCCTCGGCCGACGACGCCGACGCTGCTGACGACCACGATGGGGTTGGTGACATTGACGCCGCCGGCCACGGCGAGGCGGGTGCCGCCCTCGAAGCGGACGGGGCCGGTGCCGAGGGCGGACTCGAAGGCGGCGGTGATGATGCCGTTGCTGATGACCGTGCCGCCGCCGTAGGAGTTGAAGTTGGAAAGGACCAGGGTGCCGCTGCCCACCTTGTTCAGGGCGACGGACCCGGCCGTGTTCCGGATCACCCCGCCGAACAGGCTGGAGGCGTTGTTGCTGCCGACGGTCAGGACGGGTGCTCCGCCCGCGAGGGAATCGACGGTGCCGGCGCCGGCGAGGCCGTTGAGGGTCTCGGAGAAGGCGTTGAGGTCGAGCGTGCCGTTGACGGTGAGGCCGGACTTGCCAAGGCCGTCAGGCAGAACCTGGGAGGCGCCGAGGCGCAGGGTGCCGGCATCGACGAGGGTGGGGCCGGCGTAGGTGTTGGCCCCGGCGAGGGTGAGGACCCCGGCGCCGGCGTGGCGGAGGGAACCGTTGCCGCTGATCCCGTTGGCGACCGTGAGGGCGTCGGCGCGGTTGAACTCCAGGGCGCCGTCGGCGGTGATGGGGCCGGACCCGAGCGAACCGCTGGTGCCGCCGTTGCCGACCTGGAGAGTGCCGGCCCGGAGGAAGGTGGGACCCGTGTAGGGGTTGGGGTTGAGGACTGCGAGGGTGTTGGAGCCGGCCTTGGTGAGGGCGACGGCGCCGGTGATGGAGGCGCTGCCCTGGAGGGTGAAGGCGGCGACGTTGTTCTCGAAGAACACGCTGGCCGGGGTGACGTTGGCGACCGAGAGATCGACCGTGGTGGACCCGAACCCGATGGTGTCATCGAAGATGACCGCCTGGCCGTTGGCGTAATCCGCGGCTCCGCCGAGGTAGCTCCAGTTCTTGAAGCCCGCGATGGGGTTGGTGCTCCACTCGCTGCTCTGGAGCCCGGTCCAGATGAGGGCCGGGGCCACGACAAGCTGGATGGAGGTGCCGGTGTCGACGAGCGTGTAGGAGGCGCCGCCGGGGGTGGCACCGAGCTGGAAGGCGCTGAAGCCGCTGCCCTGCAGGGGACCGGTGTAGAAGATAAGGTCATAGGTGCCAAAGGAGGGGATGGCGCCGTTGAGGTTGACGAGGACGGAGCCGGCCGGGCCGCCGTTGGTGAGGCCGCCGGGTGCGGCCACCGTGAGCACGCTGGCTCCGGCCAGATCGAAGTTGAGGGACCCGCCCTGGACAAAGGCGAGCGTGTTCACCGTGCCGGCGCCGGGCAGGCTGAAGCGCCCGCCGGGGTTGACCGTGACCGCGTTGACGCGTCCCCCGGCGGTGAGGCTGAGCGTGCCGCCGGGCTCGACGGTGACGGTGCCGGTGACGAGGCCGGCGCCGGAGACGGCGAGGGTGCCGGCGGCCGCGGTGGTGTGGGGGAGGTCATTGGTGCCGACGAGGGTGAGGGTGCCGGCGGCGGCATTGGTGAGGCCGCCGGTGCCGGTGACGGGGCCGGAGAGGGTGTTGGCGTTGGTGCTGCTGAAGACGAGGGATCCCGGGGCGGTGATGGAGATGGGGGCGGCGTAGTTCCCGTTGCCGAGGCGGCCGCGGGCGCCGATCTCGAGGATGCCGCCCTCGATGGTGGTGGGCCCGGCGTAGAGGAGGTTGAGGAGGGTCGAGGCGGTGAAGTTGGTGTTGGCGGGGCTGAGGGTGAACCTGCCGGGCCCCTTCTTGGTGAGGCCGAAGTTGTTGTTGCCCGTGCCGCTGCCCAACTGGCCGGTGTAGGTGTGGTTGGTGGTGTTGTTGATGGTGAGGATGGCGGGGGTGGCGCTGGTGTTGAGGATCTGCTGGAAGCGCACATTGATGCGGGCAACGTTGTTGAGGCCGGCCAGGGTCTGGTTGAACCCGTTCAGTTCCAGGCGGGCATGGCGGCCGGCGGCGGAGTTGGACCCGTTCTGGCCGTCGAGGGTGAGCACCGTGGTGGGCGGCAGCGCGTCCTCGACGCCCAACTGGAGGGTGAGGTTGGCCCCGGTGCCGGCACCCTGCAGGAGGGTGTTGCCGCCGTAGGTGTTCTTCTGGTTGAGCACGATGGTGCCAAAGCTGTTGCTGCCGTTGGCCCCGTGGAAGGTCACGTTATACGGCCCGGAGATGGCCCCATTCACCGTCAGCCGCGTGGGCTGCCCCCCCACCCCATGGGTGGGGGTGTTGATCTGGGCATTGGTGGCCAGCAGGAGGTCGGAATTGATGACGGTGCCATTGGTCGCGCTGGGGGCGATGAGCGGCGAGGTGCCGCCCAGCACGAGGGTGCCGGCGGTCAGCGTCACCCCGGGGCTGTGCTGGGCAAACCCGATATTGATCCGGTTCACGTTCACCGTGCCCGCCACCAGCACGGCGGACGCCGTGGGCCCGAGCGCGAGGGTCGTGGTGCCGAAGTTCACCGTGTCCGCAAAGGTGGTCGTGGCGGTGAAGATTGTGCTGGCGCCGCCCGTGGCGTTGGTGCTCCAGAACGGGTCCAACCCCCACACATACGGCAGATCGCCAAACCCCGCCGTCGCCCCGTCCGTGTCCCAGTAATAGGTGGCGCCCGCCAGGCGCGCCGGGCCGGCCGTCATGGACAGGAGGGCCACCCCCAGGCTGGCGGCGAGGGGAACATGGGTGCGGTGAAAATGTTGGGTTTTCATGGGCGGGCAAGGGGTGGAACGGGGAAACGGCGCAGTATGTAGCAAACGGCGCCCGCCAAGGCAACCCCGGAACCTCGGCAGCCCCCTGTCCCACCAGCCCACCAGCCCGCCTCCGCCCTGGCCCGCAAAGGCCCGACCCCGGCCCTGCAGGGGAGGGGCTGCCTCAGCCGCCCCCGCGGCCGATGGCCAGCTGCGGTTTCAACTCGGCATAGCGCGCCGCCGCCTCGGCCCGGGAATGCACGTGCAGCTTCTCGTAAACGCGGCGCAGGTAGGTGTCCACCGTGTGCTCGCTCAGCTTGAGGGCCTCGGAAATCTCCTTTAACAGGTAGCCCCGGGCGACCAGGTCCAGCACCTCCTGCTCGCGCGCGGACAGCCGGGACAACTCCGCCTGGGGACCGGTGGACGGCGCCTGCTGGAAGCACTGCACCACCTTGCGCGCAATCCCGCTGCTCATGGGCGAGCCCCCGCGGTAGACGTCGCGCAGGGCGGCCAGCAGGTCGGCCCGGGCCGTTTCCTTGAGCAGGTAACCCGTGGCCCCGGCGGCGAGGGCGTTGAAGACCCGGTCCGGGTCCTCATACACCGTGATCATCACAAACTGCGTCCCCGGCATCTTCACCTTGAGCTGGCGGACGCACTCCACCCCGTTCAGGCCCGGCAGGTTGATGTCCATGAGGACGACATCCGGCTTCTCGCGCGGCAGGGCTTCCAGGGCCTCCAGGCCGTCGCCATGCTGGCTGCAGAGGACAAAGCCCTCGGCCTGCTTCAGCCACCGCGCGTAGATGGTGCGGAGGGAGACATCATCCTCGACCAGGGCGACGGAAATGGGGGCAGGGTCGGGCACGATGGGAACCGTTGTACGCGGCCGGCCCACCCGGCGCACGTCACGTGTATCCGTGACAGGGCCAGGGACGGGCCCCGGGGTGGCGGAGGGGGGATGGGGAAATTCAGGGGTGGCCATGGGGCTGGGGGAGCGGGACGCGGAAGGTGAGGCGGGTGCCGGCACCGGGCTCGCTCCGCAGGTCGCACTCGCCGCCGATCTCGCGGAGGCGGCTGCGCATGTTGGCCAAGCCATGGCCGCGCGGGCCCGGGGCCGCCACGGCCCCGGCCGGCGGCGGCGCGAACCCGCGGCCGTTGTCGGCCACCAGCAGGTCGAAACCGGTCCCCGCCAGGGAGAGCGCGATCCGCACCTCCGAGGCGGCGGCATGCTTGACCACGTTGTGGAGCGCCTCCTTGGCCGCGAGGAACAGGTTGTGCCGGATATCCGCCGGGAGGGCCTGCCGGGGCAGTTGCAGCGGCATCTCGATGCGGCAGCGAATGCCGGCCGCACGGAGATAGTTCTGGGCGTAATGGCTGATGTAATTGGCCAGGCTGTCGAAGGTGTCATGCTCCGGGTTGACCGCCCAGACCACCTCACCCATCGCGTGGGTCAGGTCGCGGGCGGTCTGGTGGATTTGGGTCAGGCTGGCGGCGGCCGCCTCCGGATCCTCCACCCCGGCGGCGGCGGACTGGCTGAGCAGGGTGATGCGGGTGAGGCTGGCGCCCAGGTCATCGTGGATGTCGCGGGCGATGCGCGCGCGTTCCTGCTCGAGGACGCGCCGGGCCTCCAGGCGGCGGAGCTTCTCCCGGTAGCGCCGGCGCGAGACGGCAAAGGCCCCGCCGCCCGCCACCAGCATGACGCCCAGGCCGATGCTCCCCCGGAACCACCACGTTTCCCAGAAGAACGGCGTGACGGCAAAGCGCAGGGTGGCCCCGGTCTCGTTCCACACGCCCTCGTTGTTGCAGGCTTGCACGCGGAACTCATGCTCCCCGGCCGGCAGGCGGGGGTAGGTGGCGTGCCGCTGCGGCCCGACCTCCACCCACCCGGCGTCGAAGCCCTCCAGGCGATGGCGGAACTGCACGTTCTCCGGGGAGGCGAAGCTCAGGGCGGCAAACTCGATTTCCACCTTGCCATGGCCGGGTTCCAGGCGCAGGGGCGCGCCCGCGCCCCGCAGGTTGACCACGTTGCTCCCGGCCTGTCCCCCCAGGGGCGACCCTGCATGGCGCGCCGCCACCGCGCGGTCGTCCACCAGGACGCGTTCCAGTTGCACGGACGGCGGGTGCGGATTGGCCCGCACCTTGTCCGGTTCCACCTGCAAGAGGC
This sequence comes from Verrucomicrobiota bacterium, assembly GCA_046048995.1. Classification (GTDB taxonomy): domain Bacteria; phylum Verrucomicrobiota; class Verrucomicrobiia; order Limisphaerales; family JADJPG01; genus JBJOEZ01. Next base: position 170,242 of record JBJOEZ010000001.1, on the reverse strand, counting down.
CCGTGCGCGTCGAGAACCACAGGCGCCCGTCCGTGCCCCGCCAGGACGACGGATAACAATCGCGGTTGGGCTGCACCCCGGGCAGGCCGTCGGCCCCGCCATAGGTGCGTGCATGCACCCGCGGCCGTTGCCCGGCGATCAGCGCCTCCAGGTCCGCCAACGGCACCCGCCACAAACCCTGGTTGCCCGCCACCCACAGCTGCCCGTCGGCGTCGGACAGCAACTGCGAGATGAAATCATCGGCCAAGCCCGCGGCCGTGGTCAGGCGGCGATATCGCCCGCCCTTCAGGTGGCCCAATCCATCGCCCGCGTAGCCAATCCACAGGCTGCCGTCCGGTGTCGCCAGCAGTGAGCGCACCGACAGCGGGGCCGGCTCGGCGATGGCGGGTTCCGGCACCAATTTCAACTCCTGCACCCGGTGCACGCCCCCGTCGGCGGTCCCCATCCAGATGGTGCCATCCACCCCCTCGGCCATGGCCCGCACCGCGCCCAGCGGCCGACGGTGGGTGACCGCCTGCATCTTTCCCCCGCGCAGGCGATACAGGCGCGGCGGACTGTGCGTGGCCACCCACAGATCGCCGTTGGCCGCCGGCAGGAGGGACCGAACCCCCTCCCCGGCCAGCCCATCCCGGGCCTGCCAGGCGCGCCACGCCCCGTTCCGATGCTCCTGCAGGCCTTGCGTGGCCGTGCCCACCCAGACGCCCCCGGACCGATCCGCCGCCACACAGGTGGCCCGGCCCCCCAGCCAGTTCGTGTCCGCAGTCACCAACTCCCAGCGGCCCGGCCGACCCCGGGCCATCTGCCCGCTCTGCGCCACCACCCAAAGGCTGCCCTCGCGATCCTCAGTCACCGACAACACCGAGTCCAACGGCAACCCCGTCTTGGTGCCCAGCAGCGCCACCGACCGCTGGCGGACCAGGTTCAGGCCGCCGCCATCCGTGCCCGCCCACAGGTTGCCCTCCCGGTCCTCATGCAGGCAGGTGATTTCCAAATGCGAGGTCGGCACCGTCTCCCACTCGCGCCCGTCCCACCGCCGCAAACCCGCCGCCGTCGTGCCCGCCCACAGCGCCCCGGCCGAATCCTCCGCCAACACCACCGGCCTGCCCCTGGAGGGAATGTCCGCCCGCGCCTCCGGCTCCCGACCTTCCGTCCACGCCCACAGCCGGCCCCCCGCCGCCAGCCACAAGGTGCCGCGCCGCGCCGCCGCCATCGCCACCACCGGGGCGTCCAACCGCAGCCTGGCCTGCCAGTGACCGTCGCGCCACACCCCGACCTGCGTTCCCTTCGCACACCAGATTTCCCCCCGCCCATCCACGGCCAGCAGGTTGTCCACCCCCGTGGGCCAGTCCGGCGGCAGGTTCACCTCCTGCACCCGCCCGGCGCCAATCCGCCGCAACTGGTTGGGGTAGGCCACCCAGAGGAAGCCCTCGCTGTCCTCCGCCAACCGCAGGACGCGGCCGGTCGGCAGCCCTTCCTGCGTGGTGAACGAGGCCAACCCGTCCGGCTTGAGGCACAGGACCGGGCCGCGCTCCATGGCCAGCCACAGGCGGCCCTGCCGGTCACACAGCATCGCGCGCACGGACCGGCTCGGCAGCGGCGGCAAGGCGGCCGAGGGCACCATGGCAAACCGCTCGCCGTTGAAGGAAAGGGCGCCCGCCTTGGTCGCCACCCACAAGTAACCGTCCGGCGCCTGCGCCACCCCGGTGATGCTGTTGTCCGGCAAACCGTCCGGGGTCTGGTAGGCACGGTAACGCCACGGGGAATCCTCCGGGACCGGCTCGTCGGCACACACCCCCTGCCCCGCCGCCAGGCCGCACAGGGCCAGCAGCCAGCACACCACGCCAAGTCGGGGGGACATTCGCGCAGTGTCCCAGTGCCGTGACCAATTTGCAACCCGCGCCCGCCCGCCCTGGCTCGGGTAACGCCTGTTTTTGAGTTTAGGCGCGGGCAGGGATCGGTCAGCCACGCGGCGCGCTCACCGGGTCGCCTTGCGGGCGGGCGCCTGGGGTTTGGACGGCGGCACCTGCGAGACCTGGATGATTTGGCCGGCGGCCAGCAGCTTCTCGCGCAGGACCGGGTAGGGGACGTCCTGCACGGCGGACTTCCGGTCCAAGGCCAGCCCGGCCGCGATGGCCGCGCTCTGGCTGAGCGCCATGAAGACGGGTTCCATCCGGATCGAGCCGTGGGCCACATGGGAGGCCCCAAGGCAGATGGGCGAGAGGAGGTTCTCGCACTCGCCCCGGCGCGGGATGATGGACCGGTAGGAAATCCCGTAGGGCCGCGGCGGCACCCGCCAGATGACGCCGTCGCTGACGGCATACCCGCGCTCCGTCACGAAATGCTGCACCACATGGGAGTCCATCCCAAACGACCCCAGCGCGACCGGGTCCGGCGCGGACCGGGTGCCCTCGCAGTCGTGCTGGGTCATCACGTAATCCCCCACCAGGCGCCGGGCCTCGCGGATGTAGATCATCCACGGCCAGCCGCCGTTGTCGGTGAACTCGTCCCTGGGCAGGCCGTAGTTGGCCGTCCGCTTGCGGATGGCCTCGGGCACGCGCGGGTGGTTGGCCATCGTCCAGAGGAAGCCGCGGATGTAGGTCTCGTGCTCCTTCTCGATCTCGCGCCGGCGCTCATAGGTGGCCTCGGGATACTCCCAGTTCGCGCCGGGCATGTCCGAACCCACGGCGTGCATGTTGTTCCAATCCACCTTCCTGCCGGGGCCGGACAGCGGCTCGATCAAGGCCGGCAACCGGCCGTCCCCGGCCTCGAAGTTCCGGAGCAGGAGTTCATGATCGATCTCCCGGTAACCCGCCGGCTTCTCCAGCGGGAGGCGCAGCCGCGGATCGGAGGTCAGGCACACGCGGTAGTTGTAGGCCTGGATCTTCCGGTCGCCCTGGCCATTCTTCAGGCCCTCGATTTTGAAGACCCGGGGGAGCAGGCCGCTGGCGGGATCCCCGGGCTTCACGTGGGGGTCCACGTCCCTGATGAAATGATCCTTGTCGCCCTGCGTGTAGTGCACGCGCGGCTGGGTGTCGCCCCGGCGCACGCCGGCCATGTCCTCCCCATACTGGCTCTCCGGCTCGCGGCCCACGGCATAACTCACGCCCGCCGCCGCCATCAGGTCCCCCACATAGGTCGCGTCGATGAACATCCGCCCCCGATACGTCCGGCCGCTCAGGGTGGTGAACGACTCGAGGCGCCGCCCCTGCATCCGCACGCCCTTCCCGGGCGTGCGATCCAGCAGTTCCTGGTAGACCACGGTCACCCCGGCGTCCGCAATCAGCTTCTCAAACACCCGCCGGCCGACCCCGGGGGTGAAACTGCGGACATAATTCGTCCCGTAGGCGGCGGCGATTTTGTCGTAAAACTCCGAGGCGATGCCGCCGAAGGTGTTGCGCTTGCCAAGGAAATCCGTGGCGCCCAGCCCGCTGGCACTCATGCCGCCGGGAAACCCGGTGGGGTTGACCCAGAGGACCGAACGCCCCTCCCGCTTGGCAGCCACCGCGGCAATGACCGCCCCGGAGGAATCGCCGTAGATGACCACGTCATGGATATCCGGCGCGGCGGGCGCGGCGGGCGCGGCGGCGCCAGCGCAGGCCGCGAGCAGGACGGCCAGGAGGACGGGCCAAGGGTTCCGGGCGGGTTTCAGGGCGTTCATCAGGGGGTGGCGGAGGTGGTTGGGATGGCGAAAACGGCGCGCTACATAGAGAACCCGGGCGGGCAACACAAGCACGATGCGCCGGCGGCGCCGGCCGTGACCCCGCGGACGGGCCGCGCCGGCGGCTAAATCGTCACCGGCCGCACCCGCCTGCCTTCCTCAACGCGGTCGCCGGGATAAAGGATCACCTGTTCCCCTTCCTGCAGGCCTTCCAGGATCTCGGTCTCGATCCCGCTGCCATGCCCGACTTTCACGGGCCGCAGCCGGGCCCGGCCGTCCTCCACGACGTAGGCGTGCCACTGGGATCCGCGGCGGAAGAGGGCCCCGCTGGGCACCTTGAGGACGCGGTCGGCCTGCCAGGTGATGATGCGGGCTTCCACGCGGAAGTTGTCGCCGAGGTTGCCGCGTTGCTCGGGCGGCGTGAGCAGGTCGGCCACCACGTAGACGCGCTGCTCCTCGACCCCGAGGGCGGACACCTTGGTGAAGGCGGCCGGCTCGACGTGGCGCACCCGGGCCCGCAAGGGCTCGCCCCCGCCCCACTGCTCAAGTTCCGCCGGCGTCCCCGGCTGGATGGCGGCGCCATCGCGGCTGAGCACCTCCACCAGCACCTCGAGGTCGGCGGGGTCGCCGACCTCGAGCAGCGGCGTGCCGGCAGGCACGACCCGGGCGCTTTCCTCGAAGACGCGCAGGACCTTGCCGCAGACGGGCGCGCGCAGCTCGACGGGCGGGCGGGGCGCGCCGATCGGCACGTCAAACTCGGCCAGCTCGGCCTCGGCCTGGCGCAGCGCCGCGGCGGCGGCGGCCTCCTCGCGCCCGGCGGAGACGTCGTTCCACTGGGCCTTGTCGAGTTCCTGGGGCGAAGCCGTCCCGGCGCGGACGAGCTGTTGGGCGCGCTTGAGCTCGGTTTGCGTGTACTCGTGCTGGGCCTTGGCCCGCTCGAGCTGGGCGGCGGCGCTGTCGCGCCTGGCCTCGGCAAGGGCGCGGGTGCGGGCGTCGAGCAGGGCGGGAGGGAGGGGTTCGACCACGGCGACGACGACCGAGGTGGACTGGAGGAGGGCGCCGGCCTTGAAGGGGATGCGGCGGAGCTGGCCGGTGACGGGGGCGGCCACCACGTAGCGCTGGCGGATGCGGGTCTTGCCCTCCTCGTTCACGCTGGTGCGGAGGGGCCCGGTCACGACGCGTCCGGTCTCGACCGGGGCGGGGCGGGGGCTGAGGCCGAAGGCCAGCAGGGCCACCAGCAGGGCGGCGCCCAGCCAGGGGATCCCGCGGCGGAGGCGGCGCCAGCGGGAGGGGGCGGGGCCGTTGCGGGGCGGGTGGGGGGCGGTGGGGTTCATCGCGGTCGGCGGTTAATCTACTCGGGCGCCTTGAGCGCGCCCACCAGATTCAGGTGCTTGAGCAGGCGGAGGACGACGAGGGCGGAGAGGGTGGAGGCGACCACTACCACGCTGACGGCGAAGGCGTAGTTGTGGGCGGTGAAGACCATGGGGAGCCGGACGGTCTCGGTGTTGACCGTGCGGAGGATGAGCATGGCAAGGGAGGTGCCGAAGGCCAGGCCAAGGGGCACGGCGATGAGGGCGAGGAGGATCAGCTCGGTGACGAGCACGGCGGCGACCTCGCGCTGGGAGAAGCCGATGACGCGCAGGGTGGCCAGCTCGCGTCCGCGCTCGGCGAGGGAGATGCGGGCGTTGTTGTAGACCACGCCGAAGGCGACGATCATGGCGAAGGTGAGGTAGATGGACTGGATGAGGTTGATGCTGGCCGCGGTGGTGGCGCGGAAGTTGTCACGCAGGGTTTCCTTCACCACCACCCAGGCCACGCGGGGCTGCCGCTTGAGGGCCTTGAGGAACTCGTCCCAGCGCGCCCGGTCCACCACGAAGCTGGCCCCGGTCAGGATGTCCCCCTCGCCCAGCAGCCGGTTGAGCGCCCGCCGATCCATGTGCGCCGCCATGCCGGCGAAGTCCGCGCTGAACCCGGCCAGGGGCACCTCCACCCGCCGGCGCCGGCCCTCGAGGAACTCCACCGTCACCACGTCGCCCAGCTCCGCTCCCAGCACCTCGCCCAGCTTGGCCGACACCACCAGGCCGTCCGGCGGCAGCGGCACCTCGCGCGAGTCCGCGTCAATCACCCGCTCATGCTGCGAGTCCGGCGCCGCCCCCCGGATGAGCAGCTGCCGGCTGCGCGCCCCGTAATGAATCCGCACCGCCGCCTGCCGGATGGGTTCCAGGCTGATCACGCCCGGCAGATGCTGCAGCGCCTGCTTCACCGCCTCGCTGTCCGGCTCCACCAGGCCCACGGTGACGTCCTGACGCTGGATGGTGTCCCACTGGAACTCCAGCACATGGCTCACGCTGTCCCGGAAACAGTTGGGGATGACGAGAATCCCGGTGGCCAGGGCCAGGCCGGCCACGGTGAAGAACACCTGCAGGGGCCGCCGCTCGAGGTTGCGCACGGCGATGCGGAACGAGTGCGAGAAGAGGTGCCCGATGCCGGTCCGCTCGATGAGGGCCGGGCGATAGCTGGCCGGCGGCTCCGGCCGCATGGCGTCCGCGGGCGGCAGCCGCGCCGCCCGCCGCACCGCCCCCAGCACCCCCAGCAGCGCCGCCCCCAGCCCCACCGCCAGCGCAATGACCAGCGCCGTCTCGTCCAGGTTGAACTGCAGGTCCGGGAACCGGAAAAAGATCGTGTACATCTTTACCAGCCGCCGCCCCAGGGCCATCCCGCCCAGCGCCCCCACCACCGTGCCGGCCAGCACGAAGATGAAGGCGAACTTCAGGTAGTGGAACACCAGGGCCCGGTTGGCGAACCCAAACGCCTTCAGGATGGCGATCTGCTCGCGCTGCAGGTTGAGCAGGCGCGAGAGGACCGCGTTGGTCATGAAGGCCGCCACGCTCAGGAACACCAGCGGGAACCCAATCGACAGGATGTTCATCACCCGGATCTCGTCCGTCACCCGGATGTCCGACGGATGATCCCTGCGCCCGTGCGCGCCCAGCCCGCCGTAGGGCAGGAGCAGGCGATCCAGCTCGGCGATGACCGCCCGCTCGTAGGCCCCCGGGGCCAGGGCCACCGCCAGGTGGTTGAACGCGCCGTCCAGGTCGAACGCGTTGGCCAGCTCCTCGTAGGGCATCCAGAAGATCCCGTAGGTGCGGTTGTCCGGCAGGGCCGACCCGGGCCGGGACTCGAACACGTACTCGGGCGAGAGCACGATGCCGGCCAGGCGGAAGGTCTGCAGCCGGCCGTTCACCACCATGGAAAGCCGGGCGCCGGGCTTCAGGCCGTTGGCCTGGGCGAAGGCCTCGCCCACCAGCACCTCGCCGCGCTGGCCCGGCTTCAGCCACTGGCCCTCCCGGAGGAACAGCCGGTTCAGTTCCGGCTCGCGGAAATCCGGGACGGACCGCACCCGCCCGGTGGCCGGCTCGTCCAGGCCGGGGATGTCGAGGGTCACCTGCACGGAGATGCCCGGCTCCACCGCGGCCACCCCGGGAATGGCCCGGGCCCGCTCCGCGATGGAGAACGGGGCGCGCTTGAGATGCGCGAACACCTCGGCAAATCGGTGCGCCCGGTAATACTCGTCGCGCGTCGTCTCCAGCGACTCAATCAGGCTGCGCGACATGATCAGCATGGCCAAGCCGCAGGCCATGACCAGCGACACCGCCGCCGCCTGGCCCTTCATCCGGCGCAGGTCGCGCAGGAGCTTGCGGTCCAGGTGCGGAATCATGCCCCCCTCACCACCGCAGGCCCGTCACCGGCGCGCGCCGGTCGTTGCGCCGGATGTCCTGCACGCGGCCGTCCATGAACCGGATCACGCGGTCGGCCATGTCGGCCATGACGGCGTTGTGGGTGATGATGACGGTCAGGGTGCCCAACTCCCGGTTCACGCGCTCAATGGCTTCCAGCACCACGATGCCCGTCTTCACGTCCAGCGCCCCGGTCGGCTCGTCGCAGAGCAGCACCTCCGGCCGCTTGGCAATGGCCCGCGCAATGGCCACCCGCTGCTGCTCGCCCCCCGAGAGCTGCGCGGGGAAATGATCCAGGCGCGCCCCCAGGTTCACCATGTCCAGCGCCTCCTCCGCCGGCATCGGGTCCCGCGCAATCTCCGTGATCAATCCCACGTTCTCCCGCGCCGTCAGGCTCGGGATCAGGTTGTAGAACTGGAAGATGAACCCCACGGAATCCCGCCGGAACCGCGTCAGCTGCGCCTCCGTGGCATGGGTGAGGTCCATGTCCCGGTACCACAACTCCCCCGCCGTCGGCACATCCAGCCCACCCAGCTGGTTCAACAATGTCGTCTTCCCGCTCCCCGACGGCCCCAGCAGCACAATCAATTCGCCGGGATACAAATCCAAATCCACCCCCGCCAACGCCCGCACCTCGGCCGTGCCCGCCCCATACACCTTGGTCAATCCCCGGACCCGAAACACCGGGGACCCACCCCCCGCCAACACGGGAGGCAGGGCCGGGGGATGCAAAGGGGATGTCATGGGTCGCGGCGCCGCGCGACCCCCAGTATGGCCGATGCGCCCAGTCCTGCAACCCATCCCCCCGCAGTGACGCCGGGAACGCCCGCCCGCCCGCCACGCCCGCCACGCCCGCCCACGCGGGCCGGGCGGCGCTCGGGTTGGTTGACTTCACGGCGGCGCTCACCGTTAATGGCAGTCCGCATCCAATTACCCACTACGACCGGCGGCCGATGAAACTCATCCTCAAGCGGATTCTCCTCGCAGTCCTGATCGTCCCCATCCTGATCATCCTCGCCGCCTTCCTCCTGCCCTCCCACTACCGGGTCGAGCGGACCATCGACATCCAGGCCGCCCCCGAGACGCTGTCGCCCTGGCTCCTCCAGCTGCGGCGCTGGCCGGAATGGACCCTCTGGAACACCAACCGCGACGCCTCCCTTGTCTGCACCTTCAGCGGACCCGCCGAGGGCGTCGGGTCGGCCATGGGATGGACCTCCCGGGCCGGGCAGGGCGTGCTCACCCTCACCGAGGCCAATCCCCGCTCCGGCCTCCGCTATGACCTCAACTTCGAGCAGGGCAAGCTCCTCGTGCAGGGCGGCATCACCCTCACCCCCACCCCCAGCGGCGGCACCGCCGCCACCTGGTTCAACGAGGGCAGCCTCGGCTTCAATCCCGTCGCCCGTTACCTCGGCCTCCTCATGGACAAAATGATGGGCGCCGAACTGCAGCAGAACCTCGAGCGCCTCAAGGAAAAGGCGGAGAAAAAGGCCGGCCCATGAAGGCATCCCCGGCCCACCCCCTCGCCCTCGCCCTCGCCCTCGCGGCGACCGCCGCCAGCCCGGCCCTCCCCGCGGCCGAGCCCGCCCGCGCCCCCGGCGCCTCGCTCCTGATTGTCGTCGGCGCCCCCGGTGAGGAGGAATTCGGCCAGGCCTTCGCCGCCGCCGCCCGCCGCTGGGAAACCGCCGGCCAGGCCGGCGGCGCCCGGTCGCTGACCGTGGGCCTCGCCCCCACCAACGGGGCCGCCCCCGACCGCGACCGTCTCCAGCAGGCGCTCGCCGCCGAACCCAAGGACGGCCCCGCGGAGCTCTGGATCGTGCTGCTCGGGCATGGCACCTGGGACGGCAAGGAAGCCCGCTTCAACCTGCGCGGGTCCGATCTCACCGCCACCGAACTGTCCGCGTGGCTCAAGCCCTTCACCCGCCCCATCGCCCTCCTCAACACCGCGTCGGCCAGCGCCCCCTTCCTCAACAAGCTCACCGCGAGCAACCGCGTGGTCATCACCGCCACCCGCAGCGGCAGCGAGGTCAATTACACCCGGCTCGGGCGCCACCTTTCCGAGGCCATCGCGGACCCCGCCGCCGACCTCGACAAGGACGGCCAGACCTCCCTGCTCGAGGCGTTCCTCGCCGGCTCGGCCCGGGTCGCCGAGTTCTACCAGTCCGAGGGCCGGCTGGCCTCCGAGCACGCGCTCCTCGATGACAACGGCGACGGCCTCGGCACCCCGCCCGACTGGTTCCGCGGCGTGCGCGCCACCAAGCGCGCCCGCAACGAGGCCGCGCTCGACGGCCTGCGGGCCCACCAGTTCCACCTCGTGCGCAGCCCGGCCGAGCAACAGCTCTCCCCGGAAACCCGCGCCCGGCGCGACACGCTCGAACTGGCCATCGCCCGCCTCCGCGACCAGAAGGCCCAGCTGCCCGAGGCCGATTACTACCGCCAACTCGAGGCCATCCTCCTCGACCTGGCCCGGCTCTACGACGCCGCGCCCGCCCCGGCCCGGCCCTGAACCGCCCCGGCCCATGCCGCATCGTCCATCCCCACGGTTTCCCGGATGGAGCTGCCTCCCGCTCCTGGCAAGCCTCCTGGCCGGCCTGTCCGCACCCGTGCCCGCCCGCGCCGCGCCGGCCGCCCCCGCGATCCCCAACGGCACCTTCGCGCCCGCGCGCCGCCCCCAACTCCCCCCCGCCACCCCCAACGGCCCGGCCCATCCCATCGACCGCTTCCTCCAGGCCCGCCTCGCCGCCGAGCAACTGGGCCCCTCGCCCGAGGCCGAGCCCGCCACCCTCCTCCGCCGCATCACCTTCGACCTCATTGGCCTGCCGCCCGCGCCGGAAGAGGTGACCGCCTTCGTCACGGACCACCGGCGGGATCCCGGCCAGGCCGTGGAATCACTCATCGACCGGCTCCTGGCCAGCCCGCGCCATGGCGAACGCTGGGCCCGGCACTGGCTGGATGTCGTCCACTTCGGGGAAACCCATGGCTACGACAAGGACAAGCTCCGCCCCCACGCCTGGCCCTACCGCGATTACGTCATCCGCGCTTTCAACCAGGACACTCCCTGGGGCCGCTTCGTCGAGGAACAGCTGGCCGGGGACGTCCTCCATGCCGACCACCCGGACGGCATCCCGGCGCTCGGTTTCCTTGCGGCCGGCCCATGGGACTTCGTCGGGCACGTCGAACTGCCGGAGAGCAAGACCGACGGGCTCATCGCGCGCTACAACGACCGCGATGACATGGTCATGACCACCTTCTCCGCCTTCCAGAGCCTCACCGTCCACTGCGCGCGCTGCCATGACCACAAGTTCGATCCCATCAGCCAGCGCGAGTACTACCAGCTGCAGGCGGTCTTCGCCGGGGTGGACCGGGCCAACCGGCCCTACGACGCCGACCCCGCCACGCACCGGCAACGGCGCGCCCTCGCCGCGGAGAAAAAATCGCTCGAGGCCCGGCAGAAGGAACTGGCCGAGACCGCCGCGCGGCTGACCAGCCCGGAACTGGCGACGCTCGACCGGCGGCTGGCCGCCGTCCGGGCCGAACTCGCCACCCTCGGGGGCACCCCGCCGGGCGCCAAAAGCCCGGCCAACGGCTATCACTCCGCCATCGAACCCCAACCCGCCGCCGCCAAGTGGGTGCAGGTCGACCTCGGGCGCGCCCTGCCCCTCGACGAGGTCCGCCTTGTGCCGGCGCGCCCGACTGATTTCCGCGACACGCCCGGTTTCGGCTTCCCCGCCCGCTTCAAGGTGGAGGCGGCTGACAACCCCGAATTCGCGAACCGAATCGTGCTGGCGGACCAGACCGGAAAGGATTTCCCCAACCCCGGCGACGCGCCCCTGGTCCTGGCCGTGCCCGCAGCGAAGGGCTCCCCCGCGCCACTGCGCTACCTCCGCGTCACCGCCACGAAACTCTGGCCTCGCAGCCAGGACTACGTGTTTGCCCTCGGCGAACTGCAGGCGTTTGCCGGCGGCACCAACGCCGCCCGCGGCGCCGCCGTGACGGCGCTCGATTCCATCGAGGCCGGGCGCTGGGCGCGCCGCCACCTCGTCGATGGCTTCAGCAGCCGGGGCCCCCTCAGCGACGTCGCGCCCTCCCCCGCCGTCCTTGCCCGGCGCCAGGCCCTCGAGGCGGACGCCCGCCGGCTGGCCGACGAGCGCGCGCGCGTGGCCCAGTCCCTCCTCCCCGCCGGCCACGCCGCCGAGGTCGAGCGCACCGCCGCGCGCCTCCAGCAGGTCAACGCCGCCCTTGCCGCCCTGCCCGCGCCGGGCCTCGTCTACGCCGCCGCCAGCGACTTCAAGCCCGAGGGCAGCTTCCGCCCGGCCAACGGGCTGCGGCCCGTCCATTTCCTCGCCCGCGGCGACGTCAAGCAACCCCGGGATCTGATGACCCCGGCCGCGCCCGCCGCCGTGCCGGGACCCGGCCCCGGCTTCGATCTCACCCCGGGCCATCCCGAGTCCGCCCGCCGCGCCGCCCTGGCCCGCTGGCTCTCCGACCCGCGCAACCTGCAGACCCGCCGATCCATCGTGAACCGCGTCTGGCAGCATCACTTCGGGCGCGGCCTCGTGGACACCCCGAACGATTTCGGGCACCTCGGCAGCGCGCCCACCCATCCGGAGCTGCTCGACTGGCTGGCCTTCTGGTTCCTGGACAACGGCGAGTCCCTGAAGAAGCTGCACCGCCTCATGCTGACCAGCGCCGCCTACCGGCAAACCTCCCAACCCGCCGGGCCCGCCGCCGCGCGGGCGGCCGCACGGGACGCCGACAACCGCCTGCTCTGGCGCCAGAACCGCACCCGCCTCGACGCCGAGTGCGTGCGCGACGCCATGCTGTCCGTCAGCGGCCAGCTCGACCTCACCCCAGGCGGGCCAAGCGATCGGCAGTTCTTTTTCAAGGACGACCACTCGCCGGTTTACGACTACGACCGGTTCGACGTGGATGCCCGGGAGGGCCGGCGCCGGAGCATCTACCGTCACCTCGTGCGCAGCGTGACGGATCCCTTCATGGACTGCCTGGACGCGCCGGACCCGTCCCAGATCGTGGCCAAGCGCAACGCCACGCTGACCGCGCTGCAGGCCCTGGCCACCCTGAACAATCCCTTCGTGCTGCGGCAATGCGAGCACTTCGCCGCCCGGCTCGAGCGCGAGGCCCGCGGGCTGCCCGCGCAGGTCGAGCGCGCCTGCCAGCTGGCCTACGGACGCGCCCCCACCCCGGCCGAGCGCGCGCGCCTCGCCGACTACGCCCGCCGCCACGGCCTTGCCAACGCCTGCCGCGTCCTCCTCAACAGCACGGAGTTCATGTTCGTGGACTAGGCGGCGCGCGGGCGTCCCGCCCGCTTGGCAAACCCATCCCTCCCCGAGGAACGCTCTCCTGTATACCTCCACCCGCACCGCCCAGGGGCAATCTCCAACCATGCCGCCACCACCTGGAATTCGCACGCGGCAAGCGGGCCGGAGGCCCGCGCGCCGGTGCTCATTTGAGTGGACTCCGCCCTCTGTGCGGATCCTTAATCCCAGCGAACAAATCCCGGTCCCCACCGTCCATGGCTGCGCGCCGATTCCGAACCTTCGACCCATGACGATCACACGACACGCCATCCGGAAACCCTTCCTGCTCCTGGCGCTCCCTGCCCTCCTCCTCGCCGGCTGTGCCACGCGCCCGTCCGCGCCCGCCGGCGACGGGACGGCCGCCATCCGCGCCGTGCTCGAGGAACAGGCCCGCGCCTGGAACGACGGCAGCATCGAGCGCTTCATGCAGGGCTACGCCCGGCGCGACGACATCCGGTTCGCCTCCGGCGGCGACGTCGAGCGCGGCTGGCAGCCGGTCTTTGCCCGTTACGTGAAGAAATACGGCGACCGCGCCGCCATGGGGCGCCTGACCTTCTCCGACCTCGAGATCACCCCGCTTTCCACGGACGCCGCCGTCGTGCTCGGCCGCTGGCGCCTGCAACGCGCCCAGGACGAGCCGTCCGGGTTGTTCACGCTCGTGTTCCGGCAGTTCCCCGAGGGCTGGCGCATCGTGCACGACCACACCTCGGCGGCGGAAAAGAAGTAGGCGCACACCCCGGCCATGCGGAACCCGTTCCCCCTCCTCCACGCCCTCCGGCGGTGGACGTTCGCGGCCCTGCTGGGCGTGGGCGGCCTGCTCGCGCCGGGGGCGCGGGGCGCGGAGGCGGCGGCCGGGGATCCGGCGGCCCACTGGGCCTTCCAGCCGCTCTCCCGCCCGCCGGTCCCGCGGGTGCCGGCGGGATTTTCCACCAACCCCATTGACGCCTTCGTCCTGGCCCGGCGCGCGGCCGCCGGGCTGAAGCCCTCGCCGCCGGCCGAGGCGCGCACGCTCCTGCGCCGGGCGCAGTTCAGCCTGGTCGGCCTGCCGCCCACGCCGGAGGAGATGGAGGCCTTCCTGGCCGATCGCGCGCCGGACGCCTACGAGCGCGTGGTCGACCGCCTGCTGGCCTCGCCCCGCCACGGGGAGCGCTGGGCGCGCCATTGGCTGGACGTGGTCCGCTACGCGGAGACGCACGGGTTCGAGATGAACAACCCGCGCCCCAACGCCTGGCCCTACCGCGACTACGTCATCCGCGCCTTCAACGAGGACAAGCCCTACGACCAGTTCATCCTCGAGCAGCTCGCCGGGGACGCGCTGGGGACGGACGAGGCCACCGGTTTCCTGGTCGCGGGGGCCTGGGACCAGGTGAAGAGCCCGGACGTGGTCCTCACGCGCAACCAGCGCGCCGATGAACTGCACGACATGGTGGGGGTGACCGGCACGGCGTTCCTCGGGCTGACCCTGGGCTGCGCGCGGTGCCACGACCACAAGTTTGATCCGGTGCCCCAGGATGATTACTACGCGGTCAAGGCGGTGTTCGAGGGGGTGCAGCACGCGGAGCGGCCCCGGCGCGATCCCGAGGCGGCCGCGCGCGAGGAACGCCAGCGCGCCGCCGGACGCCGCCTCGCCGAGGTGGAACAGGCCCTGGCGGAGTTCGAGCCCCCCGCCCAGGCCGGGCCGGGCATCGACACCAACCGCCTGCGCGCCCCCGTGCACCCGCGCCTGAACACCGAGCGCTTCGACCCCGTCACCGCCCGCCGCCTCCGGTTCACGGTCGAGGCCACCACCGACGCCGAGCCGTGCCTCGACGAACTGGAGGCCTACGGGCCCGGCAGCACGAACAACCTGGCCCTGGCCACCCGGGGTGTGAAAACCGCCGCCTCCAGTGTCTATCCCAACTCCACCATCCACCGCCTCGAGCACATCAACGACGGTCAGCTCGGCAACAGCCGCAGCTGGATCTCCAACGAGCGCGGCCGCGGCTGGGTGGAGCTTCAGTTCCCCGCCCCCGTCACCCTGCACCGCCTGGTCTGGGGCCGGGACCGCGAGCAACGGTTCCAGGACCGGCTGCCCACCCGCTACCGCATCGAGGTCGATGACGGCGCGGGCGCCTGGCGCACGGTGGCGTCCTCGGCCGACCGGCAGCCCTACGCGCGCGGGGCCGCGCCGGTGGCGATGATCACCCATCACCTCGCGCCCGGCCAGGCCCGCCAGGCCGCCGCGCTCGCCGCCGAGCGCCAGCGCCTGGCCGATTCGCTGCGCCAGCTCAAGGCCCGCCCCATGGTCTACGCCGGCGAGTTCAAGGCGCCGCCCCCCACGCATCGGTTCCATCGCGGCGACCCCATGCACCCCGGCCCCGTGGTCGCGCCCGGCACCCTCACCTTCGCCGCCTTCCGCGCCGGGGCGCCGTCCACCCTTGCCACCAACACCCCGGAACAGGAACGACGCCTGGCCCTCGCCCGCTGGATCGCCTCGCCCGCGAACCCCCTGACCGCGCGCGTCCTGGTCAACCGCCTATGGCAGCATCACGTCGGCGAGGGCCTCGTGGCCACCCCGAGCGACTTCGGCCGGCACGGCGCCCGGCCCACCCACCCCGAACTGCTCGACTGGCTGGCCGGCGAGCTGATCCGGGGCGGCTGGCGGATGAAACCCATCCACCGGCTGATCGTCACCTCCGCCACCTACCGCCAGGCCGCCGACGCGCGGACGTCGGGGCGCGACGTCGCGGACCCCGACAACCGGCTGCTCTGGCGGATGAACGCGCACCGGCTGGACGCCGAGTGCATCCGGGACAGCATCCTGGCGGTGGGCGGCCGGCTGGACCTGCGCATGGGGGGACCGGGCTGGTCGCCCTTTGTGCCGAACGACAATTACGTCCGGGTCTACACGCCGAAGGACACCTTTGGGTCGAACGATTTCCGGCGCATGATTTACGCGACCGTGGTGCGGCAGCGGCCGGACGGGGTGTTTGGGGCGTTCGACTGCCCGGACGCGGGCCAGCCGGCGGCGCGCCGGACGCGGAGCACGACGCCCCTGCAGGCGTTGAACCTGTGGAACAGCGGGTTCATGGGGCAGGCGGCGGGGTTCCTGGCGGAGCGGCTGGAGCGGGAGGCGGGCGCCGGCGCGGAAGCCCAGGCCCGGCGCGGGTTCGCCCTGGCCTTCCAGCGCGCGCCGGACGCGGCGGAACTGGCCGCCGCCGCGGCGCTCATTCGCGCCGAGGGCCTGCCCGCCTTCTGCCGGGCCCTGTTCAACGCGAACGAGTTCGTTTACGTGTTCTGATGCGACCGATGACGCCCGACCTGAGCCATGCCGGACGCTGGATGCTGGACCGCCGGGACTTCCTGCGGTTTGGGGGCACCGGCCTGAGCGGGCTGGCCCTGGCGGCGCTGCTGGGCGAGCAGGGTCTGCTGGCGCAGGACGCGGCCAGGGGCCCCCTGCGGCCCGCCTGGAGCCCGGACCGGCCGCAGGCGCCGCGGGCGCCGCACTTCAAGCCGCGGGCGAAGAACATCCTGGTCATCTTCTGCTCGGGAGCCTGTTCGCACCTGGAGACGTGGGACTGGAAACCGGAGCTGTTCCGGCGCGACGGCCAGCCCATGCCGGGCCTGGACAAGCTGGTCACCTTCCAGGGCGAGAATGGCAACCTGGCGCGGCCGCACTGGGAGTTCCGCCCGCGCGGGCAGTCGGGGAAAATGATTTCCGACCTGCTCCCGCACCTGGCGGAGCTGGCCGACGACCTGTGCTTCGTCCACTCCATGACCGCGCGGTCGAACACGCACGGGCCGGCGGAGAACCAGATGAGCACCGGGTTCATCCTGGACGGCTTCCCGAGCATGGGCGCGTGGGTGAGCTACGCGCTGGGCACGGAGAACCAGGACCTGCCGGCCTTCGTGGCCATCCCGGATCCGCGCGGCGTGCCGCAGGTCGGGCCCAACCACTGGAACTCCGCCTTCCTGCCGGCCGTGTTCCAGGGCACGGCCTTCAATGCCGACCAGCCGATCCCGAACCTGGCCACCCCGGCCGGGATCCCGCCCGGGCGCGAGCGGGCCTCGCGGGATTTCCTCAGGCTGCTCAACGATCGCCACCTCGCCCGGCACCCGGGCGACGGCGGGCTGAGCGCCCGCATCGCCAGCTACGAGCTCGCGGCGCGCATGCAGCTGAGCGCGGCCGAGGTGGGCGACTTCTCCGGCGAAAGCCCGGCCACCCGCGCCCTCTACGGCCTCGACGATCCCAACCGCCTCAAGGCCGGGTTTGCCCGCAACTGCCTGCTTGCGCGCCGCCTGCTCGAGCGCGGCGTGCGGTTCGTCCAGCTCTTCAACGGCGCCTACGCCATGGGCGAAGGGGTGGGCAACTGGGACGGCCACAAGACGCTGCGCAAGCAATACGAGGTGCACGCGCCCATCCTCGACCAGCCCTGCGCCGCCCTCCTGCGCGACCTGCGCGCGCGCGGCCTGCTGGAGGAAACGGTGGTGGCCTGGGTGACCGAGTTCGGCCGCATGCCGACCTTCCAGAAGGGCGCCAGCGGCCGCGACCACAACCCCCATGCATTCACCGTCTGGCTCACCGGCGCCGGCGTGAAGCGCGGCTACAGCCACGGCGCCACCGACGAGTTCGGCTACAAGTCCGTCGACCGCGTCTGCACCATCTACGACCTGCACGCCACCCTCCTCCACCTGCTCGGCCTCGACCACGAGCGCCTGTCCTTCTACCACGACGGCACCGAACGCCGCCTCACCGACGTGCATGGGCATGTCATCCGGGAGATCCTCACCGCATGAGCACCCCGCTGCAGCCGAAGGACGGGCCCGCGGGCGCGCCGGGCGCGGGGTCGCGCCGGGACTTTCTCTGGCGCCTGGGGGGCGGGCTGGGCGGGATTGCGCTCGCGCAGATGCTGGGGGCGGACCGCCTGCTGGCCGAAACCGCGCCGGGCGCGGGGACGGCGCCCCTGCCGCATCATCGACCCCGGGCCAGGCGGGTGGTGCAGCTGTTCATGTCCGGGGCGGCCAGCCAGTGCGACACCTTCGATTACAAGCCGCAGTTGATCGCGCGGGCCGGGCAGAAGTTCGACCCGGGCGGCCCGGTGGAACTGTTCCAGAGCGACCCGGGCGTCGTCTTCAAGTCGCCCTGGGACTGGCGGCCGCGCGGGCGCTGCGGGAAGAGGATCTCGGACCTGGTGCCGCACCTGGGGGCCTGCGCGGACGACATCGCGTTCCTGCACGGGATGGTGTCCAAGTCGAACGTGCACGGCCCGGCCACCTTCATGCAGGCGACCGGCTTTGTCCTGCCGGGCTTTCCCGGGATGGGCGCGTGGGTCAGCTACGGGCTGGGATCGCTCAACCAGAACCTGCCCACGTTTGTCGTGCTGCCGGACGCGCGCGGGTTTGCGCCGAACGGCCCGGCCAACTGGGGGGCGGGGTTCCTGCCGGCCACCCACCAGGGCACGATGATCCGGGCCGGGCAACCCAACCCGATCTTCAACCTGTTCCCGCCGGCGTCGGCGGGGTTCATCACCCCCGCGGCCGAGCGCGAGGGCCTGGCGCTCATCCAGTCGCTCAACCGCGACCATGCGGCGCAGCGCGAGGGGGACTCGCGGCTGGACGCCCGGGTGGCCAGCTATGAGCTGGCCGCGCGGCTGCAGCTGAGCGCGCCCGAGGTGATGGACCTGCGCGGCGAGACGGCGGCGACACGGCGGCTCTACGGGGTGGACGAGGACCGCACGCGCGATTTCGGGACGCGCTGCCTGATTGCGCGCCGGCTGCTCGAGCGCGGGGTGCGCTTCGTGCAGGTCTGGAGCGGGGCGGACAACGGGTTCCCGCGCCGGAACTGGGACAGCCACGAGGATTTGGCCCGGGACCACCTGGACATGGCGACCAGCATGGACCGGGGGGCGGCCGCGCTGCTGCTGGACCTGAAGGCGCGCGGGTTGCTGGAGGACACGATTGTGCTGTGGACGACCGAGTTTGGGCGCATGCCCTGCAGCCAGGGGAGCAAGGGACGGGACCACAACCCGTTCGGGTTCACGAACTGGCTGGCCGGCGGCGGCATCCGGGGCGGGGTGAGCCACGGGGCCACCGACGACTGGAGCTACCGCGCGGTGGAGGACGTGACCTACTGCTACGACGTGCACGCCACCATCCTGCACCTGCTGGGCCTCGACCATGAGCGGCTGACCTTCCGCCACAACGGCGTCGATCGCCGCCTGACCGACGTGCATGGCGAGGTGATCCGCGACATCCTCGCGTAGGAGAAGGGAGACCGGCCCGCCTACCGCGCACGCCCGGTTGGGGGGTGGTGCAAAAGCCAGAGGCGCACGGAGGGCCCGCGTTGGGTCGGAATGTTCCCTGGGGAGGATGGTGCGGTTCAAGCGGGCCGGAGGCCCGCGCGCCAGGTCGCGTGCATGCCCGTGATTCGTGTTGACCATGGCGGGAGTTCTTTGGGAGATAATACCTGTTCTCAGGATTCCACAGCTGAAGATGCCCAAAATCGCGATCAAGCATGGACGCGCCGCGCGTTCCGTTTCTGCAGCCACCAAATATGACGCCCACCAGGCGGTGCTCTCGAAGACCTACGGGGCGCTGGCCGACCTGCGCCGGGAACTGGCGGACTCGAAGACGGCCGTGGCGGAGCGGGACGAGACCCTGAGGCTGTTTTCCACCTGCGCGGACTCGCAGCGCGCGTGGCTGCTGCTGGAGGACTACTTCGAGAAGCTGTCGCTGTCGCGGAAGGATTTTGGCGGGGCGGACTGGTGGCCGCGGGTGCTGGCGGCGCACGGCAAGGGCCGCCTGGAAGAGGTGGCCCTGCTCTTCCTGCGCGCCAACCGGCCCCTGCCGACCGAGCTGCTTTCCCACGCCAGCCCCGAGCGCTTTGCCGAGCTGGAGAAGGCGGAGACCGAGCAGCAGCGGCTGCAGGAACTGGAACACTGGCTCTTCCCGCCGGCTCCCTCCCACCTGGACGGGCCGCGCGCCTCGCTGCGCGTGCTCTGCGCGGTGGAACCCCGCCGGGGCCAGCCCTGGCTCCACGACCTGCGCGTGCGGCTCAGCCTGTTCCGGTCCCGCAGCGGCGAGAAAATCCGGCCGCTGTCCGAGATCGTCGAACTGACCACCCGGGCCGCCCATGAGCAGGAGCTCTTTTCCCAGGACGACTGGGAGTTCATCCAGTGGCTGGCCGAGGAATTCGCGGACGCGGAGGACGGCCGCGACGGGCTCGTCCTGCGCGGGCTGGAGCTGCTGGAGTGGCTGGCCCGCTGGGGGCATCATCCCCGGCTGGAGCTGGAGGGACGCCACATCGAATTCCACGGGCAACTGGCCGGGCTCACCCCCCACCTGGAGAACGGCTCCAGCGAGCTCACCTTCGCCCAGCGCGTCACCCTGCCCGACGGGGCCAGCCACCCGCTGGCCGAGGCCCGCTTCCTGGCCGGGCGCCCCGCGCTCGTCCTCCTGGGCAACACCTTTTACCTGCTGCGCAACGTCCCGCCGGCCTCCCTCCTCGAGTATTGGGCGGAGAACCCCAGCGTGCCCGTGCGCAAGCTCAGCCATCGTTTCCGGACCCAGCTGCGCCGGAACCACGGCCAGGGCCAGGTGGACTGGGAACAGCTGTGCGTCTCGCACCGGGCCCAGCCGCAGTTCCTCTTCGAGCTGACCGAGGAAACCGTCCGCCTGCGCCTGCTCGCGCGCAGCGAGCGTGATGGCAGCGTCTGGCACTGGACCGGCCAGGAATGGACCCTCGACACCCCCGGCGCCCGCAAGTCCGACAAGCCGGAGGTGCTGGAGGACCCGCGCCTGGACGCCGCGGTGGAATGGCTGCGGCGGCTGGACTGGTTCACGCCCGAGCCCGGGATGTGGGTGGGCGACGCGAACGAGGCCTTCCTCGGCACCCTCTCGCGGGCCTGGCCGGACAAGCCCCGCCAGGCCGAATACCTCGGCAACCCCGCCTTCCAGCGCCTCTTCCTCTCCCCGCGCCAGCTCAAGCCCATGCTCGTGGTCAAGGGCAGCGGCATCGACTGGTTCAGCGTGTCGACCGAGTGGGAGCAGGAGGGCATGAAGCTGACGCCGGCCGACCTGCAGCGCCTGGCGGTGGCCACCAGCCGGTTCGTCAAGCTGCCTGACGCCGGCTGGGTCGAGCTGGACACCCAGGCCGTGCAGATTGCCCATGAGACCATGGCCGATCTGGGCGTCGACGAACTCAGCCCCACCACGGTGAAGCTGGGACTCGAGCAGGCCGCGCACCTCGACGACGCCGGCCTCAAGCGCTTCAGCGACAGCCCGGAGGCCAAGGCGCTGAAGCAGAAGCTGGCCAACTTCGAGGGCATTCCCGACCAGGGCCTGCCCTCCGGCATCCAGGCCGAGCTGCGCCCCTACCAGAAGGAGGGCTTCAACTTCCTCTGCCACCTCACCGAGACCCGCCTCGGCGGCATCCTGGCCGACGACATGGGCCTCGGGAAAACCCTGCAGACCCTGTCCTGGCTGGCCTGGCTCAAGGAACACCAGGGGAAAAAGTCCAAGCCGGCCCTCGTCATCTGCCCGGCCTCCGTCCTCCACAACTGGCGGCGCGAGGCGGAGCGGTTCACGCCCCACCTCAAGGTCCTCGTGCTCCAGAGCGGCGCCGCCCGCCACAACCTGCGCAAGCAGATCCCCCAGCACGACATCATCGTCACCAATTACGCCCTGCTCCGGCGCGACCTCAACGACCTGCAGAAGTTCCCCTTCAGCGCCGTCATCCTCGACGAGGCCCAGTTCATCAAGAACCCCACCGCCCAGGTCACCCAGTCGGTCAAGCAGCTGAAGGCCGACCAGCGCCTGGCCCTCACCGGCACCCCGCTGGAAAACCGGCTGATGGACCTCTGGAGCATCACGGACTTCATCCAGCCCGGCTACCTCGGCACCCAGGAGCATTTCACCCAGACCTACGAGCCGAAGGGCGACGGGGAGGAGGGCGTGGACGCCCAGCGCATCGCGCGCCGCCGCCTCAGCGCGAAGCTCCGCCCCCTCATGCTCCGCCGCATCAAGAGCCAGGTGGCCAAGGATCTCCCCGACCGCATCGAGGTCCGGCGCGACTGCGAGCTGGGCGAGGCCCAGCGCAGGCTCTACCTGGCCGAGCTGCGCCGCAGCCGCGATCAGGTCATGCAGGCCGTGGCCGAGAAGGGCCTGGCCAAGTCCAAGATGCACGTGCTGGCCGCCCTCACCCGCCTGCGCCAGATCTGCTGCCACCCCCAGCTCGTCGGCAACGACTCCATCAGCGGCAAGACCGACACCCTCTTCGAGCTGCTCGAGCCCCTGCTCCAGGAGGGCCAGAAGGTCCTCATCTTCTCCCAGTTCGTCCAGATGCTCCGCCTCCTCGAGGCCGAGTGCAAAACCCGCGGCGTCTCCACCCACGTCCTCACCGGCGAAACCAAGGAACGCCAGGCCGTCGTGCAGGGGTTCCAGGACGACCAGCAGGCCGCCGTCTTCCTCCTCAGCCTCCGCGCCGCCGGCACCGGCCTCAACCTCACCAACGCCAGCTACGTCGTCCTCTACGACCCCTGGTGGAACCCCGCCGTCGAGGCCCAGGCCATCGACCGCAGCCATCGCATCGGCCAGACCCGCACCGTCCACGCCTACCGCCTCATCACCCCGGGCACGGTCGAGGAAAAAATCTGGGATCTCCAGCAGCGCAAGGCGCAGGCCATCGCCGATGTCCTCGGCGAGGAGGGCTTCGCCAAGAGCCTCAGCCAGACCGACCTCGAATACCTCTTCAGCGAGGAATGAGGCGGGCGCGCCCCGCCCGCCCTCAGGCCAGCCTGGCGGGATCGAGCAGGTCGTCGCGCTTGAACAACGAGACCACCGGGAAGCCCAGCTTCTCGATCTTGTCGCGCCCGCCCTCCTGCCGGTCAACCAGCACGGCCACGAAGGCCACCTTGCCGCCCTCCCGCTGCACGGCCTCGATGGCCGCCAGGGTCGAGTCCCCGCGCGTCACCACGTCGTCCAGCACCACCACGGTGTCGCCGCTCTTGAAATTCCCCTCCACCTGGCGCCCCTGCCCGTGCGCCTTCGGCGCCTTGCGCACGCAGAAGGCGTTGAGCGGACGCGCATCGCCCGCCGCCTGCGACCGCATCGCCGTTGCCAGGGCCAGCGGATCCGCCCCCATGGTCAGCCCGCCCGCGCCGTCCAACCGCAGCCCGCGCGCCGCCTCCTCGCGCCGGATCAACGCATGCAGCAGCGTGCCCACCAGGGTCGCCCCGCGCCCGTCCAGGGTGGTCAGCCGGCAATCGAAGTAGAATTTGCTCTTCGCCCCCGAGGCCAGGGTGAAGTCCCCGTAGAAGATGCTCTTCTTCTTGAGCAGGTCGCGCAGTTCGTTCCAGGCCGGGTCCACGTGGTTCATGGCCGCGGAGTTTCGGCCGTGATGCGCCGGTTTGGGAAGCACGATCTGCAGGACCCGGGCGGCCGGGGACCCAGGAACCGCAAGCGGCCGACAACAATTCGCAAGCGACCGTTAGCGCCGACCGGCAGGACTCGGGCAGACTGCGCCCCATGCACAGCAAACACCTCCTTCCGCTCACCCTCCTGGCCCTGGGGCTGGGCACCGCCGCCCTCCCGGCCCACGAGCGCCGCTTCACCTATGTCTACGAGCCCGAGACGCTCCCGGCCGGGGCGCTGGAGTTCGAGAACTGGACCACCCTGCGTGCCGGCCGCAGCGAGGAGGTGGGGAAGGAAAACTACAATCGCTGGGACCTCCGCCAGGAGCTGGAATACGGGGTCACGGATTACTACACGGCCGCCCTCTACCTCAACGAGAAGGCGGAAAGCTACCGCGACGCCGCCGGGGGGGACATCTCGGACTTCGTCTGGAAGGGCCTTTCCCTCGAGAACCGGTTCAACGTGGTCAACCCCGCCGACCACCCCATTGGCGTCACCCTCTACCTCGAGGGCCGTTACTCGGGCGAGGAGGCTGCGGTCGAGCAGAAGATCATCCTCGGCCAGCGCCATGGAAACTGGAAATGGGCCCTGAACCTGGAGCATGAGACGGAATGGGAGGACAACCTCGAGACCGTGGAGGGCAAGGCCGGGGCCAGCTTCGGCCTGACCCGTGACCTCGGGCACCATTGGTCGCTCGGCTTGGAAGTGCGCAGCGAAAGCGTCATTTCCGAGTATGAGGAATGGGAGGAAACCGCCCTGTTCATGGGACCGGTCGTCGGCTACCGCCAGGAAAAATGGTGGGCGGCCCTCACGGTCATGCCCCAAATCCGCGGCTGGAATCACAACGGGGTTGAGGACGGCAGCAGCAGCCTCGATCTCGCCGGACATGAGCGGCTGAACATCCGGCTGCTGTTCGGCATCGGGTTCTGAGCCGCCCCATGCGCCCCGCCCCGGCCATCGCGGCGCTCCTCGCCCTGTCCTGGTTGCCCGCCGTTGCGGCGGCGGCCACCGTCGGCGGCCTGCAACCCCGGGAACTCTCCGCCGCCCGCGGCGTCTACGTGGCCAAATGCGCCAAATGCCACCAGTTCTACGAGCCCAAGGGTTACACCGAGCCGGAATGGCGGACGTGGATGGACAAGATGAACCGGAAGTCCAAGCTGAAGCCGGATCAGGCCGCCCTGCTCAACCGTTACCTCGACGCCTACCGCCGGGGGGACCTGCCCGGCAAACCCCAGGATCGCCGCTGACCGGCGGGCGGGCGTCCCGTGCGCTTAATGGGGGCGACGTGCCAGGCGAAAGGATGCCCTGAGGGTTTGACCCTTGGGAAAACAGTTCGGCTGAAGCGGGCGGGACGCCCGCGCGCCGCCCTTGCCGGAACCCGGCCGAGGGTGCTTAATGGCGCCCAACCATCCACCCTCTTCCCCCCATGGTCTGGAACATCCTTTTCTGGGTCGGCGCCGCCCTCAGCGTGCTCGGCACCACCCTCGTCATGCGCGAGCACACCTGGCTCAAGGCCGCCACGGTCACCGAAGGCACGGTGGTCCAGTTGATCGCCACCCGCGGGTCCAAGGGGGGCACCTCCTACAAGCCCCGGGTCACCTTCCGGGACAAGCAAGGGCAGGAACATGAGTTCACCCGCTCCTGGAGCTCGCAACCGGCCGGTTTCTTCGTGGGCGAACGGATCAAGGTGGCCTACGACCCCAGGACCAACGAGGGCCGCATCCTCTCCTTCGGCCACCGGTTCGGCCTCTCCGCCGCCTTCCTCGCCGCCGGCCTCGCGATCGCGGTCCTTTCCGGCATCTTCATCGTGGGCCGCCACTTGGTGCCCCGCCTCTACCTGCCATAGCGCGGACCGTTGCCGGCAGGCCGCTCAGGCCGGGGTCGACCGCTTGAGCATGCCGCCGGACTCGCTGAGCACGCCGCCGGCCCGCAGGGTGGCGGTGGCGTCCTCGACGGCGGCCCGCAGCAGGGGGCTGGTGGACTTGAACCCGAACACGCGCGCCACCGCAGTCGGCAGTTCCTCCGTCGTGGCCCCGTGGTGCGCGTCAATCAGCGCCAGGATGGCCGCGGCGATTTCCGCGGGCGGCAGCAGCTCGGGCTTGCGCAGGCCGGGCGACGACACGTCATCCCGGCGGCGCACCACCACGGGTTCCCCGGGCACGTGCAGGAATCCCTCCGCCTGCTGGCAACGCCCGTCGCGCCGCAGCGACTGGATGGCTGCCGCCACCGCGTCCTGCACCCGGCTGCCCGCCCGGCCCAGGCCCCACAGGTCGCGCACGCGCACCACCACCTCCTCCTCGTGCACCGGGCCCTCCGCCCGCACGATGCGCAGCACCAGGTCCGCCATCTCCCGCAGATCGAGCTCGTGCGGATCCCGGCCGGACGGCACGCGAAACGACGCCTCGCGGTAGGGCTGGGCGAAGCCGCCGAGGTCGTCCGCCCCGCGCGCCGACGACCCGGCCTCCCGCGGGATGGGCGCCGGCGCCGCGGGGGACGGGGGCGCGGACGCCGCCGGCACCACCGGGAGCGGGGCCAGCGTCGCGCCCGGCGCGGGCCCGGATTGGGCCCGCTCGATGGCCTCCTGCACCCGGCGCCGCTCGTGTTCCGGGCGCTGGAACCAGTCGGTGCTCCAGAGGCGGTGCAGCGTCCATCCCATGCCCTCGAGCACGGATTGGCGAAGCCGGTCCCGGTCCCGGGCGGACCGGGACGCCTGGTAGGTGGGGCCGTCGCACTCAATGCCCACCAGGTAACGGCCCGGCTGGCGCGGATCGCGCACGGCGAGATCCACGTAGAACCCGGCCACGCCCACCCGGCGATCCACCGTGTGCCCGAGGCCGGTCAGCGCGGCCTGGACGGCCTCCTCAAATTCGCTGCCCGGCTCCGGCCCGGCGGCGGTGGTGGCGTCCAGCTGTCCGGTCCGGGCGTAGTGCAGGAACGTCCTGAGTGCGGCCACCCCGCGGCCGGGCGCGCGCGCCAGGTCGATGTCCTCGGCCGTGATCGAGGAGAACACCTCGCAGCGCCGCTTGGCGCGGGTGATGAGCACATTCAACCGGCGTTCGCCACCCGCCTGGCCAAGCGGCCCAAACCGCATGAAGAACTCGCCCTGGGCGTTCCGGCCGTAGCCGACGGAGATGAAGATCACGTCGCGCTCGTCGCCCTGGACGTTCTCGAGGTTCTTCACGAAAAAGGGCTCGTCCGGGTGGGCGGTGAAGAAGGGTTCCGTGCCGGGATGGGCGCGCCGGAGCAGCTCGAGTTCATCGAGGATGGCCTGCTGCTGGGCGACCGAGAAGGCGGCCACGCCAAGGCTGAGTCCGGGATCGCGGCGCGCGTGCTCGAGGACGGCCTGGGCGACCGCGCGGGCCTCGACCCGGTTGCTGCCGGTGCCGCCGCTGTCGAACACGCCGTCGGGCACCGGATGAAAGCGCAGGCCGAGGTGGGCGGCAGCCGCCTGGGGGCTGGGGACAATGAACAGGCGGCTGTCGTAGAACTCGCGGTTGGACACGGCAATCAGCGAGTGATGCCGGCTGCGGTAATGCCAGCGCAGCATCCGCTGCGGCAACCCGCGCGCCAGGCACAGGCCCAGGATGCTTTCCAGGTCGGCCACCTGGGCCGCCCCGGACTCGTCCTCCGCCTCCGGCCCGGGCGCATTGGAGGTCATGCGCGAAAAGAACCGCGTGGGCGGCAGCTGCCGGCTGTCCCCCACCACCACGATCTGCCGGCAACGGGCGATGGCGCCCAGCGCGTCCACCGGCTGGACCTGGCTGGCCTCGTCAATGACCAGCAAATCAAACTCCACCGCCCCCGGGGCCAGGAACTGCGCCACGGACAACGGGCTCATCATGAAGACCGGCTTGATCGCCTGCACAATGGAACCCGCGTCGGCCAGCAGCCGCCGCACCGGGCGATGCCCGCGCTTGCGCTCCATCTCCCCCTGCACAATCCCGGCCGGACCCACCCCGCCCCCGGCGGGCAGCCCGTCCGCATGCGCCGCCAGCACCCGGTAACGCGACAGCCGCAGGCGTTCCCGGTCCAGCTGCCGGAACTCGTCGCGGTGCTGCTCGTGCTGCACCCCGTCGAACTGCGCCAGCTCCGGGTGCCGCCGCATGAACTCCCGCACCGCCTGGGTCAGGTAGATCCGGTCAAAGACGACCGCCGCCTCCCCGGCCGGCACCCGACCGTCCTCCAGCCGCTCCACCAGCGCCGCGCAACCCGCCGCCCGCGCCCGCCCGGCCTGGGCATGATACTGGTTCCAGCGCGACAATTCCTCGAGGGCCTCCATCCAGCGGGCGGCCCGCTCGGCCAGCGTGGCCAGGGGCACCTGTCCGGGCTCCGCCACCCCAAAGGCCGCCCCGTAATCGAGCTGCAACAGCCGGCCCAAGCCCTCCCAACGCTCCTGCGCCACCCGCAGCGCCTCCGCGCAACCCCGCGCCAGTTCCGCCACGCGCGCCGGGTCCGTCACCCCCGCAAACACGCGCCGGAACTCGCCGCCCAGGCCCGCCTCGCGCTGGTGCCGGACCCAGTCTAGCACCGCCCCCGCCTGCGCCCAGGCCGTGCGCTCGCGCCGCCACAGCGACCCAAACGCCGCCTGCCCCAGGCTGTCCCCGGCCTGCAGCGCGCGCAGGGCCCGCTGCCCGGCCACCAGCGAGTCCGCCAGCGCCAGGCGCGCCTCAAGTCCCTTGGGCAAGGGCCCCACCGCCACCCCGCGCAGGGCCGCCAGCGCGCGCCGGTAGTCGCCGTTCAGGAACCGCAGCCAGGAACCCCCGTGCGCCGCGATCTGGGCGCGGGCCGGGGCCAGGTCCTGCTCCCACGCCACCTCGGTGACCCGGCCCTCCAACGCGGCCGTGGCCTGCCGGAACTTCTCCCCTTCCGCCAGCAGATCCTGCAACCCCTCCAGGCCGGCGTCCCAGACCCCGTGGACCAGCGCCTGGCGATCGACCGCCGGTGCGGTGCCCACATGCTGCCCGACCCGCACCAGTTGCTGGATGGCCTGCACGGTTTCCACCGCCGGTTGTCCGAGGCCGGCCGCCAGCAACCCCGCCGCCTCGCGCAGGGCGGCCACCGCCTCGACCAGGGATCGGATGCGATCCCCGAGGGCGGGCAGGTCGGTGTTGAGCACGACCGGGCAGGTGACGCCGCGCCACGGGTGCGCGGCGGGCAACCCCATGGCCGCGATGCGCCCGGCCAGGCCGGCCACCCACTGGCGGCGCTCCTCCAGGTCTTCGCGGGTCCAGGCCAGGGCGTCCGGGAACTCCACGCCGGCGGCGGCCGTCTCGCCCTGGCGACCCAGGCGCGCCAGCCCGCCGAGCACGGCATAGGGATTGAGGCCACTGGGCAACCGGCTCTCGTGCAGCAGCTGCACATGCCGGTTCAACCCCTCGCGTCGCCGCTCCAGCCTCGGCACCAGCGCCTCCAGCCCGGTGTCCCTCGGGGGCGTGAGCTGCCACGTGCGCGCGATCTCCTCCAGCACCGCCCGCTTGTTGGATTTGTGGCTGTGCAGTTCCAGGCACAAGTCGCCCAGGCCCTCGCGCTGCAGCCGGCGCTGGACCACTTCCAGCGCGGCCAGCTTCTCGGAGACGAACAACACCCGCTTCCCATCCAGCACGGCGGTGGCAATGAGATTGCAGATGGACTGGCTCTTGCCGGTGCCGGGCGGACCCTGGATGACCAGGCTGCGGCCCTCGCGCACGGCCTCGATGGCCAGCGTCTGCGAGGAGTCCGCGTCCACGACATGGTCCAGGCGGGTCACCGGGATGGCCTCGTCCAATGACGCCGCCTCGGACAGGGAAGGCTCGGCCGCGGGGAACCCGTCGCGGAGGAGGCCTGCGACCAGGGGATGCGCCAGCAGGCCGCGGTCCTCCGGCCAGCAGGCGGGGTCCAGGTCCCGGTACATGAGAAACTTCGCAAAGGAAAAGAAGCCCAGCGCCATGCCGTCCGGCCGGACTTCCCAGCCCGGCTGGCCCTGCACGGCCCCGGCCACCGCCTGCAGGTAGGCCGGCAGGTCAAACTCCTCATCCACGGGAAACGCCGGCAGCTCGAGGCCGAAGTCCTGCTGCAGCTTGGCCCGCAGGGACAGGTTCTCCTGCACCTCCTCGCCCAGCCACTGGATGAAGAACCGGTCCGCGGCGGTGCGGCGCCCGAGCGCAACCGGCACCAGCACCAGCGGGGCCAGGCGCGGCGTCGCGGGTTTGTCCGCCTCGAACCACACCAGCTGCCCCAGGGCCAGGTAGAGGATGTTGACACCCTGCTCCTCGAGCATCGTGCGCGCGTCGCGGTAGAG
This sequence comes from Verrucomicrobiota bacterium, assembly GCA_046048995.1. Lineage (GTDB taxonomy): Bacteria > Verrucomicrobiota > Verrucomicrobiia > Limisphaerales > JADJPG01 > JBJOEZ01. The sequence continues at coordinate 140,866 of JBJOEZ010000001.1, read as the reverse complement.
CGACAGCAGGCGGGTCTGCAGGGCTTCGGGGCTGAGGGCGGTCTGCAGCCGGCTGTCGACATGGCGCCGGGCCGGGCCGCCGGACGGGATCTCTTCCTGCTCCTCCGGCTGGGGCAGGCCGGTCTCCTCCGTGTCCTCGGCCTTGGACTCCGCCGCCGCGTCCAGGACATCCACCCCCCCCGGCGCGGCGGCGGGGACGGCCGGGGGACGGCCCGGCAGGAAGGACAGCGCCTTCCCCTCGGTCACGAGCAGGCGGTAGACCTCGGCGCTGCGCTCATCACGCACGTGGAGGACCTTGGCGGCACGGCCGGGTCCAGGCAGGGCAAGCAGCCGGTTGCGCGTGGAAAGGTCGAGCAGCTCGGCGCGGCTTTGTTCGAGGAGTTCTTCGAGGGATTGGGACATGGGGCGTGGATGGCCAGGGAAACCGGGGAAGCCACCTGCGGTGCCCACAGGGAACCGCTTCGCGCCGGGGCCGTCAAGCAGGGCGGCGCCCTCCCCCGCCCCCATGGTTGACGCGCCGCCTTTCCCGCACCAAAAAGGGGCGTGGAACTGACCGCGACCGAACTGCACCGGCTGCGTGCCGCCCAGGGCTGGCTCGAGCTGGGCAACCCCGACGAGGCCGAGGCGGAGCTGGAAGCCCTGCCGGCCGCCGCCCGCAGCCATCCGGCCGTCCTTGAGGTTCGCTGGAACATCCTGGCGCGGGCCAAGTCGTGGACCGACTGCGTGGAGGTCGCCCGCGCCCTGACCACCCGGGCCCCTGAATACCCCACCTCGTGGGTGAACCTCGCCTATGCCCTGCACGAACTGCGGCGCACCCAGGAAGCCCACCAGACCCTGCTCAAGGTCATCGACCGGTTTCCCAAGGAATGGATCTTCCCCTACAACCTCGCCTGCTACTGCTGCCAGCTGGGAGACCTCACCGGGGCCCGTGACTGGCTTGCCCAATCCATGAAACTCGGGGACCGCAAGGCCATCCGGGCCCAGGCCCTGGAGGATCCCGACCTGGCGCCGTTGTGGGATCAGTAGGGGCGCCGAAATCTCCTCCCGGGGGGGAGGGCGGACGGGAGGGGGAAGGCGGCGGCAGGATGGTGCACGCTGCAGGTTTCGAACCTGCGACCCCATCCGTGTGAAGGATGTGCTCTACCGCTGAGCTAAGCGTGCAACCGCAGGGAACAGGCTAGGCAGGCCGGGGATTTGCTTCAAGGCTTTGTTTGCTGCGACGAGGGTGTTGGGGTTCCAACTTCCCCCAGCCCGTCCGCCCCCCTTACACCGCGATGGGCGCCTTGATCGATGGATGGGGGTCGTAGCCGACCAGCTCGAAGTCCTCGTACTTGAAGTCATGGATGTTCCGCACCGCCGGGTTGAGGCGCATCTGCGGGAGCGGACGGGGCTCGCGGGTCAGTTGCAGTTTGGCCTGTTCGAGGTGGTTGGCGTAGAGGTGCAGATCCCCGAAGGTGTGCACGAACGTCCCCGGCCGGAGCCCGGTCACCTGGGCCACCATCAGGGTGAGCAGGGCATAGGAGGCGATGTTGAAGGGCACCCCAAGGAACAGGTCGGCGCTGCGCTGGTAGAGCTGGCAGGACAACGCGCCGTCCTGCACAAAGAACTGGAACAAGGTGTGGCACGGCGGCAGGGCCATTTGCTCGATCTCGCCCACGTTCCATGCGCTCACGATGAGCCGGCGGCTGTCGGGATTGGTCCGGATCTGCTCGATGACGCGGTCGATCTGGTGGATGGACCGCCCGTCGGCGGTTCGCCAGTCGCACCACTGGGCGCCGTAGACGCGCCCGAGGTTGCCTTGGGCGTCCGCCCACTCGTCCCAGATGGTCACCCCATGGTCCTTGAGGTACTTGACGTTGGTGTCGCCGCGCAGGAACCAGAGCAGCTCATGGAGGATCGACTTGAGGTGCAGCTTCTTGGTGGTGAGCAGCGGGAACCCGTCGCCCAGCGGAAAGCGGGCCTGGGCGCCAAAGACCGAGTAGGTGCCGGTGCCGGTGCGGTCGGCCTTGAACTTCCCCTCGTCAAGGACGAGGCGGAGCAATTGGTGATACTGGAGCATGCCGGGGGCCATTTTGGGTGGGGGCGCCGCGCGCGGGCAACCAAATACCCCGTCGGCCCGGGCGGGTGGGCGGGGGCGGCGACCCGCCCCCTGCGGGGATGGGCTGAAAATTCCGATGGGATAGCGGGACTTTCCTGATACCTTCCGGGACCAAGCCCGTCTGACGCGCCGCTGATCTGGCCCCGTTTCAACCGACCACCGCCATGAGCCGACCCGAGCCCCACCAGTTCGATCCTGAGTTCATCCGCAACCACACCCTGCAGCCGGAGGATCTCTGCCTGACCCGCCGGGCCTTCCTGAACCGGTTCGGCATGGGGATGGGGGCCCTGGGCCTGGCCACCCTGCTGGGGGACAGCCTGGTGGGCCCGGCTCGCGCCCTCGCGGCGGGCACCGGCGTGGACCTCGGCCAGAACCCCATGGCCCCGCGCAAGCCCCATTTCCCGGCCAAGGCCAGGCACCTGGTGCACATCTTTGCCCAGGGAGCGCCTTCGCAGGTGGACACCTGGGATCCCAAGCCCGCCCTCACCCGCCAGAACGGGAAAGCCATCCCCGGCGGCAACGGGGTGGCCTACGGTTCGCCCTTCCAGTTCCGCAAATACGGCCGGGCCGGCATCGAGGTCAGCGAGGTCTTCTCCAAGCTGGCGGCGCACGTCGATGACCTGGCCGTGATCCGGTCCTGCTACACGGACATCCCGGCCCATGACGTGGCCACCATGTTCATGAACACGGGGTCCCTGCGCTTCTCGCGGCCCAGCCTGGGTTCGTGGGTCTATTACGGCCTCGGCACGGAGAACCAGAACATGCCGGGCTTCATTTCCCTGCGCCCGGGCAACACCCCGCCCGGCGGCGCCACCAACTGGCAGGCCTCCTTCCTGCCCGGGCTGTTCCAGGGCACCAGCATCAACACCAAGAGCCCCTCCGTGGAGCAGATGGTGGAGAACATCCGCAACCCCTTCCTCGGGGTGAAGGAGCAGCGCAAGCAGCTCGACCTCGTCCACAAGCTCAATGCCCTCCATTCCCAGAACCTCCAGAAGGACGAGCAACTGGAGGCCCGCATCGAGTCGTTCGAGATGGCCTACAAGATGCAGGCGGAGGCGACGGACGCCTTCGATGTCAGCCGCGAGCCGGAACACGTCCGGAACCTCTACGGAAGGACGGCCCAGGGCGTGCAGTTGCTGATTGCCCGCCGCCTGATTGAGCGCGGGGTGCGCATGGTGCAGGTCTGGGCCGGCGGCTGGGACCACCACCAGGACATCGAGGAACGCCTGCCCCGGAGCGCGGGCGAAATCGACGCGCCGCTGGCGGCGTTCCTGAAGGACCTGAAGGACCGCGGGCTCCTCGACAGCACGCTGGTGATGTGGGGCGGCGAGTTCGGGCGCAAGCCGACCCGGGACCGCAACGGCGGCGACAACCCCGGCCGCGATCACAACAACAAGGCCTTCACCACCTGGCTGGCGGGCGGCGGGGTCAAGGGCGGGACGATCTATGGCGCCACCGACGAGTTCGGGGCCAGCGCGGTGACCAACCGGGTCCACGTGCATGACCTGCACGCCACCCTCCTGCACCTGCTGGGCTTCGACCACGAGAAGCTGACCTTCCGCTACAACGGCCGGGACTTCCGCCTGACCGACGTGGCGGGCGACGTGGTGAAAGGCATCCTCGCATGAGCCCACGCCCCCTTTTGCCGATCCGGGCCGCCTGGCGGCGCCAGTGGCTGGGCGGCCTCGCGGCGACGGCGGCCGCGGCGGCCGCGGTGCTCCCCGCGCACGGCGCCCCGTCCCCCGCGGCGCTCACGCCGCAGCAAACGGAATTCTTCGAGTCGAAGATCCGTCCCGTGCTGTCCCGGCACTGCTACAAGTGCCATGGCAGCGAGGGCCTCAAGGTGAAGGGCGGACTCCTCCTCGACACCCGCGATGGCCTGCTCAAGGGCGGCGACAGCGGCCCGGCCATCGTGCCTGGGGATCCGGACAAGAGCCTGCTCATCAAGGCCGTCCGCCAGGCGGATCCGGACCTGCAGATGCCACCCAAGGGCGAGAAGCTGACCGACGCGCAGATCGCGGACCTGGTGGCGTGGGTCAAGATGGGGGCGCCGGATCCGCGCACGGGCCCGCCGGGAGGCGCCGCGCGCGCCCAGGCCAAGGCGGATGGGAAGGACCACTGGGCCTTCCAGCCGGTGCGGGAGCCGCAGGTGCCGGCCGTGGCGGGGTTGGCCTCCCGGCATCCCATTGATGCCTTCATCGGGGAGAAGCTGGCCGCCGCCGGCCTGCATCCTTCCGCGGCGGCCGACCGCCGCACCCTGATTCGGCGGGCGACCTACGACCTGATTGGCCTGCCGCCGACCCCGGAGGAGACGGAGGCCTTTGTGGCGGACCCGTCCCCGGACGCCTTTGCCCGGGTGGTTGACCGCCTGCTGGCCTCGCCGCGGTATGGGGAGCGCTGGGGGCGGCACTGGCTGGACGTGGCCCGTTATTCGGACACCAAGGGGGACATCCGGCGCCAGCGCGACACACCCACGTATCCCTTTGCCTGGACCTACCGGGATTACGTCATCCGGTCGTTCAACGAGGACAAGCCGTATGACCGCTTCATCCTGGAACAGTTGGCGGCCGACAAACTGCCGGCGTCGGCCCGGGACAAGTCGATGCTGGCGGCGATGGGTTTCCTGACGGTGGGGGAGCGGTTCCAGAACAACGCCAACGACATCATCAATGACCGGATTGACGTGGTGACGAAGGGATTCCTGGGCCTGACCGTGAGCTGCGCCCGCTGCCACGACCACATGTTCGACCCCATTCCAACGCGCGACTATTACTCGCTGCACGGGGTCTTCGCCAGTTCGACGGAGCCGGACATCATGCCGATCGTGGGGGATCCGACCCGGAACCCGGACTACGCGGACTACTACAAGAAGCGCATGGCGCTGGAGAAGGAGGTCACCGGGGTGGAGGAAAAGCTGCGCGTGGGGGCGCGCAAACTCGACAACCGGGAGCGCCAGCAGTTGATCCGGGAACGCATCCAGGTCCTGAGCCGGGTGGATGCGCTCGACCTGACCCATGCGGGGTCCCCGATGCGGGCCATGACCCTGGTGGACAACCCGCGCCCGAAGGATTCCCCCGTCTTCATCCGGGGCGAGGCGGAGAACAAGGGGGAGGTGGTGCCGCGCCGGTTCCTCGAGATTTTGTCCGGGCCCAACCGTCCCCGCTTCACCCTGGGCAGCGGGCGCCTGGAACTGGCCAACGCCATCGCCAGCGAGTCCAACCCGCTGACTGCCCGCGTCATGGTCAACCGCCTCTGGCAGCACCATTTCGGGGTCGGCCTGGTGGCCACCCCGGACGACTTCGGGACGATGGGGGCCGCGCCGACGCACCCGGAGTTGCTCGATTACCTGGCCGGGCGTTTCATGCAGGGCGGGTGGTCAGTCAAGGCCATGCACCGGCTGATCATGACCTCGGCGACCTATCAGCAGGCCAGCGCGGACAACGCCCGGCACGCCCGGGTGGACCCGTTCAACAAGCTGCTGTGGCGGGCGAACCTTCGCCGGCTCGAGTTTGAACCGCTGCGGGACTCCCTGCTCGCCTTTGGGGGCCGCCTGGACACCAACATGTATGGCAAGCCGGTGCCCCTGGCCAGCGGCACGGGGCGGAACCGCATGATTGCGGTGGCCCTCGAGCCCAGCCGCCGGGCCATCGATATTGGCTACACCACCCGGCGCACCGTCTATGGCCTGGTCGACCGCAGCGATCTGCCCGAGGTGTTCAACCACTTCGACTTTGCCACCCCCGACCTCCCGACCGGCAAGCGGCACCAGACCACCGTGCCCCAGCAGGCCCTGTATCTCATGAACAGCCCGCTGGTGGTCGAGCAGGCCCGCCACCTCGTGGAACGCCCGGACGTGAAGGCCTGCCGCACCGACGAGGACCGCATCCGCCGCCTCTACGCCATCCTTTACCAGCGCCCGCCCCGCCCGGAGGAACTGCAACTGGGCCTCGAGTTCGTGGCCGACGCCGCCACGCCGGAGGACCGGCCGACGCCCGCCCGCCCGGTGGCGGCCGCCCCCGGCGGCAGGCCGGACAAGGTCATCCCCTTCCGGACCGACCCGGGGTTGAAGGCCAAGCGCGAGGCGGCCCTGGCCGCCGCCGCCGCCCGCCAGGCCGGCGCGCGCGATGTCCGTCCCCTCAACGCCTGGGCCGAATACGCCCACGCCCTCATGCTGGCCAACGAGACCGCCTTCGTGAACTGAGCGCGGGCCCCCGGCCAGGCCGGGCGCAAAACAAAAAGGCTGCCCGGGACGGGGCAGCCTTTTCAGACAGGGGAAAAACCGGGGGTCACCGGGCCTGCGCCAGCGCGTCAAGGTGCGCCTGGGAGGTCCTGGGCACGTTGGTGAAGAGCATCGAAACGGCGTAGCCGGCGTGGCGGTTGCCGTCACAGGCGACGACCACCCCGTTGAAGGTCACCTTCTTGTCCACCTTGATGAGCTTGCCGTGGTTCTCCTCCATCTCCACCTGCGGAACCTGCATGGCCACGGTCATCTCGGTCCAGACCGGGATGGCGTTCTGGCTGCGGAACTCGATGCCGTTCTTGCGCACGCGCACGGCGGCGGAGGACAGCTCCAACTGGGTGGTGCTGGCGCGGACGGAGACGGAGGGGACCAGGTCCTGGGAGGAAATCTTGCGGGCGCTCATGGGATTGTATGTATACGGACGGACCGCGAACACGTTATCACACCGCGGCCGGGGGTCAATCGGAGTTCCAGTAAAACTTTTAAGCTCTTTTTGCCGCGGGGTGGGCAGCCGGGAGCCGGCATCACCATTCGATGACGGCGGCGGCCCAGGTGAGGCCGGCGCCGAACACGACGAGGAGGACGAGGTCGCCGCGCTGGAGGCGGCCCTGGGAGACAGCCTCGTCGAGGGCGATGGCGACGGAGGCGGCGGAGGTGTTGCCGTAGCGCTCGAGGTTGACGAAGACCTGTTCCGGCCGGACCCCGAGCCGGTCGGTGACGGCGTCGATGATGCGACGGTTGGCCTGGTGGGGGATGACCAGCTTGATTTGGGAGATGTCCAGCTCGCAGCGCCGGAGGGCCTCCTGGGCGGCCGTCTGCATGGCGGTGACGGCGTTCTTGAAGGTTTCCTTGCCATCCATCTGGAGGTAGTGGAGGCCGGCGGACACGGAGTCGGGGGTGGCGGGGACGCGGCTGCCGCCGCCGGGCATGCACAGGAGCATGCCCTTGTCGCCGTCGGCGCCCATGCAGGCCGTGAGCAGGCCGTGGGCGGCGGGCCGGTGCTGGAGGATGGCGGCCCCGGCGCCATCGCCGAAGAGCACGCAGGTGTTGCGATCCTTCCAGTTCACGATGGACGAGAGTCGTTCCGCCCCGATGACCAGGACGGTCTCGTACATGCGGGACATGATGAACTGCTGGCCGATTTCGAGGGCGTAAAGGAACCCGGAACAGGCGGCCTCGATGTCGAAGGCGGCGGCGCGGCGGGCGCCCAGCTTGGCCTGGACGAGGCAGGCGGTCGCCGGGAAGGGCATGTCCGGCGTGATGGTGGCGACGATGATGAGGTCGATCTGGTCGGCCGTGATGCCGGCCTTGTCCATGGCGCGCTGGGCGGCCTGGGCGGCCATGTCCGAGGTGAACTCACCCTCGGCGGCGATGCGGCGTTCCTTGATGCCGGTGCGGGTCGTGATCCAGTCGTCCGTGGTATCGACCAGCTTTTCCAGGTCGGCATTGGTGAGGACCTTCTCGGGGACGTAGGAACCGACGGCGGTGATGGAGCAGGAGCGGCCTTGGAAACCGTGGGCGGCGCGGGGGTTCTTGAAGGTCCGGGTCGTGCTCATGCAAGGGCGGGGGCATCCGCGGGGGGGGCGGCTTGGCGCAGGCGCTCGGCGGCGGCGGCGGTGTCGCGAACGATGGCCTCGTTGATCTGGTGGTGGATGGTCTCGGTGGCGACGCGGATGGCGTTGCGGAAGGCGGTCTCGCGGGCGGAACCATGGGCCTTGATGACCGTCCCGTTGAGGCCGAGCAGGGGCGCGCCGCCGTAAGCCTCGGGGTCCATGCGGCGCTTGATGGACTGGAAACCGCCCCGGGCCAGCAGCGCGCCGAGCTTGCGCAGCGGCGTGGCGGTCAGTTCCTCCTTCAACATGCCGAGCATGGCCTTGCCAAGCCCCTCGATGGACTTGAGGACGATGTTGCCGGTGAAGCCGTCCGTGACCACGACATCGACGCGGCCCGCGAAGATGTCAGATCCCTCGACATAGCCGGCGAAGTTGAGCCCGAGCTGGGCGCAGAGCCGGGCGGACTCGCGGGTGAGGTCGGTGCCCTTGGTCTCCTCGGTGCCGTTGCAGAGGATGCCGACGCGGGGGTTGGCCCGGCCGAGCACCGCGCGCGAGTAGAGCTGGCCCATGATGGCAAACTGGACAAAGTGGAGGGGCTTGCACTCGGGGTTGGCGCCGGCGTCCAGGAGGAGGAACTGGCCCTGGCGGGCGGGGATGACGGTGGCGATGGCCGGGCGGTCGATGCCCTCGAGGCGGCGGAGGCGGAGGGTGGCGGACGCGACGAGCGCGCCGGTGTTGCCGGGGGAGATGACGGCTTGGGCCAGGCCGTTGCGGACCAGTTCCATGGCGCGGACCATGGAACAGTCCTTTTTGCGCCGGACGGCGTCCAGCGGCTTGTCCTCCATGGTGATGACCTCGGAGGCGTGGACGATGCGGAGGCGGGGATCGCGGCAGCCCAGTCGCTCGAGGCCGGCCTCGATTTCGGGCTGCAGGCCGACGGCGTGGAGCTCCGTGATCTGGGGGTAGGCCGCGAGAGCCTGTCGGATGCCTTCCAGGACGACCGCGCTGCCGTGGTCGCCACCCATGACATCGACCGCGATGCGCATACAGGGAAAGAGCGCGTTCCGTGTCCACCACGGCCGCGCTCCCTCGGAAAACTCAGGCTCCGGCGGTGACGGTCAGGATTTGGCGTCCCTTGTAGAACCCGCAGGAGGGGCACACGCGGTGGGGGATGGCGGGGGCCGCGCACTGGGGGCAGGTGCCCAGCTGGGGGAGCTTGAGGACGCTGTTGTAGGCCCGGCGCATGCGCTGGCGGCTGGTCGAGGGTTTACGCTTGGGAACGCCCATAAATTGGTTTGTTTACAGTTTCAGTTTGTCCAACGCGGTCCACGGCGACGTTGCCGGGTCCGGCTTCGGTTCCATCCCGGCCGGTTGTTTTCCCGGGGGCGGGCCCAGCCCGCGACAGTCGGGCTTGCACAGCGGATGCTGCGGAAAGGCGAGGACAATATCTTCCCGCAAATAGGGCGTCAAGTCCACGCAATCATTGGCCACGACCGCCTGTTCCTCCCCTTCCAGGGCCACGTGGCAGGCCCACGGGTCCAGCCGGAGGGGTTGCCGGAAGGGTTTCAGGCAGCGGACACACTCGCAATCGAACACGCCCTCCACCCGTCCCTGGACCAGCAGGGCCGAGTCCAGCCGTTGCACCTCGAGGTCATAGCGGACGGGTTGGCTGACCCGGACCAATTCGTCGCCGAGCTCCAGGTCGAGGGCGGCGGCGGGAGCCTCCCCCCGGAGGTGGAGGTTCTTGGACTCGAGGTGCCGGAGGTTGACGAGGAGGGACATGGTCGGTTCAGCCTTGGACCGGGCCCGGCGGGGGAACGTTCGCGGCAAACTTGCGGCGGAGCGCGGCGGCCACGCCGGCCGGGACGAAGGGATCGACCTGGCCGCCCAGGCGGGCGATTTCCTTGACCAGACGGGAGCTGAGGAAGGTGTAGGTCTCCTTGGGCATCATGAAGATGGTTTCCACGCGCTCGTTGAGCTTGCGGTTCATGAGGGCCATCTGGAACTCGAACTCGAAGTCCGAGACGGCGCGCAGCCCCCGGATGACGGCCTGGCCGCCGCGCCGTTCGACGTAGTCGACCAGCAGGCCGGAGAAGGATTCCACGTGCACGTTGGGGAGATCCCGGGTGGCCTGCTGGACGAATGCAACCCGTTCCTGGGGGGTGAAGAGCGGGCTCTTGGCCTCGTTCTCCGCCACCGCGACGATGACCTGGTCAAAGAGCCGGGCGGCGCGCTGGACCAAATCGAGGTGCCCATGCGTCAGCGGGTCAAAACTGCCGGGATAAATCACCGTGCGCATGGGGCCAGCCTAGCAGGCAGGGGGGCCTTGCCACGAGAAATCCTTGCCGTCGCCGGGCTGCGGGTGGGGGTGACCGGGCGGCGATGCTAGGCCTGCGCCCGCTCAATTACCTGCGGCAGAACGAGTTCCACCGCAGCGACGTCATCCTCCGTGGTTTCCCGGCCGAGGGAAAACCGGATGAGCCCGCTGGCTTCCTCAGGTCCGGCGCCCATGGCCCGCATGACGTGGGAGGGCTCGAGCGAACCGGCCGAGCAGGCCGACCCGCTGGACGCGCAAATGCCCTCCAGGTCGAGCCCGGCGAGGAGGGTCATGCTGTCGGCGCCCCGCACGGTGAAGGCCACCGTGTTGGCCAGGCGGCGACCAGGTTCGCGGGGCGAGCGCAGCACCACGCCGCGGTCGGCCAAGCGGTCGGCCAGGTGAACCAGGCGCCCGGCCAGCGGCGCCAGGTGCTCCCTGGCGAAGACCGGGGTGGGCAGGAACCGTTCCGCGGCCTCGACCAGTCCGATGACGGCGGCCAGGTTTTCCGTGCCGGCGCGGCGCTCATTCTCGTGGGCGCCGCCGAAGAGGATGGGGTCGGGCTGGAGGGGTGACCGGACGTAAAGGGCGCCGGCCCCCTTGGGGCCATGGAACTTGTGGGCGCAACAGGCGATCAGGTCGGCATGGAAGGAGTCGAGGCCGGCCAGGGGTTCCTTGCCGAACCACTGGACGGCGTCCGTGTGGAACAACACCCCCCGCTCCCGGCAGAGGGAGCCGATCTCGGCGACCGGCTGGATGGACCCGGTCTCATTGTTGGCGGCCATGACGCTGACGAGGACGGTATCCGGGCGGAGGGCGCGGGCGAGGTCATCGACCGCGACGACACCGTCCCGGTTGACCGGCAGGCGGGTGACCTCAAAGCCTTCCCTGCGTTCCAGGTAATCGAAGCAATGCAGGACGGCATGATGCTCGATGGCGGAGGTGACGAGGTGGCGGCCCCGGTTGCGGCGCAGGCGGGCGGCGCCCAGGACGGCGAGGTTGTTGGCTTCCGTGCCGCCACTGGTGAACACGATCTCGCTGGGCTTGGCGCGCCACAGGCGGGCCAGTCGGTCGCGGGCGTCGTCGAGCAGGGCCCGGGCCCGGCGGCCGACCTGGTGGACGCTGGAGGGGTTGCCCCAGACCTCGCCGAGGTGGGGCAGCATGGCCTCCCGGACCCCGGGGTCCAGCGGCGTGGTGGCATTGTAATCGAGGTATCTCGTCCGCACGGCTGCCAGCTTGGACCGAAACCGGCCGGAAGTCGACGCAGGCCGCAGGCCACCCGGCGGCGGGACCGGGCGCGTCCCGGGGATGCCCGGGGACGGCCGTCATGGGGATTTCGAGTGGCACTCCGGCCGGTCGCACTGATACCTTTTCCCCATGCCTGACAAATCGCTCACGGATATTCCGCGCGACGTGCGTGACCTTTTCCAGCGCGGGAAGGAGGCCCTGCAGAAGCAGAACTTTGAGTATGCGTGCACCTTCTTCACCCAGGTGCTGTCCCGGGAGCCGGGCTTCCTGGAAGCCCGCCAGGCGCTGCGCGTGACGCAGTTCAAGAAAAGCGGCGGCGGGGGGGGCGGATTCTTCAAGAAAATCGTGGGCGGGGCCAGTGCCCAGCCATTGCTGGCCAAGGCCCAGCTGGCCAAGGGGCGGAACCCCATTGAGGCCATGCAGATTGCCGAACAGGTGCTGGACAGCGACCCCAGCAACGCGTCGGCCCAGAAAATCCTGGCGGAATGCGCCCTGGAGGCGGATTTCCCGAAGACCGCGTGCTTTGCCTACGAGATCCTGCTCAAGAATGCGCCCCGGGATTACGCGCTGACCATGGCCTACGGGGAGGCCCTGACGCAGGCAGGGAACATCGTGAAAGCCGAGCAGGTTTACAACGACCTGCAGCGGGCCCATCCGCATCGCCCCGAGATTGCCGCCGCCGCAAAGAACCTGTCGGCGCGGCGCACCCTGCATGAGGGCGGCTATGAGGCGCTGGCCAGCGGCACCGGCAGCTACCGGGACATCCTGAAGAACAAGGAGGAGGCCGCCCTGCTCGAGCAGCAGAACCGCACCATCCGCAGCGAGGACCGCACCGAGCAACTCATTGCCGAATACGAGGCCCAGGCGGCCGCCGACCCCCGGAATCTCAAGGCCCTGCGCAGCATCGCCGAGCTCCACACCCAGAAAAAGGACTACGCCAAGGCCATCGAATACTATGAGCGGATCCGGGCCAGCGAGGGCGGGGCGGATCCGTCCCTGGAAAAGGCGATCACGGACACCCAGCTCAAGCGCATTGACCAGCAGATCGGCCAACTCGACGTGACCCAGCCGGACCAGGCCGCGCAGGCGGAGGCGCTGCGCCAGGAGAAGGCCATCTTCCAGCTCGAGGAAACCCGCCGGCGGGCCGAGCGTTACCCGACCGACCTCCAGATCAAGTTCGACCTGGCCCAGCTCTACCTGACGGCCGGCAAATACAACGAGGCCATGGCCGAGTTCCAGAAGGCGCAGGCCAACCCCCAGCGCCGGCTGCAGGCCATGACCGGCATGGCCCAGTGCCTGGCCGCCAAGGGCATGAACGACATGGCCGCCCGGCGGCTGCAGGAGGCCCTCAAGGAGAAGCCGTCGTTCGATGACGAGAAGAAGGAGATGATCTACACGCTGGGCTTGCTGCTGGAGAAGATGGGCAAGGCCGAGGAGGCCATCGAGCAGTTCAAGCAGATCTACGAGGTGGACATCGGCTACAAGGACGTGGCCGCCAAGGTGGACGCCTACTACGCCGGCGGCGGGCAGTAGGCACGGGCGGGCTGCTCAGTGCGACAGCAGGCCCAGCAGGTGCAGGCCGGCGTCGGCCAGTTGCCAGCGTCCGGACTTGTCGCGCGTGACGAGGCGGCGGCACGGGCATTCCTGCTGTTCCTCGGCCTGGACCGAGAGGAGGACGTATTTCGACTTGGCGGAGGCCTTCACCTCGGAGGCGGCGCGGGGGATGACTTCAAAGGGCAACCCATTGAAATTGAGGGCCAGTTCATAGCCGGCGATTCCCTCTTTCTGCGCGGCAGGGTTGGGCTTCACCAGCATGGGAAAGCGCCGGGCCCAGGCCAGCTGGGGGGCCCGCACGAACACGCGGCACAGCTCGTCCTGGCGCCGGATGAAGTCCACCAGGCTGAAGCGGGCCCCGGCCTGTTGCTGGGCCTGGAACACCCGCCAGGGGTCCAGCCCCGACAGGTTCTGTCCATTCCAGGAGCCGTGGTCATTGCGCTGGCCGGGAAAAGTCTTCTGGTACCAGGGGATGAACCGGTCGCTCAGCACCAGGTTCAGTTCGAAATGCAGGTGGGCGCGCTCGGTGGAGATGCGCTCCCGCGTGTTGCTGGTCCGGCCCATGGTGGCGATTTCCTCGCCGGCCCGCACGGCCACGCCGGGGGCGAGGTCGGCCCGGATCTTTGAGAGGTGCGCGTAGAGCGAGTGGATTTCCACGCCCTCGATGACATGCCGCAGCACCAGGTAATTGCCGTAGTTCGAGAGGGAGGGGCGACGGCTGACATAGGCCACCGTGCCGGCGGCGGTGGCCCGGATGGGGTCGAGCGGCTCCCCGCGGGCGTCCCGCCGGGTGGCCCGGATGTCCAGGCCCTCGTGCATCTGGCGCCCGTCGGTGCGCACGCACCCGAAGGTCCCGCTGCGCCAGGGTTTGCCCACCGTGCCGACGAAATAGCGTTCCTCCCCCCCGGCCTCCAGGACGGCCTGGTTCGGGGTGGGCAACACGAACGGCTGGGCCGCCAAGACGCCGGGCAGGAGAAGCAACAGCAACGGCAAACCCACGGCCAGCAGGGCGGTGCGGGCCATTCGGGCCGGGCGGGCACGGACTTCCAGGCTTGGGCACGTCATGGGCACGGGGGAATGGCGTAACTACTTGCGTCCCTTGCGGACCAACTCGGCCACCCGGTTGAGGCCGCGCACGATGCGCTCGGCCTCCTCGCGGGTGGTGTCCGGGGTGAAGACGAGCCGGCCGTCGGTGATGCGCTGGCGGATGACCGGGGCGGCCAGCCAGCGGACGGGCCCGAACTCGGCCCCGATGACGATCTGCCGGCCGCGATAGGCGGTGGTGTATTGCTCGAGGGTGATGGCGCCCTCGGGGGTGAACTGGAGGCCGATGACAAAGCCGCCGACGGTGTCGGAGAGATCGGCGCGGTCGAGCTGGAATTCGGTGAGGAAGGCGTTGCGCTGGATGGCGACCTCGAAGGGCGTGGCGCGCCCGACCAGGGCGTTGGTGGTGGCGCCGCCGGGATCGGGGTTGGCCTGCAGGTGCAGGCGGATGGAAGATTGCTCAAACTTCCGCTGCCGCCGCTCCTTCTGGGCCGCCGAGCAGCCGGCCCCTCCGGCCACGACGGCGGCAAGCAACGCGACCGCCAGCAGGAAATAGGTGTTGATGCGGCCCCAGCCCGTCTTCATATTTCGCCGCCAAGCATCCGAAACACCTCGGCATTGTAAAGAGCCTTATGGGAAAACAGTACAACAAAGTCGTAAAGCGCAACCGCCGCAACCGTTACCTCAAGCGGAAGCAGGCCGCCGTCAAGGTCAAGAAGGCCGCCAAGCGCGGCAAGTCCTGAGCGCCTAGGCGCCCTGACGCTTTCCCGGGCCACCGGCCGACCGGTGGCCCGCTTTCTTTGCCGCGGACGCCCGGGCGCCGGCCGGGGCCCGGCCGAGATCCAGCAACCGCGCATATTCGGCCGCGCTCAGGGGCGTGACCGACAACCTGCTTTGCCGCACCAGCGCCATCCCCGCCAGCACAGGGTCGCCCTTGATGGCCTCCAGCGACACCGGCGCGGCCAGGGCCTCCACCGGGGCCAGGTCGACGCAGGACCACTCCCCCTCCTCCGCCGTGGGATCCGGGTAGGCCTCGCGCTCCACGCGGGCCACCCCGACGACCTGCTTGTCCGTGACGCTATGGTAAAAGGCGACGAGGTCGCCGCGCCGCATGGCCCGCAGGTTGGCCCGGGCCTGGAAGTTGCGCACGCCCGTCCAGGCCGTGCGGCCCTCGCGGACCAGGGTGGCCCAGGCGTAGGCCTCGGGTTCCGATTTGACCAGCCAGTGTTGCGCGGGGGGGACCGGGGATGCCATGGGCGGCAAGGGTAGGCCGGCTGCGGAAAAACGCCAACCGCGAACTGGCCGCAGGCCGCGGAGCGCGCCGCGGCGAAAAACCAGTTGAGTTTCCGGCCTGCTTTTCGCAATTTCCCCGCTCGCTGCCGCCCCCGGGCGGCCAAGCCGCAACGCGACATTCCCTGACCCGAACCCTGACATCCGCATCCGCACCATGCCCTCCCTGACCATCAAGCCTCCCGGTTCCTGCGCCTTCGACATGCTCGCCCTTGGCGAAATCATGCTTCGCCTCGATCCCGGCGAGGGCCGGATTCGCACCGCCCGCGAGTTCAAGGTCTGGGAGGGCGGCGGCGAATACAACGTTGCCCGCGGCCTCCGCCGGTGCTTCGGCCTCCGCACCGCCGTGGCCACCGCCTTCGCCGACAACGACGTCGGCCGCCTGCTCGAGGACTTCATCCTCCAGGGCGGCGTGGCCACCGACTTCATCCTCTGGAAACCCTTCGACGGGGTGGGGCGCGTGACCCGCAACGGCCTCAACTTCACCGAGCGCGGCTTCGGCGTGCGCGGCGCCGTCGGCATCCCCGACCGCGGCCACACTGCCGCCAGCCAGCTCAAGCCCGGCGACTTCGACTGGGACCACATCTTCGGCAAGCTCGGCGTGCGCTGGCTGCACACCGGCGGCATCTTTGCCGCCCTCTCCGACACCACCCCCCAGCTCGTCATCGAGTGCGTCAAGAAGGCCAAGGAACATGGCACCATTGTCTCCTACGACCTCAACTACCGGCCCAGCCTCTGGAAGTCGATCGGCGGCCAGAAACGGGCCCAGGAGGTCAACCGCGAGATCGCCCGCCACGTGGACGTCATGATCGGCAACGAGGAGGATTTCACCGCCTGCCTCGGCTTCCACGTGGAGGGGGCGGACGAGCACCTGCTCCAGATCGACGTGGCCGCCTTCCAGCGCATGATCGAGACGGCGGTGAAGACCTTCCCGAACTTCAAGGCCACCGCCACCACCCTGCGCGCCGCCCACACCGCCACCATCAATGACTGGGCCGCCATCGCCTGGCACGACGGCAAGTTCTACGAGAGCCGCAAGTATCCCCAGCTCGAAATCCTCGACCGCGTCGGCGGCGGCGACAGCTTCGCCAGCGGCTTCATTTACGGGCTGATGACCTCCGGCGATCCCCAGAAGGCGGTCGAATACGGCGCCGCCCACGGCGCGCTGGCCATGACCACCCCGGGCGACACCTCCATGGCCGACCGCGGCGAGGTGGAGAAGCTCATGAAGGGCGGCGGCGCGCGCGTGCAGCGCTGACCCCGGTGTCCGGCCCGCGGCCGGAACAGCCCCTCATTCCGCGGGCGTCGCCCGGCGCAGCCGGAAGAACTGGCTGCGTGTGCCGTGGGGCAGAGACACTTCGTGGGTGCCCCCCCGCAGGGTTGGCACGGCCGGCAGCACGGTCCAGGGCCCGGCCGGGGACTCCGCCCCTTCCAGCGCGTAGCCCGGCAGCGGTCCCGGCCAGCGCACCTGCACCGCCTCCGGCGTGCGCATCACCACCACCGCAACCTCCGGGATCACCTTGGCCACAAAGGCGTCCGCCGTGCCCCCAAACCCGGGCTGGAAGGCCGAGACCACCGGGAAATCCTTGGAATCCGTCCGGCCCGTCACATAGGCCGCCCCCGCCCCGTCCACCGCCAGTCCATGGCCGTAATCGTGCGCCTTGCCGCCCAGGTAGGCGGAGTAGAGCAACTGCGAGGCGTCGGAGGAAAACCGCGCCACAAAGACATCGCGCTTGCCCGCATTGGTCGCCCGCAGGAACCCGTTGGTGTTCAGCGTCGGGAAATTGGTGGAATCCGACCACCCGGCCAATGTCGGCCGGCCCACCCCGTCCAGTGCCACGGCAAAGGCCTGGTCATCCCGCCTCCCGCCCAGCGCCACCGACCATTCCAGGCCGGTCCCGTCCGGCAGCAGCTTGGTCAGGAACACATCGTTGCTGCCGCCAAAACTGTTGCTCGCCCGGAGGCCGGCGTAGAGCGCGGCCGGCGCCAGGGTGCCCCAGGCCAGGGACCGGACCTCGCGCGGAAACAGGCCCGTGCTGACGTTGGACCACGTGGCCGCCCCGTCCAGGCTCTTGAACAGCCCGTTGGTGGACCCGGCGTAAACGATCGAGGGCGACTGCGGATCAAGGGTCAGGGCCAGGATGTTGGAGGCGGTCAGGCCCGTCCCGCTGAAGGTCCAGTTGCTGCCATGGTTGAGGGACTTGTAAACCCCGCGGCCGGTGCCGGCGTAAAGTGTGCCCGGGGTGGCGGGGTCGAGGGCCAGGGAAAGGATGATTTTCGGGGTGAGGCCTCCGTTGGCTCCCCGCCACGTGGCCCCGGAGTTGGTGCTGCGAAACACGCCCCCATCGGTCGCGGCAAAGACCAGGCTGGCATCGGCCGGATGCACGGCCAGGGCGTTCACGGCCAGGTTGCCGAGGCCGGAGTTGGCCGCCTTCCAGCTCACCGCCTGGTTGGTGCTGCGATAGACGCCCGCCCCGCGCGTGCCGGCCAGGATGACCCCGCCCGCCAGCGCCACCGCACTCACGCGCCGGTCGCCGAAGCCCTCCGCAAGGTACCAGTTCGCGCCGGCATCGGGGCTCAACAACAGCCCCTCGCCGGTGCCGACATAGAGATTCGTGCCGGTGGCGTCGGTCGCCAGCGCACTGAACCCGCCGAGGCTGAGCGAGAGGTAGGCCGGGGTCCACGCCAGGCCGCCCGGCGCGCCGCGAAAGACGCCGCGCGGCGTGGCGGCCAGCAGGCCGCCGTCCGGCAGCGCCGCCAGCGCCTCCACCACCGTGTGGGCAAGTCCATCCCCGGACGGCAGCCAGGCGTCGCCCCCGGTCAGGCTCCGGTAAACCCCACCCCGGTTCCACGCGCCCGGCGTGGTGGGAAAATCCGCCGAGGTCTTGGACCCGGTGACCACCGCCGCCCCGGCCGCGTCCACCGCAATCCCATACGCCCGGTCCAAGCCGCTCCCGCCCAGGTAAGTCGAATACCGGATGGCCCCGACCGGATCCAGGCTGGTGACGAAGGCGTCCCGGTTGTCTCCCCGGAAGGGCTGGAAGGCATTGGTCGAAACCGGGAGATCGTCGCTCGAGGTGCCGCCCGTCACATAGACGTTGCCCGCCGCGTCGAGGGCCAGGCCGCCCGGGGTCTCGCGTTCGCTGCCACCCAGGTAGGTCGAGTAAAGCAGGGCGCTGCCCGACGGGCTCAGCCGCGCCACGAACAGGTCCCGGTCACCGCCATGGAACTGCTGCGCGGCATTGGTCACGGGGAACCCGGCGTCCAGCACCTCCAGCGACAGCGGAGTGGTCTCGACAATCTGGTAGGTCGTGTTGGTGCCCGGCGGGTTGGCGGTCACCTGGGTGCCGGTGAGGTTGGTGGTCAGGCTGGGCTGAAGATAAAAGCCGCCGCGGACCACGTTGGTGGTGCAGGAAGTCGGACCGCAAAGGTCGTTGGTGCAGGTCGTGATGCAGATCCGGTTGGTCTGGCGGTAGA
Organism: Verrucomicrobiota bacterium; assembly: GCA_046048995.1. Lineage (GTDB taxonomy): Bacteria > Verrucomicrobiota > Verrucomicrobiia > Limisphaerales > JADJPG01 > JBJOEZ01. Next base: position 122,048 of record JBJOEZ010000001.1, on the reverse strand, counting down.
CCGCCTCCGTCTCCGTGTAGCCGGCGACATGGGCGGAGCCGGCGGCATCCACGGCGATGGAAACGCCGCCCTCCAGGTTGGTGCCGCCCAGGAAGGTCGCATAGACGAGGGACCCCCCGTCCGGGCTCAGCTTGGCCACGAACGCGTCCGAGGGCGGGATGGTTGTGCGCTGGACGTTCCGCCCGGCAATGGTCGTCTGGTAGGCGCCCGGCGTGACGGGAAACTCGCGGGACGTGGTGTAGCCCGTGACAAACGCGTGCCCCTCGGCATCGACCGCCAGGCCGACCGCCCCGTCCAGCGAACTGCCCCCAAGGTAGGTCAAATAGGCAAAAGCCGTCCCGTCGGGCGTCAGCTTGCCCACAAAGGCGTCCCCGCTGGTCGAGGTTCCGCCGGCAAAGTTGGTTTGCAGCCCGGACACCGGCAGCGTCTTGAGCGCGGTGAGCGTCTCGCCCGCCACGTAAACCGCGCCGGAGGCGTCCACCGCAATGGCCCACCCCTGCTGCTGCCCCGCACTGCCCAGGTAGGTCGAGTAGCTGAGGATGGGGTCAATCACCAAGGGCAACGCCGGGTCGTAATCCCCCACCGCCAACGTGACCTCGCGGCCCGCCAGGACATAACGGACCGCGACCGGGCGCCGGGCGCCCTGCACGACCTGGTAGGCCACCGGGCGGTGCTGCAACAGGCGGACCCCGCCCGCCTCCAGGATGAGTTCCCCGCCCCGGCCCATCCGGGCTTGGTCCGCTCCTTCCACCCGCAGGCGCAGCGCCCGCGGGTCGGCCCCGGGCGCCAGCAGGAAATCGTATTCCAACTCGCGGCCATTGGCGTAATACACCACGTCAATCCCCGGCAGGATCCCCTCGAAACGGACGCGCCCAAAGGTCGGCACCCCGGTCTGCCAGCGGGAGGGATCGGACCCGAGCAGGTAATGCACCCGGCCGGCCAGGGGTTCCAGGCCCTCGGGACGCGCGGCCGGGGAGGCGCCCACCCAGGCCAGGCGCACCTCGCGGGACGTCCCGCTGGCGGCCTCTTCAAGGACCACCACGGCCTCGTTGGCGGCCAGTTGCACGGCATGGCGCTGGCCGCGGGCCACGAAGGCGTAGCGGGCGTCGGCCTGCCCGCGGTTGGCCTCAAAGAAGGCCGGCAACGCCGTCCCGGCGGCCCGGGGGGCAGGGGTGGCCCCGGAAGCAGCCGCCGCGGCCGGGAGTGGACCGGCCGCCAGCAGACCAAGGCCCGCGAGGAGGGCATGCCAGCGGGACAACCGGGGGAGGAAGGAGGCCGCGGAGGCGCCGACCGGCGCGCGGCAATTCATGGTGCACACGGTCGCGCAGAATTGCGATCGGGTCTGCGGACCGTCAAGCGGATTCCCGGCTTCCGTCCGGCGTCAGCGCACGCAGGGGCGCGAAACATGGTGGGTGGAGCCCGGCCCAGACTCGTCCCGTCGGCCGCCACGACCCCTTTGCCAGTTGCGCTTTGGGGGTGGGTCGCGTACTAAAACCGCCCGTGCGATTCATTGGCGGCATCATTGAGAAGCTCCAGCGCCACCCCAAACGGGTGGTGTTCCCGGAGGGCACCGAACCGCGCATCCTGCAGGCGGCCCGGCAGTTCTATTCCCTGCGCCTGGGAGCTCCCATCCTCCTGGGCGACCGCTCCCGCATCAAGGCCGCCGCCGCCGACCTCAATGTCTCGCTCGAGGGGGTCCGCATCATCAACCCGGCCGAGAGCGAGGATCTCGAAAGCTTCGCCCGGCGTTTTGAGATGCTCCGGCGCTGCAAGGGCATCCAGGAACGCGAGGCCCGCGAGGCCATGCTCAACCCCAACTACTACGGGGCCATGATGGTCGCCATGCACCAGGCCGACGGCTTCGTGTCCGGCACCAGCGAAATCACCGGCAGCACCCTCCGTCCGCTCTTCCAGATCATCAAGGTCGCCCCCCAGGCCACCACCGCCTCCAGTTGCATGATCATGGAGGTGGAGGACACCCGCTTCGGCGAGCAGGGGGTCATGTTCATGGCCGACTGCGGCGTCATCCCCGAGCCCACCGTCGATCAACTGGCCGACATCGCCGTGTCCACCGCCCAACTGGCCCGCCTCCTCCTCGGCACCCGCCCGCGCGTGGCCCTGCTTTCCTACTCCACCAAGGGCAGCGCCACCCACCCCAGCATCGGCCGCGTCCAGGCCGCCACCGCCCTCGCCCAGCAAAAGGCCCGGGCCAAGGGCCTCGAGGCCGATTTCGACGGCGAACTGCAGGTCGACGCCGCCCTCGTCCCCGATATCGCCCAGCGCAAACTGCCCGACAGCAAGGTGGCGGGCCGCGCCAACGTGCTCGTGTTCCCCGACCTCAACTCCGGCAACATCGCCAGCAAGCTGGTCCAGCACGTCGCCCGCGCCAACGCCTACGGCCAAATCCTCCTCGGCCTTGACCGCCCCGCCGCCGATGTCTCCCGCGGCTCCAACGCCCACGACATCCTCGGCGTCGCCGCCATCGTCGGACTCCAGTCCATCGCCTACGCCGACCTCTATCCCGAGGCCGGCAAAAAGCTGCCCGGGGAGTAGCCGCCCCGCCCCGGGGCCGCCCCGCGCGCCCCCCAGGCCCACCGCGACCGCCATGAACACCGTCACGCCCCGCGTCTTCATCGCCGCCACCCGCCAAAACGACGGGAAAACCACCACCTCCCTCGGCCTCCTCTCCGCCCTCCAGGATCGCTACCCCCGCATCGGCTACATCAAGCCCGTCGGCCAGCGCTTCATCGAGGTCGCCGAGCACAAGATCGACGAGGACACCGTCCTCATGGACAGCGTCTACCGGCTCAACTGCCCGCTCGTCGACATGAGCCCCATCGCCATCGAGCCGGACTTCACCCGCAAATACCTCCAGTCCTCCAACCGCGACACCCTCGTCCGCACCATCGAAAAAGCCTTCGACCGCGTCGCCTGGGAAAAGGATTTCGTCCTCTGCGAGGGCTCCGGCCACGCCGGCGTCGGCAGCGTCTTCGACCTCTCCAACGCCCAGGTCGCCAAAATCCTCAAGGCCAAGGTCGTCATCGTCTCCCGCGGCGGCATCGGCAAACCCATCGACGAGGTCGCCCTCAACCAGGCCCTCTTCCAGCAGGAGGGCGTCGAAATCATCGGCGTCATCCTCAACAAGGTCCTCCCCGAGAAGGTCGACTTCGTCACCGAGTTCGCCCGCCGCGGCCTCCGCCGCAAGGGCCTCGACCTCCTCGGCGTCATCCCCAACCAACCCGTCCTCTCCCGCCCCACGCTCCTCTCCATCCGCGACGAACTCGAGGCCCAGTTCCTCAACTCCGACCGCCAAAGCCACAACCTCGTCCGCGATGTCGTCGTCGGCGCCATGGGCGTCAACAACGCCATGCGCTACTTCAAGGAGGGGGTCCTCCTCATCACCCCCGGCGACCGCGAGGACATCATCCTCGCCGCCGCCACCTCCATGGGCGGCGCCGGCGGCCCCCAGCTCTCCGGCATCGTCCTCACCGGCGACCTCCGCCCCGGCGAAAGCATCCTCAAGGCCATCCGCGCCCTCCCCTTCCCCGTCCTCCTCGCCCGCCAGGACAGCTACGAGGTCGCCTCCAAGGTCCATGACCTCATCGTCAAGACCCGGCCCGATGACACCGAGAAAATCGCCCTCATCCGCAAACTGATCACCCAGCACGTCGACGTGAACCGCATCCTCAAGGCCCTGTAAACCGCCCCCCGGCATCCCCCCCTTTCCTCCCATGTCCTCCCTCCAGCTCCCCTTCAGCCCGAACCTCGACCGCATCCCCACCTACTCGCCCGGCCGCCCCATCGACGAGGTCGCCCGCGAACTGGGCCTCCCGCCCGGCGACATCATCAAGCTCGCCTCCAACGAGAACCCCCTCGGGCCCTCCCCCGCCGCCCTCGCCGCCATGGAGCGGTCCCTCAAGACGCTCCATCTCTACCCCGACGGCAACGCCTTCCACCTCAAGCGCCGCCTCGCCGCCAAGCTCGGGCTCCAACCCGAAAACCTCATCCTCGGCAACGGCTCCAACGAAATCATCGAGTTCGCCGGCCACGCCCTCCTCGGCCCCGGCGCCGAGGTCGTCGTCTCCCAATACTGCTTCGCCGTCTACCCCATCGTCACCCGCCTCTTCGGCGCCAACCTCGTCACCGTCCCCGCCCGCAACCATGGCCATGACCTCCCGGCCATGCTCCGGGCCATCACCCCCCGCACCCGCATCGTCTTCGCCGCCAACCCCAACAACCCCACCGGCACCCTCGCCCCCGCCAGCGAGGTCATGGCCCTCGTCAACGGCGTCCCCCCCGAAACGCTCCTCGTCATGGACGAGGCCTACACCGAGTTCCTCGACGCCCAGGACCGCTGCGACCTCCTCCCGCTCATCCGCTCCGGCGCCAAGCCCAACCTCATCCTGATGCGGACCTTCTCCAAGCTCTACGGCCTGGCCGGCCTCCGCCTCGGCTACGGCATCGGCCACCCCGACCTCGTCGCCGCCCTCGAGAAGATCCGGCAACCGTTCAACATCAATGCCCTCGTCCAAGCCGGCGCCCTCGCCGCCCTCGACGACGAGGAACACGTCCAGCGCACCCTGCAGAACAACCGCGCCGGGCTCGCCTTCTATGAAAAGGCCTGCCAGGACCTCGGCCTTCCCATCATCCGCTCCGCCGCCAATTTCCTCCTCATCCGGGTCGGGGACGGCGCCCGGGTGGTCCAGGATCTCCAGAAACTCGGCATCATCGTCCGCTCCGTGGCCGGCTACGACCTGCCGGACTACATCCGGATCTCCGTCGGCACCCCGGCCGAGAACGCCCGCACCATGGCCGGCCTCCGCCAGGTGCTCGGGAAATAACCCCCTCCCCCTGCCGGCGCGCCCGGGGGCGGAGGGGGAAAACCGCCCGCTGACCCGCTGACCCGTGGACCGGTTGACCTCCCATGGCCCTTTCGTCTGCGTTGACAAGGGGCCCGGTTTGGCTACCGTTCCCGTCCTTTGCAGTCGAAAACCGCGTAACGAACCATGCCCAACACCAAGTCCGCCGAACGCCGCGCGCGCAACAGTGAGCGCAAGCGCCAGCGCAACCGCAGCGTCAAGACCGGCCTCAAGTCCCTCGAGCGCGCCTACGAAACCGCCATCAAGGGCGGCAAGAAGTCCGAGGCGGCCACGGCCTTCCAAAAGCTGAGCTCCGCCTACGACAAGGCGGCCAAGACCGGCACCATCCACGCCTCGCGCGCCAACCGGAAAAAGTCCCGGCTCGCCCAGCGCGTGAACGCCCTCAAGGGCTGATCCCTTCCCTCCCTCACCGGCCCCGGGCCCGCACGGGCCCGGGCGTCGGCCGGGGTCCCAGGCCCCACCTCCCGCCCTTCCTGGGGTTCCCTCCCGCAGTCTGTTCCACCCTTCTGCCCGGCGGGCAGCCGCTTCCGCCTCAGCCTGCCAGGTGGCAGGCCGCCGCGTGGCCGGGCGCGATCTCCCGCAACGCCGGCCGCTCGGTCCGGCAGCGCGCCTCGGCCACCGGACACCGGGGATGGAACGGGCAGCCCGGCGGCGGGCGCATCGGGGAGGGCACGTCCCCGGGCAGCACCACCCGGCTCCGCTTGGCCGCCGGGTCGACGACCGGCACGGCCGAGAGCAGGGCCTGCGTGTAGGGATGCCGGGGGGCGCGCACAAGGGTGCGGGACTCGGCCACCTCGACAACGCGGCCCAAATACATGACGAGGACGCGGCGGCTGATGTGTTCCACCACGGCGAGGTCATGGGCAATGAACAGGTAGGCCAGCCCGCGCTGTTGCTGGAGGTCCTGCAGGAGGTTGACGATCTGGGCCTGGACGGAGACGTCGAGGGCGCTGACCGGCTCGTCGGCGACGATCAGGCGGGGCTCGACGGCGAGGGCGCGCGCAATGCCGATGCGCTGGCGCTGGCCGCCGCTGAACTCATGCGGGTAGCGGTCGGCGTGGGCGGCGCCGAGGCCGACCGCCTCGAGCAACTCGACGATGCGCGCCCGGCGCGCGGCCGGCGTGGGGGCCAGGCGATGGATGTCGAGCGCCTCGCCCAGGATGGCCTCGACGGTATGGCGGGGATTGAGGGAGCCGAAGGGGTCCTGGAACACCATCTGGAACCCGCGCCGGCGCGACTGCAATGCGCGGCCGCGCAGTTCGGTGATGTCCTCCCCATCGAACAGGATGCGGCCGGCGGTCGGCTCGGTCAGCCGCATGACCGCCCGCCCGAGCGTCGATTTGCCGCAGCCGCTTTCCCCGACCAACCCCAGCGTCTCGCCCGGGGCCAGCGTGAAGGAGACGCCGTCCACCGCGCGCACCCATTCCCGCGCGGCGCGAAACAGGCCGTGCCGCACCGGGAAATGCACCTGCAGGTCCCGGACCTCGAGCAGCGCTGGGGATGGGGTCGTCAACAGGGCCCTGCTCATACGCCAGCCACCCCCGCGCCGCCAGCCTGTTTTGCTCGCCCCGCCCCGCGCGCGGTGCTACCACCTCGGCCACATGCATCCGCCCCCCGGAACGCCGCTGCTCGAGGTCCAGGACCTCACGGTCGAGTTCCACCAGGAAGGCCGCAGGCTGCGCGCCGTGGACGGGGTGTCCTTCTCCCTGCAGGCCGGCCAGACCCTCTGTCTCGTCGGGGAAAGCGGCTCCGGCAAAAGCCTCACCGCCCTCTCCCTCGCCCGCCTCCTCCCCTCGCCGCCCGCCCGCTACCCCGCCGGCCGCATCCTGCTCGAGGGACGGGACACCCTCCTGATGTCCCCCGCCGAGCTGCGCGCCCTCCGCGGCCGCGTCATCAGCTACGTCTTCCAGGAACCCGGCGCCGCCCTCCACCCGACCTTCCGCATCGGCTCCCAAATCCGCGAGTCGCTCCGCCTCCACCGCCCCGCCGCCGACTCCGACGACGAGGCCATCCGCCTGCTCCGCCTCGTCGGCATTCCCGCCCCGGAATCCCGCCTGCGCGACTACCCCCACCAGCTCTCCGGCGGCATGCAACAGCGCGTCATGATCGCCCTCGCCCTGGCCTCCCAGCCCCGCCTCCTCGTCGCCGACGAACCCACCACCGCCCTCGACGTCACCGTCCAGGCCCAAATCATCGAGCTGCTCGCCGAGCTCCAGCACACCCTCGGCATGAGCATCCTCCTCATCACCCATAACCTCGGCATCGTCGGCGACATCGCCGACCACGTCGCCGTCATGTACGCCGGCCAAATCGTCGAATACGCCCCCGCCGACGAACTCCTCCGCCAACCCCGCCACCCCTACACCCGCGCCCTCCTCGAGTCCGTCCCCCTCCTCGGCACCGCCGGCCACCGCCTCAAAACCATCGGCGGCACCGTCCCCCAGCCCGGCGCCTGGCCCGCCGGCTGCCGCTTCCACCCCCGCTGCCCCCAAGCCCAGCCCGACTGCCTCTCCCAAACCCCCAGCCTGGCCCAAATCAACCCCGGCCACGGCGTCCGATGCCCCCCCGCCGTAGTTAACGAGTCAGCGGGTGGGTGAGTGAGCGGGTCAGGCCGCGGGCGGACTCCTCTGCCGCCGGCTTGCGCGGGCTGCGCAATCGTGTCATGGATCCCGCACATTCCGGCCTCTTCAGAAGCCCCCCCTATGCCCACACGTGTTGGTCTCCTCTCCGGATTGGCTGCGCTGCTGGTGGCGCTCGGCGGTTCGCCCGCCCGCGCCCAGCCGATCATTGTCACCAACTTCGTCGCGGGTAACGCGCAATTGGTCTGGCCCGCCAGCTCGAATTACGATGCGCAGGTGGAGACATCCATTACCCTCGTGAACTGGCAGCCGGTCTGGCCGCCGTATCCCGCGCCCCTCAGCAACGCGCTCCAAACCAACTCCTTCACCGTGACCAACGCGTCGCAGTTCTACCGCGTTCGCTACAACCTTCTCACCAACTCCCCGATCCCGACGACGCCGGGGGTTTACACCCTCTCGTTTGTCAGTGGCCGCCTCGCCCGAACGTATCGGATCCACATCCCGACGAATTACAGCGCTGTGGTGCCGGCACCGCTGGCGTTCATCCTGCATGGACACGGCCAGACCGCGGCCAGCTTCGCCGGGCAACATCCGGAACTCGCCGCCCAGGCACAGGCGGCAACCATGGTCCTGGTGTTCCCGCAAAGCACCGTGAGCGAGCGCGGGACGGGCTGGGTCAATTACGACCCCGAACCGGGAGAACCCTACGTCAACGACGCGCAATTCATCCTGGAACTCCTGAACCATGTCGCCGGCACGCTGAACATCGATCGCCGGCGCGTTTACGCCGCCGGGTTTTCCAACGGCGGCCAGATGGTGCATTACCTGGCCGCCCGCAGCACCAACGTCTTTGCCGCCTATGCCATCGTCGCCTCCGCCATCGGCGGCGGCAAAGGCGCCACGAACCTTGTTTATGTCCCGCCCCCGTCGGAACCCACGTCGGTCCTCATCGTCAATGCCACGAACGACTGCGCGCGGCCCTTCTGGGGCGGCCCCAACGACGCCGGCACTTACCAAACCGCCGCCATCGAGGCCCCGTATCATTACACGAGCCACTTCTCCTGCCTCGATGCGCCGGTCGTCACCCGGGAAACCAATGTCTTCAATGCAAGCCTGCGCCCGAATTATGGGAGTGATTGTCCCAATACGAATCCGCCAGCGGGCCAGTGGACCAATTACGTGACGCGCACCACCTGGCTGGGTTGCAGCAACTGGAACGAAGTCATCTTCGTGGAACTCTCCGATGGCGGACATCTTTGGCCCGACGCTGGCGACCGCGTCGGCTTCGACGCCAACGCCGAGGTGATGGAGTTCTTCCTGCGGCACTGCCGTTGCCAGGCCGCCGGCGCCATCCCCGTGCTCGCCGTGCCCACCACGCCAGGCCAGCACGAGCGCTCCTTCTGCGACCAGGGTTACTGGCGCAGGTTCCGTCTCAGCATTCCCGCCGGCTACACCGGCGCCGCGGCCACCGACCTGGTTTTTGCGCTGCACGGAGGCGACCAGACGATGCCCGAGTTCGCGGCCAGCGCGCCGGGCCTGTTCACGAAATGCAACCTGACCGGGGTTCTCCTCTGCCTGCCGGAAGCCACCCAGCACCCTGAGACCCGCGGCATGCTCTGGAATCACAAGCCCGTGGACGTCGTGGTGGATGACCGCAGCTTCCTCACCAACCTGCTCGGGCAACTGGACGGGGCCCTGAACATCGATCGCCGGCGCGTCTACCTCTGCGGCTTCGACAGCGGGGGAACCATGGGCTTCTGGATGAGCGCCACCTGGACGAATGTGCTCGCCGCCATCGGCACCGTCGGTTCGATGACGGGTTGGAATGACCGGACGAACGGCACGCTCATCGCGCCGCCCGCACCCCTCGAACCGGTTCCCGTGCACATGACCCGCGGCACGCTGGATGCCCAAGTCCCGCTTAACGGCGGCACGAACAACGCCGGACAGCTCACCTATGCCGCAGGGGACGACCTTGCGTATTGGGTGGGCGGCAACACCTGCCTCGCCGCGCCGGCGACCACCGTCGTCGGCACCCTCACGAGCACCGTTTATGCGCCATGCTCCGGAATCTCCGAGGTGCAACTCGATGTCGTCGACAGTCTCACGCACCGGTGGCCCGAAAGCCCCGGCTACAACGCCAGCATCCGCATCGTGGATTTCCTGCGCCGCTTCACGCGGCCCTGAGGCGGCGCGCCCCCCCACCGCCCCCCCGGAGGGCGCCCACCAGCCCGGCCAGGTTGAAGCAAGGAAGTAGCCAGGGAGCAGCAAGGAAGTCCGAAGGAAGTCGTCATCGACCGGGGTCGGTTGGGCCTCCGGCCTGCGGGAGGGAGTCAACGGGCGGGTGCGCGGGTGATGGAACGATCCGAACTCGCCCGCGGCGCTCCAAGTCGTTGCCGCACAGACTTATACGAACGATTTCACTCCGGGATTCTTGGAAGTTGGGGGGGCGATGGAGTTTCACCCCCACCCCCGGGGTGTCCACCCCAACGGGTCCGGCCCGCCCGCCCATTAACGCTCCAGGCACTGTTCGAAGCCCGCCCGGATGGCTTCCTCGTCCAGGTCCTTGCCGATGAACACGAGCTGGCTGCGGCGTTTTTCGCCGACGTTCCACAGGCGGTCCGGTTTGGCGTCGAAGAGCATCTGCACACCCTGGAAGATGACGCGCTTGGGCTGGCCCTGGATGTGCAGGATGCCCTTGCTGCGGTAAATCTTCTCGCCGCTCTCCTGAATCACCTTGCCCAGCCATTCCTCGACCTTCTGCAGGTTGAGCGGCTGGTCCTCGCTCAGGTAAAACGAGGTGACCTCCTCATCGTGATGGGCGTGGGCGGAGCCGTGGTGGTGGTGATGCGAGGGATCCTCGCAATGGTCATGGTCGCAGTGTTCATGGTCATGGTCGTGGTCATGAGCATGGGGGTGCCCGGGGGCGGGGGCGGCGGGCACGGTGAAGGGCCCGGCCAGTTCACGCGCCTTGAGGTTGAGGAGCTGGGCGGGTTCGATGACGGATTGCCGGGTGCGATGGAGGGTGGCGAGGGGGTTCATGGCGCGCAGGCGCTGCTCGAGCGCGGCCAGTTCGTCGGGGGTGACGAGGTCGGTCTTGTTGAGGAGGAGGACGTCGGCAAAGGCGACCTGGCGGGAGGCTTCCGGGGCGTCGCGCAGTTCCTTTTCGAGATGCCGGGCATCCACCACGGTGACCACCCCATCGAGGCGGAGGCGGTCGGCCAGGTCGCTGGCCTTGAAGGTGTGGATGACCGGGCTGGGGTCGGCCAGGCCGGTGGTCTCAATCAGCACGTAATCGAAGCGCTTCTGGCGCCGGAGGAGGTCGTTCAGGCTGCGGATGAGATCGCCGCGCACGCGGCAGCAGAGGCAGCCGTTGTTGAGCTCCAGGATTTCCTCGTCGACGCCCACGACGATTTGGTTGTCGATGCTGACCTCCCCAAATTCGTTGATGATGATGGCCATGCGGTAGCCATGCTTCTGGGTGAGGAGGTGGTTGAGCAGGGTGGTTTTCCCGGCGCCCAGGAAACCGGTCAGGACGGTGACGGGGATGGGGTTGGGGGCGGACTTCGACATGAGGAAACTGTGGGCAGCTTTTGCCGGTTTGACAGGCGTTTTTTTCCCGCGCCCCGGCCGGCCCGGGCTGCTTTCGGTTGCGTGGCCGCCATCTTGGCCAATGGCCTGGAACTGGCTAGGGTCGGCGCGTGGCTCTGGCTCGCATTCTTGTGGATGGTTACAGCCTCCTGCACCACTGGGAGGCCCTGGCCCCCGGACGCCCGCGGCACTCCGCGGCCGCCCGGGAGGAGTTGGTCCACATCCTGACCCAATACCAGGACGCCTGCGGCACGCCCCTCACCATCGTGTTCGACGGCTCCGGCCCCAAGCGGGGCCCGGACGAGGCCCCCTCCCGGCCGGAGATGGAAATTCTATTCACGCGCGGGGGCCAAACAGCCGATCAAGTCATTGAGCGTGTCGCCGTGCGGCTGCAGCCCTACGGCGAGGTCCTCGTGGTCACCAACGACCATGCCGAACGCGATACGGTCATCAACTTCGGCGGCATGGCTGCCAGTTGCGAAAGTTTCATCCGGCAGGTGGAGACCACGCTGGGCGACCTGCAAAACGAACTGAAACATTACAACCAAAAGGAACGGACCCGGTTCCGTTCCCGCTAACCCCAGCCGCCACCCCCCAGCGCCAGCCATGACTATCCCCCTCCTTCGCCGCCGTCCGTTGCTCCCGGTTGTGGCCGCCCTGATGCTGGCCCTCGCCGCGGCCCCCGCGGCGACCCCGGTGCCCGCAGCGCCCGCCGCGCCGGCCAGCACCCCGGCCCCCTCCGGCATCCTTACCGCCCCCTCCACCCCCAAGCCCGCCACCAACGGCAGCCGCTTTCTCTTCGTGGTCGACATGTCGTCCTCCATGAAGGCGACGGATGCCGCCAACCGCCAGGCGCTCTTCGATCTCATTTTCACCGGGTTTGAAGGCCAGATGCGCCACGGCGACACCTTCGGCCTCTGGCTCTTCAATGACGACGTCAAGGCCGGTGCCTTCCCCCTCCAAGTCTGGGATGAACTCAACCCCCTCGAGGTCGCCAGCCGCGCCACCCTCTTTGTCCGCAACCACAAATACTCCGGCAAACCCCGCCTCGACGAGGTTGTCGCCCGCATGCTCCAGCTGGCCCGCAACGTCAAGGATGTCCACCTCGTGCTGCTCTCCACCGGCGAACAACCCCTCACCGGCACCCCCCTCGACGCCACCATCAACGAAACCTACGCGCGCCGCCAACCGGACCGCCGCCAACAGGGCAAACCGCTCGTCACCACCCTCAACGTGCAGCGCGGCGAAATCACCAGCGCCACCGTCACCCTCGCCGGCGAATACATCGAACTGCCCGCCCGCCCCACCCCGATCATCCCCCCGACCACCCCGGCCCTGGCAGCCAAACCCACGGCTGCCCCGGCCCGGCCCGCACCCGCCCCAAACCCTATCCCCCCAGCCACGGAAGCCCGAAAGACCAGCGCCACCCTGACCGCCCAAACCGAGCCGCCCACCCGCACCTGGACCCCCAACCCGGCCCCCGCCAAGACCAGTTCCACGACACCGGCGCCGCCACCCCCCACCGCCGACCCCATCGTCGTGGCCGGCCCCATCGCCGCCCCGCAAAACCCCGCCCCCACCCCGGTCGCCGCGCCCGCGCCCCCCACACCCTCCCCCGTCGTCGTGGCCGGCCCCATCGCCTCCCCACGCAACACCATCCCTGCCCCGGCGCCGGTTGCCCCCCCAACCGCCCCGGTTGAACCCCTGCCCACCCCTGCCACCACGATCGCCGCCACCCTCAACACCACCGTCACAACCGGCACGCCCGAGGCCGGCGCCAAGGAGTCGCCCAAGCCCAACAGCCTGCTGACTTCCCTCCTGCCCGAACCCGCCCGCGTCCAAGCCCGGGAACAGGCCACCCCCGCACCCCCGGCCGCCCCAACCCCCGGCACCGCCGGCGTGCCCACCGTCCCGGCCACCGTGCTCGTCGTCCAACACCCGGTCAGCCCCACCCTGCTCCTCGGCATCGCCTCCTTCCTCCTCGCCGCCTGCGTCATCCTGCTCATCATCGTCGCCCGTCGCTCCCAACCCCGGGCCCGCTCCCAAGGCAGCGTCATCACCCAATCCATCGACCGGCAATAGCCCGCCGGCACCCCGCCAGCCCGCCATCCCCGGGCAAATCCGGCTTTTTGCGCTCATTCCCAAAAATGGGAATGGCAACCAGCCTGCTAGATAGGAGCCCAGAACGAAATTGAAGTCACACGATGTGTTTTATGAGAGTCTCCGGCCCCATACCCCTGCGTTTCGTGCAATCCCGCACTGCCAGTTTCTCACTTCCCATCCGTAAGAAAAACGACGCCACCCACCCCCTGGGCCTTCCTTCCGGCGAGAAAAAGCTGGCCGGCCGTTCCGACCGCGAAACCGGTTCCCGCCCTCGCCACCACTAAATCTCCCCGCTGCCGCAGCCCCCTTCCCGGGGCCGACTGGAATGGACTCCGGCCTGGACTCCGGTCCCGCGGCTGCCTCCCGAACATGAAACCCCTCTCCATCCTGGGCTTCGGAGCCCTGACCCTGGCCCTGACCCTGGCCCTGACGAATTGGCTTTCGACCCGGCAGAACAGCGGAGGCGACGCCGGCCAGCGCACTCCCCCCGCGGCCAACGCCAGCGTCAGGCCTGCCTCCGTCGCCCCGCCTGCCTTGGCCGAGGCGAACCCTGCGTCGGCCAGCGCCCCGCGCTGACCGGCCAGGGCATCACCAGGTTCCGCCCACCCCTTCCCCCCGCGGGTCGGCGGCCGCTTGGAAGATCCCCCGCTGCGCGTCCCAACCCACCGCCTGGGCGGCCCCCAGGGTCCGCTGCGCCTTGATCCGATGGCCCCGCCGGGCCAGTTCCTGCCGGACATCCGCCGGAACCGCCTCCTCCACCCTCAGTTCATCCGGCTTCCATTGGTGATGGAACCGCGGTTGCGCCAGGGCCTCCGCCGGGGATAACCCGAAATCGACCACCCCCAGGATCGCCAGCACGGTCTGGCTGATGATGGTCGGGCCGCCGGCGGCGCCCACCGACAGGAGGGGCCGCCCGTCGCGCAACACCAAGGTGGGGCTCATGCTGGAGAGGGGACGCCGGCCCGGGCCCACCGCGTTGGCCTCGGCCCCGACCAGCCCGAAAAAGTTGGGCACGCCCGGCTGGGCGGCGAAGTCGTCCATTTCATTGTTCAGGATGAGCCCGGTGCCGGGCACCACCACCTTGGCGCCAAAATGGGTGTTGATGGTGGCCGTGCACGCCACCCAGCAACCCCCGGCATCCACTGCCGAAAAATGGGTGGTGTGGCCGCCAAACAGGCCCGTCCCGGTCCCGGGATCCCCCGCCCCCGCCACCTCCAACACACGGTCCAGGCGAATGCGCCGGGCGAGCGTGGCGGCATAGTCCCTCCCGGCCAGACCCCGGGGCACCGGCGTGAAATCCGGGTCCCCCAGCCAGTGCGCCCGGTCGGCAAAGGCCAGCTTCATCGCCTCTGTCACCACATGGATGTAATCCGCCGACCCACGCCCCATGCGCTTCAGGTCAAAGTGTTCGAGGATGTTCAGGATCTGCGCCACATGAACCCCGCCCGAACTCGGCGGCGGGAAACCCACGATGCGGCAACCCCGGTAGGTGCTCTCCACCGGATCCCGCGTCCGGACCCGGTAGCCCGTCCAGTCCGCCCGCGTGATCCGCCCCCCATGCGCCGCCATCCAATCCGCGGCCAACCGGCCCAACGACCCCTCGTAAAACCAACCCGGCCCCTGCTCCGCCACCGCCCGGTAGGTCGCCGCCAACTCCGGCAGGCGCAGCACCTCACCGGTCCGCCATGGCGTCCCGTCCGGCTTCAGCAACAAGGCCCGCGCGCCCGGGTCCTTTCGCAAGACCGCCGCCTGCTCCCGCAGGGCCGCCGCCAAGGACCGGCTCACCGGAACCCCCCGCTCCGCCACCCCCGCCGCCCGTTCCAGATGCCGGCGCAACGACAACCGGCCATGATTGGTCGAAACCCACGCATAGGCCGCCAACGCCCCCGGCACCGCCACCGCCAGGGCCCCTTCCTGGCTCAGCCGCGCATCCGCCTTGCCCTCGCGCAGGAACATGTCCCGGGTCGCGGACGCCGGCGCCGTCTCGCGCCCGTCCACCGACACCATCCGGCCGTCCGGCAGGCGGATGACCAAAAAGCATCCGCCGCCCAGGCCGGAATTATGCGGGTCGACCACCCCCAAGGTCAGCGCCGCCGCCACGATCGCGTCCACGGCGTTGCCCCCGCTCCGCATCGCCTCCAACCCCGCCTCCGTCGCCACCGGATGCACCGTCGCCACCGCCCCGCGCCCGGCCGGCGCCGCCCCGAAGGCGGCCCCGGACCAACCCAGGCCGACCGCGGCCGCCAGGAGCAACCACGCCAGCACCTGCCCGGACCCGGCCCACGAACGACGCCAGGCGCTCATCGGGCCCCCCGCACGCCGGCCCGCCGGACCGCGCGCCGCACCGGGCGGACGGACTCCTCGAGCCAGCGCAGGTAACGGGCGGCCCCGCCGGCCACGGGCAGGACCACGAAGGCCGGGGTGTCATAGGGATGGCTCGCCAGGATGACCCGCTCGAGGTCCGGAATGAGACGGCGGCGGGTCTTGAAGAGGATGAGCACCTCGGACCCGCGTTCCAACCGGCCCTGCCACCAGTAATGGGATTCGAGGCCGGGAATGAGGTTCGCGCAGGCGGCCAACCGGGCCCGCAGGGCGGCGGAGGCCAGCGCGCGCGCCACCTTCCGGTCCGGGGCGGTCACGAGGACAACGGCAAAGGGACCCGTCGGCTTCATGGCCGCAGCATGCCCCCCGGCACACGGGGCCGGAAGCGGAAAAGGACCGGCCTCAACACCGCCGACACCCGCCCGCGCCGGCCCCCGGGGCCGGTTTGTTTTTTTGACTTCCCCCGGGGGGCCATGCTGGAATCCGCCCTGCTTTTCACCGACAACCCAGATCATCATGCCCACCAAACCCCTTCGCATCGGTCTCATCGGTTACGGCTTCATGGGCCGCGCCCACTCGAACGCCTTCGCCAAGGTCAACCACTTCTTTGACCTGCAGCACCAGGTCGTCCGCCAGGCCGTCTGCGCCCGCGACGAAAACAAGGTCAAGGCCTTCGCCCAGCGGTGGGGCTACAAGAGCGTCGAGACCGACTGGCGCAAGCTGATCCAGCGCGATGACATCGACTGCATCGACATCGCCACCCCGAACAACACCCATGCCGAGATCGCCATGGCCGCCGCCAAGGCCGGCAAGATGATCCTCTGCGAGAAACCCCTCGCCCTCAACAGCCCCGAGGCCGAGAAGATGGTGGCCGCCGTGAACAAGGCCAAGGTGCCCAACATGGTCTGGTACAATTACCGCCGCTGCCCCGCCGTCACCCTCGCCAAGCAGTTCATCGACGAGGGCCGCCTCGGGCGGATCTTCCATTACCGCGCCAAGTTCCTCCAGGACTGGACCATCAACCCCGACCTCCCGCAGGGCGGCGCCGCCCTCTGGCGCCTCGACGTCAAGGCCGCCGGCAGCGGCGTCACCGGCGACCTGCTCGCCCACTGCATCGACACCGCCATGTGGCTCAATGGCAGCATCGACACGGTGACCGCCATGACCGAGACCTTCATCAAGCAGCGCAAACACAGCCTCACCGGCAAGGTCGAGAAGGTCGGCATCGACGACGCCTGCGCCTTCCTCGCCCGGTTCAGCAACGGCTCCCTCGCCACCTTCGAGAGCACCCGCTACGCCCGCGGCCACAAGGCCCTCTACACCTTCGAGATCAACGGCGAGAACGCCTCCATCTCCTGGGATCTCCACGACCTCCACCGCCTGCAGTACTTCGACCACCGCGACGAGGGCCGCACCCGCGGCTGGCGCAGCATCCACGTGAGCGACGGCGACCATCCCTACTGCGGCAACTGGTGGGTGCCCGGCCTCCAGCTCGGCTACGAGCACAGCTTCGTCCACCAGGTGGCCGACTTCCTCAAGGGCCTCGAGACCGGCAAACCCGCCGGCCCCACCTTCAAGGACGGCCTCGCCACCGACTACGTCACCGACGCCGTGCTCAAGAGCGGCCGCACCGGCCGCTGGGAAAAGGTCAAAAAGGTCGGGAAATAATCCCCCGGGTAGAGCGGGTCGCGCTGCGACCCGCTTGTGCGGAGGGCAGGGTTGGCGGCTCGCAGCGCAACCCGCCCTGCCCGGCTATGGTCCGGCCTTGACCAAACGGGCCGCATAGGCCCCGTCGACCTTGTCGGCCAGCGGGACCAGCTGGCGCTCGGCCTCGAGCCGGAACCCCGGCGCCTCCGCAAGGAACCGGCGGACCACGTCCCCGTTTTCCTCCGGCTCCAGGCTGCACGTGCTGTAGACCAGCGCCCCGCCCGGCCGCAACTGCGGCACGGCCGCGCGCAGCAGGTCCAGCTGGAGGGCGGCCAGCCGTTCCAGTTCCCCCGGCCGCACCCGCCAGCGCAACTCCACCCGGCGCCGCATCACGCCCGTGTTTGAGCAGGGCGCATCGACCAGGATCCGGTCGAACGACGTCGGCATCGCGCCCGGCCCCGGCCCCTCCCCAACGCGGACGCACGCGACCTGCAGCCGCGCACAGTTCTCCGTCACCCGCCGCAGGCGTTCGGGGTCGCTGTCGCGCGCCACGACGCAGCCCCGGTCGCCCATCAACTGCGCCAGATAGGTTGTCTTGCCCCCGGGCGCCGCGCACAGGTCGAGGACGTCCTGCCCCGGTTGCGGGTCCAAGAGCCGGGGAGCGAGCAGGGTGCTCGGGTCCTGCACGTAAAAGAGCCCCTGGCGAAAGCTGGGGAGACTCGGCAACGGCGGATGTTCCCGCAGCTCAAAGACGAGGTCGGTGGCCACCCAGTCGTAGGGGCGCGGGGTGAAGAGCACCCCCTCGCGTTCCAGTTGCGCGGCCAGCGCCTCCGGGGAGGCGCGCAGGGTGTTGACCCGCGCATAGGTCGGGGGCGGCGTATTGTCCCATTCAAGCAGCCGGGCCAGGCCATCGGCGCCCCACCGGGCCGCCCAGCGGGCGCAGAGCCATTCCGGGTGGGACCAGCCCAGGTGCGGCTGGCGCACGCGCAGGTCGCGCAGGGATTCCTCGATGGCCGCGCGTTCCCGCAGGCAGCCGCGGAGGATGGCGTTGACGAATCCCGCCTGGGGCGCCCCCCCCAGGCGGCGGGCCATCTCGACCGTCTCGTGGACCGCGGCATGGTCGGGGACGCGGTCCAGCCAGAACAGCTGGTAAAGGCCCAGGCGCAGGAGGCGCTGCACCGACGGCTTCTGGGGGCGCCCGCCCGTGCGGCGATCAATCAGCCAGTCGAGGGTCGCCTGCCACCGGACCACGCCGCAGACCAACTCGCGCACCAGCCCGCGGTCGGCCGGGGCCAGGCCGGCCCCGGCCTGCGCCAGCGCCTCGTCGAGCACGCTTTCCAGCCATCCCGCCCCGCCCTCCGCACGCTGCAGGATGCGCACGGCAATTTCTCTTGGTTTTTCGACACGCACCCGGCCATACTGCCAGACGCGTTCAACCAATCGAGTTTTAAGCGCCCAGCCGTCCCCTTATGAGAGAAGAATTCGAGAAACTGGCCTCTGCGGGCAAAATCACCACCCGCCACATCGATCAGCTCGTCATCCTCACGCAAAGCGGCTACTGCACCCACAAGAGCTGGGGCTTCGGCAAGATCAAGGCCGTCGACACCGTCTTCGCCCGGTTCACCATCGATTTCCAGTCCAAGGCCGGCCACACCATGGACCTGGGCTTCGCCGCCGAGTCCCTCAAGGCCATCGCCCCCACGCACATCTTCGCCCGCAAGGTCGCCGACCTCGAAGGCCTGCGCCAGATGGCCGCCCTGCACCACCTCGACCTCATCAAGGTCGTGCTGGAAAGCTTTGGCGGCCGGGCCACCCTCGACCAGATTCAGCAGGTGCTGGTCCCCGAGGTCATCCGTGATGACTGGAAGAAGTGGTGGGAGGTGGCCCGGACCGAGCTCAAGAAGGACGGCCACTTCACGGTCCCCATCAAGAAGACCGAC
Source organism: Verrucomicrobiota bacterium (assembly GCA_046048995.1). Taxonomy (GTDB): domain Bacteria; phylum Verrucomicrobiota; class Verrucomicrobiia; order Limisphaerales; family JADJPG01; genus JBJOEZ01. The sequence continues at coordinate 102,986 of JBJOEZ010000001.1, read as the reverse complement.
CCGATTGTCCTGCAATCCAGGGAGATCACCCTGGCCGACCGCCTGCTGGGGGAGTTCCGCGCCGCCAAGGGGCTCAAGAACAAGACCGCCTCGGCCAACGAGGCCCTGAAGGGCTTCGCCGACCTGCCGGACAAGGCCGCGGTGGCGCAGGAGATGATCACGGTGCTCAACGGCGAAATCGCCAGCCACCAGCGCACCCAGCCGCACACGGCCCTCGAGGGCATCTTTGTGCGCGACGACCTCCGCCAGGCCGCCGGCCTGCCCGCCCCCGCCAGCGGCGAACTCAGCACCACGGCCATCTGGACCCCCGACCTCCGCCTCGCCACCCTGCTCGGGGACATCCCCGTGGCCAAGCACAAGCGCGTCCTCCAGTCCTACAAGGAGGCCCAGCCCGCCCTCTGGCACGAGGCCGTCCTCGCCACCCTCAACGCCGTCCCCTCCAAGGTCGTCGGCGAATGCGTCGATCTCCTCGTCCAGGAAGGCAAAACCCAGCAGCTCAAGGACACCCTCTCCCAGCTGATCAGCCGCCACACCGCCTCCAGCGAACTCCTCCACTGGCTGGCCAAGGAACGCTCCGATTCCTTCGCCGACATCCTCGGCCCCGAGGTTTTCCGCGCCATGCTCACCGCCATGGAGCGCGACCAGTTCAACGAGAAGAAGTCCAACAAGCTCCGCGATTACATCCTCTCCGACCAGGAACTGCTCGTGGAACTCATCGGCTCGGCCGACTTCGAGGTCATCAAGGACCTCACCCGCGCCCTCCAGCTCTCCCCCTGCTTCGACGACATGGACAAGCGGTCGCTCCTCGCCCGCATCGTCAAAACCTACCCGGCCGTCCAATCCCTCATCTCCGGCGACCAGTCCAGCAAGCAGGACAACACCCTGCTCGTCACCTGGGAAAGCCTCGAGAAGCGCAAGAACGAGTACACCGAGCTGGTCCAGAAGAAGGTCCCCGCCAACTCGAAGGAAATCGCCATCGCCCGCAGCTACGGCGACCTCCGCGAGAACCACGAATACAAGGCGGCCAAGGAAATGCAGAAGATCCTCATGCGCCGCAAGGCCGAGCTGGAACAACAGCTCGTGCGCGCCCGCGGCACGGACTTCGCCAGCGCCCGCACCGACGTGGTCAGCCCCGGCACCCGCGTCCGCGTCCACGAACTCTCCGCCAACCAGCCCGAGCAGTTCACCATCCTCGGCGCCTGGGACACCGACCCCGACCACGGCATCGTCAGCTACCTCACCCCCCTGGCCCAGGCGCTCATCAACAAGAAGGTCGGCGACGAGGCCGAGTTCGAGATGGACGGTCACCGCAAGCGCTACCGCATCGACGCCATCGAGGCCTGCGCCGCCCCGGCCCCGCCCTCCAACCCCGGCGCCTGACACCCGCCGGCCAAGGCCTCCACGGCCTCTCTTCCAGCTCCCAAAAACAGCCCGGGCCGGGGTCACCCCCGGCCCGCGGCCTTTCGCCCTCGGCTGCCTTCTGCTGCCCGGCGCCTTCCGGGCCGCCTCAGCGCGTCTCCGGAATGAACACGTCCTGCCCGACGCGCAGCCGGTTCCAGTTCACGCCCGGGTTCACATCCATGATCATCCGCTCGGTCACCTTGTGGCCGTCCGCCCGCAGGGCCTTGACCAGCGCCGAAAGCGTGTCGCCGGACTTGATCGCGTACTTATAACCCTTGCCGGGAATGATCGGCTCCGTGCCGCCCGTTCCGGTCGTCCGCGGGTTGCGATTCGTCCGGGACTCCGCGCCGGACGTGCCCGCCGCCCCGCCCGCCCCCGTGGACCCCGCCCCGCCGGCAGCCCGCAGGATCAGCTTGCGCAGTTCCTCGAAGGACCGCGTCACCCTCTCCCCATCGGCGAGGCGCTTCTTGTCCACCTCCACGATGGCCTCCTGCAGCCGCTTCAGGCTCTCCTGCGAGGCGGCGCCGTCATTCCGCGTCCGGGCCCGGTCCACCTCATCCTTCAGCTTCCGCACCTCGTCGGTCAGGGCCTGCACCGACTTCTGGTGGGCGGCAATGCTCTCCTCCAGCAATTCCATGCGGCGGTTCAGCGTCTGGTAGCGTTCCTCCTGCTGCTGGCGCTCCGCCTCCGCCACCGGGTTCTGGGCCGCCAGCGGGGGCACCCACAGCACCGCGGCCACGAGCAGGGGGGAAAAAAGGAAGACGGACCGTTTCATGGGCGGACGATAAGAACGCCCCGCCGGACCGGCAAGAGTGCAGTTGCCGCGGGTGGAGACCCGGGGCGAGGGCGGCCGCGCGGCTTGACAGGGATCGCGGGGCCCGGCTTCGTTGCCCGGCACATGCGCGCCCGCCGTCCCGATCCCGCCAGCGATGCCCGTTTCCTGCGGGAGGCGCTGCGCCTGGCCCGGCGCGGCCGGGGCACGACTGACCCCAACCCCATGGTGGGGGCCGTGCTGGTGCGCGGTGCGCGCATCCTGGGGCGCGGCTGGCACCGGGTCGCCGGGGGCCCGCACGCCGAGATCGAGGCCCTGCGCGACGCGGCCCGGCGGGGCGCCCGGGTGCGCGGGGCCACCCTCTACGTCACGCTCGAGCCCTGCTCGACGCACGGGCGCACGCCGCCCTGCACGGAGGCCATCCTGGCGGCCGGCCTCCGGCGCGTGGTGGTGGCCGCCACCGATCCCAACCCCGCCCATGCCGGACGCGGTTTCCGGAAACTGCGCCGCGCCGGCCTCGCGGTCGACCATGGCCTGCTCGCGGACGAGGCCACACGACTCAACGAGGCCTTCAACCACTGGATCGTCCACCGGACCCCCTTCGTGACCGTAAAGGCGGCCATGACCCTCGACGGCCGCATCGCGACGGCAGCGGGCGAATCGAAGTGGATCACGGGCGAACCGGCGCGGGCCGCGGGCCGGAAGCTCCGGAACGAGGCGGGCGCCATCCTGGTCGGCGTCAACACCGTCCTCGCCGATGACCCGTCCCTCACCCGCCGGGATGGCCCGGCACCGCGCCCGGGACACCGCACGGCCGCAACCGCCCCCCCGCTGCGCCGGATCATTCTGGATTCGCGGGCCCGCACGCCCCTCACCTCCCGCGTGGTGACCGACGGCGCGGCGCCCACGGTGGTGGTGGTCACGCGGGAAGCCCCGGCGCGCCGCGTGGCGGCGCTGGCCCGCCGGGTGACGGTCTGGACCTGTCCCGGACGGCGCGGGCGGAGGGGCATCGACCCGGGCTGGCTGCTGCAGCGGTTGGGTGGGGAGGGCGTCACGCGCCTGCTGGTGGAGGGCGGCGGGGAGGTCAATGCGGCGTTCCTCTTCGGCGGCTGGGCCCACCGGGTGGCCTTTTTTTATGCCCCGCGTGTCCTGGGCGGCCGGGCGGCACGCCGCGCGGTGGCCGGCCTCGGGGCGGCGGATCGGCGCGGGCTGCCGGCGTTGCGGGATGTCCGCTGGCGGCAGTTGGGCGAGGACTGGCTGATGACGGCGCTCGTCAGCCCGCCCTGAGCGAGGCATGCTGTCGCCATGTTCACGGGCATCATTGAGGAAACAGGCACGGTGCGCGCGGTGCAGCCGCACGCCAAGGGCATCCGGTTGGTGGTCGAGTCCGGCGCCGTGCTGCGCGGGCTCAAGCTGGGGGACAGCGTGGCGGTGAACGGGTGCTGCCTCACGGCGGTGGCCCTGGCCGGGCGGGGACCGCGGCGCCGGGTGACCTTTGATCTGCTGCGGGAAACCTGGGACCGCACCAACCTGAGCGGGGTGACCCCGGGTTCGCTCGTCAACCTCGAGCGCCCCCTCCGGGCCGGCGCCCGGCTCGACGGCCACTTCGTGACGGGCCACATCGACGGGGTCGGCCGCATCACGCGCTGGGAGGCCTCGGGCAAGGATTACGTGCTCGAGGTGGCCGCCCCGGCCGACATCCGGCGCTACGTGGTTTTCAAGGGCTCCATTGCGGTGGATGGCATCAGCCTGACCGTGGCGGGACTCACCCCGCGCGGGTTCCGCATCTGGATCATTCCCCATACGCGGTCCGTGACCGCCCTCCGGGAACGCCGGGTCGGCGATGCGGTCAACCTGGAGGCCGACATCCTGGGCAAATACGTGGAGAAGTTTGCCCTCCGGGCCACCCCGCGCCGGACCGCGCGCCCCGCGCGCCCCACCCGCCGTCAGTAGGGTTCGATGGTCTCGACGGAAAAGGCCGGGACGGTCTGCTTCACTCCCCGGCCATCCTTGAAGGTGATGGTGCCGGCCTCCTTGTTGAACCTGGGCTTGCCGCGGGACGTGGTGGTGGTCTGGTTGGTGAAGACCACCTTGTAGCGGGCGCAGCCGGTGAGCCACCCGGCGGCCAGCACGGCCAGGATCAGCAGGAGAGGAAAACGGGGGCGAATCATGGCAGGAGCTAGAACCGCAGGCTCAGCTGGACGTAGCCGAAGTTGGCATCCGCCGCGCCGAAGCCGGGGGCGGAGAGGCTGCTCTCAATGTAGGTGCCGGCGAAGAAATGCCCGGCGCCCAGCTCCAGCTGGGCCGACCGGGACAAGGCGAAGCCCGCCACCAGATCGATCTCGGTGCCGAGGAAGTTGTGGTAGCCCGGGTTCACCCCGTAGCCGTCGCCGGCGGTCGCCGTGGCCCCGCCGCGGGCCGTGCCGGCCGCCGTGTAGAAGCTGTCGCCGGTGTCCGCCAGCCAGAAGGCGTGCCCCTCCAGGGCCAGGCTCACGCGCGGATGCGGCCGCACCTGGTAGATGAACCGCACGTCATGCAGGTTCTGCAGCGACAGGAAATCCATGTAGCCATAGAACTTGTGGTTGGTCGGAAACAGGTTTTCGAAGGTCTCATGGCGTCCGTCCTGCGCATCACTGTCGCCCGACCCATGGGCATACTCGAGGCCCAGCCGCGGCGTGGCCCACGCATCCTTGAAGGTGTAGCCGGCCTGCGCCACCACCGCGTAGGCCCGGTGATCCAACCGGCCGGCCGGGGCGCCGGAGCGCGCGTCGGCGTAGTTGCCAAACTGGCCCATCAGGTCGAAGCCGTAGTCCCAGTGGCCAAACTGCCCCGGCAGGGACCGCACGCGCACACCCAGCGTGTAGATGTCCCGCGCGGAGGGCTGGGGCGCCTGCGGACTGGGCTCGGCCGTGGCGGCTTCCGCCCCGGCGTTGCGCGACAGGAAAAACACGTCGCACAGGTGCTTGGGAACCTTGGTGGTGGTGGCGTAGAGGCCGGAAAACCAGTCGTAGTCGTTGGCCACGTTGAACTGGTCGTCCTCCGGGATGACCACCCGGCTGGCAAAGGCGTCCGCCTGGAACCAGGCATTGGTCACCCCCACCTTGGCGGCGTCGAACACGCGCCCGATGTTGTTCCAAGCAAAGGCGCCCACGAGCCGTTCATCCCCATACAACATCTCCTGCCTGCCCACCTTGAGGGTGACCGGGAATTCCTGCGGGTTGCCCAGGGTCACGTAGGCCTGGTGCAAATCGATGCTGTCCTGCTCGGGCCCGTGCCCCACGCGCCGGACCGGTGCCGTCGCCGCGACCCGGTCGTCCCCCTGCACCAGGCTGCTCCGCCCCTCCGCCACCGCACCCCACCACGTCCCGGTATAGCCGGCCCGGAACCGCAGCTTCTCCATCAGGTAATCGTTGGTGGTGTCCGCTCCCTTGTCCCGGAAATCCGCCGAGGCTGTCGCCCCGCTCCCGGACCCCGCAATGCCATAGTGGTCCTTTGACTCGTAACGGAGGCGCAGGGATCCGCTGAAATCCCAGCGGCTCATGGCCGGAGGATCCTGCCGCAGCCACTCGTTCAGGTAACCCGCAAAGGGAGCCGGCGAGGGCGGGGGCGCATACTGGGCGCAAACCGGCAGGGCACCACCGGCGCAGCAGGCCGCCAGCAGGGCGCCGCGGCTTGAGAGTGGGATGGACATGGTGAGACTGGGTTGAAACAGGCCCGCAACGGGCGTCCGGATGCCGCCTGTTGTGAGGCCGCCGCCACCGTGCGTCAAGGCATCGCCACGCCACACGGCGAGGACCGTTTCCCCATGCGCCCCCGGCGACAGTGGTTTGCCTTGGCCCGGGCCGGGGCCGACGTCTACCGTGCGGCCTCATGCAACTCGGCTTTGTCAGCGCCATCCTCCCGGAATTGTCCCTGGCCCAGGTCCTTCAGTTTGCGCGCCAGGAGGGTTTTGCCTGCGTCGAGGCCATGTGCTGGCCGGTGGGGCGCGCGGAGCGCAAGTTCGCCGGCGTCACCCATGTCGATGTCACCGGTTTCACCCGCGCCCAGGCCGACGACATCAACGCCCTGTGCGCCCGGCACGGGGTGGCCCTGAGCGCGCTGGGTTATTACCCGAACCCGCTCGACCCCGACCCGGCCACGGCCCGCCGGGGGGTGACCCACCTCAAGCGCGTCATCCGCGCGGCGGAAAAACTGGGCCTGCGCACGGTCAATACGTTCGTCGGCCGGGACTGGACCCGCAGCGTGGATGAGAACTGGCCGCGCTTTCTCAGGACCTGGCGGCCGATCATCGCCTTTGCCGAGGACCATGGCATCCGCGTCGGCATCGAGAATTGCCCGATGCTCTTCACGCGCGACGAGTGGCCCGGCGGCAAGAACCTGGCCACCACCCCGGTGATCTGGCGCCGGATGTTCGCGGACATTCCCTCCCGGCATTTCGGGCTCAATTTCGACCCGTCCCACCTGGTGCTGCAGCAGATGGACCCGGCCGGACCCTTGCGCGAGTTCCAGGACCGTTTCTTCCATGTCCATGCCAAGGACGTCAAAATCCGTCGCGACCGCCTGAACGAAACAGGTGTCTTCGCCCACCCGCTGGAATGGCACCAACCCCGCATCCCCGGTTTTGGCGAAATGGACTGGGGCCGCTTCCTCGGCGCCCTCATGGAAACCTCCTACCGCGGCCCCGTCTGCATCGAGGTCGAGGATGACACCTTCGGCCGCACCCTCGCCGGCCGCCAACGCGCCCTGCGCGTGGCGGGCCGCGTCCTGCGCCCCTTCCTCAGCGCCTGAGACAGCCGCCCGACCGGCAGGTCCGTTTCGTCCGCCCCACCCACCGGACAGAAAGGGACCTTTAAATCCCATCGGCCTAACACATAAAGATCTTTAAAACAGTTGGTTGTGTACCAAAACCGGCACGGAAAATAGCGGGGTCAGGGAATGGTATTTTTAATCGATTAAAGCTCGGATCGGTTCGCGTTTGCAAAGGGAAGGGGGAGTGGTAAGACTCGCGCCCGGTCCGTCTTTGGGCCGTTCACATGAGACATCCGACGGCAGTGATTCATCCTGGGGCGCGACTGGATGCGAGCGTTGAGGTGGGTCCGTATGCGGTGATTGAGGAGGGGGTGGTGTTGGGGCCTGGGTGTGTGGTGGGGCCGTATGTGCATTTGGCGGGGCGGGTGGTGGCGGGGGCGCGGAACCGGTTTCATGCGGGGTGTGTGATTGGGGATGCACCACAGGACCTGAAATATGACGGGGCGCCGACCGAGGTGCGGATTGGGGAGGGGAACACCTTTCGGGAGCATGTGACGGTGAACCGGGCGAGCCGGGCGGGGGGAGCGACGGTGATTGGGTCGCACAATTTCCTGATGGCCAGCGCTCACGTGGGACACGACTGCACGGTGGGGGACCATGTGATTATGGCCAATGGGGCTTTGCTGGGCGGGCATGTGCAGGTGGGGGACCGGGCTTTTTTGTCGGGCATCTCCGGGGCGCACCAGTTTGTGCGGATTGGGACGCTGGCCTTGATGCAGGGGACCACGGCGGTGACCAAGGATTTGCCGCCCTACTGCATGGCGCGGGACGTGAACCGCCTGTGCGGCCTGAACACCGTGGGCCTGCGGCGCGCGGGCATTCCGGGGCCGGAGCGCATGGAACTGCGCCGGCTTTATCATGAGCTTTTCCGGGGGCGGCGGCCATGGAAGGAGACGCTGGTGGCGGCCCGGGGCGAGTATACCGGAGCGCCTGCCCTGGCCCTGCTGGAGTTCGTGGCGGGTTCAAAGCGGGGCGTGTGTGCCGACCCGGCGCGGCGCCGGTGGGCCGGGGCAGCCCCGGAGGCCGAGGACGCCGACCAGGGCGGTTGAAATGTCCGGAGGAGGCGGGCGGCGGCCATGTCAGGGGGTGGAGGCGCGGGAAGGCGGCGGGTGGGGACTGTGGGGTTGACTTGGGCACCCCGGCCCACTAGTAACTCCGACGCCTTCAGCCAGGCGCACACACACCCCAGACGTCATCCCCAATTTATTTATGGCCGCCAAAGCCGCAGTTGCCGAAAAGGAAAAGACCCCGCTCCCCGAGAAGCTTTCGCCTGAGCAGGCGAAGGTGGCCGCCACGCGCGCGCGCGACCTGGAAGCGGCCATCTCCACCATCACCAAGGCCTATGGGGACGGCTCGATCATGCGGCTGGGCGCGGCCCAGGCCCTGCGCAAGATTGAGGTCATCCCGACCGGCGCCCTGGCCATTGACCTCGCCCTTGGGGTCGGTGGCGTGCCGCGCGGCCGCATCATTGAGATCTACGGCCCCGAATCCAGCGGCAAGACCACCCTGATGCTGCACATCATCGCCAATGCCCAGAAGGCGGGCGGCTTGGCGGCGTTCATCGATGCCGAGCACGCGCTCGACCCGGCCTACGCCAAAAAGCTGGGCGTGAACCTCGACGACCTGCTCGTCTCCCAGCCGGACAGCGGCGAGGAGGCCCTGTCCATCTGCGAGACCCTCGCCCGCTCCAACGCCCTCGACGTCATCGTGGTGGACTCCGTGGCCGCCCTCGTCCCCAAGGCCGAGTTGGAAGGCGAGATGGGCATGGCGACCATGGGCATGCAGGCCCGCCTCATGAGCCAGGCCCTGCGCAAGCTCACCGCCCTGCTCGCCAAGTCCAAGACCACCTGCATCTTCACCAACCAGCTCCGGGAAAAGGTCGGCGTGATGTTTGGCAACCCCGAGACCACGCCTGGCGGCAAGGCCCTCAAGTTCTACGCCAGCGTCCGCCTCGACATCCGCCGCAAGGACGCCATCAAGGACGCCGCCGGCACCGTCCAGGGCAACCACGTGAAGGTGAAGATTGTGAAGAACAAGGTCGCCCCGCCCTTCGCCGAGGCCGAGTTCGACATCATCTTCAACCACGGCATCAACAAGGAAGGCAGCATCCTCGACGTCGGCATCGACTCCGGCGTGGTCGAGAAAAAGGGTGCCTGGCTCCAGTTCAACGGCGAGCTGATCGGGCAGGGCAAGGACGCCGCCCAGAAGGCCCTCGTCGAGAAGCCCGACCTGGCCCGCAAGATCGTCGAGTCCATCCTGGCCAAGCGCAATCCGCCTGCCGAGACCCCCGCCGCCGAGTAAGCACCGCCTGGGCAGCCGGCGTGAGAAGGCAGTTGGGCACGGGACCGCGGACTGGCGTCCGCCGCTAGGCCGCCGGCGTTTCCTGCAGCCGGCCCTCGGACAATTCCAGCACCCGCTGCATCTGGCGCGCGAGGTCGAGCGCGTGGGTCACGACCACCAGGGTCACGCCCTCCTCCCGGTTCAGTTCCACCAGCAACTGGCCGAGCGCCTGGGCGCTGGCGCGGTCGAGCGCGCCGGTGGGCTCATCCGCAAGCAGCAGCTTGGGCCGGTTGATCAACGCCCGCACCACCGCCACCCGCTGGCGTTCCCCACCCGACAACTGCGCCGGCCGGTGATGCAGCCGATCGCCCAGTCCCACCCGCCGCAGGAGCTGCTCGGCCCGCGCCGGGGCGCTTTCGCGGCCGGGCAAACCCGGCTCGGCCAGGGTGGGCACCAGCACGTTCTCCAGCACCGTGCACTGCGGCAGCAGGTGATGGGACTGGAAGACAAACCCAATCTGGCGGTTGCGCACGGCGGCCAGTTGCACCTCGTCCAGGCCGCCGAGGTCCTGGCCATCCAGCCAGACCCGTCCGCTGGTCGGCTGATCGAGGGTTCCGAGGAGATTCAGCAGCGTGCTCTTGCCGGAACCGCTCGGACCGATGATGGCGACCGACTGGCCGGCCAGGATCTCGAGCGTCACCCCGTTCAAGACGCGGACCGGGACGGCGCCGGTGGCGGCGGCGTAGTCCTTGGACACGTTATCCAGCCGGGCCAGGGACGTCGGGGGCGCTGCGTTCATGCCTGTTGTTGTGCGGAAAGCGTGCCGGGTTGGACAGTCAAAAAAGGCGCGGCGAACCAGGGGGCGCCGCGGGGATCACTCCGCGCGGCGGACGGCGGTGATGAAGGCCTGGAGCAGCTCGGGATCCTTGCGGCCAGGGAGGGATTCCACGCCGCTGCTGACGTCCACGGCGTAGGGGCGGACGCGGCGGATGGCCTGGATGACGTTGCTGGCGCGCAGGCCGCCGGCGAGGATGACCCGGCCGCCGCGCTGGACCGCCTGGGCGGCGAGATCCCAGTTGAAGGTGGTGCCGGTGCCGCCGAGCTGGCCGGGCACGTGGCTGTCAAGCAGCCAGGACTCGGTGGGGAACCGGTCCAGTTCGGCGAGGGAGGATTCGTCGCAGATGCGGAACGCCTTGATGACCTTGAGGCCGAACTGGCGGCAGAACTCCGGGGACTCCTCGCCATGGAACTGGAGGGTGTCGAGGCCACAGGCGGCGATGGCCGCGCGCACCTCGGTGGCATCGGGGTTCACGAAGACGCCGACGCGCACCACGAACGGGGGCAGGGGCTGGATGATGGCGGCGGCCTGGGCGTGGGTGACGTGCCGCGAGCTGCCGGGGTAAAACATGAAGCCCAGGGCGTCGGCCCCGGCCTCAACCGCCGCGCGCGCGTCCTCGGGGCTGGTCAGCCCGCAGATTTTGACCCGGACACTCACGCCTGGCCCCGAACGGCGCCCCTCGCCGGCAGCCCCTGGCGGAGCTCGGCCACCATCCGTTCCAGGCGGCGGCCGTACTCGACGTAGTTCGCCGCCATCGCGTCATCGTTGGCCTGGGAGTTCTGGTCGTGGAACACCACCACCATGTGGGGCTCGATGGAAATGCCGGCGTCGTAGCCCCCGGCCAGGGCGTCCTCGAGAATGCGGCGCACGGCGCCATCGCCCTCGCCCGGCCAGGTGTAGTCGGCGTCGTTCTTGGCCGGGTTCCAGCGGGCGTCCTTCACATGGATGTGGGCAACGTGGGGCTTGATGTGCGTCCAGTATTCCCAGGGATCCTGGCGGGGGTGCGGCTTGGGCTTGGAGCGATCCTCATTGAAGACCGGGTTGGCCGTGTCGAAGACCCACTTGAGGCCGGGCACATTCTCGAGCAGGCGGAGCCCGTGCTGCCAGCTCATGCCCCCGTAGTTCATGCAGTTCTCGTGCACGGGCGTGATGCCTGCGTCGAGGAACCGCCTGGTGACCTCGCGCAGGCGATGGAAGCGCTCCTCCTCCATCTGTTCCTCCCCCTCCCGGACCTTGTAGCTCATGATCCGGATGAACTTCGTGCCCAGCCGCCGCAGGCGCGGGATGGCGCGCTGCACCTCGGCCAGGGTCACATCGAATGGATCCTCGATGCGCTTGGCCCAGTTCCCGATGGTGGAGCCGAAGCAGTAGACGCCGATCCCGGCAGCCTGCAGGCGGTCGACCGCAAGGTCGAAGGCCGCGTCGGGGATGTCATGGAAGTTGGCCTTGGCAAAGCCGGGCAGCTGGACGCCGCGCATTTCCAAATGCTTCCACCCCAGCGCCTGGGTGGCACGGATCTGGGCGTCCAGGGTGTTGCCGGCTTCGTCGCTGATGCCGAGGAAGATCATAGGGATGCGGATGGGGGTGAGGGACGGAACAGGGATTCAGTGCCGCCAGCAGCGATAGATAAAGGCGGGCGGGAGATTCTTCCAGATGACGGGGCTGAGTTCGACGCGCCCGAAGCGGTCGCGGAGGCGGCCCTGGAAGCGGCGGGTGGTGGGGTACCAGGCCGCGTGGGCGTAGCCGAAGCCGACGAACTGCCCGCCGGGGGCCAGTGCGCGGAGGATGGCGGCGAGGATGCGGTTTTGCAGGCGCGGCATCATGTTGCCCCAGGCCAGGCCGCTAATGATGCAATCAGCGCCGCCCCGGCCGAAAAAGCGGGGGAGATGCTCGGCCGAGCCGTGGATGACCTCGCAGTCCGGCAGGCGCCGCCGGAGCACGGTGGCGCTCGAGCGGTTGATCTCGACGCCGACAAGGCGACCGCCGCCCTCCTCCTGCACGCGGCGCAGGAGTTGTTCGGTCACCACCCCGGTGCCGGGACCCAGCTCCACCACGGTGTGGCCGGAACGGATGTCGCAATGCTCGGCGATCCGGCGGGCGAGGGTTTCCGAGCTGGGCCAGACCGAGCCCACCGTGAAGGGCTCCACCAGGAAGGTGCTGAGGAACCGGAGGCGGGCGGCCAGGCCCTGTGGGCGGATGTCCTCGACCGGGTCCGCCGCGGGCGGGCGGGCGGCCGCGGCCCGGGGCAGGGCGCGGGGGTCGGGAAGGACGGTCGCCAACGCGGGCTCCGCGGGACGACAGGTTCTGGCCAGTTCCGGCATCGGACGATCAGGGCACAGAAGCCCGTTGAAAACAAGCGGGGTTTGGGGCGGCCCGCCCGCGGCGGGGCGGCCGCCGGAGGCGCAGGGTGGGCATCAGAGCCGGATGATCTCGGCCACCTGGGACACGTCCTTGTCGCCACGGCCGGAGAGGTTGATGATCACGATGGCATCCTTGGGCAGCCGCGGGGCGCGCTCGAGGCAGGCGGCCACGGCATGGGAACTTTCGAGGGCGGGAATGATGCCCTCCAGGCGGGCCAGGCGCTGGAAGGCGGCCAGGGCCTGCTCATCGGTGGCGTAGGTGTATTCCACCCGCTGCTGGTCGCGCAGCCAGGCGTGCTCGGGCCCCACCGCGGCATAATCAAGGCCGGCGGAAACCGAATGGGTCATCTCAATCTGGCCATGCTCGTCCTGCAGGATGTAGGACTGGGTGCCCTGGAGGACGCCGAGCGAGCCGCCATGGAAGCGCGCGGCGTGCTGGCCGGGCTGGATGCCCAGCCCGCCCGCCTCGACGCCCAGCATCTTCACGGTGGGATCGTTGAGGAAGGGATAGAACAGCCCGATGGCATTGGAACCGCCCCCCACGCAGGCAATGAGGAGGTCGGGCAGCCGTTTTTCCTTTTCGAGGATCTGGCGGCGGGCCTCGTCACCGATGACGCGCTGGAAATTGCGGACCATCATCGGGTAGGGATGCGCGCCATAGGCCGTGCCGAGGATGTAATGCGTGGTGCGCACGTGGGTCACCCAGTCGCGCATGGCCTCGTTGACGGCCTCCTTGAGCGTCTTCTGCCCGGCGGTCACCGGCACCACCTCGGCGCCCAGCATCTTCATGCGGAAGACGTTCAGCTTCTGGCGCTCGCAGTCCACCGCCCCCATGTAGATCACGCACTGCATCCCAAACATCGCGGACACGGTCGCGGTGGCCACCCCATGCTGGCCCGCGCCCGTCTCGGCAATGATCCGTGTCTTGCCCATCCGCCGCGCCAGCAGGATCTGGCCGAGCGCATTGTTGATCTTGTGGGCCCCGGTGTGCACCAGGTCCTCCCGCTTGAGATAAATCCGCGCGCCGCCCAGCTCCCGCGTCAGCCGCTCCGCCAGGTAAAGCGGCGTGGGCCGGCCACAAAACTCCCGCAGGTAATAATCCAGCTCCCGCTGGAACTCGGGATCCTGGCGCGCGCGATCATACTCCTCCTCCAGTTGCTGGAGCGGATGCATGAGCGTCTCGGGAACAAACCGGCCGCCATAACGGCCAAAGCGACCCCGGGCGTCGGGGAGTGTCAGGGGCTCAGGAGCGGAGGCACTCATCGTTCAGGATGAAGCTAGCCGGGCGCCGCCGTGCCGTCGAGCCCGAGATCCAGGCGCGACGCCTGGGCCCGGAAAGGAAGCTGGCGGCCGGAACACCGGCCGCCAGTAACAACCCTGTTTGTTTTGGAAGAACGCCCGGCGTCACCGCCCGGCGTCACGGGCGGATTTATGGCGGGATTAGGGGCGCCCGGCGGGAGCCGGGCAGGCGGGGTCTGTCTGTTCCGTAAAGCATATCGCGCAGGGGGAATGGCCGATTCGGTCGACCCGGGTCCCCGGACCCGGCCGGGGCCCAGCGCCCCGCAACACCTGCGAGGAAAGCAGAAGCCGCGACGCCTGATAATCAGGCGGGGGCTCTGATTCCGAGTAGGGAGTCTCCCTAGCCCACCCGGAGCAGTGGCGGGGGTGGGCTAGGGCGCGAGCCGGCCGGGCGGCGCGGCGGTGTCAGGAGCCGGGAAGGCGGTCGGTTTCCACCCAGAGGGTGGCTGCCCGCACCAGCGCCGTGGCATCAGCCAGGTTCAGCTTCACCTTGAGGTGCTCGCGATGGCTGTCGACGGTCTTCTGGCTGATCTTCAGGTAGGCTGCGATCTCGCGGGAACTGCGCCCGGCGCCGATCAACTGGAACACCTGAAGCTCGCGATCGCTGAGCTTCTCGAGGTCCGGCGTGCCGGGGCGGGAGGCTTTGCCCGGGGTGGGCAGGAGGCTGCCGAGGATGATGGCCTCCATCTTGCGGCTGAGGAAGGGCTTGTCCCCGGTCATCAGGCATTGCACCGCCTCCTGGAGATCCTCGGTGGCCACCGACTTCATCAGGTAACCCCGCGCCCCCGCCTGGAGGGCCCGGCGGGCGTAGACGACCTCGTCGAACTGCGACAGCGCCAGGATGCGGCACTCCGGGTGGGTCTTCGTCAACTCGGCGATGAGGTCAAGCCCGTCGCCATCCCCCAGCCGCAGGTCGAGCAGGATGATATCCGGCAGGAGCCGCGTGACCGCCTCGCGGGCTTCCTTGAGCGAACCCGCCTCCCCGCAGCAGGCCAGGTTGTCCTGTTGGTTGATCCATTGGATGAGGCCGGCGCGGAAAAAAGGATGGTCGTCCACCACCAACAGGCGGGTTTTCTTGCGATGCTGGGTCTTGCTCATGAGGAGGCGGGGGTGGTCACGGCGGCGGGGGCGGGCACCGGCACGCGGCAGCGGACCTCGGGCAGGCCGTCGGCGCCGGATTGAATGGCCAGGCTGCCGCCCAGCACCCCGGCCCGGTAATGCATGATGCGCAGGCCAAGGCCCTGCCCGGCCCCGGCCCCTGGATCCCAGGGCCGGCCGTCGTTGCGGACGGTCAGGACCAGGAAGTCGCCGCCGTCCTGCTGCAGCCGGATTTCGATCCGGCGCGCCCCGCCATGCTGCACGGCGTTGCGGGAGGCCTCCTGCGCAATGCGATAGAGGTGCATGGCTCCTTCCTCCGACAACACGGGCAGGCCCGGGTTCATCCGCACGTCGCAGGTGATGCCAAACAGCCGCTCCACCTCGGCGCCCAGGCGGGGCAAGCCGGCGGCCAGGCCGCCCGTGGCCACTTCCACCGGCGCCAGCAGGTGCGAAAACACGCGCACCTGGCTGATGGCCTCGTTGGTCAGCTGGACCAGTTCCCGGGCCTGGTCCGCCTCCGGGGCGGCCCGGCGCTGCAGGACTTCGGCCAGGGACTTCATGCGGAAGGCCAGCCCGGCCAGGTAGGCCCCCAGGTGGTCATGCAGCTCGCGGGCGATCCGTTGCTGCTCCAGGTGGCTGGCCTGCGCCACCTCCCGCTCCAGGCGGCGCCGGTGCGTGATGTCGCGGGCAATGGTCGAGGCACCCACGATTTCCCCCGTCTCGTCCCGCAGGGGGGAAATCGTCAGCGACACGTCCCGCTCCGACCCGTCCCGGTGCCGGCGCCGGGTTTCCAGGTTCTCCACCCGTTCGCCCCGCACCAGCCGCTCCATCAGGCCCACGTGCTCCTCGATCCGGTCCGGGGGCAGCAGCCACCCGACCGGCTGCCCGAGGATCTCGGCCGCCACGTAGCCATGCAGCCGGGCCGCGCCGCCGTTCCAGGTCGTGATGCGGCCATCAAGGGTCTCGCTGAAGATGGCGTCCTCGGCGTTCTCCACGATCACGGCCAGCTTGCGATGCTCCTCCTCCTCCCGGCGCAGCTTGTCGTAGGCCGAGCTCAATTCAGCCCGCTGGGCCTGCAGGCGGACCGTCAGCTTGCGCAGGTCCGCCGCCGCCATCTTCTGCGATTGCAGGAGCTGGAGCAGGTCCATGGCCGGGTCATGGATCGCAAAATCGTCAAACGACAGCCCGTAGCTGGACAACGGCGCCTCCGTCAGCCAGGGCGACCCCAGGAACACCACCGCGTCCTCCGCCGGCCGCAGCGACAGCATCTGCCCGCGCAACAGAACCCCCGTGGCCAACTCCCGCACCAGGAACAGGATCTGCCCCGACCCCGCCAGCGTCGGGTAATCAAACGGAGCCTCGGGGCGAATGGGGGCGAACAGGTCGGGAAAACTCGCCCCGGGCACGACCTGCGGACACAGGCGGGCCAAGGACCGGCCCCGACACAGGATGCGCCAGTCAGGCCCAAAGGCGAAATGAAAGGGGAACGCCTCCGCAAAGGCCCCCGGGGGCAAATGGATGCCGTCCTTGCCCGCTGCAATCACCATTCGATCAGGAACGTGTCATGGTCCGCCCCCTCCTCCCGCGAACCCACCAGGGCCACGTTTTTCAGCGGCGTATTGAACTTCCTCGCCAGCCCCCGAATCAGCCCAAACACAAACGGCACCAGCCCGGGCCGATGCGTGTAATAATGCAGCTTCAGGGACCGCTCGGTCACCTCGGAGACCTTGAAGATCGGGGGCTTGAGCTTGGGCATCACCATCGAGACCCGCGCATGGAAATCCGGGAGGTTGACCAGGAACTCCCGCAGGTTGCGGCCCCCGGCATTGAGCAACTCCCCATACCCCGCCTCGGCCGTCTTGACCCAGTGCTCGCCAAACGCCTCCAAAATCTGCCCCGGCGGGGTCTGGGTCAACTCGCTGGCCGCGCCGACCAGCTTGTAGGTCATCTCGTCCGGATACCCCTCGTTGCTGATGAAGACCTCCACGTCCACGCCCGCCCGTTCCTTGATCTTCTGCCACATGGCCTCCCCGTGGACCGAGCACACCATGTCTTCCACCGCCTTGTTGACCATTCCGTACATAGGTTTATTACCGTCCCGTGGATGAACGTCCCCGCCAGTGGGCGTTGACTGGTTGGCACACTAAGCCCTTGGTGGAGCGTGTGATGGGCGCAACGTCCCTCACCGGCACCCAGTTGTCGAGGAGGATTTGCCGGGCGAAAGGTCAGGCCGGAGGCTCGTCCAGCGCCCAGCCGGGCCGGATGTCGCCATCCAGTTCGGTGGGGGCCACCCCGTGCCGCCATTGGCACTCGGCCAGGAATCCCACCATGGCCGCGTTGTCCGTGCACAAGGCCCCCGCCGCCAACCGCAGCCGCAGGCCCGCGCGCGCGCAGGCCGCCGCCAGATCCCGGCGCAACGCCCGGTTGCAGGTCACCCCCCCGCTCGCCGTCACGCACCTCACCCCCAGCCGCCGCGCCGACCGCACGGTCTTCGTCACCAGGGTCTCCACAATCGCCGCCTGCACGCTCGCACACACGTCCCGCAACCCCCGCGGGTCGTCCGCCAACCCCGGATGTTTCTCCAGGAAATACCGCACCGAGGTCTTCAGGCCGGCAAAGCTGAAATCGTCGTTGGCCTCCCGCAAGAGCGGCCGCGGAAAGGCAAATGCCGCCGCATTCCCCTCGCCCGCCAGCCGGTCCATGACCGGACCCCCGGGATACGGCAGGCCCAGCAGCTTGGCCGTCTTGTCAAAACATTCCCCCGCCGCATCGTCGAGCGTGGATCCCAGCACGCGATGGTCCAACTCCCCCCGGACATGCACCAGCAAGGTGTGACCGCCACTCACAATCAGCGAGACGTTGGGCTCGAAGGCCGCCCAGTCCGCATAGAGTGGTTCCCCACCCACCCAGGGGGAATACAGGTGAGCCTCATGATGATGCACCCCCAGGAAGGGCCGGCGCAGGACAAAGGCCACCGCCTGGGCCGCCTCATACCCAATCAGCAGGGCGTTGGGCAACCCCGGACCCCGCGTGGCCGCCACCACCTCCACCTCGTCCGCTCCCACCCCCGCCTGCGCCAAGGCCGCCCGCGTCACCGGCAGCAGATGCCGCAAATGCTCGCGCGTCGCCAACTCCGGCACCACCCCCCCATACTCCGCATGCAGCCGCACCTGGGACGACACCACGTTGGCCAACAACCGCCCGCCCTGCACCACGGCGGCGCTGGTCTCGTCACAGGAGGTCTCCAGGGCCAGAATCACGGTGTTCCACCGGTTAAACCACCCCGCCCACCACCCCCGTCCAGAACCGCCCGGACGGCCTTAAGGTTTGACACCAGGCCGCCGGTCCGGGAAATATTTGCGTCCCGGTGGCCAGAGTAGCTCAGGGGTAGAGCAGAGGACTCATAAGCCTTTGGTCGGGGGTTCAATTCCCTCCTCTGGCACCATCCCCTCCCCAAGCCCCACCCGTCCCCAAGCCGGACCCCCGGCAAAAACTGGGCGAACTGGGCGGGCAAAGGCATGTCGACCCCTCTTTTACCGCCGCCCGGCCGCCTTGGCGACCCCTCTCTGCCGGCGGAACAGTCCCGTCCAGATGGAGGCAAACACCCGGAGACAGGTGCAGGCTGGCAGCAAAGGGCATCCGCAGTAGATTGGCCGCATGGTATTCCCCATTTCTCTGGCCCGCCTTCCGATGGGCACCCCCACGGCCCTTGCGACCAGGATCTGCCTGTTCGCCGCTATGCTGCTGGCCGGGGTCGCCCAGCCGCTTCCGGGGGCCGATGACGCCAGCAAGAAGGGCCCCACCGCGCAGGACCTGGGGCGCTACCTGACCGCCCGTGGCGCGGGGGACGGCACCTACAGCCTGCGGGATTCCTCCGGGCGCCTCGTGGGCACGGCCCAGACCTCCGGTGGCCGTATGACCATCCGGGACAGCAGCGGGCGGCTGACCGGTACGGTCACCACCTCAGGGCAACAATCGACCTTCCGGGACGCCTCCGGGCGGTCGCTGGGCACCGCGTCGTCCAGCGGCTCCTCCCCCACAGTGACCTTCCGCGACGCGGCGGGCCGCTCTCAGGGCACCGCCTCGACCCAGGGCTCGCAGACCACCTTCCGGGACGCCTCCGGACGGTCGTCAGGCACCGCCTACTCCACCGGTTCGGGCACCAGCACCACGCTGCGTGACAGCAGCGGCCGCCTCCAGGGAACCCTCTCAGGGCAGCCCAAGCCCTCCTCCCCCCGCAAGTAAACGGCCCGCCCGGCGCCCCCGGCCCGGTTTCAAGCTGGACACCCAGCCCGGCGGCGACTGAAATACTGGCCCGATCGGCTCCAGTGGCACGGTTGCGGGGGGAGGGTCCCCATGATAGCCTTGCCAGCCGCGTCGGCCCCCAAACATGTCCGAAAACAACAATCAGCGGGATGACAACGGCGGGAAACGGAACAACGAATTCCGCGTCCCGTCCCGCACCTACATTCTCTGGATCGCCATCCTTGCGACGATCCCGCTCCTGCTCCTCATGAAGGGCCCCGGCCAAAACCAGGCCGAGATGCTCACCATGCCCCGGTTCATGGAACTGGTGGATTCCAACCTCGTGGCCAAGGGCCGCATCAGCTACGACCCGCAGGGCGGCTACCTGCACGAAATCTCCGGCTCCTACCGCAAGCATACGGCCCCGGAACGCTTCGAGGAGGTCCCCTTCCGTGTGCGCGCCCGCCTCCCCGAATCCCTCGAGGCCCAGCTCATCAAGTCCCGCCTCTACGAGGTCCGCCAGCCCAACACCGTCGTCCTCGGCCTCCTCTACAGCCTCGGTCCCATCCTCCTGATCGGCCTCCTCATCTGGTTCTTCTTCGTCCGCCAAATCAAGATGGCCGGCAAGGGCGCCCTCAGCTTCGGCAAAAGCAAGGCCCGCATGCTGGCCAAGGAAAAGAACAAGACCACCTTCAAGGACGTCGCCGGCGTCGAGGAAGCCAAGGAGGAGGTCTCCGAACTGGTCGAGTTCCTCAAGGACCCCAAGAAGTTCCAGAAACTCGGCGGACGCATCCCCAAGGGCATCCTCATGGTCGGCGCCCCCGGCACCGGCAAAACCCTCCTCGCCAAGGCCATCGCCGGCGAGGCCGACGCCTCCTTCTTCAGCATCAGCGGTTCCGATTTCGTGGAAATGTTCGTTGGCGTCGGGGCCAGCCGCGTCCGCGACATGTTCGAGCAGGCCCGCAAAAACACCCCCTGCCTCGTCTTCATCGATGAAATCGACGCCGTCGGCCGCAGCCGCGGCCATGGCCTCGGCGGCGGCAACGACGAACGCGAGCAAACCCTCAACGCCCTCCTCGTCGAGATGGACGGCTTCGACACGACCGAGGGCATCATCATCATCGCCGCCACCAACCGCCCCGACGTCCTCGACCCCGCCCTCCTCCGCCCCGGCCGCTTCGACCGCCAAATCGCCGTCAGCCTCCCGGACGTCCGCGGCCGCGAGGCCATCCTCAAGGTCCACGCCAAGAACGTGAAGCTCGACCCCGCCGTGGACCTCGCCGTCATCGCCCGCGGCACCCCCGGCTACTCCGGCGCCGAGCTCGCCAACCTCCTCAACGAGGCCGCCCTCCTCGCCGCCCGCCAAAACAAGAAGGCCGTCGGCATGGCCGAACTCGAGGAGGCCCGCGACAAGGTCCGCTGGGGCCGCGAACGCCGCAGCCTCGCCATGACCGACCAGGAAAAACGCTACACCGCCTGGCACGAGGCCGGCCATGCCCTCGTCAGCGTCGTCCTCGAACATACCCACCCCCTCCACAAGGTCACCATCATCCCCCGCGGCCAGGCCCTCGGCGCCACCATGTCCCTCCCCAAGGAGGACGTCCTCAACCGCCGCAAAAAGGAACTCCTCGACACCATCGCCATGACCATGGCCGGCCGCATCGCCGAGGAAATGGTCTCGGGCGACATCTCCACCGGCGCCATGGGCGACATCCAGATGGCCACCAACATGGCCCGCGCCATGGTCACCCAATACGGCATGAGCAACACGCTCGGCATGGTCCAATACGGCGACAACCAGGAATACGTCTTCCTCGGCCGCGAAATGGCCCGCACCAAGGATTACAGCGAACACACCGCCCAGGAAATCGACGCCGAGGTCAAACGCATCATCGACGAGGGCTACCGCCGCGCCACCGACATCCTCACCAGCCACCGCGACAAGCTCGAGCTCATCGCCAACGCCCTCCTCGAGCACGAAACCCTCGAGGGCTCCCAGGTGATCGAAATCCTCCGCACCGGCACCTTCACCCCGTCCGCCCCGCCCCCCGCCTCCGGCCCGCCCACCGGCGCCCAGGCCGCCACCCCCCTCCCCGAGGTGATCAAGCCCGCCTCACCCAAGATCGACCCCGGCCTCGGCTCCGCCGCCCCCGCCCCCGCCTGAACCCCCCCGGCGCGCGGGCGTCCCGCCCGCTTGTGCCGGCCCAGCCTCCCCCAGCCCTCATCCCCGTCCAAGCCCACCCAAGGGTTGCCGGGCGGCCCCGGGCCAGCCCTTGGCTCCGGGCCTTTTACATCCCCACCGTCCGGCCTTCACGTTGAGCGGGCGGCACGCCCGCGCGCCCGGTTCACCGCGAGAAGCTTTGCTTTTCGGCCCCTGCCATGGCATAAACTGGGCCGATGCACTCTCTGCCAAAGCTTGGGCTGGCGGCGTTCTGCGCCCTGGTGGTCCTCGGTTTTTCACCCCTCGCGCACGCCGCGGACACGCCGCTGGTCAGCCGGGGCGACACCTGGCGCTATCACAAGGGCACCAACGCGCCCCAGGCGGACTGGAAAACCACCCCGAACGCCTCGCTCAACGCGGACTGGGCCAGCGGCCCGGGCGGGTTCGGCTACGGCGACAGCGATGACGCCACCGCGTTGAGCGACATGCTCAACCGTTACGTGACCGTCTACATCCGGCGCGAGTTCACCGTCCCCGCCAACCTCGACACCAACGCCACCCTCAAGCTGGTGGTCGACTACGACGACGCCTACGTCGCCTACCTCGACGACGTCGAAATCGCCCGCTCGGCCAACATCGTCAACGGCGCGGTCGGGGTGGAGCCCGCCTTCACCAACCGGGCGTCCGGCACCCACGAGGCGGTCGGCGGCGGCGGCGGCCCCGCCGTCACCACCGGCCTCGGCAACGCCGCCGCCCGCCTCGCCCCCGGCACCCACACCCTCGCCCTCATCGGCCTCAATGAGTCGGCCGGCAGCAGCGACTTCTCCCTCATCGCCGATCTCCTCCTCGAGACACCCACCCCCGGCTGCGTGGGCAGTTCCATCGCCGCCGACACCACCTGGTCCGCCACCAACAGCCCCATCCAGGTCTGCAGCGCCCTCACCATCGCCAGCGGCGCCACCCTCACCATCGAGCCCGGCACCACCGTGCTCATCGCCGCCGGCGTGACCATCACCGTCAACGGCCGCCTGATCGCCGAGGGCACCCCGACCAACCGCATCCGTTTCGCCCGCTCCAGCCCCGGCAGCGCCTGGGCCCGCATCCTCGTCAACGGCGGCACCAACGAGTCCCGCTTCGCCTACTGCGACGTCGATGGCGCCAGCTCCTCCAACCTCCGCGCCACCAGCTCGCGGCTCTACGTCGACAACGTCTGGTTCACCAACACCACCGCCCAACTGGTCGATTGCATCAGCAGCTCCCTCATCCTCAAGAACTGCTACATCCCCGGCGGCGCCGGCGTGGAGCCCGTCCACTTCACCACCATGCCCGCCAACGGCTACGCCCTCATCCAGGGCTGCGTCTTCGGCGCCCCCCAGGGCTACAATGACAGCGTCGACTTCACCGGCGGCAACCGCCCCGGCCCCATCGCCCAGTTCCTCGACAACGTCTTCCTCGGCGGCGTCGACGACTGCTTCGACATGGATGGCACCGACGCCCACATCGAGGGCAACATCTTCCTCAACGTCCGCAAGGACGCCGCGCGCGCCAGCAGCTCCAACCCCATCACCACCGGCGCCAACGGCAGCGACCTGACCCAGCTCGTCATCTGCCGCAACATCTTCTACAACTGCGAGCACATGTTCATGGAGAAGGACAACGGCACCGGCCTTCTCCAGAACAACACGGTCGTCCGCATCACCCCCAACCCCCTCAGCGGCAACACCAGCAGTGGCGGCAACGAGGGACCCGGCATCATCATGTTCGGCGAGCCCTGGCGCTACACGGCCGGTGACGCCAACGCCTTCGGCGACGGCGCCTTCTTCGAGGGCAACATCGCCGCCGATCTCCAGATCACCAACCCCTGGCCGGTCCTCGCCGGCGCCCAGGCCAACGCCGGGTTCTTCTTCATCCGCAACTACAACTGCATCCAGGGCTTCCCCCAGCCCGGCCTCGGCAACCTCGACGCCGACCCCCTCTTCGTCAGCCCCAGCAATCTCACCCCCGCCAACATCCGCGCCTCGCTCGCCCTCCAGCCCGGCAGCCCCTGCCTCGGCACCGGCCCCAACGGCATCGACATGGGCGCCCTCGTCCCCGCCGGCGCCAGCATCAGCGGCGCCCCCTCCGGCAGCACCACCAACACCGGCGCCTCCCTCACCATCGCCGGCCCCGGCATCTGGTCCTACCGCTGGCGCCTCGACGGCGGCCCCTGGAGCCCCGAGGTCTCCCTCGTCCCCGCCTCCATCTGGGCCGGCGGCCAACTCACCGCCACCATGTTCTCCAACGCCCCGCCCATCGTCCTCTCCAACCTCGCCAACGGCCCCCACACCGTCGAGGTAATCGGCCGCAATTCCGCCGGCTACTGGCAGGACACCAACTCCCCCACCACCGCCTCCTGGACGGTCCAAACCACCCCGGCCCCGCAAATCCTCGGCATCTCCCGCACCGCCACCACCGCCTCCATCACCTTCCAGGCCTCCGCCGGACTCACCTACTCCGTCCTCGCCCGCGACAGCCTCCATTCCTCCACCCCTTGGACCAAACTGGGCGATATCCCGGCCCAACCCGCCTCCGGCCCCGTCCTTTTCACCGATCCCACGCTCACCCTCCCGGCCCACCGCTTCTACCAGGTCGTCACCCCGGCCCAGTAACGCCCGGCCCCCGGGCTTCAGGGATCCAGGTCCCCGGCCGATCCTCTTCCTCGGCCTGAACACGGCGCCCACCGCGCTGTCCAAGGGCTGTCACTGCACCGTCGTCCCATGAAAATCACCGACGCCTTCATCGCCGAGCATGCCGTGCTCTATGCCCAGCTCGATCATCTCGAGGATGCCATCCCCGCCGCCCGCACCGTCGGCGAAATCAAGGCCATGGCCGGGCTCATGGAGGCCGCCCTCCGCTCCCACGCCCGCCTCGAGGATGAACTCCTCTTCAATGGCCTCGAGGTCGGTCTCGACCAAATGGGCAAGCTCGAGAAGGTCCAGCACGAGCACGATGCCATCTGCCACGGCCTCGACCAGGTCCGCACCGCCCGCACCCGCAAGGAAGCCCAACGCCGCCTCCTCAACGTGGTCCGCCTCACCCGCAAGGAGTTCGACCTCGAGGACCGCATCCTCTTCCGCCTCGCCGACGAACAGATGAAGGGTGAGACCCTCCACAAACTCGGCCGAGCCTGGGCCCGCCAACGCGCCGTCCCCGCCCGCTGACGCCCTCGGCTCAGCGCAGCCGCCGACGTCAGTCGGCGGATCCACCCCCCACCCGCCTCCAGCCTTGGCAAGCCGCGCCGCCGGCGTTATCCACCCCGCCGGCATGTCCGACCTGACCGACCCCTTCCAGGCCCGCTTCAGCGGCGTGGCCCGGCTCTTTGGCCAGGCCGGCCTGGAGCGCCTGCGCGCCGCCCATGTCTGCGTGGTCGGGGTTGGCGGGGTCGGGTCCTGGGCCGTCGAGGCCCTCGCCCGATCCGGAGTCGGCGCCCTCACCCTGGTCGACCCCGACGACGTCTGCGTCAGCAACACCAACCGGCAGTTGCCCGCCCTCGAGGGCGGCTACGGCCTGGCCAAGGTGACGGCCCTCGCGGAGCGCGTCCGGGCCATTCACCCGGACTGCCGGCTGCTCCCGCTGCAGGAGTTTTTCAACGAAACCAGCGCCGACCGGATCCTGGGCGCCGGTTTTGCCTACGTCCTTGACGCCATCGACAGCCCCGCCCAGAAGTGCCGCCTCATCGCCGGCTGCCGGGAGCGGGGCCTGCCGATTTTCGTTACGGGGGGCGCCGGCGGCCGCCGCGACCCCACTGCGCTGCGGGTGGCCGACCTCGCCAAGTCCACCCATGACCGCCTCCTGGCCGAGGTCCGCAGCCAGCTCCGCAAGCACCATGGCTTCCCGGGCGAGGGTTCCCTTTTCGGGATCGACTGCGTGTATTCCCCGGAACCCGTCGTCTACCCGGCCCGCGACGGCGGGGTCTGCGCCCAGCGGGAACCCGGTTCGGAACTCCGCCTCGATTGCGAGAGCGGCTACGGCACCGCCTGCTTCGTGACCGGCGCCTTCGGTTTCGCCGCCGCCGGGCGCATCGTCCAGGCCCTGGCGGCCGGACCGGCCCCGGCGATGGGGTCTTCCCCTGCTTGACGCTCCGGCAGGCGGCTGCGAGCTTCGCGCGACTTGGCGCCAGACCATGCCAGCGCGACCGACAGGGAACTGTGGGCCGCCCTCCTGAACTCTCCCGCGGTGCAGGCCCTCCGGCAACGCGTGGAACGGGGAGATCCCTTGTCCCTCGACGCGGTGACGCCGGCCGCCCAGCCCTTCTGCGCCGCCCTGCTGCGCCGGTTGTTCCCCACCCGCCCCATCCTCGTCCTCACCGACGGCCTCAAGGCCCAGGAAACCTTTCACCAGGACCTGGAGACCTGGCTGCCGGCGGTGGCCGGCCAAGCCGCCGCCCCCCCCGGGTCGGGCCTGCGCGCGTTGTTCCATCCCGCCTGGGAAACCCTGCCACACGAGGCCAAGCTCCCGCACGCGGACGTCATCAGCGAACGCCTCGAGACCCTCGTGGCCCTCGCGGACCATGCCCGGGCCACCCCCGGCGCGCACCCGGCGCCGCTCGTTGTCACCACCGCCACCGCCGTCCTCCAGCGCACGTTTCCCCCGGGCGAAATCGCCCGGCGCACCCGCGTCCTGCGCAAGGGCGACCACCTCGACCCGCTCGACCTCGTCGAGTGGCTCGAGGATCAGGGCTACGAGCCCGAGGTGCAGGTCAACCACAAGGGCGAGATCGCCCTGCGCGGCGGCATCGTCGACCTTTTCCCCCTCGTCAGTCCCTGGCCGGTGCGCCTGGAATTCTTCGGCGACGAACTCGAATCCCTGCGCTGGTTCGATCCCGTCACCCAGATGTCCCGCGAGGGCGTCGAGTCGGTCACCATCCCGCCCGGGGGTGAACTCGGCCTGCTCAAGGCCCAGGTGGCCTCGGCCGGCGCGGACCCTGCCGCACCGGCCCTGTCCACCCTGCTGGATCATCTCCCGCCCGAGACCATCGTCCTGCTCTGCCAGCCCACGACCCTCGAGGCGCAGGCGGCCGCCTACGCCGAAAACGTCCCCGCCCAGGACGCCTTCCACCTGTCATGGGCGGCGTTCCAGGAGGGGCTCGGGCGATCCGGCATGACGGTCGTGGCCCTCTCGGACGAGGGCGGGGTGGATCCGGCGGACGCCTCGATCCTCCGCTTCGAATCACTCGACCCCTACCGCCCCATCCTCGAGCGCGCCCCGGAACCGCAGGTGGCCGAGCTGCAGCGGCGGGAGTTCTTCGCGCAACTGCATCGCTGGTCCCGCCAGGGGCGCACCGTCCAGGTGTTCTGCAACAACGACGGGGAACGCCAGCGCTTTGGCGAGGTCTGGGCGGAGCTGGTCCCGGCGGCCGGGCCGGAACCCGCCGCGCCGCTGCCGGTCCGGCTGGGGGCGCTCAGCCGCGGGTTCTTCTGGGACCAGGCCAGGCTGGTGGTGGTGACGGACGCCGAGGTCTTCGGCCGCTACAAGGTGCAGCGGCCGCGCCGGCTCAAGTCACCCCACGCCCAGTCGTCCCGATCCCTCCTCGAGATCGATTTTGCCGACCTCAAGGAGGGCGACTACGTGGTCCACCTCGAGCACGGCATCGGGCGCTACCTCGGCCTGCAGATGATGCCGCTGTCCGGCGGGTCCAAGAAACTGGAGAAGGCCGGGGCGGCCCTCACCGCCCAGCAGGAATGCCTGGTGCTGGAGTATGCCGCCAAGGAGCCCGACCAGCCGGCCCCGCGCCTCTACGTGCCGGTCAGCGAGGCGCACCTCGTCGGCAAATACGTCGGGGCCGGCAAGGTTCGGCCCGCCCTCAACACCCTGGGCGGCGGCCGCTGGCAGAAGGCCAAGGAACACGCCGAGCGCGCGGTGCGCGATCTCGCCGGGGAACTGCTCTCCATCCAGGCCGCGCGCGCCGCCCAGCCGGGACACGCCTTCAAGCCGGACTCGCCCTGGCAGCGCGAGTTCGAGGGGTCGTTCCTCTACGAGGAAACCCCCGACCAATGGAAGGCCATCCTCGCCACCAAGGCCGACATGGAGTCGCCCAAGCCCATGGACCGCCTCATCTGCGGCGACGTGGGCTACGGCAAGACCGAGGTGGCCATCCGGGCCGCCTTCAAGGCCGTCATGGACGGCAAACAGGTGGCCGTGCTGGTGCCCACCACCGTGCTGGCCCAGCAGCATTACAACAACTTCCGCGAGCGCATGGCCGATTACCCGGTGCGCATCGACCTGCTCTCCCGCTTCCGCACCGCCCGCCAGCAGCGCCAGACCCTCGCCGACCTCGCGACCGGCGCGGTCGACATCGTCATCGGCACCCACCGGCTGGTCCAGGGCGACGTCGAGTTCAAGGAACTCGGGCTGGTGGTCATCGACGAGGAACAGCGCTTCGGTGTCATGCACAAGGAGAAGTTCAAGGTGCTCCGCCGCCTGATCGACGTCCTCACCCTCAGCGCCACCCCCATCCCCCGCACCCTCCACCTGGCCCTGACCGGCGCCCGCGACATGAGCACCATCGAGACCCCGCCGCAGGACCGCCTGCCGGTCGAGACGGTGGTCTGCGAATACGACGAGCGCACCATCCGCGACGCCATCCAGCGGGAGATGAACCGCGGCGGGCAGGTCTTCTACCTCCACAACCGCGTGGTCGACATCCACGCCGTGGCCCAGAAACTCCGCCATCTCCTGCCCCGCGCCCGCATCCTCGTCGGGCACGGCCAGATGGACAGCGACGAGCTGGAGGAGGTCATGACCTCCTTCATCAACGGCGCCGCCGACGTCCTGCTCTCCACCACCATCATCGAGAGCGGCATCGACATCCCCAACGCCAACACCATCATCATCGACCGCGCCGACCGCTTCGGCCTGTCCGATCTCTACCAGCTCCGCGGGCGGGTGGGCCGCTACAAGCACCAGGCCTACGCCTACCTCCTCATCCCGCGCCATGCCCGCATGCTGACCGACGCCCGCAAGCGCATCAGCGCGATCAAGCAGTACTCCTCGCTGGGGAGCGGGTTCAAGATCGCCATGCGCGACCTGGAGATCCGCGGGGCCGGCAACCTGCTGGGCGCCCAGCAGAGCGGCCACATCACGGCGGTCGGCTTCGAGCTCTACTGCCAGCTGCTCAAGCAGAGCGTCGCCTCGCTCAAGGGCGAGAAGGTCCAGCCCCGCGTCGACGTGCAGGTGCGCCTGGACTTTCTCCTGCTCGGCCCGGTCGAGGAACGCGCCGCGGACGCCCCCGCCCGGCCGCGCCGGTCGGCGGAGGCCGCGCCGGAGATCGACATCCAGGTGCCGCGCGAGACGGCGGTGACGGTGGCCGACGACGACGCGGCCCGCGCGGCCGCCCCGGTCCCCATCGCGGTGAAGCCGGCTTCCGCCTGCCTGCCCCTGGCCTACGTGCCCGATCCCCGCCAGCGCATCGAGCTCTACCGCAAGCTGGCCGAGGTGACGCGGGAGGAGGACGTCAGCCGCCTGAAGGGCGAACTGCGCGACCGGTTCGGCCCCCTCCCGCCCGCCGCCGAGCTTCTTCTCCAGGTGGCCATCCTCAAGGTGCTGGCCGCCGGGTGCGGCATCCGCGTGATCGAGAGCAAGGAGGACAAGCTCATGCTCCTGCGCGGCGGCGATTTCATCCAGTCCGGCGGCAAATTCCCGCGCCTGACCAAGCGCGAGCCCCGTTCCCGCCTCAACGAAATCCGCCGCCTCCTCCAGTCCCTCCGTTAGGCTTGGACTGCGGCCGCGGAGCTGCCGCTTTCCCCCCCCGCGCAAATCCGTGCTGGCCCATCCGCGGGGGATCCGCTACTCAACCCGGCAATCGCATCCGCCACCCCTATGAGCACCGCCGCCCCCGAGACCCCCAAGGAACGCTGGCCCCATCAGGTGAAGTACATCCTCGGCAACGAGGCCGCCGAGCGGTTCAGCTACTACGGGATGAAGGGCATCCTCGCCCTCTACATCACGACCGTCCTGATGAAGACCCGGGACGAGGCGACCCACATCATCCACCTGTTCGGGTTCGTGAACTATTTCATGCCCCTGCTCGGGGCCTGGGTCTCCGACCGCTTCTGGGGCCGCTACCACACCATCCTCTGGATCTCCCTGAGCTACTGCCTCGGCCACGGCGTGCTGGCGCTGAGCGACCTCTTCCCGGGCGTGGACGGCAAGGTGATGTGCCTCTACATCGGCCTGGCCCTCATCGCCTTCGGGTCCGGCGGCATCAAGCCGTGCGTGTCCGCCTTCATGGGCGACCAGTTCAAGCCCGAGCAGCGCCACCTCCTGCAGAAGGCCTACGCCGCCTTCTACTTCGCCATCAACTTCGGCTCCACCGCCGCCTTCCTCATCATCCCCTGGATCCGCGACACCGCCGGCTACAGCTGGGCCTTCGGCGTGCCCGGCATCGCCATGGGCATCGCCACCCTCATCTTCTGGCTCGGCACCCCCCACTACACCCGCGTGCCCCCCGCCTCCCAGACCCGCCAGGCCGGCTTCTTCAAGGTCATGTGGTCGGCCCTGACCGGGCCTCGCAACCCCGGCCAGGACCGCTGGGAGTCCGCCCGCCAGCGGTTCTCCCCCGCCGAGGTGGATGCCGCCCGCTCCGTCCTGCCCATCCTCAGCGTCTTCGCCCTCATCCCCGTCTTCTGGGCCCTCTTCGACCAGACCTTCTCCACCTGGGTCCTGCAGGGCGAAAAAATGAAGCCCTACCTCCTCGGCTCCTACAAGATCGGGCCCGAGCAGATGCTCGCCATCAACCCCATCCTCGTCATGATCTTTGTCCCGATCATGACCCTGTGGCTCTACCCGCTGCTGGGCCGCCTCGCCTCCCCCCTCCGCCGCATGTCCTACGGGATGTTCCTCGCCGCCCTCTCCTTCGTCATCGTCGCCGCCATCCAGCAGCGCATCGACGCCGGCGTCACCGTCAGCGTGCTCTGGCAAATCGTCCCCTACATCGTCCTCACCATGGCCGAGGTCCTCGTCTCCACCACCGGCCTCGAGTTCGCCTTCCGCGAGGCCGCCGCCTCCATGAAAAGCACCATCATGGGCTTCTGGAACCTCACCGTCGCCCTCGGCAACCTCCTCGTCTCCTTCATCACCCTCATCGCCGCCAAGGCCCTGACCGGCGGCCAGGCCAGCGCCGGCGCCGTCTCCATCTCGCCCAAGATGTTCTACTTCTACGCCGGCCTCACCTTCGTGGTCGCCATCGCCTTCAGCGTCATCGCCGCCTTCTACAAGTATCGCGACCAGTCCGCCGCCCAGGGCCGCTGAGCAGGCCGCTCACGAGGTGGCCGCCGACGTCGGGAGGCGGAGATGATTGGCGCAGCCGCCGATGTGAGGAGGCTGTACCCCAAAGGGCATTCACGGTTCTGTTCCCCCGGGAGGAGGTGCCGGTTCAGCGGACGGGACGCCCGCGCGCCGTCCCCCCGCGCTCAGTCCCGGACCCGCCCCGGCGGACGCGCCCCCGTCGGGCGCATCCGCAGCAGGCCATCCCCCAGGTCCGCCCGCGCACGGTCGGCCAGGACCTGCAGGCGCGCCACCACCTCGGGATGCGCCGCCGAGAGGTCGCGCGTCTCGCCCGGGTCGGCGGCCAGGTCATAGAGGGCCAGGTCGGTCCGGGGATTGAGCATGCGCCCCGGGCGGCCGCCGTTGCCCGGCGGGTTCGGCTGCACGTAGGAATGCGGGAAATGCAGCTTCCACGAGCCGCTCCGGATGGCGTGCAGGCCGCTGTCCCAATAGAACCACAGCGCCTCATGCGGGGAACTCGCCCCCTTCCGCCCGCTCAGGAGCGGCCAGAGATCCCGTCCATCAATCGGATGTTCCGGGAGCCGCCCGCCGGCCAAGCCCGCCACCGTGGGGAACACATCGATGGTCATGGCCGGCTCGCGGCAGACCGTCCCCCGCGGGATGCGCCCCGGCCAGCGGGCCAGGAAGGGCACGCGGACGCCGCCTTCCCAGGCCGTGCCCTTGCCCTCGCGGAACCCGCCGCTCGATCCGGCATGGTCGCCATAGGACAGCCAGGGGCCGTTGTCCGAGGTGAAAATCACCAGCGTGTCCTCCTCCAGGCGGTGGCGCCGGAGCGCGTCGAGGATTTGGCCCACCGACCAGTCGATTTCCGCCAGCACATCGCCGAAAAGCCCGCGCGGGGTGCTCCCCTTGAACTTGTCCGACACGAACAGCGGCACGTGCGGCATCGGATGCGGCACATAGAGGAAGAACGGCCGGGCGGCGTGGGTGTCGATGAACTTCACCGCCCGTTCCGTGAACCAGGTGGTCAACTGGGACTGGTTGGGCATCAGCCGCACCACCTCGGTCCCCTCAATCAACGGCAGCGGCGGATAATTGGTGCCCCCGGTCGGGTGATGCGGCCACATGTCGTTGGAATAGGGCAGGCCGAAATACTCATCAAACCCATGGGCGGGCGGCAGGAACTCCGCCGGCCGGCCCAGGTGCCACTTCCCGTAAACCGCGGTCGCATAGCCGCGTTCCCGCAGCATCTCGGCCAGGGTCCACTCGTTGCTGTGCAGGCCGACGCGGGCGTTCGGACCGAGCGCCCCGAGGATCCCGACCCGGTTTGGATAACACCCGGTCAGCAGCGCGGCCCGCGAGGCCGAGCACACGGCCTGCGGCACGTAGAAGTCCGTGAACCGCATCCCGTCCCGGGCCAGCTGATCCAGGTGCGGGGTGCGGTATCCCTTGGCCCCGTAACAGCCCAGATCCCCGTAACCCAGGTCGTCGCAGAAGATCAGGACCACGTTGGGCGGCCGGGGGGGAGCGGACGCGGCAGGCGCGGCCAGGATCGGCCCGGCGCCCAGCAGGGCCGGCAGGGCCGCCAGGAGACGGACACACGCGGGAAAAAGGGCGAACTTCATGTGATGACGAATCCCTCCTTACGCCACGGCCGCCGCCGCAGGCAAGTGAAGTGTTTGGCTCGAGCCCTGGCGCCTCACCCCGTTGCGCCCCGCGGGCGCCCCCGGCGGGCGATGCGCGGCGGCGCTAGATGAGGCCGGCCAGTTCCTGGAGGGTGCGCCAGTTCTCGAGGCGTTCCTGGCGGGCGGCGAGGAGGGTGGGGCTGGGCGTGCCATCCTGGTCGAAGTGCTTGGCGAAGCGGCCCTCGCTGCGGGCGAACATGACGAAGTCGAAGACCTCGCCGGACTTGGGATCGGTGTACCAGTCCTCCTTGGTGGCGGGGTTGCCCTGGAGGCTGAGGCGCTCGGCGATCTTGGCACCCTTGCGGGGGTCATAGATGAGGACGGGGAAGGTGCGGGTGTCGACGGCCAGCTTGCTTTGCTGCATGGCCATGTTGTCGCCGACGCCGTGCTCGGGCTGGCAGGTGGTGTAGACGTTGATGACGGCGGGCCCGTCGTATTCGTTGGCGGCCATGACGGCCTTGTAGAAGTGGTTGGGCATGGCGCAGCTGGTCTGGGCCACGAAGGTGTTGGGGTGCATCATGCAGATCTGGGCCAGCTCCTTGCGGCGCTCGACTTTGCCGGGGATGGCCCTGCCGTGCACGGTGAACTTGGTGTTCTGGCCCATGAAGGTGGCGGTGGAGGACTGGCCGCCGGTGTTCGAGTAGACCTGGGTGTCGAGGACGAGAACCTTGATGTTCATGCCGCTGGCCAGCATGCGGCTGAGGCTTTGGAAACCGATGTCGAGCATGGCGCCGTCGCCGCCCACGACCCAGAGCTTCTTGTCCTGCCAGCCCATCTGGTCCCAGCGGGCGCGCACGCCCATGGCGTCGGCGGGGGCGTTTTCGAAGAGGGAATTGGTCCAGGGA
This sequence comes from Verrucomicrobiota bacterium, assembly GCA_046048995.1. Lineage (GTDB taxonomy): Bacteria > Verrucomicrobiota > Verrucomicrobiia > Limisphaerales > JADJPG01 > JBJOEZ01. The sequence goes on along the minus strand of JBJOEZ010000001.1, from coordinate 69,929 downwards.
ACGAGGTAGGGATTGTAGGGGTAGGTGGACGCGTAGACGGTGGAGCAGCCGGTGCTGTTGACGATGCCGATGTGGTCGCGGCCGTAAACGAACCCGGTGGCGGCCAGCATCATGCGCAGGGCGGTGCCCTCGCCGCAGCCCATGCAGGAACCGGCCCCGCCGACATAGAGCAGCGAGCGGCTGGCCAGCATCATGTCGCTGAGCAGCTTCTCGTTGATGAACTCCTTCGGGGTCTCGGGCAGCCGGTTGTAAAAGTTCCAGGTGCGCTGGAAGCGGGTCAGGGTGACCTCGTCCTTCTTGAGCATGCTGAGGGCGCCGTGGTTGCCGCACGCATCGACGCACTCGGCGCAGCCCTTGCACTTGGTGGGGTCGATGAAGATGCCGAAGTAGCCGGGCTCGGCCCCCTTTTTCTCATAGACGTTCCAGTACTTGGTGGTGCGGCCGAACTGGCGGCGATAATGCTCGCGCTCGGCCTCGTCGGGGATGGCGGCCAGCTCGGCCTCCAGCTTCGCCCTGGGCACGACCTTGCCAAGGATGGCGGTGTCCGGGCACTCGGTCACGCAGTCCATGCAGCCGACGCAGTTCTCGCTGTTGAGCAGCGGGATCTCGGGGGCGATGTAGGAGAAGTCGCGCAGGATGCCGGTGCCGGCCGGGATGAAGGACCGCAGGGTGCCGGGGTCGGCCGGCAGGCCGATTTCAGCCGATCCGTCGTTGTAGGCGCCCACGATGCGCTCGTTGAAATCCTGCACGTCCAGCAGGGTCGCATCGACGGAGCGCGTGTTGGCGCGGGCGGGAGCGGGGGTGGCAAGGGGCTCAGACATGGCCGGAGGGGGTGGGGGGTGCACCGCCGGGGGGCGGACCTTGGACAGGATCCCGCCTCGACAACCCGGGTCGGCGAGACGGGGACATGCCCCCATATTAGGCACCAACCAGCCCAAGTCTCAAGCCAATTGCAGGCCCGGGGCTGGCGGACAGGACTGCCTTCATGGGGTCCGTTGCTCGGCCGACCCGGCCCGGGGATCCCAAAAACACTGGTTTCCCGGATGGTTCTGGGCTAAATAATGGCCCTTATGCTGTCCCGGAACTGCGCGCGGCTGTTGTCCGCCCTCCTCCTCGCCACCAGCCTCCTCACCCCGGCCCTCGGCCAGATCAGCGTCACCGGCCTCGCCCACAAGGGCGTGTATGCGGACACGGTGACCTTCACCATCGCCAACACGGCCGGCTACACCTTCACCGCCCACCTCAACGGGAATCCCGTCCCCGTCGGCACCGCCCTCACGGCCAATCGCCCGGACTTCTACCAGCTCGTGATCACCCGCACGGACGGCATTACCACGGTGGCCACCAATCTCCTCTTCATCGTGCGCGCCTCGGAGCGGGGCGGCTCCGAGTGGGGCCTGCCCCCGCAGGTGCCGTGGCCCGTCATCCAGTCCTCCCCGGCCGAGTTCGAGGGCGCCCGCCTGCGCCTGCTCGCCCCGTCCGTGTTTCCCAGCGGCTACGAAATCCCCGTGGTCGCCTGGGTGATCGACGAGACCGGGCGCACCGTGCGCGCCAACGGCCGCCTGGCCGCCCCCGGCCAGAACGCCTTCCAGCTCCGCCGCGGCGTCGGCTCGGGCTTCCTCGCCTCCAACCAGCCCCCCGGCATCCTCAACTACGAACCCTCCGTCGGGGGTGTGACCACCAACCGGTCCATCACCCTCGAGGCCGGCACCGCCTGGACCCCCGTCTCCGGCGTCCTCGCCGGCGCCACCACCTGGCCGGACAACTCCCGCATCCGCGTCACCGGCCACCTCTCCATCCCCGCCGGCGCCAGCCTTACCATCGGGGCCGGCTCCGTCGTCCTCCTCAACGCCGGGGTCAACATCACCAATGACGGCGCCGTCATCATCAACGGCACCCTCGAGCAGCCCGTGGTGTTCACCCCCAATTCCCGCGCCCAACCCTGGGGAGGGTTTTTCATGCGCAACACCAGCGGCTCGGTCAACGCCTCCGGCACCATCTTCGTCGCCAGCGGCGCCGATCCCACCGGCGGCGACGGCCATCGCCAGGAGCAATGCCTTTTCCTCGTCGACAACGCCCCCAGCATCACCCTGACCGACTGCGCCGCCATCTACCTCGCCGGCCAGTTCGGGCACGCCTACAAGGGCGGCACCTTCACGCTCACCCGCTTCCTCATGCAACGCGCCACCACCGGCGGCGAATACACCGGGGCCAGCTTCCGCGTCACCGACGCCGCCTTCATCGAGTGCCCGGATGACACCGCCAACTTCGTGGACGGCGACAACGACGGGCTCTACCTCATCGGCGGCCGGCACGGGTTCACCAACGTGCTCTTTGGCTGGACCAAGGACGACGGCGTGGACTCGGGCGGGACGGACTCCGCCACCACCGGCTTTGCCCTGATTGAATACCAGTCCTGCTGGTTTGAGAGCACCTTCCACGAGGGCAATTCCCTGTCGGGCTACAAGGACGTCCGGGTGTTTGACACGGTCTATCTCGACTGCGGCCAGGGCATCGAGGACGGCTACAACGGCCCGACCGGCCGGGTGCAACGATGCGTGTTCGCCGCCAACAAGGTGGGCGTCCGCCATGGCGACAACTACGACAACATCGGGAGCTACATTGGCACCATCAGCGCCACCAACAGCCTGTTCCTTTGGAATTACCGGGACGTCTTCGGCTACAACTGGCGCACCACCGGCTGGACCCAGGCGGTCGGCCAGATGTTCATCCAGGGCAACCTCCTCACGGTGCCCGACACCAACTTCCCGGACAACGCGGTCTGGAACCCGGCCGCGGACGCCTCCCGCCTGGCCGCCTACGGCGCGCGCGGCCGGGCCGGCCTGGCCCTCGCGGTCCGCGCCAACCAGACCACCCTGGCCAGCTTCCCCGACGGCGTGCCCGTCGGCCTGAGCATGTTCTGCACAAACCCGGTCTCGGTCGATTACACCCTCGCCGGCACCGATGGCACCGCCACCAGCGGCACCCTCCTGTTCCCCCCGGGACGCCTGCGCCAGTTCATCCCGGTGCCCACCAACGTGAACGGCGTGCTCCGCCTCTCCCTCGCCAATCCCGTCAACGCCGACCTCACCGGCACCTCCGAGCTCATGTTCCAGAACTACACCGTGCCGGGGGCCGCCCCGACCGTCCTCTCCCCCCTCGGGGCCCTGTGGAAGTACCTGGACAACGGGTCCGACCAGGGCACCGCGTGGCGGGCGCCCACCTTCAACGACAGCTCGTGGAGCAATGGCGTGGGCCGGCTCGGCTTTGGCACGGACGCCGCCGCCAACACCCTTCTGCGCCGTTACCTGAGCGGCTCCAGCGGGCCGCAGCCGACCAACTACTATTTCCGGCGCTCCTTTGTCGTCCCGGACCCCTCCGCCTTCGCCACCGTGCAGTTCCGCTACCAGCGCGACGACGGCTGCGTGGTCTACCTGAACGGCTCGCTCCTGTTCACCAACAACATGGGGGCCGGTCCCTATACGTTCATGACCTTTGCCGCCTCCACCATCTCCGGAGCGGCCGCCACCCAGGCGTTCCATACGAACACGTTCCCGTCCTCCATCTTCCTGCCGGGGACCAACGTGATCGCCGTCTCCATCCACCAGGTGAGCACCACCTCCAGCGACATCGCCTGGGACCTCCAGGTGCTCGGCCTGCCCACCCCGCCCCCGCCGCGGGTGGAGGCGGCCCAGCTCGGCGGCCAGCCGGTGCTTTACTGGGGGGACGGCACCTTCACGCTGGAACAGGCGTTCAGCCTGCCCGCGACCAACTGGCTGCCCGCAACCGGGACCAGTCCGTTCGCCGTGCCCGCCGGGGAGGGGATGCGCATCTTCCGCCTCCGGAAGTAGGACGGGTAGCCACCGGCGCGCGGGCGTCCCGCCCGCTTAACCCGCACCTCCTCCCAGGGGAACGGAACCGTGCGTGCACGTTGGGACCCAGCCTCCCGACGTCGTCCGCCGCGGCCGTTGGGCGGGTGAGGGGATTCTCGCGGCGCGCGGGCCGCTCCCCGGACTACGCCTCGGCGGCGAGGTAGCGCTCGGCCTCGATGGCGGCGGCGCAGCCCATGCCGGCGGCGGTGATGGCCTGGCGGTAGACATGGTCGGCGCAGTCGCCGGCGACGAAGACGCCGGGGATGTTGGTGGCGGCGCCCTGCGCCCGGGTGATGTAGCCGTTCTCGTCCATGTCGATCACGCCGCGGAAGAGCTGGGTGTTGGGGACATGCCCAATCGCGACAAAGAGGCCTGCGCAATCAATGACCTGTTCCTGGCCGGTCTTGAGGTTCTTGAGGCGGACGCCGGTGACCTTGTCCTGCTGCACGTCGAGCACCTCGGTGACGACGGAGTCCCAGATCGGCTTGATCTTGGGGTGGGCGAGGGTGCGGTCGGCCATGACCTTGGAGGCGCGCAGGGTGTCGCGGCGGTGGACGAGGTGGACGACGGAGGCGAAGCGGGTGAGGTAGGTGGCCTCCTCGCAGGCGGAGTCGCCGCCGCCGACCACGACCAGGGGCTGGTTGCGGAACATGGGCAGGGCGCCGTCGCAGGTGGCGCAGTAGGTCACGCCCTTCTTTTCCAGCTTGTCCTCGCTTTCCAGCCCGAGGTGCCGGTGGCCGGCGCCGCTGGCGATGATGAGGGTGCGCGCCTGGACCTGCTCGCCGTCAATGGTCAGGGTGAAGGGCCGCCGGCCCAGGTCGACCGCCTCGACGGTGCCGAACTGGACGCGGGCGCCGAACCGCTCGGCCTGCTTCTGCATGCGGGTCATCAGCTCGTAGCCGTCGATGCCCTCGGGAAAACCGGGAAAGTTCTCCACCGTGCTGGTGGTGGTGAGCAGGCCGCCGGGCATGGCGCCCGTGAGGACGAGCGGGGACAGGTTGGCCCGCGCGGTGTAGAGGGCGGCGGTCAGGCCGGCGCAGCCGGTGCCGATGATGACGACGTTTTCCATAGGATGATTTCGGGAGCGCGAAGGCTAGGAGGGGCCGGGGGGCTTGGCAAGAGTGGGGCGGGCGCCGCACCTTCCGCTTGCCGCCATCCCGCCCATTTCCTACAACACCCGCCACATGCGCGCCTCCGCCTCCCGTTCCCGTCCCGCCCCCTTCGACCTTGCCCGCTTCCTCGAGCAGGGCACCCGCCAGGTGAACGCGGCGCTCGACCGCTTCCTGCCCGCCGCGAAGACCCGCCCGGCCACCATTCACCAGGCCATGCGCTATTCCCTCTTTGCCGGCGGCAAGCGCATGCGCCCGGCCCTCACCCTCGCCGCCGCCGCCGCCTGCGGCGGGCGCGCCGCCAATGCGCTGCCGGCCGCCTGCGCGGTGGAGTGCATCCACACCTACTCGCTCATCCACGACGACCTCCCGGCGATGGACAACGACGATTTCCGCCGGGGCAAACCCACCAGCCACAAGGTCTACGGGGAAGGCATCGCCATCCTCGCCGGCGACGCGCTGCTCACCCAGGCCTTTGAAATCCTCGCCCAGGCCAGGGCGACGCCCCGCTACGCCCACGCCGACCTCATCCTCGAGCTGGCCCGGGCCTCCGGCTCCCTCCAGCTCATCGCCGGCCAGGTCGCCGACCTGGAGGCCGAGGGCAGGCGCATCGGCGCCCCCGACCTGAAATACATCCACGAACGCAAGACCAGCGCCCTGCTCTGCTGCGCCGCCCGCCTCGGCGGCATGAGCGCCAACGCCACCCCCGCCCAACTCGAGGCGCTCACCCGGTTCGGCTACCACGTCGGGCTCGCCTTCCAGATCATCGATGACATCCTCGATGTCACCCAGACCAGCGAGCAGCTCGGCAAGACCGCCGGCAAGGACACCGCCGCCCAGAAGGCCACCTATCCCTCCATCGTCGGCCTCGAGAAATCCCGCCGCATCGCCCGCGACCTGACCGACCGCGCCTTCGCGTCGCTCCGGATCTTCCGCGGCCGCGCCCCCGCCCTCGAGGCGCTCGCCACCTACCTGCTCCAGCGCCAGCATTAAACCCCCGCCGCCCATGCCCTCCCGCGCGGACCTCATCCAGGCGCTCCTCGACCCCGGCCTCGTCGCCGTGGTCCGCACCCCGCGCCAGGAGCAGGTGCTGCCCGTGGCCGAGGCCCTCGTGGCCGGCGGAATCACCGCCATCGAGATCACCCTCACCGTCCCCAACGCCCTCGAGGCCATCCGCGCGGCCGCCCGCCAGCTCGGCGCCCGCGCCACCGTCGGGGCCGGCACCGTCCTCAACGCCGAAGCCGCCCGCGCCGCCCTCGCCGCCGGCGCCACCTTCCTCGTCAGCCCCATCACCCGCCGCGAAATCGTCGAGGCCGCCCAAGCCCAGGACCGCCCCGTCATGCTCGGCGCCTACACCCCCACCGAAGCCCAGACCGCCCACGAGTTCGGCGCCGACTTCATCAAGCTCTTCCCCGCCGACAAGCTCGGCCCGGCCTACGTCAAGGCCCTGCGCGCCCCCCTTCCCCACCTGAAAATCGTCCCCACCGGCGGCGTCGACCTGCACACGGCCGCCGACTTCCTCCGGGCCGGCTGCGCCGCCCTCGGGGTCGGCGGATCCCTGATCACCGCGGAAATCCTCCAATCCTCCGACTGGCCCGCCCTCACCCGCCTCGCCCGGCAATACGTGGAGATCGTCCGCGCCGCGCGCGCGCGCTAAGTGGCCCCGGACGAAACCCCCCGGCCCCCCGGCCCGGGAACCCCGGCGGCTCAGAACCGCTTGGAGAGGCTGAAGATGAAGACCCAGTCCGCGAAGGCCGCGTCGCCTTGGCGATAGACCCCGGTGGCGTCGGTCCACTGCTTGTCCGGGACGCTCTGGAGGCGGTTCCGATACATGGCCACGGGCGTGTAGAGGTTGAAGCTCCAGTCGCCAAACATGGCGGCAAGGCCGGGCTCGATGGAAACGGAGTAACCCGGGCGCCGGAAGCCGTCACTGCCGCCGAACAGGTCGTGGACACGGACGCCATCAATGCGCGCGCCCAGGCTCAGGGTGACTCCGTAGCGGGCCCAGACCAGGTACTCAAAGCCACCGCGGCCGAAATAACTGTCCGCGATCGACATCTCCGACTCGTAGGGATTGGTGGTCCGGTAGGTCGGCACCCCGTTTAGTTCCTCGGGGGTGATCGTGTAGCCGCCATTGATGTAGGTGGAGAGCTGCGGCAACAGCTGGCGGTAGCCGAAAAGCTCGATGACCGCCCCCCATCCGCCATCGCCCGGCTGGATGGATTGGTCGACGGTCTGTTTGCGCGCGACGATCTGGCCGGTCGAGGGGTCAAACCGCTGGAAGATGTCCTCCGCGTCATCCTCACCGGTCGGCATGTCCACCCCGAGGCCGATGAGCAGGTTGCCCTTGCGCGGCTTGGCCGGATCCAGAATCCACCCGTTACCCATCAGCCGCAGGTCGCCAAGGCCGGAGGATTGCGTGTGGAACCGGTCCAGGATCGTGCGGGCCGCGTCATTGGACCGCACCACCTGCGAGCGGTCGTTGATCGAAAAGGGCACGATGAGCGAGGCGCTGAACTGGGGGTTGAAGGCATACGTGAGGGTCAGGTCGATGAACTGCGAGTCGTTGATGACCTCGCTGCCCTCCTCCTGGCGGTATTCCTCCTCCTCGTCGCCCCGGAAATGCCGGTCTGAATGCAGCCACCGGTAACCCACCGAGGCCTGGAACCCCGACTTCGGCGGCAGGATCTCCCCCACATGCGGACCACTCGCCAGGCAACTCAGGCCCGAGCCCCGCGAAGCCACGCAACCCTGCCCCCGCGCATCCTCCCTCCCGGCCACGAGTCCCAGGAGCACCAACCAGACCACCGCGCCAAAACGGGCGGGGACGGGACGAATCGATTTCATGCGGAATGAAGTTGAGGTTTGTGGCGAGGCTGGGCCAAGGATGGCTGGGTTGGGCAAAAGATGTACATCCCCGCCGACGAAGCAAGGGCTTTGAGCTTCCGAACCGAGGCGCCACCTACCCAGGGCGCGCCCGGGGATTCCCGGGGTGGATCGACCACGCCTGGCCGGTCAGGCGCCCGGGCGGGATTACAACCCCGGCTTGGGCGGCTTGACCGGGTTGGCTGCGGTCACGCCCTGGGCGTTGACCTTGCGGCGGTAGAGCTTGTCGCCGCAGGTGATGTATAGGGTGTCGAGGTTGGGCCCGCCGAAGCAGACGTTGGAAAGCCAGCGGTTCTGGGGCCGGGGCAGGATGGCATTGACCCGGCCGGGTTGGTCGGAAATCTGCAGCCCGGCGGCGGTGGTGATGTAGAGGTGGCCCTTGGTGCTGGTGGTCATGCCGTCGGCCCCGCTGTGGGCGGCATCGGGCAGGTGCAGGTGAAAATACCGCTGCTTGTGCCGGAGGGAACCGTCCGGCTGCACCTGGTAGGACCAGACGAACTGGCCCCGGCTGTCGGCAACGAAGAGCAGGCCCTGGTCGGCCGAGAGCAGCACGCCGTTGGGGAACTCGAGGCCGCCCGCCTTGTCCACCACCCGTTTCGCGCCCCCCGGGGTGACCAGCCAAATCTGCCGGGCATCCGGCTCCGTGACATAGAGATCCCCGTTCTGGCGCACGCAGAGGTCATTGCCGGCGATGCCCTCCGCGAGGACGCTGGCCCGGCCGGCGGCGTCATAGGCCACCACCTGCTTCCTCGCGCCGGCACAGGCGTAGAGGCGGTCGTCGGGGCCGAACATCAGCCCATTGGCCCCGCCGGTGTCGTCGGCAAACACGCTGACCTTGCCATCGAGCCCGACGCGGTGGATGCGGTTGCCGGGGACGTCGGTGAAGAAGACCTCGCCCTGCCGGTTGGCCGCCGGGCCCTCGGTGAACGTGTGGCCCTCGCTCACCACCTGCCAGCCCTCGCCGGGGATGAGCAACTCCCTGAGGAAGGGCGACCCGCGCCCGGCGGCGACCGGCTTGGGCCAGTCCTGCCACAGCCAGCGCATGGCATCGGGGAAGACGGCGGTGGCGTGCTTGCCGTTGTGGCCGCCGTCGCCCCACGCGTGCCGGACCTCATAGCCGGCAAACACCAGGGCGCGCTGCATCTCCTGGTTGGCCATCCACCAGTCGCCGCCATAGATGTTGAGGTCGCCGGAGCCGTCCTGGAGGAAGATGCGGATGGGCTTCGGCTCGGTCTTGCGGATGAGGGTGGGATAGTCGTTGCCCCCGCGCAGGCCGACGTAGGTGCCGATGCTGCTGAACACGCGCTGGAAGGCGTCGGGCCGCTCCCAGGCCGCGGTGAACGCGCAGATGGCGCCGCTGCTGGCCCCGGCGATGGCCCGGTCGTTGCCGTTGGTGGAGAGGTTGAGCTGCAGGCGGCCGGCCACCTCGGGCAGCACCTCGTCGAGGACAAACCGCGCGTACTGGTCGCCCAGCCCGTCATACTCGTAGCTGCGATTGAACCGGTCCTGCTGGTTGGTCGAGAGCGCCTTCAGCACGCCCGGGGTGATGAACACCCCGACCGTCACGGGCATCTCCTTGCGATGAATCAGGTTGTCGAACACGACCGGCGCCTGGTACTGCACGCCGTCCTGGCAGACCAACACGCAGGCCGGCTTCGACCCGTCGTATTGCTGCGGCACATAGACCGAGACCTCGCGCGTGGTGCCGGGGAAAATCTTGCTGCGGTCGAAGGTGAACTTCGTGATCCGGCCCTCGGGCACGCCCGGCTGGCGCTTGGAATCGGGGCCCGGGACGTAGTCGTCCGCGGCACGGACGGGGCGGGCGAGGACGACGATCAGGAGGGCGGGCAGCAGCAGGAGCGTTCGACGCATAGGATGCGGGCGAGTATGCGGCGCAGGACTGGGATTACAAACCGGATGTGGCCGCCGCCTATTCCCGCGCCCGGATGAACAGGCGCGATCCCGGCCCGGACGGCAGCGGGGCCGGCTGGGCCAGGTTGGTCAGGGTGAGCTGCGTCCAGGGCGTCCACGGGGCCGGCGGCAGGTCGGTGGAACTCTCCAGCGTGTATTGCACACCCACCCGCCCAAACAGCGTCAGGGCCGGGGCCCCGTTGGTGCCCAGGGCAAGGTCCACCAGCGGCTCGGCCGCGATGAGCACCGCGCGACCCGGGTTGAGGATCGCGCTGGGCTCAAGGCCGGCCCCGGCCCGGGTGTAGGACGGGTTGAGGAGATCGACGGGGACAAAGGCGGAGGGCAGGCCGGCGGCCGGGGCCCGGAAATGCAGCCGGGCCAGGGTCTGGTTGCCCTGCAGGGGCGCGCCGGGACTGGCGGTGAACTCGAGCCGGGCCGACCCCGGCCCGGTGGACACGAGGGCGGACCCGGTCAACGCCGGGGCCACCGGCTCGACGCTGAGGTTGGTCAGGCGCCCGTCGGTGAAGCGCACATCGACCGCCAGCGCGCTCAGCCCGGCGCTGGCCGTCACGGCCAGCGGCACGCTGCTGGTCTCGCCCGCCCGCAGGACGGCCTGGCCGGCCGTCAGCTCCACGTAGTCGCGCACGACGATCACGAAGCTGGTCTCCGCCGCCAGCGGCGGCACCCCGGCATCGACGGCGCGCACCGTGATCCGGTTGGTGGTGTCGGCGTCCGACCGCTGCGGGTACCAGCTGAAGCGGCCGCGGGTCGGATGCACGCGCGCCCCGGCGGGGGCGCCCGGCGCCAGCGTGAAGCTCACCCCATCGGCATCGACCGCCGTGTTGGTGAACACGACCGGCTGCAGGACGGCGGTCACCCAGTCGGGCACGGCCGCCAGCTGGGGCGCGATGTTGGTGGACAGGATCACGGTGACCCCGCCCGGGGCGGACGCGCCCCGGCCGTCGGCGACCGTGTAGGAAAAGGTGTCCGGCTGGGTGACGCCCGGGGCGGGGACGTAGACCACGGAACCCCCCACCAGCGTGGCCGTGCCGCCCTGCGCGGTGACCGGCGTCACCGCGGTGACCGCCAGGACGTCGCCGTCGGGATCCCGGTCGTTGGCCAGCAGGTCCGCCACGGCGACCGTCAGGTTCTGGCCGGCGAACCGGTAGGCCAGGTCGGCCCCCGGCACGGGCGGGGCGTTGGTGGAGGTGGCCGAGGCCGTGTTGGAGTAGTCCGAGAACGCAATGCTGTTGGTCGCGCGCACGCGGTAGAAATAGGTCGTGCCCAGGCTGACGCCGGTGTCGAGCCACGACACGCTGCCCGGGGGCAGGGTGGCCAGCCCGGCAAAGGCGGCGCCGTCCAGCGACCGTTCCACCACGTAGGCCTGCTCGTTGGTGGCCGCGTCAATCCAGTCCAGGCGGATGGCACTCTGATTCGTGAACGCCGCGGCCAGCTGGCGCGGGGCGGCCGGGCTGCCGGGCAGGGGCTTGGTCAGGGTCATGCGGTCGAGGACCGTGCTGTTGGTGCCGAGGAACACCATGTCCAGCCGGTTGCTGGCCACGTCGATCACCACCGTGCCCAGCTCGAGGTAGCCGATGAAGTGGGCCGGGTGCGACAGGGAGCCGAAGGTGGCCTGACCGGCGTTGCCGGCCACGGTGTAGACCACGCCCTCGCCCTCGGCATTCTTGCGGTAGGCCCCGTTGCCCCCGATGCGCCCGTCGCCCCCGTTCACCTTCATGGACGGGGTCAGGGTCGCCGAGCTGCCGTAGTGGCCGTGGAGCAGGAACGACCGCTCGTAACAATGGCTGTGGCCGCTCAGCACCAGGTCGACCCCGTTGGCCTCCAGGATCGGGTTGATGTTCTGCCGCAGCTGGATCAGGTCCGCCTCGGCGTCCGAGTCGTGGCTGCCCTTGGTATAGGGCGGGTGATGGAAGAACACGATGATCCACTCGGCGGCCGTGGCGGCGAGGTCGTTCTGCAGCCACTGCGCCATCGGGGTGGTCGCGCTCCGCCCGCTCGTCATCGAGTCCAGGCAGACAAAGTGGATGTTCCCGTGGTCGAACGAATAGTACTTCTCCGTGCCGGACGGCACCCCGCCGGATTCGCCCGCGGCCGGGAGGGAGAAAATGTGCAGGTAGGGAAAATCCGTGGCCGTCGTGCTCTGGGCGGTCTCATGGTTGCCGATGGTCGGCCAGAGGAACTGGTTGCGCAGGAAGGTGGGATAGAGGTCGAAGATGGCGCGCTGATGCTCGGTGTCGGTGCCGGAGTTGTAGGCGTTGTCGCCCAGCATGACCATGAGATCGGAGTTGCCGCCGTTGGTCGCCGCGTAGGCGAGGAAGGAATCGCGCGTGGCGTTCTGCCGATCCGCGGAGCCGTTCCCGGCCGTGCCGGGGTCGCCCAGCACCCAGATGCGGGTGGGCTTGGGCGTGCCGGGGACCGGGGCGGTGACGAACCAGAACGCGGACCCCGCGCCGTTCGTCCCGGCCAGGCGCTGGTCGGTGCCGCCAATCGAGTAGTAATAGCGCGTGTCCGGCTGCAGGCCGCCGAGGCGGACGATGTGCTCGTTGGTCACGGCCGCCTCCACCGCCACGTTGGTGAGGGCGGCGGGGTCGGTGCCATAGAGGACGCGCCCGTCGGCGGCCCGGTCCGTGCGCCAGCGCACCACCGCGCCGGTCGGGGAGCCGCTCTGCAGGTAGGGACCGCGCACCAGGAAGGCGGGCAGGTTCGTCACCACGCTCACGGTGACCGGCGCCGACGTCCCCCGCAGGCCGCTGTTGTCGGTGGCCACGGCCTGGAAGGTGTAGACCCCGGCGGTGACGTTGGACCAGGTGAGGGCGTAGGGGGCGTTGGTGGACTCGCCCAGGGGCAGCCCGTTGGCGAGAAACTCCACGCGCGCGAGGGTGCCGTCATTGTCGGTTGCGGTGGCCCGCAGCGGGAGGTTGGCCGGGGCCAGCACGTAGGCGCCATTGGTCGGGCTGGTCAGCGCGACGGCCGGGACGGGGTTGATGAAGGTGTAGTTCCACTGCCCCCCGAACCGGGTCGGGTCAAAGGCGAGACCGGCCTCGAGATCGACAATGCCAGGCGAGGCGGCCCAGCGGACGGTCACGGTGCCGAAGGCCGGCGGGGGGAGGGTGAAGGTGTAGGTGGCGGGGTTGGTGGAGGCGACGAGGGTGGCGGGGGAGCCGTTGACCAGCAGGTCGGCGGCATCCACGCCGGTGACCGGCTCGTTGAAGGTGACCACGATGGCGGTGAGGCCGGTGACGGTGGCGCCGGCGGGCGGGAACTGGGCGATGATGCGGGGGTTGCTGGGGTTGAGGAGGGTGTAGGCGAGGCTGGCCGAGGCGCCGACGAAGGGCTTGGCCGGGATGTCGAAGTCAACGATGCCGCTGTTGGTGGCCCAGGTGACGAGGACGGGGCCGTAGGGCGGCTGCAGGAGGGAGAACGTGTGGGTGGTGGGATTCGTGCTGGCCACGCCGGCGGCGGGGACGCCGTTCACGAGCAGGTCGGCGGCGTCCACGTTGGTCACGCCCTCGCTGAAGACCACGGTCAGGCTGGCCAGGGCCTCGACGTCGCCGGCGGGGGGGAGGGCCTGGGCGAGGCGCGGCGCGGCCAGGCCGGCGTCGCTGAGAAAGGCGTAGAGCTGGGCGTTGAACGCGAAGTCGCTGCTGGGGGGATTGGTGATGATATTGAAGGCCTGCACGGCGAGCAGGTTGGTGCCGCTGACCAGGGCCGGGCGGACGTTGGTGAGGGTGGCCACGAGATAGGCGGCGCCGGCGGTTCCCCCGGCCTCGGTGGCCTGGGCCCGGGCCCCGGCGTTGAAGGCCACCTCGCCGGTCGGCATGTTGAAGCGGAAGACCTCCACCCCGTTGATCCACGCGATGAACCCGTCATCGCTTTGGTGGTTGAGGAACAGGTTGGTGACCGCGCTGGCGTTGGGGAGGAAGAACGGCTGCCGCAGGAACACGCAGCTGTAGGCGTTGCTGGCCATGTCGGACAGGCTGGTGCCCGGGATGACCGCGTTGGTGAAGGCGGGCTCGCCAAAGACAAACGGGGCGGGACCGATCCCCCAGGCGCCGTCGTCGAAGCCGGGCTGCCGCCAGGCGTCCGCGGGGGCGCTGGCCTCGTTGGTGCCGCGGACGAACCGCCAGGCCGAGTTGGACTGCACGAGGACGGTGCGGGCGTCGAGGGTGAAGCTCCAGGGCGACCCGACGGCCGCGCGGTTGAAGGGGTTGGGCTCCAGCGCCCGGTCGAGGATGTTGTGGTCGGCGGCCCAGGAGGCATTGATGGTGCCGGAGGCCGGCTGGGAGACCAGGAACACGTAGTTGGACCCGGACCCGGTGAGGTCGAAGGCGGGCACGCCGTTGAGGAGCAAGTCGGCGGCATCGACCCCGGTGACTTCCTCGCTGAAGGTGACGGCGACCTGGGTCAGGTTGGTGACCGTGCTGCTGGGGGCGGGGGTGCGGGCGTAGACGGTGGGCGCGGTGCGATCGACGAGGGTGTAATCCCAGCGCGCATTGGCGCCGAGCTCATCGAAGGGCAGGTTGGCCGGCCAGCCGAAGTCGGTGATGCCATGGCCGGCCACCCAGCTGACATCAATTTGCCCGTAGGCGGGCTGGGGGAAGCGGAAGACGTAATTGGACCCCGACCCGGCAACCGCGGCGGCGGGGGCGCCGTTGATCAACAGGTCGGCGGCCTCGACTCCCTGCACGCGCTCGCTGAAGACGACCGTGATGTTGGTGAGGTTGGTGACGACGGTGAAGGGCGCCGGGGTGTTGGTGAGGAGGTAGGGGGCGACGGTGTTGGTGGGCGGGATGGTCACCACCACGCTGACGGGCGCGGAGGTGCCGGCCAGGCCGGTGCCATCCCGCGCCACGGCCGTGAGGACACGGGTGCCAAACTCGGTGGACCAGGTGGCGCCGTAGGGGGCGGTGTCGTCGCTGGCGAAGGGCACGCCGTCAGCGAGAAATTGCACGTTGGTCACCCCGGCGATGGCTTGGGCGGTGGCAGCCACGCTGAGGTTGGTCGGCCCCTGCACCACCAACCCCGGGAGCGGCGCGGTCAGGGCCACCGCCGGACGGCCCGCCGCATCATAGACCACGAACGGGACCGGGTCCGACAGGGTCGCCGCGCTGCCGTTGTCGGTCGCCTGCACGGTCAGGACGTGCGCCCCCAGGGTCGGCGTGTTCCACACCAGCGTCCATGGCGCGGCATTGGCCTGGCCGATCTTCTGGCCGTCCACGAAAAACTCCACCCGCACCACCGTGCCGTCGGGGTCGGAGGCGGCCGCCTCGAAGCTGAGGCTGGCCGGGCCCACGAAAGACGCCGCGGGCGCCGGGCTGACCACGGCGACCACCGGGGCGGTGTTGCGCTCAATCACCGGGGTCGCGGCCAGCTGCAGCGCGAAGCTCACATCCGAGCTGTCCAGCGCCTGCTGGTGCACCTCGGCCGCGATGACATTGGTGCCCTCCACGAGCAGACCGGCCGCGAGGGTCGCGCTGGCCAGGGCCTCCTCCACCCCGATCCCGGTGGCCAGCGTGTTGTAGGCCGCCCCGGCTGGCAGGTTGGCCGAGCGCAGCACTTCCACGCCGTTCAGGTAGACCGCCACCCCGTCGTCGTACATGACCGACAACCCCAGCCGGGCCACCGCGGCCAGGTTGGTCACCGTGAAGGCGTGCCGGAAATAGGTGGTGATGAAGTAGCTGCCGGCCGGCCCGCTGGGCACCGTGGTGGCCTCGTCGCCGTCGCCATAGCCCAGCTCGGCCGGGCCGGCCGGCCACGCCGCGTCGTTGAACCCGGCCGCCCCCCAGGTCGAACCCTGGTCCGAACCGTCGGCGAGGTATTTCCAGGTGGCATTCGTGGCCACCAGCGTCCGCGCCACCGCCAAATAGGACGGGGGTGCCACCCAGAGGATCCCGGAGGTGTCGCGCGCGCTGGCGGTGAGGCGGTGCGATCCGCTGGTGACATTGGTCCAGACCCCGCTGAACGGCGCAGTGGTGTCGGTGGCGAACGGCTGGCCGTCGACGAGGAAGGTCACGCTCGTGACCGAGCCGGAGGCCAGGTAGGGAAACACCGACACCGTGATCGGGGCAGGCGTGGCGAAGACGGTGCCGTCCAGGGGCGAGACGATGGTGATGCCGGGGTTGGCGACGAGCACGGAGACCACGGCGGAGGTGGCCACCTGGCCGAGTTGGTCGGTCACGACGGCGGCGAGCAGGTTCGAGCCGGCGGGGGCATTGGAGACGATGAAGGAGTAGGGCGCGCTGGCGCTGCTGCCCACCAGGGTGCCGGCCCGGTAGAGGTCCACGCGGGTGACGGACCCGACGGGGGAAGCGGCGGTGACGGCCACCGGGATGGGGCTGCCGGCGGCGAACACGGCGCCGGCGACAGGGTTGGTGATGGCCACCGTGGGAGGCATCTGGAGGTTGAGCTGAATCGGCCCGGTGGCGGCGGGCGTGCCGAAGCCGGTGGCGCCACCGACCTGGATTTGGTAGGCGGCGCCCTCCTGGGCGGCGAAGGTGACGAGGCTGGCGGGGACGCCGGTGGCCGCATTGTTGTTGATGGCGACCTGCGTGAGGGCATTGACGGCGCCGCCGGTGTAGACGGCCACGACGGTGTCGATGGCGCTGCCGAAGGTGTCGACGCGGGCGGTGCCCGTGCTGGGGGCGGTCCAGGACCACCACAGGGTGGCCCCGCGGCCGTTGCCGGCGCCCGTGGTCGGTTCCCCGGTCTCCGTGGTGGCCCCGGT
This sequence comes from Verrucomicrobiota bacterium, assembly GCA_046048995.1. Lineage (GTDB taxonomy): Bacteria > Verrucomicrobiota > Verrucomicrobiia > Limisphaerales > JADJPG01 > JBJOEZ01. The sequence goes on along the minus strand of JBJOEZ010000001.1, from coordinate 53,406 downwards.
GTTGTTGGCGATGATCGTGAGCGGAGTGCCGCTGACGTTGAACCGGTTGGTGAACTGATTGTTGGCGAGGGGATCGATGGCCAGGGTGACCAGGTTGGTGCCCGTGGCCGTCGTGCGCCCGAGGCTGTCCGTGGCCACCGCATGGACCGGGTAGATCCCGGGGGCGGGACCGGTGACCGTCACGGCATAGGGCGCGTTGCTGTCCACGCCGACCGGGGCGCCGTTCAGGAAAAACTCCACGCGGGCCACGGTCACGGGGGCGTTGACGCCGACGGCCGCCGCGAGGGCGAGGCCCTGTCCGGTGTAGGCCACCTGGCCGTTGGTCGGCCCCGCCAGCGCCACGAGCAGCGGGTTGGGCAGGATGGTGACCGTGTGCGTGCCGGACACCGCCTGGTGCGGCGCAGGCGTCGCGCTGTCCGTGATGAGGGCGCTGGCCGTGTAGGCGCCGGGCGGGAGCAGGCCCAGGTTGGTGCTGAACGGGGGCGCGGTGAACGGGCCCAGGGCCTGGCCGTTGAACTGGAAGGTCACCTGGTAGGGCCGCGTGCCGCCCCCACCCACCGCCGTCAACTCCATGGGCTCGCCATAGTTGAAGGTGGCCCCGTTGGTCGGGGTCAGGGTCACCGCCAGGGGGCCGGTGACCGTCACCCCACGCACCGGCGTGTTGCTGGACCACCCCGACGCGTCAGTCACGGTGGCCCGCAGGAACCGGTCGCCCACCGGCAGCGTCCCGAGATTCAGCTCATAGGGCGGGGCGACGAGCGGCGCCCCCACCGCCGCGCCGTCGAGCTGGAACTGCACGGCGTAGGGCGGGACGCCCCCGGCCACCGCCGCCACCACCGTCACCGGGGTCAGGTAATCCACCGAGGCCCCGTCCAACGGCGCCGTGAGCGTGGCTGCGATGGGGTCGGCAACCACGAACGCGTTGGTGAAGGAGTTCGTGCTCAGCGGCTCGCCCGCGCTGTCCGTCACCACGCCATACAGGCGGTAGGAACCCGCGCCCAGCCCGGCGGCGGCCAGGTCCACGGAGAAGGGCGCCGTCGCGCCCGAGCTGGCCAGGGCAAACGGACCCCCGTTGCGGCTCAGGAAATACTGCACGGTGAAGGGGGACGTCCCGTTCAGGACGCTGGCCGCGGCCGGCACCGGCGCCCCCGTCACAAACAACGACCCGTTGGTCGGCGCCGTCAGGAGCAGGGTCAGATCCGTGACCGGCGGCACCCCGGCCGTGACCCGGAGCGAGAAGTTGTCGAACTGGTTGCCCGAATCCGTCGGATTGCCCGTCGCGTTGTCATCCGCCCACATCACGTAGAAGGTCGCCCCCGTCGGCCAGTTCAGGGCCAGGTTGGTCGCATAGGAAATGGATCCGGCCGCCGACGTCACGTTGTTCAACGCCTCGAGGTTGACCCACGACCCGGCCTGGCCGGTCAGGCTGTAATAGGCCCGCGTGCCCCGGTCCGCCTCCTCCACCACACCGCCCCCCGGGCTGTTCACCCCATAGGAAATCCCCAGCGCCGTCGCATTGGTCCCCGTCTGGTTCACGAACCTCGCCAGCAACACCGTGTAGCGGTTGCCCGTCGGCCGGGTCTGCACATAGAAGTCCGTGGAGTGCCACACCGCCGTCGCCCCGGCCGCCGGCGGGGCGCCCGTGGCCGGCGCCAGGGCGGTCGTCACCCCCGCCGCCGTCACCGCCGCGTTCACGTCCGTGTCCATCACGTAGGTGTCCGTGGCCCCGCCCGCCACGCTCAACGTCGCCCAGTCCGCCGCCGGCGGCTGGATGGCAAAATCCGTCACGTAACCCGACGGGGGGACACCGGCACCCCACGCCTGCCCGGCCACCAAGCCGGCCAGCCCCACGGCAAGGCCCACGGCAAGGCGAAGGGGACGGAAAAGGAAAACCCCGGCGATACCGGGAACCGACGCGGAAGGCGAAGACATGGAGATGCGGGTCGCCCGCGCAGCGATGGAAGGTTCCCGGTCCCCAGGCCGCCGAGGCCCGGGGCCCGTCTGGACGGAACTCCTGCGTCCAAAATCACTTTTGTGCGGGACCGCCTCACGACAGGAGGGGGGCCACGACAGTTACAGAAAGATGCGGCCGGGACGGGAGGGGGACCCGGGGCTGCTCAGCAGGCCGCCCGCCGCAGCCGGTCGGCGATGCCCTGCCACTCAGGTCCCGGGGGAAGCGTTTGCACCACGATGCAGCCGACCCCTTCCTGGTCGCACCGGTGCAGTTCGGCATAGAGGGCGCGGGCAAAGGCCTCGGCGTCGTGCGGGATCACGCTCACGCCCGCCCAGAGGCGGCTGGTGGGCACCTGGGCATGGGCGATCACCCAGCAGGTCGCGGGGTTGAGACCGCGGGCGAGGATCTGTTCGCGCAAGTGGGCCTCGTCCTGCCAGTCGAGGATCAGCACCCGGGCCTTGGGGGCGTAGTGCTTGGCGAGCTGGCCGGGGCTGCGCAGCGCGCCGCCCCCGGGGGTGCCGCCGGGGGCGCCCTCCGCCAGGGGTTCGCCGAGGGCGGCCACAAGGGATTCGGCGTGGATCATGCCCGGGCGCAGCACGCGGGGCGGGGAGGCGACGAGGTCCAGGACGGTGGATTCGATGCCGACCTGGGATTGGCCGCCATCGATGATAAGGGGGATGCGCTCGCCGAGCTGGGCGAGGACATGACCGGCGTTGGTGGGGGAGAGGGCGTTGGCGGGGTTGGCGCTGGGGGCGGCGAGGGGGAAGCCACAGGCACGGATGACCGCCTGCATGAAGGGATGGGCGGGCCAGCGCAGGCCGACGGTGGGCCCGCCGGCAGTGACGGCATCGGGAATGTCGTGGGCGCGGGGGAGGACGAGGGTCAGGGGCCCGGGCCAGAAGGCGGCGGCGAGGCGGGCGGCGGCGGGCGGCCAGGCGGCGGCGCAGCGGCGGGCCATGGCGAGGTCGGCGACGTGCACGATGACCGGGTTGTGGCTGGGGCGGCCCTTGACGGCGAAGATGCGGGCGACCGCGGCGGGATCGAGGGCATTGGCGGCGAGGCCATAGACGGTCTCGGTGGGGAGGGCGACCACCTGCCCGGCGCGCAGGAGATCGGCCGCCCGCCGCACCGCCGCATCGAACAACGCGGCGGTGTGCGTGGGCAGGATCTCGGCCATGGACGGACCGCTCACGGACCGGCTCCGGGTCAGCGGAACAGGGCGTGCTTCCGGTCGCCGCCCGACAGGATGTAGGCGGTGAGATCGGCGATCTCGTCGACCGTGAGCAGGCCGAGCAGCCCTTCCGGCATGGGGGAGGACTTGGAGGGCTCGATGGACACGACCTTCTTGCGGTCGATGGTCTCCTGCTGGAAGGGATTGGCCGGGTCGGTGTTCACCATCACGTGGTCGCCGTTGAGGTTGACGATCACGCCGGTCACGCTTTCCCCGTCCTGGCGGGTGATGACCATGGGCACGAACTGCTCGTTGATCTCGCGGCTGGGATTGAGGATTTGGTCCAGCAGGTCGCGCGTGGAGTAGCGGCCGCCGGCGCCGGTCAGGTCAGGCCCGGTCATGCCGCCCTCGTTGCCATGGCGATGGCAGGCGAAACAGCCCGCCGCGCCGAACATCTTGCGGCCCTGGTCGAAGTTGCGCCGGCGCAGGCGCTGCTCCACCTGCGGGGCCAGCGTGTCCAGCTTCCAGTCCGTCACCGTGGTGCGGCCGGCCAGGGCCGTCGCCATCTGCTGCAGCGGCGACTTCTTCTCCGGCTTGCGCGCCAGCACTTCCGCCAGCGCCGTCCGCTCCGCGTCCGTGAGGCTCGCCTCGGCGTCCCGCCGGATGAACTCGAGGAACTTCTCGAAGCTCGCCCCGCCCCGGTAGTTCGCCGCCTGCAGGAACCACTCAAACTGCGCCGTGCGCAACGCCGGGGTCCAGCCCGCCCGCAGGAACCGCAGCGACCGCGCATACTCCAGCTGCTCCTCCTGGCCCGGCGCCGACTGGATCAGCGCGATGGCCTTGGCCGCCAGGGTTGGCGATTGCAGGGAGACGAGGGTCTCGCAGAGCAGCCAGTTCAGGTCGAAGCTGGCCGCCGGGAACCGGCTGTCCAGCTGGGCCAGGATGCGCCGGGCCGCCGTCTCGTCCGGGCGGCCGAACCGCACAAAATGGATGCCGTAGGCCCGCACCAGGACCAGGCGCTGCTCGTGGTTCAACCGGCCCCAGTCCACCCGCGCGAGGGCATCCAGGATCCGGCCGCCCAGAACCCGGTCCACCGGCGGGTCGGACGGGCGCCGGTGTTGGGGATCGATGCCGGCCGCGCGGGTCAGCCCCAGCAGGGCCTCGACCTGGCGGCCCGGGTTCTTCTCGGCCAGCGCCCGCTCGGCCCACTCCGCCACCGGCTGGTGCTCCAGCGCGGTGCGCGCCGCCCAGCGGATGAACCGGTCGGGATCGTCCAGCGCCGGCCAGGCCGCCGCCACCGCCTTGGGATCCGGCCGGCCATGGTAGGCCTCCAGCTTGTGCCGGCGGGCCCGGTCGGACGCCCGGGCGGACACCGCCGCCTTCACCGGCGCGGTGGATTCCCGCCCGGTGTAGGTCACCCGGTAAAGACCCGACTGCACCCGGCGGCCGCCGATGGCGAAATACAGGGCCCCGTCCCCGGGATGAATGATGGCGTCGGTCAACGGCAGCGGCGCCCCGCTCAGGAACTCCTCGCGCGTCGCCCGGTAGGTCGAGCCCTCGGGCTGCAGGTGGAGCGCGTAGAGCTTGCCCCAGCTCCAGTCGAGGACAAACAGCGCGTTTTGGTAGCGCGCCGGGAACCGCGCCCCATACCCGAAGGTCACCCCCGTCGGCGAGCCCGGCCCGATGTTGTGCACGGCCGGCAGGTTGTCCGGGTAGAACTCCGGGCGCTTGCCCGCACCGTTGCGCCAGCCCCACTCGCTGCCGCTCGTCACGTGGTTGATGCGCGTCGGCCGATACCACGAGGTGTTGAAGTCATACTCCATGTCCGCATCGTAGGTGAACAGCTCCCCATCCCGGTTGAACGCCCCGTCATAGATGTTCCGGAACCCGGAGGCGTAAAGCTCCCATTCCTTCCCGTCCGGCGAAAACCGGTAGATGATCCCGCCCGGCGCCAGCCGGTCCCGGTTGTGCCCGCGCCCGTCCGGCATCCGCTCCAGCACGTGGTCCTCGCCCCAGTTGCGCGGCACCCGCGCCGTCGTCACCTCCGTCAGGTCCGCGTTGTTGCCGGTGATGAGGAACAACGACCGCCCGTCCGGCGCCGGCAGGATGGCGTGCACGCCGTGGTCGCCCCCCGCCTTGATCGCCCGCAGCAGCTCCACCCGGTCCAGCTGGTCGTCCCCGTCCGAGTCGGTGATGCGGTAGACGCCGCTGGCAATCTTCTTCTCGTAATCGTTCACCCCCACATAGAGCGCGCCGAAGGCCCAGAGCAGGCCGTTGGCCGCCCGGATGTTGGCCGGCATCTTCTCCACCCGGGCCGGGTCCAGCGGCTGGCCCGCGGCCGGCGGCGCAAACCGATAGAGGCCGCCATACTGGTCGGCCGCGATGAGGCGGCCCTTGGGATCCGTGCAGAGCGCCACCCACGAGCCCTGGTCGCCGCCGGGCACGGAGTAGAGCAGCTCCACCTGGAAATCCTTGGGCGCCTTGATGCGGCTGACCGGGGTGGCCTTGTTCTCGCCCACCACCAGCCCGGTGTTTTCCCGGGCCGGCCGCCGGGCCGCCGCCGGCTTGGCGGCGGGCGTCGCCTTGGCCGGGGGATCCGCCGCCCACAGGGATGGAACCAGCACGGCACCCGCCAGCAGGGCCGCGCACGAGGCAAACACAGGGATGTTCATAGACAGGACAGAGTGAACCCGAGCCCGCCCGGGGTGGCAACCCCGCAGGCAACCCCGCCATGCCCGGCCGCCTCAGGCGAGGATCCCGCGCACGACCTCGCCGTGGACGTCGGTCAGGCGGAAGTCGCGGCCCTGGAACCGGTAGGTGAGCCGGGTGTGATCGAGGCCGAAGCAATGCAGGAGCGTGGCCTGCAGGTCGTGCACATGGACCTTGTCCTTGACCACGTGGTAGCCGAGCTCGTCGGTCTCCCCGTGGACGAGGCCGCCCCGGATGCCGCCGCCGGCCAGCCAGAGGCTGAAGCAATGCGGATGATGGTCGCGCCCGAGATACTTCGACCCGTTGCGTTCCTCGTTCATGGGCGTGCGCCCGAATTCCCCGCCCCAGATCACGAGCGTGTCCTCCAGCATGCCCCGCTGCTTCAGGTCGGCCAGCAGGGCGCCGCTCGCCTGGTCCGTCTCGCGGCACCGCTGCGGGAGCGAGGTCATCAGGTCGTCGCCCGGACTGGTCCCGTGGCTGTCCCAGCCCCAGTGGTAGAGCTGCACAAAGCGCGAGCCCCGCTCGAGCAGCCGGCGGGCGAGCAGGCAGTTGTTGGCAAACGACACCTTGCCGGGCTCCACCCCGTAAAGTTCCCGCACATGGGCCGGCTCGGACGCGATGTCCATCAGCTCCGGCACGCTCGACTGCATCCGGTAGGCCAGCTCGTACTGCGCGATGCGGGTCAGCGTCTCGGGATCGCCCACCTGCCGGACCTGCATCTCGTTGAGGTCGCGCAGGGCATCAAGCGAGCGCCGCCGGCCGGCGGCGTCCATCCCGGGCGGGTTGGAAACGTAGAGGACCGGGTCGCCCTGCGACCGGCACTGCACGCCCTGGTGCACGGTGGGCAGGAACGCGCTGCCCCAGAGCGAGGCGCCGCCGTCGGGGGACTTGCCCGAGACGAGCACCACGAACGCCGGGAGATCCTGGGATTCGCTGCCCAGGCCGTAGGTGAGCCAGCAGCCCAGGCCCGGCCGGCCCTGGCGCGGGGCGCCCGTGTGCAGGAACAGCTGGGCCGGGGCGTGGTTGAACTGCTCGGTGAACATCGAGCGGATCAGGCAGAGGTCGTCCGCGTTGGCCCCGATGTGCGGGATCAGGCGGCTGAGTTCCATGCCGCATTGGCCGTGGCGGGCGAACTCATGGGTGCCCCCGAGCATCTTGGGCACGCCCTTGATGAAGGCGAAGCGTTCCTTCTTGTAGAGCGACTCCGGGCAGGGCTGCCCGTTGAGGGCCTTCAGCTTGGGCTTGGGATCAAACAGCTCCAGCTGGGAGGGTGAGCCCGCCATGTGGATATAGATGGCGCGGCGGGCGCGCGGCGCAAAGTGGGGCGCGCGCGGGGCCAGGGGGTTGGCCGCGGAGAGGCCGTCCGCGGCGTCCCCGGCGTCGGCCGCCAGATTGCCACGGAGGAGCGAGGCCAGGGCGATGGACCCCAGCCCGGTGGCGGTGCGCCCGAGGAACTGGCGCCGGGTCACGGCGCGCAGGCTCTCGGTGGCGAGGAAACGGGCGGCGGGAGGCAGGGGATTCATGGCCGGGCGGGGGTCGGGTCAGCCCTTGGTGATGGCTTCATCGAGGTTGAGCAGGATGTTGGCGACCACCGTCCAGGCGGCCAGCACGGCCAAGTCGGCCGGCTCCTTCGGTTGCCCGAGCTCGCTGGTGGCCATCTCGCGGGCGGCGGCCGGGCGGGCGCGGTAATGGGCCAGCTCCTGTTCGTAGAGGCGGACGAGGCGGTCGACCTCGGCGGGGGCGGGCGGGCGGGCGAGGACGGTGCGGAAGGCATGGGTGGCGCGGGCGGCGGTCGTGGCGGCGGGCAGGGCGGCCACCTGGCGGGCGATGGCCTGGGCACACTCGACGAAGGCCGGGTCATTGAGGGTGTTGAGCGCCTGCAGCGGGGTGTTGCTGCGGTTGCGCTTGAGCACGCAGAACTCCCGGCTGGGCGCATCGAAGTTCATCATCATGGGATGCGGGCTGGACCGGCGCCAGAAGGTGTAGAGGCCGCGGCGATAGCGGTCCTCGCCCTGGCTGGTGACCCATTTGTCGCCGCTGTAGACGACCTGCCAGAGGCCCTCGGGCTGGGGGGGCATGACGCTGGGGCCGCCGATCTTGCGGCTGAGCAGGCCGGACACGGCCAGGGCCTGGTCACGGAGCATCTCGGCCTCGAGCCGCACGCGGGGCCCGCGCGCCAGCAGGCGGTTGAAGGGATCGCGCCGGGCCAGGGCGGGGGTCACCTGCGAGGACTGGCGATAGGTGGCGCTGGTGACGATGACGCGGTGCAGGTGCTTGAAGTCCCAGGGCCCGGCCGGCGGGCCGCCCGGCGTGCGGGGGTCCATGAACTCGCAGGCCAGCCAGTCGAGCAGATCGGGATGGGAGGGCGGTTCCCCCTGCTTGCCGAACTCCTCCACCGTCTCGACCAACCCGCGCCCAAAGTACTGTTCCCAGGCGCGGTTCGCGATCACGCGGGCGGTGAGGGGATTGTCCGGGGCGACCACCCAGCGGGCGAAGCCGAGGCGGTTGGTGGGGGCGCCGGCGGGGAACGGGTTGAGGGCGGCGGGCGTGCCGGGGGTGACGGCCTCGGCCGTGTTGAGGTAGGCGCCGCGCACATGGCGCCGCGTCACGCGCGGTTTCTCCAGCTCGACCATCACGCTGGTCAAGGGCAGCGCCCGTTCATACTCCTCGGCCGCCTTGCGGGCGGCGGCCTGTTTCTGGACAAGGGGCTGGGTGACGGGATCGAGGGTGCGGTAATGGTCAGCCAGCTGGGCCTGCTGCTTGGCGTTCCGCGCGGCGGGGGCCACGGCGAGCAGGGCGCGCACGGCGTCGGGGATCGGCTGGCTGGGGCCCACCCGCTCGTGGCCGGTCAGGTGGAGCCGGAACCGGCGCACGTTGGCGCCCCGGTGCCGGTCGCTGTGGCGCAGCGTGAAGGTGAGCTCGCGGGCGGACCCGGCCGGGATGGTCAGGGGTTCGGCCAGGGTGAAGTAGGCCGAGCGACGCACCTTGTTCTCCGCCCTGTCGTAGGGCCCAATCGACCAGCCGTCGGCCCGGCCGGACAGCAGGTTGGTCACCTCGAGGTTCTTCTCCGAGTAATCCGCCGTCACCGACCGGAACGCCACGGGCTGCCCGCCGTCGGCCAGGTCCAGCCGGCGCAACACGAACCCGCCGTTGGCATGCCGACCGACCGCCTTGGGCTCGCCCGCCTCCAGCACTTCCAACCGCACGCCCGTCCAGCGCCCGGCCGGGGCCGCCACGGTCACCACATAGGTGTCGTTGGCCGGGTTGGTCCCGCCCGCCTCAAGCGACTTGCTGGCCGACTTCGTCAGCGTGGCGCCCCCCTCGGACCGGAAGGTGGCCGGGTCCAGCACGGTCCACGCCGCCTGCTCCGCCGCCACCGTCTCCTCCCAGCGGACCAGCCCCTCGCGAAAAGCCGGGGCCCGCAGCGCCTCGTCCAGCTCCCGCTGCGCCGCCTTCTCCCGGTCGCGCAGTTCCTGCAACCGCTCGCGCTGGCCGGGCCCAAACACCCGCATCGTCGGGCTCTCGTCGTCCTTGTCCGCGTCCGCCGTGCTGTTGAGGAACGCCATCACGCGGTAATACTCCACCGCGCTGAAGGGATCATACTTGTGGTTGTGGCACTGCGCGCAGGCCAAGGTCGTCCCCATCCACGCCCCAAAGGTCGTGTTGATCCGGTCCACCACCGCCTCATAGCGGAACTCCTCGTTGTCGGTGCCCCCCTCGGTGTTGGTCATCGTGTTGCGATGAAACCCGGTGGCCACCTTCTGGTCCTGCGTCGCGCCCGGCAACAGATCCCCCGCCAGCTGCTCAATGGTGAACTGATCAAAGGGCAGGTTCCGGTTGAGGGCCTGGATGACCCAGTCCCGGTAGGGCCACAGGCTGCGGCGATTGTCCTTCTCGTAACCCTGGGTGTCCGCATAGCGGGCCAGGTCCAGCCACGGCCGCGCCCAGCGCTCCCCATAGGCCGGCGAGGCCAGCAGCCGCTCCACCACCCGCTCATAGGCGTCCGGCCGCGCATCGGCCAGGAAGGCGTCCAGCTCCGCCACCGTCGGCGGCAGGCCCGTCAGGTCCAGGCTGACCCGCCGCAGCAACCCCGCCCGGCCCGCCTCGGGCGAGGGCGCCAGCCCCTCCCGATCCAGCCGGGCCAAGACCAGCCGGTCCAGTTCGTTGCGGCACCAGCGCGGGTTGCTCACCCGCGGCAGCGCCGGTCGGGCGGGCTTCACATACGCCCAGTGCGGCTTCTCCGCCGCCGCGTCCGCCGGCCACACCGCCCCCTCGTCAATCCAGCGCCGCAACAGGGCCACCTCCGCCTCGCCCAGCCGCTCCCCCTTCGGCGGCATCACCTCGTCCGGGTCCGCGCTGGTCACCCGCCGCAGCAACACGCTCTCCGCCGCACGGCCAGGCACCACCAGCGGCTGCCCGGAATCGCCGCCCTGGAACACCGTGGCCCGGCGATCAAAACGCACGCCGCCCTTGTCCCTCCGGTCCCCATGACACTCCGCGCAGCGCGCGGCCAGCAACGGCTGGATGTCACGGTGAAAATCCACCCGGGCCGGCTCCGCGGCCGGCCCCGCCGCCACCCCCGCCAGCAGGGCCGGCAGGGCCAGCAGCCCAGTCCACAGGTTGCGGGATGAGTTCATGCCACGTTGCCTTGCAGTCTAGCCAGTCCCACAGCCCGCCCGCCAGCGGAAAGGACGGACCCAGGCCGACCAGCGCCGCGCGCCGCGCGGAGTGATTTCAGGCTTCCTCTCCCCTGCCCTTCCCGTCCATGCTCCGACCCCGTCCAGCCACCTCCATTCCAACCATGAACACCCACGCGAATCACCCCCTGGCCGGCGGCCTTGACCGCCGCAGCTTCCTGAAGACCGGCGCCCTCGCCACCGCGGGCCTGGCCGCCCTGTCCCTCCCGGCGCGCGCCCAGCTCAACAAGAACAGCAAGCTGCGCCTGTTCCAGATCGGCGTGGGCGGCATCGGCGGCCTGGAACGCAACGGCCTGAAGGGCCATCCGCAGATTGAGTGGGCCGGGTTCTGCGATGTCGACCAGCGCGAGCTGGACCGCATCCAGAAGGAGCACCCGAACGCCTGGACCCTGAAGGATTACCGCGAGGCCTTCGCCAACAAGGCCGGCGATTTCGACGCCGTCATCGTGGAGGCGCCGGACTTCCATCATGCGCCGATGATCCTCACGGCCCTGAAGCACGGGAAGCACGTCTACGGCCAGAAGCCGCTGGTCCACCAGCTGGACGAGCTGCGGATGATCCGGGACGGCCTGGCGGCGCGGCCCGCACTGGTCACCCAGATGGGCAACCAGCGCGCGTGCCTGAAGGGCCGCATGCAGGCGGTGGAGATTCTCCGCAAGAACCAGCTCGGGCGCCCGGTCGAGGCCTGGGTCTGGACGGGCAGCGTGGAGAAGGGCCATTACTTCGTGGACCCCTGGAGCGGCTACGGCGCGGCCAAGCCGGTGCCGGCCCACCTGGACTGGAACCTGTGGCGCGGCCCCATCAGCGCCGACCTGCCCTACTGCGAGGAGCTGGCCCCGCGGCGCTGGCGCGCCTATTGGGAGACCGGCGGCGGCCAGTTGGCCGACTGGGGCTGCCACCTGCTGGACCTGCTCTACTTTGCCTACGACCTGCCCTCCCCCGAGGCGGTCCTCACCCACACCATCCGTCCCTCCAACACCGGCCACTCCGCCCACAACCAGAGCACCCTCACCTACCCCGGCGGCGGCAAGTTCGCCCGCAGCAAGTTCGTCGTGCACTACAACGACACCACCCTGCTGCCGTCCTTCGCGTCCCTCGGCCTGCCCCCCACCAAGGTCGGCTCCAACCACACCATGGTCGTCTGCGAGGAGGGCACCCTCCTGCTCCAGGCCGACGGCAAGGTCACGATCTTCCGCCAAGGCAAGGTGGTCGACAACGAGCCCATGCCCGAGGTCGAGCCGCGCAACCACTGGAAGGACTGGGCCGACAACTGCCTCGGCGCCAAGAAACCGCTCTGGGCCCCGTTCCAGATTGGCTGGCGCATCACCGAGCCCGCCCTGCTCGCGGTCAAGGCCACCCGCTTCCCCGGCCAGGAACTGCGCTGGGACGCCGCCAACTTCCGCTTCAGCAACCACGAGCAGGCCAACAAGGAAATCCTCGGCCGCACCTACCGCGAGGGCTTCGCCCCGCCGGCCGTGGCCTGAGGCAACCCGGGCCGCGGCAGCAGGGCTGGCGCGGGTGCGGCGGAAGCGTGGCTTCCGCACTCCAAGGGGTCATTCACCCCCGGCCTGGCGCCGCTCCGAAAACACGGCCCGGCCATCGGTCCCCACCCGCGAGCGGAACTCCCAGCCGCCCGCGCTAACCTGCAATTCCCCGCCCAGCCAGGCCTGGCGCAGGGGCGGTTCCCCCACCGAACCCGCCCCGTAGGGGTCCCGCCAGGTCGGCCAGTCCACCTCCACCCCGTTCCGCGCCACCCCGGGCAGTTCGGTGCCAGCCTGGTGCCGCAGCTCGAGGGTCGACCCGTCCACACCGGTCAGCCGCGCCATCCCCTGCTCCAGACGGGCCGCATCCAGCCGGCCGCGCCGCAGGACCGCGTCGCGGAATTCCACATAGGAAGACCCGGGCTCCTCACCCACCTCAAGGGCGAACCCGGCGTAACGCGCCCCGGTGGTCTCCGCCGCCCAGATCGTTTCCGTGGCCGCCTCGCGCGGCAGGCGGCGCTCCGTTTCCTTGCCCTTGGGCGGCTCGGCCAGGTCCGCCCAGGACAACGCCCGGAACGGCCCCAGGCCCATCGGCCGCACGGCCAGCCAGGTGCGCTCCAGCTGCACAAACCACACGCCGTCGCGCACCTCCGTCCGGGCCGTGCTCGGCAGCTGGAACTGGAACGGGCTGGCCGGGCGCGCCGGGCGCAGCCAGAGGGCGAGCTGACGGTATTGCGCCACCTGGTCGCCCGGCCGCTTCCATGAGTGGCCCACGGCGGTCCCGGTGTTCGCGTAGACCATGTCCGCACCCCGCCCGGCATGGTCGGCCACCAGGGTGAAGGCATTGATGTTCCACAACCCGCCGGTGCTCACGCTCGTGCAGGTGCCCAGCTGGAAGGTGCGGCCGAGGAACTGGGTCTCAAAATACTCCGGCACGGTCGCCTCGCCGGGCTTCCAGTTGCGGTAGGGCGGGTGGGTGGCCAGCAGTTCCACCGGGGCCGCCACGCGCTTGCGGGCCAGTTCCACCACCGCGCGCGGCGGCCGGTAGCTGCTCGTCAGGTGATGCACCAGGTCGCGCTCGGGATCCGGGCTGGGCTGCGGGGTGTCGCCAAAGTAAAGCCACAGCGCATGCGAGGCGCCCTGGTCAAAGACGCGGCGCCCGCCATAATCCCGCGCGTTCGGCCCGCCGATGGCCCCATGGCGGTACTTCAGCGCCGCCGCCGCGCACAGCCAGTCCAGCGCGGCCTTGGCCAGGCCCCTCACCTCCGGGTCCCGCGCGAAGTCGTGCAGGTTCAGGTAGGTGGCCAGGGCGTGGTTGTGGTAATTGGGCGAATCCCACTCGCTCATCCCGATGTGGTGAAGGGTCTGCACATACTCCGTCAGGCGCTGGCGATAGACCCGGCGCGTGGCCTCGTTGCCCGTCTCCTCGGCCAGCAAATACACGCCGATGTCCCGCATGGCGCGCAGGTTGTCCGTGTTGCGCACATCCACCCAGGACCCCTTGTTCTCCGGGCCCCAGACGCCCCGGCCGGGATCGCCCTTGCCATGGCGCGGATGCGGCCGGCGCAGCGGGTCCTCCTCCGTCCAGATCCGGGCGGCCTCAAACATCCGGCGCCGATAGTCCGGGTCCAGGTGCGGGCCGAAATAAAAATACTTCCGCACCTGGCCCTTGAGGGTGAAGCACCAGTAATAGTCGATGCCCAGGGTGTGGGCATGGTCGGTGCGGGCCTGGTTGTCCTCCTCCTGCAGGGCCTTGAGGGCCTCCTCGGTGCGCCCGTTCAGGAAGGCCAGCATGGCGGCCGGGTAAAGGGCCTTCTCGCTCTCACCAAAGGTGGTGCCCCCCGACTTGCGCCCGCGCCACGCCTCCAGGACATGCCGGACGCGGGCCTGGTAGGCCTCCTCCCAGGCGGTCGGCCAGGGATTCTGCAGGGCGGCCGGCACCGGCCATGGCTTGGGCAGGTCCGCCGCGCGCAGCCACGGCGCGAGCAGACCCGCCAAGGCAAGGCCGGCCACCCGGGCGGGGCGAAAAGGGAGGCGCATGGCCTGAGCATGCCGCCGGGCGGACGCCCTGGCGATGCCGGATTGCATCCCGGCCCGGCGGAGGGGGGGCGACCCCTGCGTCGTGTCATAAGAAAAATGATGCTCGAAAGGCGGGTCGGGCGCTGACAGGATGCCCGGCCCGGTCCCTTGAGGGGCCTGGGTCAAGTTATGACGACTCCTGCGGCCCCCGCGCCAAAACAGACGCACAACGAGGACATCAAGTCGGCCATCCCGACGCTGGCCGGCACCATCGCCGCCACCCTGGCCGACCCCGCCGCCGACCGGTTCTCCGACGACGACGGCCAGTTCCTCAAGTTCCACGGAATTTACCAGCAGGACGACCGCGACCTGCGCAAGACGCAGAAGAAATACATCATGATGATCCGCGGGCGCATCCCGGGCGGCGTCATGACCCCGGCCCAGTGGATCACCTTCGATGACCTGGCCAACCAGTATGGGAACCAGACCCTGCGCCTGACCACGCGCCAGAGCATCCAGTTCCACGGCGTGGTGAAGTCCGGCCTCGGCACCCTGGTCAAGCGTATCAACGAATCGCTCCTTTCCACCCTGGCCGCCTGCGGCGACGTCAGCCGCAACGTGATGGCCCCGCCGACGCCGGCCACCACCCGCGCCCGCCAGCAGGTGTTCGAGGACGCCCACCGCGTGGCCCTCGCCCTCGCGCCCCAGACCGGCGCCTACCACTCCATCTGGATCGACGGCGTGCAGCTCAACCTCGACGACCCCTCGGTCCGCGGCTTCGAGGACCCCCTCTACGGCAAGCAATACCTGCCGCGGAAGTTCAAGACGGCCTTCGTCATCCCCCCGGTGAACGACATGGACGTGTTCACGAACTGCCTCGGCTTCATCGCCATCATCGAGGGCGACCGCCTGCTCGGCTACAACCTCGCCGTCGGCGGTGGCATGGGCCGCTCCCACGGGCAGTCCACCACCTACCCCCGCCTGGCCTCCGTCCTCGGGTTCTTCACCCCGGACAAGCTCATCGACGTGGCCAAGGCCGTCCTCACCGTCCACCGCGACTTCGGCGACCGCTCCGACCGCAAGCACGCCCGCCTCAAATACGTGGTCGAGGAACGCGGCGCGGACTGGACCCGCGCCGAGGTGGAGAAGCGCGCCGGGGTGACGCTGCAGCCGGCCAAGCCCCAGCAGTTCCACACGATGAGCGACGTCTACGGCTGGCAGCGCGCCGTCGACGGCCACTGGTTCCTCACCCTCTACGTCGAGACCGGCCGCATCAAGGACCAGGGCCAGCACCGGATGAAGACCGCCCTGCGCCGCGTGGCCGAGGCGTTTCCCGGCATCGAGTTCCGCCTGTCGGGCAACCAGAACGTGCTCCTCGCCAACGTCCCCGAGGCCAGCCGCGCCGGCATCGACGCGCTCCTGGCCGAACACGGGGTCAAGACCGCCAACCAGACCAGCGTGCTGCACGGCGCCTCCATGGCCTGCCCCGCCCTGCCCACCTGCGGCCTCGCCCTCGCGGAATCCGAGCGCATGCTCCCGGGCCTCGTCGATCGCATCGGCAAGCTCTGCGCCGGGGCCGGCCTCGGCAACGAGGAGATCGTCATCCGCTCCACCGGCTGCCCCAACGGCTGCGCCCGGCCCTACATGGCCGAGATGGCCTTCGTCGGGAAGGCCCCCGGCCGCTACCAGCTCTGGCTGGGCGGCAACGCCGCCGGCACCCGCCTCAACCGCCTGCACAAGGAGGTCGTCAAGGATGCCGAGATCGAGGCCGAGCTGGGTCCCCTCCTCCAGCGCTACGCCGCCGAGCGCCAGCCGGGTGAACGGTTCGGCGACTGGTGCACGCGCGCCCTCCCGGCCTCCGGCACCCCGGCCGCCGCTGCCTCCTGACCCCATGACCGCCGCCGAACTCAGCCAGGCCCTGCCCGGCCTGCGCACCCAATCCGCCCTCGACGTCGTCCGCTGGGCCATCGCCCAGGCCGGCGGCCGCGCCCTCATCTCCACCAACTTCCGCCCCTACGAGGCCGTCCTCCTCCACCTCGCCACCCAGGTGCAGCCGGACATCCCCGTGCTCTGGGTCGACCACGGCTACAACCGCCCCGCCACCTACCGGCACGCCGAGGATCTCCAGCGCCGGCTGAACCTCAACCTCAAGCCCTACCTCCCCCGCCTCAGCGCCGCCCATTACGACGCCACCCGCGGCGGCGTGCCCGAGGCGACCCCGGAGAACGAGGAACGGCTGCAGGCCTTCAGCAAGGTCATGAAGCTGGAACCCTTCCAGCGCGGCATGCGCGAGCTGGCCCCCACGGTCTGGCTCACCGCCCTGCGCAAGGTCCAGAACCCCAACCGCGCCGGGCTCGACCTCGCCGTGCTCGACCAGAGCTTCCAGACCCTCAAGGTCAGCCCGCTCTTCCACTGGACCGACGCCCAGATGGAGGCCTACCTGAAGGAACACGGCCTGCCCAACGAGTGGGACTACTTCGACCCCGCCAAGGCCGACGACAAGCGCGAGTGCGGCCTGCACGTGGCCTGGGGCCAGAAGATGATGGGCCCCGCCGCCTGACCCTCCGCATCCGACCCCCTTCCATGAGCAGCTACCACCTCGACCATCTCCAGTATCTCGAGACGGAAGCGATCCACGTCATGCGCGAGGTCGCGGCGGAGTTCGAGCGCCCGGCCCTGATGTTCTCCGGCGGCAAGGATTCCATCTGCCTCCTGCGCCTGGCCGAGAAGGCGTTCCGGCCGTCCGACATCCCGATGCCGTTCCTGAACGTGGACACCGGGCATCATTTCCCCGAGCTGAACGAGTTCCGCGACCGGCGTGCGGCCGAACTGGGCGGCAAGCTGATCGTCCGGAAGGTGGAGGACGCCATCAAGGCCGGCATCGCCACCCCCGCCCCCGGCGAGATCAGCCGCAACAAGCTCCAGATTCCCACCCTGCTGGCCGCCCTCGAGGAGTTTCGCTTCGACTGCGCCATCGGCGGCGCCCGCCGCGACGAGGAAAAGGCCCGGGCCAAGGAACGTTTCTTCAGCTTCCGCGACGCCTTCGGCCAGTGGGATCCCAAGAACCAGCGCCCGGAGATCTGGAACCTCTACAACGGCCGCGTGAACCCCGGCGAACACATGCGCGTGTTCCCCCTCTCCAACTGGACCGAGATGGACGTCTGGGAATACATCAAGCGCGAGCGCCTCGAGGTGCCCACCATCTACTTCAGCCACCGGCGCCAGTGCGTCCGCCGCGGCAACCAGTGGCTGCCCGTGACCGACATCCTCCCCCCCACCGCCAAGGAACAGGTCCAGGAACTCGTCGTGCGCGTCCGCACCATCGGCGACATCATCAGCACCGGCCTGGTGGAAAGCCCGGCCAACACCGTCGATGACATCATCGCCGAGATCGCGGCCGCCCGCGTGACCGAGCGCGGCTCGCGCGCCGATGACAAGGCCAGCGAGGCCGCCATGGAAGACCGCAAGAAACAGGGCTACTTCTAGGCCCGCGGAGGGCGCGCCTCCCGATCGATCAGGGCGGCACGGAGTGCCGCCCTACCCGATGCGGTAGGGCTGTGCTCCCGCACAGCCCACTTCCGCACGCACCCGTTCGCGCTTGCTGTCCTGCCGGTGGCGGGATAGCTTCCGCCCATCCCCCCCAACCAAACACGCGCCCGTCTTGTGCGCCCTCCCCCAACGGTCGTTGCTGCCGCCTGGGCCAGGCGTGCGGGCTTGGCCTTGCTGGGAATGGCCGCGTTCGCGCCGGCCGGCCTTGCCCAATGGCAAGCCTCCCCGGGCACCGGAACGAACGTCCAGTGCCTCCTCGCCACCGCATCCCGTTCCTTCGCCGGGGGCTCGACCGGGGTTTATGCATCCTCGGATTCAGGGGAGAACTTCCAGCCGTCCAATAGCGGCAACGACAACCGGGGACCCACCCGGGCGTTTGGTGTGCTCTCCAACCTCCTGTTCACGTGCACGAGCCAGGGGGTGTTCCGGAGCAGCGATGGCGGATCGAACTGGGTGGCGAAAAGCGCCGGCCTGACCGACCTCCTCGTCAACGGGATCGTTTACGCGCACCCCTATCTGGTGGTGGTGACACCCAGCGGGGTGTTCCGTTCCCCCAGCCAGGGCGACGGCTGGGAGGCGGCCGGCCTGGCCGGGGTGGATGTCCGATGCATCACTGCCCTCGGGAATGACCTGTTTGCGGGCTGTCTGGCGCAAGGCATCTTTCGGAGCACCAACTTCGGGGGCACCTGGCAGGCCGTCACCAATGGCCTCAACTCCACGAACTTCCGGGCGATTCACACCAAGGGAAACACCCTGTTCGCGGGCGGCGGCATCGGCTCCGGCGTTTCCCGGTCCACCAACTACGGAGCGACCTGGACACCGCTGACGAACGGTCTGCCAAGCGGCTCCTACCGCGGGTTTGCCTGCCATGAATCCCTGATCTTTGCCGGCTCCTTCGGGGCCGGCGTCTTTTATTCCAGTGACAACGGGGACACTTGGTCGGCCATCAACCAAGGGCTGACGGACTTGACCATCTTCGACCTGGAACTCAATGCCAGGTATCTCCTCGCGGGCACGAACACCAAGGGGGTCTTCCGCTATGACCTCGCGAATTTCCCCATCCAGATCACCGCGCAGGCCAAGACCATCGGTGGATTCCAGGTCACTTCCACCAGTCACGCCGGCCGGACCCAGGTGCTCCAGGGGCTGGATGCCATCGGCGGCCAGTGGAAAGACCTCCTGACGGCGACCGGGAGCGGGGCGCCGATGACCTGGACGGACACCAACATGCCGCCGCCTGGATCGCGTCTCTACCGGATCAAAGCCCTGTAGGCGGCGTGGGGCACCAGCGAACTTTCCCAGCCAAAAACCATCACCCCAAGCAAAGGATTACCCCATGCCCGACACCTGGCTTTCCACCCTGCAAACCGCCACTCCCCAGGAAGGGTTTGAACTGGCGATCAAACTTTCCCGGATGGGCGTTAAATACACCCAACCGTCCGACCAGATTCGCCAGAACCTGCGCGAAGCCTATGCCAACAACGCCGACAGCCTGACGGCGGCTTCGCAGGTGATCGCGATCAACTTTCAAACCGTCGCCGCCGCCAACAACCACTGGAGAACCGCCTGACCGGGCAGTGGACCCCGTTGGCCCGCTGAACGCCACGGCAACACCCCCCCCTCTGACATGCACCCGCCCGGCCGGATCCTGCTCACGGGCGCGACGGGATATGTCGGCGGGCGGCTGTTGCCGCTGCTGGTGGCGGATGGCTGGCGCGTGCGCTGCCTCGCGCGGCAGCCGGAACATTTGTTGGCCCGGGTGCCCGCCGGCGTGGAGGTGGTCCGAGGCGACCTGCTCGACGCCGCCTCCCTGTCCGCGGCCATGCAGGGCGTGGAGGCCGCGTTTTATCTCGTCCACTCGATGGGCGCGACGGGCGACTTCGAGGAACAGGATCGCGTGGCCGCGGAAAACTTCGCCGCCGCCGCGCAGGCGGCGGGCGTGCAGCGCATCATCTATCTCGGGGGGTTGGGGGAGGACGACCCGGGCCTGTCGGCCCACCTGCGCAGCCGGCATGAGGTGGGGGCGCGCCTCCGCGCGCACACCGTGCCGGTCATCGAGTTCCGGGCTTCCATCATCATCGGCTCGGGCAGCCTGTCCTTCGAAATGATCCGGGCGCTGGTCGAGCGCCTGCCGGTCCTGGTGGCGCCGCGCTGGGTGCGGGTGACGGCGCAACCCATCGCCATCAACGACGTGCTCGCCTATCTGCGGGCCTCGCTCTCCCTCCCGCTGGAGGGCAGCGTCATCATCGGGATTGGCGGGCCGGACCGGGTTTCCTACGGCGAACTGATGCGCGAATACGCCCGGCAACGCGGGCTGCGGCGATGGATGATTCCCGTGCCCCTGCTCACGCCGCGGCTGTCGAGCCTGTGGCTTGCCCTCGTCACGCCGCTCTATGCCCGCGTGGGCCGCAAACTGGTGGACAGCCTCCGCCATCCGACCGTCGTGCGCGACGAAGCCGCCCTGCGCCTCTTCCCCATCCGGCCGGCCGGCATCCGCGACGCCATCGCGTCCGCCTTGCGCAACGAGGACTCGAGCTTCGCGCAAACGCGCTGGTCGGACGCCATCTCGGCGGCCATGGACGCCGCCCGTCACTGGGGTGGTCAGCGGCTGGGCAACCGCCTGATCGACTCGCGGTCGGTGCCGGTCGCGGCGCCGCCGGCGCCGGTGTTTGCCGCGGTCGAGCGCATCGGCGGCGCCGCGGGCTGGCCGTATGCGAACTGGCTGTGGACGTTGCGCGGCTGGCTGGACCTGCTGGTGGGCGGGGTGGGGATGAGCCGGGGACGGCGGGACCCGGAGCGGTTGCAGGTGGGCGACACCCTGGATTGCTGGCGGGTCGAATCCATCGAGCCCGGCCAGCGGCTGCGGTTGGCGGCGGAGATGAAATTGCCGGGGCGGGCCTGGCTGGAGTTCGAGGTGCTGCCGGACGGCGGCGGGGCCCGCCTGCGCCAGACAGCGACGTTCGATCCGCTGGGACTCTGGGGGCTGGCCTACTGGTACGCCGTGTGGCCGCTGCACCAACTGGTCTTTGCCGGGATGCTGCGCAAGCTGGCGCAGTCCGCGTTGAAAACCGGCGCCCGCTGAGGACCGGGGCCGGCCAGGCTCGAGTTGGCCGCCGGTTCCCATCGACAAGTCAAGGTGACCCTGAAACGAAGCAAGCACCCCGATGCTGAAAACTATCAAGGACGGCCGGCTCTGGCTCGTCACGCAGCCTGACCATGGCCAGGTGGCCGGCTATCTGGCTGCCCACTGGGGCGGTCACGGCGGCTTCACCCGTCCGGGCCACTTTGGGGGCGCTGATCCGGAACGGCTGCGGGCGGAGACGATTTTCGCCATCGCGCAGCACGACAACGGCTGGTGGGAATGGGAGGCCGCCCCGGACCTGTCGGCGGAGGATGGCATGCCCCTGGGCCTGGCCGAGGTTCTCCAGGATCAGGCGGCGGGCAGGAGCCGTTGGCGCAACGGGCTCAGCCGGTTCAAGGACGCGGCCTACGCCAACCTGCTCATGAGCCGCCACGCCTATTGGCTCTACGCCCTCCGCGCCTTGCCCGATCCCGACCCGGCCTTCACGCATCCCCTTTTCTGGAAGGGTTCACCAGAGAAGCTCTATCCCGGCAGCCAGGAGGAACCGCTGAAGTTCATCGCGGAATTGGAACAACTCCAGGCGCAATGGACCCAAGCCCTGCGCGCCGATCGCAAGACCGCGACCTGGGTCGATCCTGAAAACCTCCAGCCGCATGAGCGGCTGATCCAATTGTGCGACGGCCTGTCGCTGGCGTTGTCGTCCGCCGTGATTCAGGCCCGCACGGGGGAGACGAGGGGCCTGGGTGCGGACGCGTTTGCCCTGCACGATGTGCCGCGCAGCGGCTGGCAGGATCGCGTCACCATCGAGGTCACGCCCCGCGGGCAAGGCCGGATCGAGCTGGACCCGTATCCGTTCGACCTCGATCCGCTGCCGGTCCTGGTGCCGGCCCGGGTGATTCCGTTGCCTGCCGCCAAGCCGGAGCACTTTCAGACGTGGTGGCAGTCCCTGCTCCCGCAGAAGATCGAGTTCCAGCTCATGTCGCGCCGCTGAGAGCGAACGCGCCGGACAATGCCGCCCCCTCAACAACTCGTTAACTCCCTGACCCGTTAACTCGCTAACCTTCCCTAGATTTCTTCCAGCGCCTTCCCGGCGTCCCCGAACCGCGGCAGGCGCACGTCCATCTTGTCCATCAGGCTCAGGTAAAGCCGGCACATCTGCCGCTCCGGCTTCCCGCGGTAATCGAGCACGCGCCCGCCCTGGATCCGACCCCCGCCCCCGCCCAGCAGCACCACCGGCAGCTGCGAGGCGTCATGGCTCCCGGTCAGCATCGAGGAGCAATACATCAGCATCGTGTTGTCGAGCAGCGTGCGCGGCCCTTCCTGGATGCCGTCCAGCCGGCGCGCAATGTAGGCCAGTTGCTCGAGGAAGAACTGATTCACCTTCAGCCAGTCCGCCGTGTCGCTATGCGACAACAGGTGGTGAATCATGTAGTCCACCCCCAGGTTCGGGAACCGCAGCGAGCTGTGATCGTTGTTCAGCTTCAGCGTCGTGATGCGCGTGGTGTCGGTCTGGAAGCCCAGCACCAGGATGTCGCACATCAGCCGCATGTGCTCGGCAATGTCCTGCGGGATGCCGTCCGGCGGCCGCGGGATGTTGGGCGCCGACAGGGTCGGGCGCCAGCCCTGCAGTTGGCCGCGCTGGCCGGCGTTCTCAATGCGCCGCTCCACGTCGCGCACGCTGTCCAGGTACTCGTCCAGCTTGCGCTGGTCCCCGGCGCTGATCTGCCGGCGCAGGTCGCGGGCGTCGGTCAGGACCGCGTCCAGCACGCTCTGGTCCCCCTTGTCGGCGGCGTCCTTGAAGAGCCGATCGAAAGCCAGCGCGGGATAGACCTCCAGCGGCGTGGGCGTGGTCGGCGAGCTCCACGAGATGTGGGAGCTGTAGAGCATCGAGTAGTTCTTGTGCACCGACGGGTTCGACTTCTCGCAACCCAGCACCAGGCTGGGCACCTTGGTCGAGTGCCCGTAGCGCTGGGCCAGCAGTTGGTCGACGCTGGTGCCGGACCGGATTTCCCCGCCGGAGGCAAGCGGGGCGCCGGAGAGGAGGTTGCCGGTCTGGGAGCTGTGGATGTTCCCCTTCTGCGCCTCCTCGTTGTAGAGGCCGCGCACGAGGAGCATCTTGCGGCGGAAGTCCTGCAGCGGGGCCAGCACCTTGCCCAGCTCCATCTGGTCGCCCTCGCCCTTGGCCCACCATTCCTTCGAGTGAAACCCGTTGCCGGAGAACAACACGGCCAGGCGCACGGGCGCCTCGCTGGCCGGGCGCGCGGCCGCGGGCGGGGTGTCGCCCCAGACGTTGAGGGATTCCATCCAGGGCAGCGCCATGGTGACGCCGACGCCGCGCAGGAAGGTGCGCCGGGAGAAGTGGTGGGTGCTCATGGTCTGGGGTATGCCTGAGGGTATAGCAGAACGGATTGCGTTGGGGAAGCCGGAGCAGCGGACGTCAGGAGGCTGCTCCGGAGGTGGAGTGCGCCAGCGATGCTGGCGCTTTGAAAGCGGCAGCGGTGCTGCCGCACTCCATGCGGCGGCTACTCATCCAACACCATCGCTTGCCCGCGGATTTCCCGGAACTGCGGGCTGCGCACAATGGCCTCGACCACCGCGCCCACGCGCCCGTCGCGCTTCCTCAGCTGTGCCCGCATCTCGTCGAGCAGCGGGTTGTCCGACAACAGCACGCCGCGCCCGAGGGCGTAGCCGAGCAGCTTGCGGTTGAACTGGCGCAGGAACGCCTCCCGCCGCGTGGTCAGCAGGTAACGTCGCAGCCCCTCCAGGCCGTCGATCTCCGACCCGTCCATCACCTTCGTCCGCACATCGACCGGCTTGCCGCCCAGATCCTGCGTCCGCCGCCGCCCGATGGCGTCGTAGCCCTCGAGGGCGTAGCCGTAGGGATCAATGCGGCGATGGCACCCGTAACACCGGGGATCGCTGCTGTGCTTCTCCGTCAACTGCCGCATGGTGAGCGGCTCGGTCGCCTCGTCCTCGGGCAGCGGGGGCACGCCCTTGGGCGGGCGCGGGAGCTTCTCCCCGAGCAACACCTCGCACAGCCAGTTGCCGCGCAGGATGGGGCTCGTGCGCGACGCCCCCGACTGCTTCGCCAGCGTGGTGCCCTGCGCGAGCACGCCGCCCCGGCCGTGGGCCTTCAGGCCGGTCACCCGCCGCCACCCATCGTCCGCGACCGGGGTGCCGGCCTGGAAGAGGGCTTCCGGGATGCCGTAGTGCCGCGCCAGGTCGGCGTTCAGGAAGGTGGCGTCGGCCTCGAGGATGTCCGTCACCGGCCGGTCGTTCTGGAAGAGGTCGGTGAAGAACCGGATGGTCTCCTCGTACATCGCCCCGCGCAGGCCGTTGAAGGTCGGAAAATGCCGCTCGCTCTTCTCGCCCAGCTCATCGAAGCCATGCACATGCAGCCAGGCGCAGGCGAATTCGGTGGCCAGCCGGCGCGCGCGCGGATCCTTGAGCATCCGCCGGGCCTGGGCGGCCAGCACGGACGGCTTCCGCAGTTCCCCCGCGGCCGCCACCTGGCGCAACTCCGCGTCCGGCGCCGAGGACCACAGGAAGTAGCTGAGTCGCGAGGCCAGTTCCCAGTCGGTGACCGGACCCGGCCGATCCCCCGCACCCGGCTTCTCCGCCCGGTAAAGGAAGGCGGGCGCGACCAGGATCCGCGCGAGCGTGAGGCGGATGGCTGGGTCATGCGCCAGTTCCTCCTGGCGGAGCCGACGATAAAGCGCGCGCAGTTCGTCCGCCTCGGCCGCACTGAGGGGACGCCGGTAGGCGCCCTCGGCAAAGCGCAGGACGGCCTCCAGGTGGGCCGGCTCGGTGTCCGCCAGCAGCCTGCGGAACGCCTCGGCCCGCTGCTGGATGGGCTTGCGCAGGGGCTCAAATGCGCTGGGGTCGGCGTCCTGCGTCGCGTATTGCCAGAGCTGCTCGTAGGCATCGACCAGCTTGAGGGCGTCATGGCTCACGTAATGCAGCTCGGCCCACAGGCGTTCCAGCTCGGCCGTCTCCTTCTCATCCAGCATCAGGCGCCGGAGATGATGGTCCTCGCGGTAGTAGAGGGTGAGCGTGACCACCTCATCCACCGGCACGATCTTGGTGTAGCAAAGCGCGGCGGGGAACAGCTGGCGGAACTGGTCGAGGTCCCGCTCGATGCGCTGGCGGGCCTGGCTGCCGTCGCGGACCAGGATGGGGGCATCGGACACCATGCGCAGCTCGCCGTCGGACCAGGTGCCCTTGCTGCCCTGCGGGCGGGCGGTGCCAGGCGTGAGTCTGGACCCGGCCGGCGGATTGGCCATGACCTGCATCTGCACGCTGCCTTCGCGTCCCGCCTCGGCATGCAGCATGGCGGTGGCGACGAACTCGCAGCCCTCGGCCAGTTCCGCGGGCAGGCGCACGGCCAGGGTGGACGGCGCTTGCAGGCCCAGGTTGGCCGCCGCGAGGGTCACCCCGCCGGGCGCGCGGCCAAAGAGCGCAGGGTCCAATCCATGGGCGCGGGCCGCCGCCAAGGCCGCCGCATCCGGGGCCGCGGTCTCCGGGCGCTGGCGCAGCACGGCGGAGAGCAGCGGGCCGTTCAGCGAGGTGAGCTGCCGGTGCAGGGCGCGGTCGGGGGCGTCCTTGGGCAGGTCGCCCGGCCCGGCCGTGAGCAGGCGCTGCAGTTCGGCCGCCAGGCGCGTGCGTTCCTCGGTCTGGCCGGCGGCCTGCCAGCGGGCGAGCAGGGAGCCGGCGGGCACCATGGTTTCCGCGCCGCCCGCCCGGTCGGGTTCGCTGTGGAAATGCCAGACCGCGGGATGACCGAGGCGATCGGCGTGCGGGTTGCCCGCCAGCAGGTCGGAGGAGACATCCTTCGCGAGGTTCCAGGTGCGCGGGCCGTCGCTGACCTGAAAGTCCACCGCGGTGAGGTCGCAGGAATGGTTGCCGTCGCGGGGACTGATGACGACGGACAGCGCGTCACCGGCCTGGAGGGACAGGTTCTCGAGCGGGCCGAACTTGTGCTCCTTGGCGCCCTGCGCGAGGCCGGCGGCGAGGCGTTGGCGGGAGGATCCGCGCCGCAATTCGATCGCCCAGGCCACGCCGTTGCCGCACTCGGGATGCGCGTGCTGGATGACGCCCTCGGCCCGCACCGTGGCGGCCACGGGGCTGCGCCAGGTGACGATCACGCGCCGCTTGGGGGCGGGATGCACGGCCACGCTGTGGGGCTTGAGGTTGCCCGGGATGCGCACGGGCTGGCCGGAGGCGTTGGCAAGTACGCTGAGGGCATCCGCGCCGGTCCAGCCCTTCACGAAATCATGATTCTGGGCGCTCTCCAGCTTGGCGGTCATGTGACCCTCGATGGGGGCCGGGCCGGAGCCGAGTCCGAGGCATTCGAGCCAGGCGGCGAGGGCGACGGCATCGACGCCGTGGCGCCCGGCCAGTTCGGTGGCCGGGGGAGGGTTGGTCTGGCCCACCACCTCGGCCGCGGCGGCGAGGCAGGCGGCGGCGGCACCGAGGATGCGTTCCCGGTGCACGGCGAGGCGGGCGACCGCCGTTTGCACATCCCTGAGCGGGAGGTCCGGCCGGCCGGGCGCGACCAGGCGCGGATTCTCCCACACCGCCACGTCGCCCTGCGCACCGTCACCGGCGTCGGAGACGGCCAGATGGAAGGTGACATCCTGCCCGGGGGCGGCAGGCGGAGGCAGCTTGAAGCGGACCTCGCGGGAGGCGGCCAGCGGGGTGACGGGCACCTGCCAGGCCTTGGGACCGTCGCGCTTGCCGATGTGGCCGACCTGGGTGAAACGCCAGAGCGCCTGCTGCCAGCGGGCGATGTCCTGGGCCAGGGCGGGGGCGTCGGCCGGTGTCGCCGCACGCCACTGCGCGCGCAGCGGGTCGAGGAGGAGGGACGGATCGGTCCCGTGCAGCGCCGCCCAGAGGGCACCCAGGTACTTGGCGTTGAGACCCGCGGCGGCGGCGACCGACGACACCGTCTGTCGGCGCGACTGGAGGGCCTGGCGATGGGTGAGGGTGGCCTCGAGATAGCGGGCCAGCGGCAGGACCCCACCGTCCTTGGTGTCGAACTGGATGCCCTGCAGATTCACGGCGGAACCGCCGCCGGTGACCGTGGAGCGGCGGTAAAAGGCGCGGATGGCGGCGAGGCGTTCCTCGGCCCAGTCGCGCTGGGACGTGCTGGGGGACCACCCGAGGCCGTCGGGCAGGAGCACGGCATGGCTGGCCACGTCCTTGGCGGCATCGAGATACTTGGTGACGAGCGCGGGCGACATGACGAGCGCCTGTCCGACGTTCATGAAGCCCTCCCCGGCCGCGGAATCTGCCGGAAACTCCCGGGCCGGATCGAGGGTGGGGACACCGGTGAGGTCGCGGATCGTGAAGGTGTACTCGGCGTTGTTCAGGCGCCGGAGGACCACCGGGCCGGGGTCGCCGGCCCGCGCGCGGGCGGCCTCGTCCAGGGCCTGGCCAATCCAGGCAACCAGTTGCTGCCGCTCGGCGGTGGTCGGCTGGGGCTTGTCCTTGGGCGGCATCTCGCCCAGGCCCATCTGCTCAATGACGCCCTCCCATACCTTGGCGTCCCGCAGGACCTCCGCGGCCGACCCAAACCGTTCGAGGTCAAGATCGCCCTTCTGCTTCGCGGTGGAATGGCAGTCGAGGCAATAGGTGCGCAGGAGGGGCTGGATCGTGCGGGGATACTCCCGGGCAAGGGCCCGGGAAGGGCCGTCCGCGGCGGCGGCCGTCACGGCGGCCAGCCCGGTGAGCGCCGCCGCAGCGGCGGCCACGGCCGCCGGGAACAACCGGCGCAGCCGCCCGGGCGAGGTCGAGGCAGGGGAGGGCCGCAGTCCGGTCCGGGGAATCATGACGCCAGGCAGGATGCGCCGGCCAACGCCGCAATGCACGCCTGGAATGGGCGGGCGGGGGGCGGGGTGGGCCGAGTTTGACGTTGAACTGCGGGCGGCCCGGCATGGCATACTGCCCCGCGCGCCGCCCGAAGTCCGGGGGGCGCCTGAACCGGCCCCGGCCGCAACGCGCACATCACATCCATGCCTGGCACCGCCCTGCCCCCCGTCGAACTGCTCCGCTTCAACACCTGCGGCTCGGTGGATGACGGCAAGTCCACGCTGATCGGCCGGCTGCTCTACGACTCAAAGTCGCTCATGGAGGACCAGATTGAGGCGCTGGAACGGTCGGCGGACATCACGGGCGGCGGGCAGATCAACCTGGCCAACCTGACCGACGGCCTGCGGGCCGAGCGCGAGCAGGGCATCACCATCGATGTCGCCTACCGCTACTTCGCCACGCCCCGGCGGAAGTTCATCGTGGCCGACACCCCGGGCCACGTGCAGTACACGCGCAACATGGTCACCGGGGCCAGCACGGCCAACCTCTCCATCGTGCTGGTCGACGCCCGGCAGGGCGTCATCGAGCAGTCCCGGCGCCACACCTACATCGCGTCCCTGCTCCGCATCCCCCACCTCGTCATCGCGGTGAACAAGATGGACCTCGTCGACTGGAGCGAGGAGCGCTTCCTCCAGATCCGCGAGGAGTTCGAGTCCTTCCTGCCCCGGCTGGACATGAAGGACGTCAAGTTCATCCCCATCAGCGCCCTCAATGGCGACAACGTGGTCGAGCCGTCCCGGCACACCCCGTGGTACGCCGGCCCCACCCTGCTCGGCCACCTCGAGACCCTCTCCATCGCCAGCGACTGGAACCTGAACGGCTTCCGCCTGCCCGTGCAGTGGGTCAACCGCCCCAACAACCCGCGCGATCCCCGGCTCCATGATTTCCGCGGCCTGAGCGGCCAAATCGCCGGCGGCCTCGTCCGCCCCGGCCAACGCGTGGCCGTCCTGCCCGGCGGCCAGTGCAGCAAGGTGAAGGAAATCTGGTCCTACGACGGCGCGCTGGCCGAGGCCTTCTGCCCCCAGAGCGTCACCCTCGTGCTCGAGGACGACCTCGACATCAGCCGCGGGGACATGCTCGTCGGCATCGACCAACCCCCCGGCCTCAGCACCGACCTGCGGGCCAAGGTCTGCTGGATGGGCCAGCGCCCGCTGCAGTGCGGCCGCAAATACTTCCTCAAGCACACCAGCACCACCGTGCAGGCCGTCGTCACCGCCCTCGAGAGCCGCATCCACATCCAGACCTTCGAGCCCGACACCACGGCCACCGAGCTGGCCATGAACGACATCGGCGAAATCCGCCTCAAGACCGCCCGCCCCCTCGCCTTCGACGGCTACGCCGCCAACCGCCTGACCGGGTCCTTCATCCTCATCGAGCAGGGCACCAACCTCACCGTCGCCGCCGGCATGCTGCTCCCCCCCACCGAGCTGTACAAGCCCGAGTGCGACGACTTCGCCATCTGAGGGACCGGCCTTTCCGGGCGGAGGCCAGGCCAAAATCCGCCCATCTTTTCCCGTTGCCGCCGGGCGCCCACCGGCGGATGGTTCCGACATCCCCCAACCGCCCATGAACACAGGGCTCACCAAAACTTTCGGTCATCCCGGCCTGATTTGCCGCACCTCGGATGCCGGGATGCCGAACCCCCAACCTCAACCCCACACACCGCCATGATGATCACCGGACACATTAGTGACGTGCTGGAGCGCAAGGGTCCCGACCTCTGGACCATCCACCCCGAGGCCACCGTGTTTGAGGCCATTGAACAGCTGGCCGATCGCAATATCGGCGCCCTGCCTGTGCTGGAGGATGGCCGCCTGCTCGGTGTCATCTCCGAGCGGGATTACACGCGGAAGGTCGCCCTCGCCGGAAAAGCGTCCCGGTCAACCCGGGTCCGGGACATCCTGGCTGAGGCCGTGACTGCGCACCGCTCCGAGCCAGTCGAGGAGGCCCTGCGGCGCATGACCGAGCAGCGTGTGCGGCACCTGGTCGTGGCCGAAGGCTCGGCCGTCGTCGGAGTTGTCAGCATCGGAGACCTCGTGAACTGGATCATCGAGGCCCAGGACTCCGCCATCCACCAACTCGAGGGTTACATCGCCGGCCACTACGCGGTCTGAACCGCCCCGCCTCCCGGTTTGCCGCTCGACGCCCCGGCCCGTTCCCAGCACCCTGTGCCCCATGCACGGCTGGCTGGCTGACCTCGAGGCCTCCCTCCGGACCCGCCGCCTCCTCCGCGACGGCCAGCGGATCCTGGTGGCGGTCAGCGGCGGGCTCGACTCCGTCGTCCTGCTCCACGCCCTGCACGCCCTCGCGCCACGCCACCGCTGGAGGCTGGTGGTGGCCCACTTCAACCATCAGCTGCGCGGCACGGCCAGCGCCGGGGACGAACGCTTCGTGCGCGCGCTGGCCACGCGGCTGGGACTGCCCTGCGTGACAGGCCGCTGGCCAAAGGCGGACCATGCGGCCGCGCGCCAACTGGGCCTCGAAATGGCCGCCCGCCTGGCCCGGCACCGGTTCCTCGCCCGCGCGGCCCGCACAGCCCGCTGCCCCACCGTGGCCCTCGCCCACCATGAGGACGACCAGGTGGAGCTCTTCTTCCTGCGCCTGCTGCGCGGCGCCGGCGGCGAGGGGTTGGCCGGGATGAAGGCGGCCGGCCCGGCCTGGGCCGATCCCCGGCTGACCCTCGTGCGTCCGCTGCTCGGGCAGACGCGGGCGGACCTCGCGGGCTGGGCCTCGGGACAGCGCCTGCGGCACCGGGTGGACGCGACCAACCTCGACCTGGACCGAGACCGCAACTGGCTCCGGCACGAACTGCTGCCGCGGCTGGCCCGGCGATTTGGGGAGGGTTCCTTTGCCGCCATCCTCCGCACCATGGAGGTGGCCGGCGTCGAGGCCAGGTTTGCGCAGGAGGCGGCCGAGGCCTGGCTGGCCCGGCCGGGCGCGCGGCCCTGGGCGAACCTGCATCCCGCCGTGCAGCGCCAGGCCGTGGTTCGTCAGTTGCTCGGGCTTGGGGTGCCGGCGGAGTTCGACCTGGTGGAACGCCTGCGGGGGCAGCCCGGGCGACCGGTCACCGCGGCCGGCGGCCGCCGCGTGGTGTTGAACGCCGCCGGAAAGCTGGCCTTCACCCCGGTCCCCGCAGCGGAGGGGGAATTCGATGCCACCGAAGTGACCCTGGACCTGCGGCGGGCCGGCGCGCGGACGCTTGGGGAATCGCGCGTGGCGTGGCGGCCGCGGCCGGTGACGGTGCGCCCGGGCCCTCGTCGGCCGCCGCGGCCGGTGCCGGGCCGGGAACAATTTGATGCCGACCGGGTGGGGCCGACCGTGCGCCTGCGCCACTGGCGACCTGGGGATCGGTTCCAGCCCATCGGGATGGCGGCGGCGGTGAAACTGCAGGATTTGTTCACCAACGGGAAGATCCCGGCCGCGCGCCGGCGTTCGCTGTGGGTGGCGGAAAACGCCGTGGGAACCCTTTTCTGGGTGGAAGGCCTGCGCATTGGCGAGGTGGCGAGGCTGACGCCGCGGACCCGGCGCGTCCTGGAATGGCGCTGGCAACCGGCGGGATAAGGAGCCGGCCGGGACGCGCTTCGGACTGGCTCCCGGCCCGGGTCTGTGGAATTCTGCGGCCGCCCGTGGACGACGTTGTCCGCGAGGCCATCGCCCGAATTGCACCATGCCGGCCCCGAGTGATTTGAGCCCTGCCACACAACCGTCGGCCCCTGCCGCCGCGCCCGCCGCCGCCCTGCCTTTTCCGCCGCGGCTGGGCATCATTGGGGGCGGCCAACTGGCGCGCATGACGGCGGCGGCGGCGGCGCAGCTGGGGTGCGAGGTGACGGTGCTGGAGCGGCAGGCGGCCGCGCCGGCGGCGGCGTTGGCGGGGCGGGCGCTGGTGGGGGACTGGAACAGCCCGGGGCCATTGCTGGAGCTGGCGGCGCACGCGGACGTGGTGACGCTGGAGAACGAATTTGTGGATGCGGGCCACCTGCGGACGCTGGAGGAGGCGGGGCACGTGGTGCTGCCGGGCGCGCGCACGCTGGGGCTGGTGCAGGACAAATACCTGCAGAAAAGCACCCTGGCGGCGAGCCTGCCGGTGCCGCGCATGCGGCCCATCGGGCACCTGCATGAGATCGGCCAGGCGGCGGCGGAGCTGGGCCTGCCCCTGCTGCTCAAGGCCCGGCGCAACGGCTACGACGGCAAGGGCAACGTCACCCTGCGCACGGCGGCCGACTTCGAGGCCGGCTGGCGCCAGCTGGGCGGGGACCGTGGCCATCTGCTCTTTGCCGAGGCCTTCTGCGATTTCACCACCGAGCTGGCGGTGATCATCACGCGCGGACGCGACGGTTCCACCGCGGTCTACCCGGTGGTGGAAACCCTCCAGCGGAACCATGTCTGCCACCTTGTCCGGGCCCCCGCCCCGGTGGCCCCCGACCTGGCCGCCCGGGCCGCCGACGTGGCCCGGCGCGCGGTCGAGGCGGTGGACGCCGTCGGCAGCTTCGGCGTCGAGATGTTCCTCACCCGCGACGGCCAAATCCTCGTCAACGAACTCGCCCCGCGCGTCCACAACTCCGGCCACTACACCATCGAGGCCTGCGCCTGTTCCCAGTTCGAGAACCACGTGCGCGCCGTCCTCGGCCTGCCCCTCGGCTCCACCCGCATGGTCGCCCCCGCGGCCGTCATGGTGAATCTCCTCGGCGTCGGGCCCGGGCCCGGCCGCCCCGCCGGCCTCGAGCGCGCCCTCGCCGTCCCGGGCGCCCGCGTCCATCTCTACGGCAAGACCAGCAGCGGCGCCGGCCGCAAGATGGGCCACGTCACCGCCCTCGGCCAAACCCTCGCCGAGGCCGAGCAGGCCGCCCTCGCCTGCGCCAGCCAGATCCGCTTCGGCGCCTGACCCCTCCCCCCATGCCACGCACCCCACGCCCCACCCCCGTCGCCATCATCATGGGCAGCGACTCCGACTGGCCCACCCTCCAGCCCGCCGCCGAGGCCTGCGCCGAGTTCGGCATCCCCTGCACCGTCCGCGTCGTCTCCGCCCACCGCACCCCGCTCGACATGGTCCGCTTCGCCCGCACCGCCCACTCGCGCGGGTTCCGCGTCATCATCGCCGGCGCCGGCGGCGCCGCCCACCTCCCCGGCATGGTCGCCAGCCTCACCCCCCTGCCCGTGATCGGCGTCCCCGTCGAAAGCAAATCCCTCAAGGGCCTCGATTCCCTCCTCTCCATCGTCCAGATGCCCGGCGGCGTCCCCGTCGCCACCGTCGCCATCGGCGGCGGCCGCAACGCCGGCCTCCTCGCCGTGCAAATCCTCGCCGCCGCCGAAACCCCCGCCGGCCAGGCCCTTCGCGCGCAAATCCTCCGCTTCAAGGCCGGCCTCGCCACCGAGTCCCGCCGCAAGAATCTTTCCCTCGGAAAAACCGCCGCCCGCCCCCCGCGCGCCTGAACCCACCCTCCATCCCCGCCCGCTAGGCCAGGCCGCGGCGGCGGCGCAGCCCCCACTCGGCCACAAAGCAGGCCAGGGCAAAGAGGAACACGCCCGTCTGGTGCCAGAGCGGGGAGGTGACGGTCTCGGTGACCGGCACCGCGCGGTTGGGCAGCGACTTCACCAGGGCCTCCAGGCCGCCCGCCGCCACAAGTTCACCCCCGGTCTGCCGCGCCAACGTCTCCATCAGCGCCCGGTTGGGCTGGAGCGACCGGAACTCGTCAGCCGCCGGATCACTGGTCCAGCCGGCCTCGGCCCGCCCCAGCTCGAGCCCGGATGGATCCCGGAAAACCGCCTCCACCGCGTAGCCCCCGGTCTCGCGCGGCACATAGCTGGCCTCGTAGAGCCCGGGCTCGGCCCCGGCGGCCTCGGCCGGCAGGCGCAGGGGCGGAGCCGGGGCGGCTCCCCCGGCCGGGACCGCCCCGACCGGCCGCACCGCCAGGGTGACCCCCGCGTTCTCGAGCGGCTGGAACTTGCGGTCCCGCGCGCGCGCGCGCACAAGGATCGACTGGCTGGGGTCGCCCGGCTTGGGTTCCACCTGGAGGGAGAACGGCACGGGGACATCCGCGACCAGCCAGCGCATGAGCTGGCGCCAGGCCTTGTCCATGTCGCGATGGCTGGCCTCGTCCTTGAACCCCCAGTGCCAGACATCCCCGAGCAGCATGGCCCCGACGCGCCCGTTGCCGAAGCGCTGCACGGCCAGGGCCGGATGCTCGGCGCGCTCGGGGTCGGTGACGGTGGCGATCACGCTGGCGCCGGGCTTGATCCCGCGGACCTTGTTGAGGACGGCGAACGGGGCGACCTCCTCGAGCCGGCGGCGCTCGTCCGCCTCGTTGTTGCGCAGGCGCGCCCACGGCTGCAGCCAGCCCTCGCGGGTCAGCGCGAGCCGCAGATCGCCGGGCGGACGGGTCTCCGGCGGCGCGTCCAGGTAGACCGGCAGCAGGTCGCCGATGGGCGTGCGGTGGAACTTGCCTTCCTTGAACGATTCCGTCCCGCCCAGCATCAGGAACCCGCCCCCGCGCTCAGCGACGAACTTCTGCACCAGCGCCATCTGGTCGGCGCTGAAGAATTCCGCCTCGACGTCATCCACCACCACGGCGTGGTACTTGTAGAGGTCCTCGGGCAACTTGGGGAACCCGCCCTGGACCAGCCGCCGCCACTCGTCCTCGTCCGGCGCGTTCACGGTGCGGAACACCGGCTGGTCATAGCGCTCGATCTCCTCCTTGGACTGGTTGCCAAACCCGCGGAAGAGGGGGTTGCTGGACTCGCCCTGGCGGCCGCGAAACTCGAACTTCGCCTCGCGGCGCGCCACCCGGAACAGGCCGACCAGCTGCATCTGATCGTCGTCCATGACGGCCCGGTTGAGGAACTTGAACTCCCAGTTTGGGCGCCCGGCCAGGTAAAGGATGCGGTAGGGCCCGCGGCCGCGATCCACGACCAAGGTGCGGACATTGTTGGCCAGGGTGGCCTCGGTGGAGGCTGGGGCGGCGCCCGGGGCGGGGGTCGCGCCGGCCGCCGGTGACGGCGCGCCCGCCGGCGGGCCGAGGGCGGCCAGTTCCTCGCGCGGCGCGGCGCGCAGCTGGTAGAAGCACAGCCCGGGATGGGTGGGCCGGACCTGGAAGCGGACGGTGGCGGGGCCGCCGCCCCGCGCGATGGTGACGGCCTGGGTGGCGACGAGGGTGGCCACCGCGGGGGGCGGGGCGTTGGTGCGGACCGGGGCCAGCAGCTGGTGCGGGGCCTCGTTGGTGCGCGGCGCGGCGGCCGGCGGGGCCGGCAGGCCGGGCGGCTGCGGCAGTTCCCAGAGCTGGGCCACCAGGGTCGCCCCCGCATAACCCGCCGCGGTCACCTCGGCCTGCACCGTGACCGGCGCATCCTCAAAGGCCGTCTGGCTCGCGCTGAACTTCGTCACCGCCACGTCCCGCACCGGGTCGTCCGTCCCCACCACCACCGGATACACCGGCGGCAGGCCCGCGGCGTCGAGCACCCCGCCCGGCAGGTCGGTGGCGTTGCCGTCGGTCAACAACAGCACGCCCGCCAGGGGCTGGCCCTCGTAACGCTCCCGGATCGACCGCAACGCCCCCTGCAGCGCCGTCGCCCGCCCGTCGAAACGCAGCTCGCTGAAATCCCGCGTCGGCTGCAGGCGCGCATCAAACACGTAGCGCCGCACCTGGAAGTTCTCGTCGAGCGCCGCCTGCCAGGCCGTGCCCTCCCCGGTCAGCAGACCGCGCAGAGCATCCCCGCGCCGGCGCGCCGAGCCCGCGTCCTGGATGGAAAGGCCCTGGCTGTTGTCGGCCAACACGACGAAGAAGTTGGCCCCCGGCTTGGCCCGTTGCCGGCTCCACAGGGGTTCGAGCAGGCAGGCGGCCAGGGCCAGCAGCCCGGCCAGCTTCAGCCCCACGCAGGCCGCACGCACCCCCGGGGCCAGCGGCGCCCGGCGATAGCTCCACCACAACAACACCGCCGCCACCCCCACGAACGCCGCCGCCGGCAGGATCCAGCCCGGGCCGGAAAACAGGACGGCGGCAAGGAACATGCCCGCATCATGCCAGCCCGGGTTCCAAGCTCAACGTTCAAAGTGCCCGGGCCGCCCCGGGGCGGGGCGCGCGCCGCTTCTTTGCCCTTGGCCGGGGACGCGGGCGGATCCTAGGCTGCCCGCCATGAATCCCCGTCCCCTGTCCCGCCGCGTCTTCCTGCGCCGCGCCGCCACGGCCGCGGCCACCGTGTCCTTCCTGCCCTCCCTGCGGGGGGCCGACGCACCCGGCCGCACGGTGGTGCTGGGCGTGATGGGCGTGAACAGCCGGGGGCTCGCCCTCGCCCGCAGCCTGGCTGCGGTCCCGGGGGTGGAGGTGGGTTACCTCTGCGACGTCGACACCCGCGCCATGGCCCAGGCGGCCAAGTCGCTCGCCGCCAAGCAGGCCCGGGCGCCCCAGTTGGTGCGGGATTTCCGGCGCATCCTCGAGGCGCGCGACGTGGACGGCCTCGTCATCGCCGCCCCCGACCACTGGCACGGCCCCGCCACCATCCTCGCCTGCGCGGCAGGCAAGCATGTCTACGTGGAGAAACCCGCCAGCCACAACCCGCAGGAGGGCGAATGGATGATCGCCGCCGCGCGCAAGCATCGCCGGGTGGTGCAGGTGGGCACCCAGCGGCGCAGCTACCCCGGCATCATCGAGGGGATCGGGAAGGTCCGGGAGGGCGTCATCGGCCGCGTCCACTTCGCGCGCGCCTGGTACAACAACACCCGCGCCTCCATCGGGCGCGGCCAGGCCGCCCCGGTGCCCGAATGGCTGGACTGGAACCTGTGGCAGGGGCCCGCCCCCGCCCGGCCCTACCGCGACAACCTGGTGCATTACAACTGGCACTGGCACTGGCACTGGGGCACCGGCGAGCTGGGCAACAACGGCATCCATTCACTTGACCTCTGCCGCTGGGGCCTCGGGGTCACCCATCCGCTCCATGTCACCTCCGGCGGCGGCAAGTATCGTCACGACGACGACCAGGAGACGCCGGACACGCACACGGTGACCTTCGATTACGGGGACAAGAGCATCGCGTGGGAGGGCCGCAGCTGGCATCCGCGCGGCCTGGAGGGCGGGGCGGGCTTCGGGGCGGCCTTCTACGGCGAGGGCGGCACCGTGATCCTCGACAGCGCCGGCTACCGGGTGCTTGACCTGAAGGGGGTGGAGACCGGCCAGGGCACCGGCACGGGCGGGGACCGGGCGCACTTCGAGGATTTTGTGGACTGCATCCGGACCGGGCGCCGCCCGCGGGCGGACATCGAGGAGGGGCACCAGAGCACCCTGCTCTGCCACCTGGGCAACATCGCGTGGCGCACGCGCCGGGCCATCCAGCTGGACCCGAAGACCGGGCGGATCGCCGGCGACCGCGACGCGCAGCGGCTCTGGGGCCGGGATTACCAGCGGGGCTGGCAGCCGAAGGTGTGAGGCGGGGCCCGGCGGGCGGCCGGGCGGGGGTTCAGAGCGTGCCGGCCTGCAGGCTCGCCAGCACGGCGGGGTCGCGCACATCCACCCAGCGTCCCTCGATCTCGTGCCCAGCCAGGCGGTGGCCGGCCGTGGCGAGGCCGTTGATGGCATCGGTGAGTTCATACTCGCCGCGGGGGGATTTCTGGAGGCGCGCAGTGAACTCGAACACCACCGGGCGGAAAATGTAGATGCCGGCGTTGTACCAGACGGGGTCGCCAGGCTTGAGCCAGCCTTCCCGGCGCAGGGCCTCGACCTGGGCGGGAGAGGGTTTCTCCACCACGCGGGCAAGGCAGAACTGGGGATCGAACAGGTTCAGCCCGCCCTGCGCCACGTCCGCCCCGCGGATCACGGTGATGACCCCGGCAAAGTCGCCCTCCCCAAAGCGCCGCACCATGTGGGCGTAGGTCTCCGGCTTCACGAGGATGTCCCCGTAGGTGAGCAGGAAGGAATCGGTGCCGACAAATTCCCGGGCCAGCTCCGGGGCCTTGCCGGTGCCGTCCTGCACCACCTGCCGGCCGTAGGCAATGCGCGCGCCAAACCGCGAGCCGTCCCCGAAATGGCTCTCGATTGTCTCGGCGCGATGGCCGGTCACAATGAACACGTCGCGGATCCCGGCGGCGAGCAGGCCGCCGAGGATGTGCTCGAGGATGGGGCGGCCCTGCACGGGCAGCATCGGCTTGGGCACCTCCTGCGTGAGTTCCTTCATGCGGGTGCCCTTGCCGGCGGCGAGAATGACGGCTTTCACGGGGCTACGGGGTAGCAAAGCGACACGGGCCGGTCCATGACAAAGGCCGGGGGAAGGCACCGCGGTGCGCCGGGACGGGGGACGGAAGCCGGGGCCGGGACCGCGGGTCAGTCAACCTGGACCACGCGGTAGAAGTGGCGGACGGCGCCGGGCGGCGCGGGGCCGGTCCAGTTGACGATGGCGCCGGTCCCGGCCAGCGGACCGCTGACGTTCACCCACGCCGGGGGGTCCACGCCGGGGGAACACTCCACGCGGTAGGTGCGGCCGGGCAGGGTCTTGAAGGAGGCGGTCACCGCGCCCCCCGCCATCTGCAACCGCTCGAGCAGGAGCCCCCCCTTCACCACCGTGAAACGGTCCTCGATGGCCCCCGTCTCCCGCAGGAACCACGCGTCCATGCGGTTGCCGTCGATGTCGATGATGAGCGAGCCCAACTGCAGCAACTGGGTGTGCATGGCCACATGCCGGCTGCCGGTGGCGAAGGTGGCAAAACCCGAGCTGCCCACCACGGCGTAGAGGCTGCCCTCATGCGCGCCGGGCCCGCGCGTGGGCTTCAGGTAGGGGCCCGTGTCGCCCGGCCGCCCGCTCCCGCCGTCCTTCAGCATCAACGCCGGGTTGAACGTGGGCGACTTCCCGTAATGCCCGTCAATCAGGTAGGACCGCTCGTAGTTGTGGCTGTGCCCGCCCAGCACCAGGTCCACCCCGTGCGCCTCCAGGATGGGCACAAAAATCTCCCGCATGTCCTTCAGGTGCCCCGCCGTGTCGAAGTCGTTGTCCGAATCATGCGACCCCTTCGTGTAGGGCGGGCTGTGCCAGAACGCGATCAGCCAGTCGTTGGTGTTGGCCGCCAAATCGGCCCGCAGCCACGTGGCCATCGCGCCCGTCTCCGACCGGTCCGTCGACTCGGAATCCAGGGACACAAAATGGATGTTCCCATGGTCGAACGAATAGTAGCGCCGCGTGCCCGAGGCCACCCCGCCCGCCTCGCCCCCCGTCGGGAACCGGAAGATATCCAGGTAGGGCAGGTGGCCGGCGCTGTCCGCGCTGTAGACCTCATGGTTGCCAATCGCCGACCAGGCCGGGGTCTGCCGCAGGATACGCCCGTAGACATCAAAGACCGCCCGCTGGAACTCCGCATCGGTCCCCGACTGGTAGGCGTTGTCACCCAGCATCAGCCAGACGTCCGCCGGCCGCCCCGCCGACCAGGCCTCATAGGCGTCCCGCACCGCCACCGCCCCGTTCCCATACACGCCGGTCGTCCCGAAATCCCCCGTCGCCCAAATCCGCGTCGGCCGCGCCCCCGCCGGCGCCGTCCGGAAGCTATGCTCCGGCCCGCCTGCAAAATTCGTCTCCCCGGCCCCCACCGCATAATAATACCGCGTCCCGGGCAGCAGGTTGGTCAGGGTCACCGCCTGCTCGTTCGTCCATGCCCCCGACACCGCCGTCCACCGCAGGTCGTTGCTCGCCAGCCCAAACCGCACGAGGCCGTTGGTCGGCGCCGACGTCCGCCACACCACCAGGATGTTCGTCCGCGTCGCCGCCTGCAGGTAGGGCCCCCGCGTCAGCAGGGTCGGCCGCGGCGGCGCGTTGGTCGGCACATACACCAACTGCAGGGCGTCCACCCCCGTGCTCAAGCCGCCCGTCGGGTTCCCCACGCTCCCCACCGCCCGTGAGGCCGCATCCCCCGCCACCGACTGCCCGCCCAGCACCGTCGCCGCCGGCGCCCCCGAGACGTTCGAAATGTCCACCAACAGCGCCCCGCGGCCGGGGTCATAGAGGAACGGCGCCTGCAACGGCACCACGATGTCGAAATCCCGCGGCCCGCCCGGCGGCCCGCTGAAGGCGCTGGCGAGGTCGAGCGACCCCTGGAACACCACGGTCTCGTCGGTCCCCACGTTCTGCGCAAACACCGTCGACAGGGCGTCCGGCGCGCGCGGCGAGGTCGACAGGGTGATCCGGATGTCCGCCACCGTCGCACTGAAAGCCCCCCCCAGCACCGCATCGGGCCGGTAGCGCAACTGCGTGATGATCAAGGCGCCCGTCGCCGGGAAGTTGGCCGGGCCGTAGGCCTCCTGGATGCGCAAGCCCGCCTGGCTGAAGGTGCCCGCCCCGTAGGCCGCGGTCACGTTGGCCACGCTGGGCGGGACAATCCAGGTTTGGCTTTGCCCGAGGACCGCCGGCCCCGCCGCCATTCCCCAGACCAGCACGGAAAGCAGGGCCAGCCCCGCCCCGCGGCGGCGGGGACGAGCCGGGGGGACGGTCGGATGCGGGACGTTTGCCGGCATGGCCGAGGATTCAGGACAGGGACCGGGCATGGCTGGGGACCAAAACCACCGTTAAACGGCCCTAAAATAAGCACGGCGGCGGCCCGGTGGCAAGGCGGAGCGGCGCCGGGCCGGGGTTGGGCGCCCGGCCCACACGAACCCGTTTGCCTCCCCTGCCGAAAACCGGCACAGTCCGGAGAACACATCAACCCCAGGACAACACCATGGCCCAAGCCATCATGGACCCCGAGCAGGTCCGCCGTTTCGCCGAGGAGCTCAAGCGCTTCAACATGGACCTGCAAAACCGCATGGCCTCGCTGCAGGCGCGCTTCGCCGCACTGGGCGACTCCTGGCAGGACCAGGAGCACGTCAAGTTCGCCGAGGAGTTCAAGGAAACGCTCAAGGCCCTCAAGCGCTTCGCGGAGATCTCCGGGCAACACACGCCCTTCCTCCTCCGCAAGGCCCAGCGCATCGAGGAATACCTGAACCAGCGCTGAAACCGGCGCCGCCCGCCCCCCCCGCGTGTCCCAGCAAGCCAACGTCACCTCCACCGACGTCATCCAGGACTTCCGGTCCAGCCTGGTCGTCTACGTGAGCAAGGCCCGGCCCACCCTCGAGGAGGTCGGGTCCGAGGTCCTTCGCCTCAAGATGTGGCTGCAGAACGACCAGCGCATGAACCTCGAGATGTTGATGCGCCGCCGCTACAAGGAACTCGAGTCGGCCCAATCGGCCCTCGCCAGCGCGCGCATCGCCTCCCTCCGCACCGACACCTCGGCCGAACAACTGGCCGTCCAGCGCGCCCGCCGCAACCTCGAGGAGGTCGAGACCCGGCTGAAGCGCCTCAAGCACTGGAACCGCGAGTTCGACAGCCAGGTGGAACCCCTCCTCAAGCAGCTGGACAAGCTGCACACCACCCTGTCCAACGACATGGTGATGGCCATCGCCCACCTCGGGCGCGTGGTCGAGACCCTCTCGGCCTACGCCGACATCAAGCCCGCCACCGCCGGGCCGGACGCCGCCCCGGGCCCCGCCGCCCCACCTGCCCCGGAGGCGGCACCATGAGCGGGGCCGGCCAGCGCATCGGCGCCCTGACCAAGGACCTGGTCAACCGCTGGCAACAGGCCCGCGAGTCGTGGCGCGACGACAAGGCCATCGAGTTCGAGCGCCAGTACATCGAGGAACTGACCAGCGGCGTTGACAAGGCCATGCAGGTGATCGACCAGCTGGACAAACTGATGGCGAAGATCCGGAACGACTGTGAGTAATCCCCCCGAAGAGAAGTCATCCCCACCGGCCGAGGCACCCCTTCCGCCGGCCCGGCCGTCCCCCGGCCCCGCCGTGGACCGCATGCTGGATTGGGCCGGCCGCCTGCGCGCGGCCATCCAGGACATCACCGCGCGCGAGGAGGCGCTGACCCGCGACATCCACGTGCGGCAGAACGCGGTCCGGCGGAGGCGGGAGGAGGATCTGGCCGCGCTGGCCGAGGCCCTGCCGGGCGAGCTGGCCGCGGCGGAGGCGGAGGCGGAGGCAGCCCGGCAGGCGGTCGGGGCCCGGCACGCCGCGCGGCACGCCCGCGTGATGCAGCTGCGCAAAAACATCGGGCGGCGCGCGGCCGCCTTCATTGACGAGACCGAGGGCAAGCGAAAGCACCGGCTGCAGACCGACGAGCTGAACAACGACCGTCGGCACACCGCGCAACTGGCGGCGGCCGAGCAGGCCTACGCGGAATACATGGCGGCCCTGGCCGCCGAACAGCAGGCCCTCGAGGATCTCGCCACGCGGGCCGGCCGCTCCTTCCGTCCGTTTGGGGGACTGATTCCCCTGGCCACCGGCGCGGCGGGTGCCGCCCCGGCCGCCCCGGCCCCCGGGCGGGACGAACACCAGCTCCTGGAGGATCTGCGCGGCGCGCGGCAGCGCGCCGAGGACGAGCTGCGGCGTTACCGCGGCCTGTTCCTGCCCCGGATCAGCCGCGGGCTCTGGCTCTGGGCCATATTGATCGTGCTTTTCGTTCCCCTGCCCTGGGTTCTCCCCGCCCTTGGTGTCCAGGGCGTCACGCCCGCCGTGGCGCTTGGGGCGGCCGGCGGGCTGGCGGTCCTGCTGGCGGGAGCCTGCGCGGGCGGGCGCAGCCAGGCCCGGCCCGCCGCGGCCCGACTGGGCCACGCGCTGGCCGCCGGGCGCACCCTGCACGACGCGGCCGCGGAGGCGGCCGCCACGCAGCGCACGCAGGAACTGCAGCGGGTCGAGAACGAATTCCAAGCCGAGGCCGCGCGCATCCACACCGGCTGGGACGCCGCCGTGGCCGAGGCGGCCGAGCAGCGGCAGACCCTGCCCGGCCTGCTCGAGACCAAGGCCGGCCGCGCCGCGGCCACCAATGACGCGCAGCGGCAGGCCCGGCTGGCCCGCATCGAGGCAGCCTGCGCCGGGGCCACCGACCGCCTCCGCGCGGCCAACGCCGCGCGGGTCGCGGAGGTGAACGCCGCCGCCGCCGAGCGCGAACAGCGCCTGCAGGCCGAGCTGGCCGAGCGCTGGCAGCCGCTGGAGTCGGAATGGAAGGCCCGGCTGCAGGAACTTTACGCCGAAGCCGCGGCGGCCGACGCCGAGGCCGCGCGCCTGTTCCCGCCCTGGACGCCGGAGCTGTGCCGGGCCTGGTCCGCCCCCGACCGTTTCCCCCACGCCGCACCCTTCGGCCGGCTCGAGGTCGATGTCGCCGCGCTGGCCGGCGGCCTGCCCAAGGATCCGCGCCTGGCCCTGCCCGGCCCCGCGCGGCTTTCCGTCCCGCTCCTGCTCACCTATCCCCAGCAGGGTTCCCTCCTGCTCGAGACCCAGGCCACGGGCCGGGACGAGGCGCTGGCCACCCTCAACGATGTCGTCCTGCGCCTGCTTTCGGTGGCCCCGGCCGGCCGGCTCAGCTTCACCGTCATCGACCCGGTGGGCCTCGGGCAGGGGTTCTCCGGCGTCATGCACCTGGCCGACTACGCCGAGCACGTCATCAACAGCCGCATCTGGACCCAGGCCCAGCAGATTGAGCAGCGCCTGGCCGACCTCAACGAGCACATGGAGAAGGTCATCCAGATGTATCTGCGCAGCGACTACGCCACCATCGCGGACTACAACGAGCAGGCCGGGACCATCGCGGAGAAATACCACTTCATCGTGGTGGCGGATTTCCCGACCAACTTCAGCGAGACGGCGGCCCGGCGGCTGCTCAGCATCGCGACCAGCGGCGCCCGCTGCGGGGTCTACACGCTGATCCACTGGGACCGGCGCCAGGTGCCGCCCCAGGACTTCGCGCCCGACGACC
Source organism: Verrucomicrobiota bacterium (assembly GCA_046048995.1). Taxonomy (GTDB): domain Bacteria; phylum Verrucomicrobiota; class Verrucomicrobiia; order Limisphaerales; family JADJPG01; genus JBJOEZ01. The sequence goes on along the minus strand of JBJOEZ010000001.1, from coordinate 10,115 downwards.
TGCGCCGGAGCGGCGTCAACCTGGTGGCCAAGGGCCGCGACTTCGTGCTGGCCGGGCCCGGGCTGCCCGGGCTGCAGCTGCGCCTGGAGGCCCCGCCGGCCGCCGAGCTGGCCACCGAGTTCATCCACAAGGTGGGCGTGACCAGCCGCGACTCCAACCGCATTGAGGTGCCGTTCTCCCAGATCACGCCCCCCCCGGCCGAGCGCTGGTCGCTGGAGACCACCGGCGAGCTGCGCGTCGCCATCGGGCGGACCGGCGCCACCAAGCTCCAATACCTCGCCTTCGGCAAGGGCACCCGGCAGCACGGCCTCGTGGCCGGCAAGACCGGGTCCGGCAAATCCACCCTGTTCCACGTCCTCATCACCAACCTCGCCCTCTGGTGCAGCCCCGACCAGGTCGAGTTCTACCTGATCGACTTCAAGAAGGGCGTCGAGTTCAAGTGCTACGGGACCCACCGCCTCCCGCACGCCCGCGTGGTCGCCATCGAGAGCGATCGCGAGTTCGCCCTCAGCGTCCTCCAGCGCCTGGATGACGAACTCAAGCGCCGCGGCGATCTCTTCCGCAAACTCGGCGTGCAGGACGTCGCCGGCTACAAGAAGGCCGGCGGCACCGAGCCCATGCCCCGCACGCTCCTCCTCATCGACGAGTTCCAGGAGTTCTTCGTGGAGGACGACAAGATTGCGCAGACCGCCTCCCTCCTGCTCGACCGCATCGTCCGCCAGGGCCGTGCCTTCGGCATCCACGCCCTGCTGGGGTCCCAGACCCTCGGCGGCGCCTACACCATGGCCCGCACCACCCTCGGCCAGATGGTCGTGCGCATCGCCCTCCAGTGCAACGAGGCCGACGCCTACCTCATCATGGACGACAGCAACCCGGCCCCGCGGCTCCTCTCGCGCCCGGGCGAGGGCATCTACAACGACACCGCCGGCACGGTCGAGGGCAACAGCCCCTTCCAGGTGGTCTGGCTCTCCGACGACGAGCGCGACGAGGCCCTGGCCGAGGTCCGGCAACTGGGCGATCGTTCCGGCCGGAACTACCCCGGCCCGATCGTGTTCGAGGGCAACGCCCCTTCCGAGATCCGCGAGAACCCGCTGCTGGCCGCCCTGCTGGCAGCCCCGGCCATCATCCCGCCCCCCTTCCCCCGCATCTGGCTGGGCGCCCCCAACGCCATCAAGGGTCCCACCGAGGTCGCCTTCCAGCGCCAGAGCGGCCACAACCTCATGCTGGTCGGCCAGCGCGAGGAGGCCATCCTCTCCATCTTCACCGCCGCCCTCGTCTCCCTCGCGGCCCAATACCCCCGGGGCGGGGCGCGCCTGCTCCTCTGCGACGGCAGCGCCCCGGGCACGCCCGCCCGCGAACACCTCGAGAAGGTCGTGGCCGCCCTCCCCGCCAACCTCACCCTCGTCAAGGCGGGCGACCTGCCGGACGTGATGAAGGATCTGGCCGGCGAGATGCAGCGGCGCACGGAGGACGCCGGCGCGGCCGAGGGTCCGCCGGTGTTCCTGTTCATCCATGGCCTGCAGAAATTCACCAAGCTGCGCTGGGAGGAGGATTTCAACTTCAGCGCGCCCGACCCCGACGCACCGCCCAACCCGGCCCTTGTCCTGAACAACCTGCTCTGCGAGGGCACGCGCCTCGGGTTCCATGTGATCGCCTCCTGCGACACCTACAACAACGTGAACCGGTTCCTCAGCCGGAAGGCCTTCAGCGAATTCGAGCAGCGGGTCCTCTTCCAGATGAGCGCCAACGACAGCGCGAGCCTGATCGACAGCCCGAAGGCGGGCAACCTCGGCCTGCACCGCGCCCTCCTCTTCAGCGCCCAGGAGGCCCACCTCGAGACCTTCCGGCCCTACGCGCTGCCCGGGCCCGACTGGGTCGAGGCGGCCGGCGCTGCGCTGCGCCGCCTGCACGGGGCGTAACCGCCGGCGTCAGGGAACCTGCAGGCGATAGAAGAGCGGCACGTTGGCCGGGGCCGTCCCGTCCGTCCACGACAGCACCGTCCCATCCCCGGCCACCAGCCCGGGCAGGGCCACCCACGCACCCAGCGAGGTCGCCCGCAGCACCTGGTAGGACACCCCGGGGACGCTCGGCCAGCTCAGGACCGGCTGCCCCGCCCCGTTGCGCGCCACCCCCGTCACCGCCAGCCGGGACGCCCCGCTCGCCGGCGCCGTGCGCGCCTGCCATTCCGTCGCGTTGTCCGCGCCGTCCCCGTCCGGATCCCCGGCCGCCCCCTCCCCCAGCCCGCCCAGCTCGGCCCGCTCCCACGCATCAGGGAGGCCGTCGTTGTCCGTGTCCGCGTCCCCGGACACCGCGGTCAGCTCCGCGTCAAAGCTGATGTCCGAGCTGGTCGCCGCGGCCTGGTGCACCTCCACGGCCAGCAGGTTGGTACCGGCGACGAGCAGGGTGGGATCGAGCAGCCGCTGGAAGAAGGTGGACTCGTCGGCGTTGTTCACCGCCGCGAGCGCCGCCGTCCCGTGCGCGATCGGCCCCGTGGGGGGCAGGTTGTCGCGCCAGACCTCCACCCCGTTGAGGTAGACCACCGCGCCGTCGTCGCGGACCAGCCCGAGGGTGAGCGCGGCCAGGCCGGCGGGATCCTCGATCGTGAAGGCGCGACGGAAATAGGCGGTGAAGGGCTTGAAGGTGTTGGTCGGGATGACGGTGGACTCGTTGCCGTCGCCGTAGCCGATCTCGGCCGGGCCGGCCGCCCAGGCGGCGTCGTTGAAAGCAGGCTGGCGCCACGCCAGCGGGGGCCCGCTGGCCGGGGCGAGGTAACGCCACGTGGCGCCCCGGGCAATCAGCGGGGGCGCGGTGGGGGCGTTGGTGTCGGGACCGACCTGGAGGTTCTCGGCCGTGCCCTCGGCCCAGTCGAGGGGGGTGGCGGCGCAAAGCGTGAGGCCGGCCAGGACATTCGAGGGCATCGGGAGGGTGACGGGGGCACCCAGGTTGGTCCAGGTGACCCCGTTGGCGGAGACGAAGGCGGTGAAGACATCGCCAGCGCGCTGGACGCGCACCCACTCGACACGCGTGCCGGGCGCGCCGAGGTCGGCGCTGACGGCGCCGTTGGTGGCGGTGCGGCGGAGGGATTCCATGCGCTGGTCGGCCCGCCAGCCCACCTGCAGGAAGGGGGCGCCCGGCCCGGGTCCGGCCCGCACCATGATGCCGAACCTGGCCGTCGCCTCGCCCGCCTCGAGGCTGCGCAGGCGGGCCTGGACCAGGCCGGAGCCGGCCAGGTTGGTGTGGACAAGGCGGAAGGCGTCGGCGGACCCCCAGAGGTTGGTGCCCGACCCCCGCACCACCCAGCGGCTGCCGCGCAGGCCGGCCTCGCCCTCAAGGCCGACGGCGCCGATGTCGGCGGCCGTCCAGCCCGCGGGCAGCGGTTCGGCGAGGAAAAAGTCGTCGACATCGACCACGCTGGTGGCGTTGGCGGCGGGGATGTAGGCGTAGACCGTGGCCGACGTGCCGGCCGCGCCGGTGGTGAACACGTGGGTGTGCCGGGCCCAGGTGTTGCCGGAGCCGGTGCGGCTGGTGGAGGACTCGGCCGCCCCGTGGTTTTTCACCCCGAGGCGGAGGGACTGGTTGTCCGTGCGCATCCAGCAGGAGAGGCGGTAGGGCGTGGCGGGGCGCAGGCCGACGATTTCCTGCTCGAGACCGCGGTCGGCGGCGGGGTTGTTGAAGCGGAAGGAAAACGAGCCGGACCGGACCGGGGCCCAGTCATGGACGAGGGTGTCGCCATAGGGGGACCAATACTCGTCCTTGTCGCCGGACTCGAACCCCGGGTCCATGGGGGCGGCCACGCGGCGGACGCGGATGTCATCGGCGCCGGCATCGCCGTACTGGGTGGGAACCCAGGCAAAGAGGCGGGCGGTGGTGTTGGTGAGGCCGGGGGTGAAGGGGATGGAGGCGCGGGTGTAGGCGGGGCTGCTGATGCCCTGGTAGACCTGGGCGCCCCCGTGGTTCTTGATGCCGAGGCGGAGCTCGGCCGGGACGTTGGTGCGGGCGAAGCCCCAGCCGGTGAGCAGGTAGTTGAGGCCGGGCACGAGGCCATGGAGGGTTTGCTCGGCGGCGGCGCCGCCGGTGGTCTGGGGATTGATGCGCACGCCGGGCCCGCCGCTGCCCCCGTTGGTGGCGTTGTAGGTGTAGCTGCCGTAGCCGGTCCAGTTGCCGAGCCGGCCGGAGAACTGGCCGTTCCCGACGGCCTCGACGCGGCGATGGAACCGGACCCAGTCGACCTCCATCTTGCCGTTGGCGGCGGCGCCGAGGGAGCCGTAGCCGCCGGAGGGGATGTTGTAGGCCCAGCCGGCGTCCTCCACCTCGCTGGTGAGGTAGATGAACTGGTTGAGGTGGGAGACGGCGGTGGACTGGGACCAGACCTCGACGCCATCGACATAGAACCGGTTGACGCCGCGATCCCAGAGCAGGCCGAAGACGTGCCAGTTGCCCTGCAGGGCGGTGCTGCCGGGGTTGCTGACGAGGCCGCTGCCGATGCTCTTGTGGTCCGCTCCGTAGCCGTCCCAGTGGACATTGCTGACGAGGCGATTGTTGATCGTCGTGCCGCCGCCGTCGCGGTTGCGGTGTTCGACCACGTCGATCTCGGTGCCGTTGGCGTTGGGGTTGTTGCCGGTGTTGTTGATGGTGGGAGACTGGATCCAGAAGGCGGACCACATGCCATCCTGGGAAGTGAAGCGGATGCGGGCCTCCCAGTAGCCAAAGGCGTCGGTGAACTTGCCATAGGAACCGACGAAGCCGGTTTTGTGCACACCCCCCTCGGTGTAGGTGCGGATGACGAGGGCCCCGTTGGTCACGCTGACGGCGGCGGCGGTGTTCTGGGCATCGCGCCGGGCACCGGTGGCGGCGGTCCAGCGGGTGGCATCGAGGCTGGACCCGTTGAACTCGTCGCTCCAGGCCAGCGCCCAGTGGCCCCCCGGCAGCTGGGCGGGCGCGTTCCCGGCCAGCCCCGGCAGCAGCAGGGACAGGCTCAGGCCGAGTCGGAGCCACGGACGGCGGCAGGCCATGGATGAGGCCGGCTTCCCGGCTGGGTCAGCCTGGGAGCGGACAGGGTGAGATGTAGCATGCCAGCGGTCGGCTGGCGAGGGCGGTGATGGGATGGCGTCCACGCCCGGGGTGGACAGGCGGGGTGGGAACAGGACAGCCTTGGTCCCGTGCGACGCCGGACGTTCCGCCAGCTGCGCGCGGCCAGCGAGGCCGCGCATCATCACCATGTTTATGTGGTGCTGCTGGATCCGGCGGTGGCGCGGCTGAGGGCGGTGCGGAAGGCGAACCCGGGCCGCAAGCCGGACCTGCCGTGCGTGTATGTGGGCATGACCGGGCTGACCCCGGCGGAGCGGTTTGCCAACCACCAGGCGGGCATCAAGGCGGCGGCTGTGGTCCGGCGGTTCGGCGTCCGCCTCCTGCCCGAGCTCTACGAACACCTCAACCCCATGCCGCACGAGGCGGCCGTCCAGATGGAGGTGGACCTGGCCGAGGATTTGCGCCGGGCCGGCTACACCGTGACCGGCGGACATTAGACGCCGGCGGGGGAGCTCAGGCGGCGGCCGCCAGGGGGGCCCGGTTGGCGGCGAGGATTTGGTCCCGGAGCAGGCGGGCCTCGGCCAGCACCGGGGTGCCGAGGTTGCGGCGCACCCGCCGCTTGGTGAAGTCGGGCAGGTGCAGCGTGTAATGGCACCACCACGTGCCATGGTTGTTCCAGAGGTGATGGTCCGGGTTGGCGGGGTTGACGCGGACGGCGAGGTCGCCGGACGGGAGGACGGTCGGGATCGATTTCATGGATGCGCTGTGTTCTGCTGCGGCTGTTCAGCCAACGCATCAGGTGGGTTTACGGAAACGAGGAAGGCCGCCGACCCAAGCATCAGGTCGACGGCCTTCGAAGTCCGTGGAGAAACAGTTGTTCGGAACCCAGGGGTTCCGCACATCGGCCGGAGGCACCTGCCGCCGGACCAGGCACCTTGGCCGTCTCCACGGCTAGGTTGCCGGGGCCTGCTCACGCAGGCCCTGTCCTGATGCGCCACCAGTGAACCACAGGCAGGCTCCGGAGGCAACCGTTACCTGTGTCATAAATGGGTTGGCGAGTGAGCGGGTCAGGGAGTTGACGAATGCGGGTGGGAGGGTGGCATTGGCCAATCGGGGTGTGGTGTGCCATGGTCTGGGCGCTTGCATTCTCTCCCCATGAAGACGCGTTCCTTTGCCGCCGGCCTTCTGTTGCTGGCGGGTGCCGTGCTGGCCCCGGCCCAGACGGATCAGGCCATCTACAGCGATGCCCTGGTGAATGGCTGGGAGAACTGGAGTTGGGCCACGGTCAACCTCGCCAACACCACGCCGGTCCGGTCCGGCACCCGGTCCATCAGCGTGAACTCCGGCGCCTGGCAGGCCATCTACCTGCACCACGCGGCCTTCAACACGGCCGGCTACACGACGCTGGCCTTCTGGATTCATGGGGGCGCCTCGGGCGGCCAGCGCCTCCAGGTGCAGGCCCTCCGCAACGGGACCGCCCAACCCGCCGTCACCCTCGCCCCCCTCACCGCCAATGCCTGGCAGCAAATCCAGGTCTCCCTCAGCTCACTCGGCGTTGCCAGCGTGGCCGACATGGACGGGTTCTGGATCCAGGACGTCACCGGCACCACCCAGCCGGCCTATTACCTCGACGACCTCTCCCTGGTGGCCGTGCCCGCGCCGGCCGCCGTGAATGTCAGCGTCGATGTCGCCCAGGTCGTGCGCACGGTGGACAACCGCCATTTCGGCCTGAACGCCACCATTTGGGATGACGTGTTCCCCACGGCCACCACGGTGTCCATGCTGGCCGAGATGGACAACCGGACGCTGCGGTTCCCGGGCGGGTCGCTCTCGGACGAGTACCACTGGGCGACCGGCACCACCCGCAACAACACCTGGGCCTGGGCCACCACCTTCGATGAGTTTGCCTCCGTCGCCACCGCGACCAGCGCCCAGGTTTTCATCACGGCCAACTACGGCAGCGGGACGCCCGCCGAGGCGGCGGACTGGGTCCGCTACGCCAACGTGACCAAGGGTTACGGGTTCAAGTATTGGGAAATCGGCAATGAGAACTACGGCTCCTGGGAATACGACCTCAACACCCGCCCGCACGATCCCCACACCTACGCCACCCGGTTCCAGCAGTACTGGACCCAGATGAAGGCGGTGGATCCGACCATCAAGATTGGGGCGGTGGTGATCACCGGGGAGGACAGCTACGCCAATTACACCGATCATCCGGCCCTCAACCCGCGCACGGGGCAGACGCACAACGGCTGGACCCCGGTGATGCTGGCCACCCTCAAGTCCCTGGGGGTGACCCCGGACTTCGTGGTCTACCACCGTTATCCCCAGGCGCCCGGCAGCGAGAACGACACGGGCCTGCTCCAGTCCTCCGGCACGTGGGCGTCCGACGCCGCCGACCTCCGGCGCCAGCTCAACGATTACCTGGGCACCACCACCGCCGCCGGGGTGGAACTCATCTGCACGGAGAACAACTCCGTCTATTCCAACCCCGGCAAGCAGACGACCAGCCTTGTCAACGGCCTCTTCCTCGCGGACAGCCTGCTCCAACTCCTCCACACCGAGTTCAACGGGTTTGTCTGGTGGGACGTCCGCAACGCGCAGGAGACCGGCAACAACAACAACGCCTCGCTCTATGGCTGGCGGAACTACGGCGACTATGGCATCGCCTCGGCCGCCAACCCGGCCGGACCCGCCGATCGCTACCCCGTCTTCCACGTGGCCAAGCTCCTCCAGTACTTCGCCCGGGGCGGCGACCAAATTGTGCGGGCAACCTCCGATTACGTGGGCGCCGCCGCCTATGCCGCCCGGCGCGCCGATGGCACGGTCAGCCTCCTCCTCCTCAACAAGTCCCCCTCCAGCACGTTCACCGTGAACATGTCCCTGGCCAACTACACGCCCGCCGCCACCGCCGCCCTCTATTCCTACGGCATTCCCCAGGACGAGGCCGCGCGCACCGGGGTCGGCTCGGCCGAGATCGCCCAGTCCACCGTGTCCATCCCGGGCGCCACCTTCTCCCGCAGCGTCGCCCCCTACTCGGCCACGGTGCTCCACCTCGGCGGCACCCTGCCCCCGCCGCCCCCGCCCCCCGCCCGCCAGCCGGATGCCCTGGTCAAGCTCTCGAACGACGCCGCCTACCTCGGGAACAACGTCTACAACCTCACCGGCACCAGCCAGACCCGCTCCGCCACCGTGGCCAAGGGCAAGAGCCTCACCTTCTTCTTCCAGATCCAAAACGACGGCGGGGCCACCGACAGCTTCACCGTCCAGGGACCCGCCGGCAGCGCCGGGTTCACGGTCAAATACCTCCAGGGTTCCTCCGGCAGCACGGACATCACGACAGCCGTCACCGCCGGGACCTACGCGGTGAACAACCTGGCTGCGTCAGGCTCGCAGGTGTTCCGCGCCGTCATCACCTCCTCGCGCACAGCGGCGCTCGGGGCCGCCCAGCACTGCCTGGTCACGGTCACCTCCAAGGCGGACACGACCAGGAAGGACGCCGCCAAGGCAACCGCCACCGTGAGGTAGCCGGCGCGCGGGCCGGAGGCCCGCTTAGGCCGTGCCTCATCCCCAAGGTAGCTTCAGGCCCACGATGGACCTCTTGCAGTCGCGTTGCGATGGACCGCCGCAGGGATTCTCCCCATGGCCCAGCCGACGCTGGGCAAGCTTCTGGGGAATCCGCACCCCTGGGAGGAACGTCCGGCCTAAGCGGGCCGGAGGCCCGCGCGCCGGCTATTTCCTCGCCACCGCCGCATAGGCGCGCAGCTGGGGCAGGATGTTCTTCGCCACAAACCCGCTTTTGGTCACCAGGTCGGAGACGCGCCCGCTCAGCCGGGCCCGGTCATCAGCGGTCAAATCCTTCGCCGTCAGCACGATGACCGGGGTCTGGGCGAAGCGGGGGTTCTCGCGGAACCGGTTGAGGAACTCAAACCCGTCCATCTCCGGCATCATGAGGTCCAGCAGCACCAGGGCCGGCTCCTGCTGGGCCACGATCTCCAGGGCCACCTTCCCATTCGCCGCGGTGAGCACGTTCCACCCGTCCTTGCGCAGGGTGCGGTCCAGCTGGTCGCGCGTCGCCTCGTCGTCCTCCACCACCAGCACCGTGCGCTGGCCCTGCTCCAGCCTGAGCTGGCCCATGACCTTGCCCAGCCGATCCCAGTTCACCGGCTTGGCCAGGTAATCGTAGGCCCCCAGCGCCATGCCCATCTCGCGGCCGTCCGTGATGGTGACGAGGATGATCGGGATGTGCGCCGTGGCCGGATCGACCTTCAGCGCGGTGATCACCGCCCAGCCGTCCATGCCCGGCATCATGACGTCCGTGGTGATCGCCACCGGCTGCAGGGTCTTGGCCAGTTCGAGGCCGTCCTTGCCATTGTTGGCCGTGCGCACGGCGAAGCCTTCCTTGGTCAGGAACCTCTCCATGAGCTCGAGCACGGTCGGGTCGTCGTCAATGACGACCACCACGGGCTGGCCGGCGGCGGTGGGCTTGGCCGGCCCGGCGGGGGCGGCGGGGGCCGGCGCCTCGCCACCGGACTCGGGGGCACGCGCAGGCAGGGTCATGGTGAAGGTGGAGCCCTTGCCCTGCTCACTGGTGACGGTGATGTCCCCGCCCAGCATCTGGCAGAACTTGCGGCTGATGGCCAGGCCCAGGCCGGTCCCGCCGTATTTGCGCGTGGTGGAGGCGTCGGCCTGGCTGAAGGCCTGGAACAGCTTGCCCGCCTGCTCCGGCGTCATGCCGATGCCGCTGTCCTGCACGGCGAAGCGGAGGCAGTCGGCGCCGTTCTCCCGAACCCGGGAGACGGACAGGAGGATGCGGCCCTCATGGGTGAACTTGCTGGCGTTGCTCAGGAGATTGAAGAGCGTCTGCCGGATCTTGGTCAGGTCGCTGTGCATCTGTCCGGCATCCTCGGGCAGCTGGATCTCGAGGCGGTTCTGGTTCTTCTGCATGAGGGGCTGCACGGTGGCCTCGACCTCCTGGACCATGGCGGCCACGTCGATGGGCTCGCAGAAGATCGTCATCTTGCCCGCCTCGATCTTCGAGAGGTCGAGCACGTCGTTGATGAGCCCGAGCAGGTGCTTGCCGG